>JAVBNE010000099.1:0-50307 GCA_031551755.1 Cellulomonadaceae bacterium | reverse complement strand
TCCGGCTGGTACGGGGTGTAGGCGGTGTACCAGGCCGGGGATTCCAGCACGTTGCGGCGGATGACGGGCGGCGTCACCGCCGGGTAGTAGCCGAGGCCGATGAGCTGGGACTTCACGACATTCTTGGCCGCCATCGCCCGCAGTTCCGCGAGCACCTGCGTTTCCGTGCGAGCGGCCGGCAGGGCCAGGGGCCGGTCGGTGCGGATGGCGGCGGGCACGGCGTCGTCGATCAGGGCGTCCACCGACTCATAGCCGAGACGGGCAAGGATCGATCCGACGTCGGCCGCATCCGGGCCGAGGTGGCGTGGCGCGAAGGCGGCAGCGGAAGAGGGCTGGGTCACGGGGTCCTCCGAGGGACGGCATCGAGGGCAGGGGCGTGCACGGCGTCCCTCCCCGCTCTGTCATCGGACGCACGCGTCGACCTGAGAGTTTTGCCGGTCCGCCATGCGCCGCCCGGGGGCGAGCGCCGGGGCGCGCCGACTTGCACCGTCGGTGGGCCCGGCTGCCGTGACCGGCAGCACAAGCCGCTTTCCAGAGTTGCCTCACCGCGACGGTACGTGGGCCTGAGAGATTCCCGGGGAGGAGTTGCTCCTTCGGCGCCGGTGCAGGGCAACGGCTCTCCCGAGGCGGTTCGATCGGCAACAGGCCACCTTGGCCGCCGGACGGCGGATGCGGTGACCGAGTGAAGTTGTGACGCCATCGTAGTCAGAGGTGGGCGTGCGCCGAGCCACTATCCAAGGATCAGCGGGTCGTGACACCACAATCCGCGACACCGGATCAGCCGAGCTCGATCTGGTTCGCGGTGGCCACCATCGCCTCGACCACCGCGCGCACGATGGGCGTCGGTTCGCGCCGCGTCGCCCGGTGACGGAGCACCAGGCGGCGCGACCCCAATCCGGGCAGTGGGACCACCGTCACGCCGTCGGGCAGCCCGCCCCCGTGTTGCGCGACGGCCAACGCCGGCAGGATCGCCACACCTCGTTCGGCCGCTACCAGGGCAAGCGCCACGTCGAAATCGTTATACAGATGCCGGGTGCGCAGGGCAGCGCCCAAATCGCGGGCAACCCTGTCCAACGCCCGGGCCGCGGCTGTGTCCGGGTGGGCTCCGAGCCAAGTGGCATCCGCGACATCCGCGAGCCGGGTGGGCGTGGGGAACCCGGCCGGAATGACCAACCGCCAGGGTTCATCGAGGAGCACGACATCGCGGGTACCGCGGGCCGATTCGCGGGAACGGCCGTCCTGAATGTCCTCTTCGAGCAAGATGACGTCCAGGTCCCCCGCGCGCAGCAGCCGGATCGCGTCGACCGGGTCGTATTCGGCCACGCCCAGCTCAACCCCAGGCAGGCTCCGGGCCAGGTACGCGGCCACCGGAGCGACGACCGCACGGATCGCCGTCTTGAACGCACCGACGACGACCGTTCCGGTGAGCTCATCCCCCAATGCGGCCATGGTTTTCTGGGCCTCGACCAATTCAGTTTCGATGCGCTCAGCCGCATCGGCCAGCACCCGGCCAGCGGGGGTCAGGGTGACACCGCGGGGGCCGCGGTCCAGGACGACGGCGCCCGCCTCGGATTCAAGCCGGGCAATCTGCTGGGAGACGGCCGACGGCGTCACCCGCAAGAGATCGGCGGCAGCCACGACGCCGCCGGCACGGTGAACAGCCAGCAGCACGGCCAGCCTGCGAGGGTCGACAGCCATGTAGCGATACTAAACGGAGTAAATAGATCTATGCAATTGCGCTGAAGGGTTCCGGGGTGCACACTGGATTTCGAAGCCGAAGAAAACCCGCTTCCCGCGGTCGCGTCACACGATTGCGGGGGGTGGGCGGCTCCCCCTCGCGGAGCCCCTGACAGACGGCTCACCCATCCCACTGCCGCGCACCCGACTGGAGACTGCCATGCCTACCGCCTTCGACACCGTGACTACCTTGCTTGGCTGGGTGGGTGCCGTGGGTGGAGTCAGTGCGTATGCGATGGTGACCCGTGGCAAGTGGACCGCCTGTGGCTTGCCGTTCCAGCTCACCAACTTCGTCGCGGCCGGCTTCCTGTGCACGACGGCCGCTCGTGGTGGTGTCTGGCCGTCGGTTGCCGCCAATGTCGTGTGGATGGCGGTGGGCGTGCAGGCATTCATCGTGATCGCCCGGGGACGGCACCGTCGGGGGGCGGGGGCTGATGACGTGCCGGCAGCAGAGCCGGCGGTCGCGGCGGGGGAGTCCGCCTACGAGGTGGACGTCAGCCCGGCGCTCGCGGCGGCCTGACGTCGCTCGGCGTCAGCTGGTGGTCGGTGTTGCGGCTTGCCGTTGCTGGTACTCCGGGCTCTGCCGGTACTCCTCGATGACCTTGTCGGCGTCGACGAGCGCGCTGTCGATCAGTTGACGATGGGCGAGCATGTCTTTGCCGTACTTGGTGATGATCGGGGCCTGCATCTGCGACTCCAGCGTGGCCATGCGTCGGGTGAAGTCGATCGAGTTCTTACACTCCACCACCTTCAGTGCAAGCTCGATCTGGGCCTCACTGATCTCGTCTCCACGCCCACCCACCGGCCACGAGAGGTCCTTGGAGTACGGGGTCAACCCTTGATCGCGGTAACAGACTCCCAGTTCTTCCAGCAGCGCTCTTGCTTCCTTTGTCTCCGGCAACGAATCGTTAACCGCGCTCAACTCTTCCACCCATGGGCCGGCTCCATATAGCGCCTTCCGGAAACTTTCGCCTTCCGGCTCATTCTCGCACTCCGCGAGTATGTCATAGTCCGCCTCGGTCAGGACAGGATCTTCGACGGTAGAGACCTGCGGCTCATATGGCGGGGCACCCTTAAAGCCAACCAGGCCTGAAGGCGGTGCGGGTTCAACAAAGCCAAACTGACGCGCTTGATCAGTTGTCCACGGGCCAAAGTAGTGTTCTGACTCGTAGATCGGACTCACTCCGACCAAAGAGACGACGAATATTACTCCCCGAGGACGAGCACACTGAGCCATCACAACAGTACTTGCTCGAAGAATCTTGTCTTCTTCGTCAATCGTCAAGGTGACTCGATCGGCAGGAAGGATCATCGCCCCTGACTCCTCATCCAGTTCTGGCACAAGGCTGATCCCATGGACTGAGTCAGCTGCCAAGGATGCGCTGCCCTGAGCGCCCTCGGCTAGCTCGCTACGACCGCAAGACGAAACCATGACTGTAAGAATTCCGACGATCATCAGCGATAGCGTGTTTCTGGTCCAGGAACGCATCGGATTGTCTACTTTGCGCCTTGACGCTGCTTGTACTCCGCGCTCTGTCTGTACTCCTCCGTAATCTTGTCGGCCTCGGTGAGAGCCTTGTCGATCACCTGACGTTGTGCGAGCATCTCCTCGGCATACTTCGTGATAATCGGAGCCTGCATCTGCGCCTCCAATGTGGCCATGCGCTGAGTGAAGTCGATCGAGTCCTTACACTCCACCACCTTCAGCGCAAGCTCGATCTGAGCCTCGCTGATCTCATCGCCTCGTCCACCCACCGGCCACGACGGATCCTCCGGATAGGGCGTGAGGCCGTGGTCGCGGTAGCAGGCGCCGAGCTTATCGAACAGAGCCTTCGCTTCCTCCGACTCCCGCAACGATTTCGCAATCGTCGCCAACTCTTCCACCCACGGCCCGGCCTCGCCCAGTGCCTGACGAAACTTTTCTGCTTCTGGCTCCTTTTCGCATTCTGCTAGGACGTCATAGTCCGCCTCCGTGAGGGACAGGTTCTCCGGGGGAGCGCCGGTCAGTTCGTACGGCGGGGCCCCTTTGATCCCGTTGGCCACCAAGTCCGCTGCCGGTGACGGCATGACGAATCCAAATTGGCGCGCTTGAGCTTCTGTCCACGGACCGAAGTACTGTTCCGAATCATAAATCGGATGCCCGTCGAACAACTTTACGATGAACACCACACCGCGAGGGCGAGCACACTGAGCCATCGCGATGGAACCTGCCTGCGTCAGCTTGGTTTGTTCGTTGAACGTCGACATGACCCGATCGGAGGGTAGGATTACGGCCCCTGCCTCCTCATCAAGCTCAGGAACGAGGCTGATCCCATGGGCCGAATCTGCCGCCGGGGAAATGTTTCCAGCGGTTGCACCATCCGAGGGCGCATCACGCTCACATGCGGCAACCGGAACGAAAAGCACCCCCGCAAGTCCAAACACTAGTGTCCGGACAGGCAAAGAAGTCGATAGCCGATACTTTGGATCGCGCTTCACCCGATTTCTTCCGATCTCTAACATGCTTTGAACCAGTGCGCCTCAAGAGTCTGATCCCAGTTGTTCGTGTCGAGCTGACCACTGGGAGTTTTCCCTGCGCCGTTGCGCAGGTCTGGGTCCCTGAAGTTGGTTCCAGTCAGACTCTTGCTGTTGAGCCTGAAGTAGTCGCCATACGGATACCCTGTCGAGAAGTTCCAGCTCTTGTAGAACCACGTCTCCTTGCACTCACCTCCGTTCGCAGCGACCGAGCGCGCAACGTTCCGAGGTGACCACAGGCCATATTCCCTGGCGGATCCGTAGCCGCTTCCGTCGTAGTTCAGCCCGGTCCACTGGCAGGCGTAGCCCTTCATGCAGTCTTCTGTTCCGGCGACGGCGGGAACCGTGGGAGCCACGAGTGCTATCCCGATGATGGCGCCGATGAAAGTGATGCGTTTGTGCCTCATTGCAGAGCTCCTTCGCTCCATGGTGCTCGTCACCCTTGACCAGCCAATCAAGCCGATCGGCCGATACGCTGCACCATAGATTGCTTGACATAGAATGTCCAGCGCGTGTGACCTAGTGGTTAGATGGTGAAATGACAGTAGATGGTGGCCCGCACGGCGTCGTGCGTCAGGCCGAGACGAGCCGCGATGGTGCGGCTCATCCCAATCATGGGGCCGACTCCGACACTCCCATGCCCGGCTCCGACGCCCCCGAAACGCCAACCCCCGCGCCCAGCAGTTCGCGCTCCCGCTGGCTGTGGGTTTGGGCGATCATCGGCGCCCTCGCCATCGGGGCGGCGTTCCTGGGCGGGACCCTGGTCCGGTCGCCTTGGGAGCAGGCCGTCGCCAACTCCCAGACTAAACCCGCGGTGACCGCGAAGGTCGAGATCCGCCAAGTCAGCGGTGAGGTGGTCGCGCTCAAGGGCACCGTCAAATTGGGCACCGAACTAGAGGTGTCGAGCGCCCCCGCGGAGGGCGCCCGCGCCGTCGTCACCGCCGCCCACGCGAAGGTCGGCGCCACCGTCAAACCCGGCGATGTGCTCGCGGAAGTCTCCGGCCGGCCGCTCATCGCTCTCGCCTTGCCGTTCCCGCTGTACCGCGACCTGAACCCGGGGGCCAAAGGGCCTGACGTGAAGGCCGTCCAGCAAGCCTTGGCGGCGTTGGGTCTTTTCCATGGCACCGCCGATGGCGACTACGGCGAGGCAACCGCGGGTGCCGTGAAGCGCCTCTACGAACGGACCGGGGCCACCTCACCCACCCCGCCAGTCGAGGCAACCACGGCTCTCGGCGACGCCCAGAAGGCCGTCACCAGTGCCAAGGACGCCGATCCCGCCGCCCGCTCGGAAGCCCAACAGCAGCTGAACAAGGCCCGTCTCGCCACTGCGACACCGCTACCGCTCGCCGAGGTCGTCTCCATCAACGCCGACGGCGCCACCGTCGTCCGCGCCACCCCAGCAGGCACCGTGCTGGACGGGGAGTCGGCCACCGTCGTCGTGCTGCGGAGCGGGCAACCGCAAGTCGTTGTTCGGGCCGGCGTCGATCAGGTGGCGGACTTCCCCGTGGGGACTGCCGTCACGCTGACGAGCATCGACGGTGGCACATCCGGAACCGGGAAAGTCGCCCAGGTGGGGGAGTACCGCGACGCAGGTGGTGACGACGGTGCTCAGCTGCCGGGCCGTGACGTGACGATCGCCATCGACTCGTCCGCGACCTTCTCCGACGACTCCGAGGTACTCATTCGTCCTGCCACCACCAAGGCAGGCGAGGAAGGACTCGCGGTGCCGCTCGTCGCGGTCCGGTCCGACTCCACGGCGGAGTACGTCCTGCGGCTGCCGGCCAGCGGCGACACGAAGAAGGCCGTCCGGGTGCCCGTCAAGGTAGTCGTCACCGGCGACGGGTACGCACTGCTTGCTCCTGGCGCCGTCAAGGAAGGCGACACCGTCCTCGTCTCGGCCGGAACATGAACGTCCTACGGGCAACAGCCCTGCACAGGACCTACCCGGGTGACCCGCCCGTGCACGCGCTTCGCGGCCTCGACCTCACTGTGCGGGCGGGGGAACGTCTCGCCGTCGTCGGCCCCTCCGGCTCGGGCAAATCGACCCTGCTGAACATCATCGGCCTCCTCGACACACCGACGGACGGCCGCTACGAGATCCTCGGCCGGGACACCGCTCACCTCTCCGCGGCCGACCGCGACCGGATCAGGGCCAGCGACCTCGGTTTCGTCTTCCAGGACGCACACGTCCTCGGTTCGCGGACCGTCGCGGAGAACCTGGAGATCCGGCTCGCAATCCACGGCACACCCCACAAGGACCGCCCAGGACTGGTCGACGCCGCCCTCGCCGCCGTTGACCTGGTCCACCGGCGCGGTGCGCTGGGCAGGCTCCTCTCAGGTGGCGAACGTCAACGCCTGGCCATCGCCCGCGCGGTGATCACCCGCCCCGCCCTGCTGCTCGCCGACGAACCGACCGGAAACCTCGACCCGGCGAACGCGAGTCGGGTCCTCGACCAGTTCGACCGGCAGACCGCCGACGGGGTCGCCGTCGTCGTGATCACCCACGATGCCCGGATCGCCGCCTGGGCCGACCGGTCCGTCACCTTGGTCGACGGCCGCCTGGAAACGGTCGGTGTCGCCGCATGATCGCCCGGCTCCTCGCCAAACTCCGCGACCTCCTGGCCGACGTTGGGGTCGAGATGCATGCTCGTCGAGCCCGAACGGTCCTGCTGATGATCGGCATCGGACTGTCCACCGGGACGCTGATCAGCGCCGTCACGATCTCCACCACCGCCGCCCACCAGGTCGATGCCGGGCTGGCCGCCTCCACCCTGGACCTGATCTCCGTCACCGCCGCCTCCGGGGCCACCTCGGCCGAAATCACCTCAGCCGCCGACAACCTCAACGTCGCCTTCCCCGCGGATGCCGAAGCCCGAGTCCGGCAGGTCGACCTGGTGGTCGACGGTGGTCGCCGGGTCGATATCACCGGGAGCGTCACCACGGGTCGCGACGGTCGATCAGCCAGCCCCCCGCGCGACCGCGACGAACCCCTGACCGTCCTCGGATTGACCTCCGGGTACCTCACCGCCGACTCCGTCACCGCGCCCACCGGCTGGATGCTCGACGGCGAACGCCCCGTCGCGCTCCTCGGCGTAGGCGCTGCGAAAGAGCTGGATATCCCCGTCACCGCCGACCCGACCGGCCTGAGCGTCACGCTGAACGGTTCGCGATACGACATCGTCGGGTACCTGCGCGGCGGGGCGACCGGCCTCACGGACGCCATCGCGATCCCGTACCAGCGCGCCCTGCCGATCGCCGGGAGCGACGGCGAAACCACCATGCTGATCCGCACTGAGATGGGGGCCGGCGCCACCGTCGCCGGAGTCATCCGGCAAGCCATCCGGCCCGAGGCTCCCCAACGGTTGTCCTCCTCGCAGGTCTTGGACATCAAGGACCTCCGCACGGGCGTCAGCACCGAACTCGACCGGCTCGCCGCCTGGGTCGGGGCACTGCTGTTGGTGCTCACCGTGCTGCTGATCGCTAATGCGATGACGGTCTCCGTGATGGGCCGGACCTCAGAAATCGGACTGCGCCGCGCCATGGGTGCCTCACGTCGATCGGTCGCCGGGTTGTTCCTCGCCGAAGGCGGCGTCGCCGGAGCGCTCGGCGGTTTGGCGGGCAGCGCCTTCGCGGCGTTCGCGGTGCTGATCGTCTGCCTCGTCAACGACTGGACCGCCATCCTCCCGCCCGCAACGATCGCACTCGGACCGGTCGTCGGCATGGTCGCGGGACTTGTCTCCGCCGCTTACCCGGCCCTGCGGGCCTCCGCCGTCGAGCCCGCCATCGCGGTCCGGTCGGATTGAGGGTGCGCTCGGCGGGCCGCCGGCCTGAGAGGCGCGCTCGGCGAGCAGCCGGGCTGACCCGTTGCAGCTGGAGCCCTCTCGGCAGCATCCTGCACGAGTGCTGTGGTTTCAGTCGAGTGCTGCAGCTAGAACTACAGCATTCGACTCGAACTACAGCACTCGACACCGCAGGTCGGCCGGACCGACGCCAAAGGTCAGCCGGACCAACCGGACCCGCCGGATCCCCCGGCGGCCGACAGCGGCCGCACCCCGGCGGCGGTCAGAAAGGCCACAGCCCAGGCCCAGACAAAGGCCAACCGCCCCAGGCCCGCGCTACCCGCCGATCGTCACATCGACGACCAGCGCACGGTGGTCGGACAGCCCTGTGTCCACGGCTGTCCCAGGTCCCGCCGGACGCACCGCACCGTCGGCCAGGATGTGATCGATCTGCCGCTTCGGTTTGTGCACCGGATGAGTGGGTGCCGTTGCCAACGGCGTCCACCCGGTGATCGTGGCCGGCCGCTCCCCCGCGAGGTTGAGGTCGCCGAGCACGATCAGCGGCCGGGGCAGACCGGCGCATGCCTCGGTCAGCGCCTCCAACTGAGCGGCCGTGGCCGACGCCAGAGCAGTCAGGTGCGTTGCCACGACTGTGACCGGCCCTTCCGGCATCCGTACAACGGCGGCGAGCGCCGCCCGGGGTTCGTCCCGGAGCTGATGGGCGACCCGCAACGTCTTGCGCCGCAGCACGGGCATGCCGCCGGGCTCCCGTTTGAACGTCGACCGATCTACCCGGCGCAACCGCTCCAGCAACGACAGCCGGGGAAGGTCGATCCGGTGCCAACGTTCCACGGGAAACCGGCTCACCAACCCGATGCCGTAGCTGGGCAGGTTGGCCCCGATGCCGCCGCGCCGGACCCGGAACAGTAGTCCGAAAGCGCCCCGCAACGTCGGCGAGAAATGCCAGTCGTCGCTGCTCAGCGCCTGGGCGGCCAAACCGGTGAGATCGGCCCGCCCGGACCGCTGTTGGTTGCGTTCGACCTCCTGGAGCGCGAGCACATCGGCGTCCAGCGCTTCCACGGCCCGGGCGAACCGGTCGAGATCCACCTTGCCGTCATCGCCCCGGCCGTGTTGCACGTTGTAGGTGACCAGCCGCAGGGTACCCGGCATCCGCGCCGGAACCTCGGTTCCCTTCGCCGCATCGCCAGTCGCGCTCGTGTCACTCACAGTCCTTGCCTCCACCTGATGATTCGCTCGACGGCCTCCGCCACGACAGCAGGAGACGCCGCGAAGGATAGCCGTACCCACTCGCGACCGGCCACGTTATCGAAGTCTGTGCCCGGTGTGAGCGCGACATTCGCCTCCGCGAGCAATCGCGAGCACCACGTGATCGAATCCATGCCGTCCGCGCTGATGTTTGCGTAAACGTAGAACGCACCGTCGGCGGGTGCGACCTGAGACCAGCCGAGCTCCGGCAACCGGGAGAGCACCAACTCCCGGCATTCGGCATAGCGGCCGACGTTCTCGGCCGCTGCGGCGTAGCCCTCGGCGCTGAAGGCCGCGACCCCGGCCTGCTGGGCGAGTCCGGGCGGGGACAGCGCGACGTTGCCGGCGAGCGCCCCGACCGGCCCCACGAGTTCTGCTGGGAGAACCAGCCAGCCCAACCGCCAGCCGGTCATGGCCCAGTACTTGGAGAAGGAGTTCACCACGACGGCGTCGTCGAAGCGGGCGGCGGTGGGCAGTGCCCCGCCCACCCGCGACGGCGCCGAGCCGCCGACGAGTTCCCCGGCTTCGGCGTGCGACCCGGCGAGCGTCGGCCCGGCCGGCTGCCCGGCCTCGCCGTAGGTGATTCCGTGGTAGATCTCGTCGCTGATCAGCTGGACCCCTTGGGCCGTGCACCAGGCAGCGACGGCGGTCAGCTCGGCCGGCAGGATCATGGTGCCGGTGGGGTTCGCCGGGCTGGCGATGACCAGGCCCGTCAACGGGCCGGCCGCGTGAGCCTCGGTGAGTTGTTCGACTGTCGGCTGGTAGCGACTGTTCGGGCCACAGTCCAACTCGACGACCTCGCATCCCAGCGCCGCCAGCAGGTTCTTGTACGCGGGGTACCCGGGGCGGGCCAGCGCCACGCGATCCCCGACGTCGAAGGCGGCGAGGAAGGCGAGCAGGAACCCACCGGAGGAGCCGGTCGTCACGGCGACCCGCCCGGGATCGACCTCGATGCCGTACCACCGGTCGTAGTGGCCGGCGATGGCCGAACGCAACGCGGGCGCGCCAAGAGCCTCTGTGTAGCCGATGTCGCCGCTGGTCAGAACCTCGATCGCGCGGTGCCGCACGACGTCGGAGGCACCCGTGGCCGGTTCGCCGACACAGAGGTTGAGGACGTCGTGACCGGCGGCGCGTTGCGCATTGGCGGCGGCCAGGACCTCCATGGCAGCGAACGCGGAGACCTGGGAACGGCGGGAAACCTTCATCCCCCCATTCTGCCCGGCTATCTTGACGAGAACCATGCCACACTGGGTATCGTGCGTCACATGGAACCTGCTGACGACCCCGTCCTCTCGGGGTTGCGCCGCGGAGCGGTCGAGTACTGCGTGCTCGCTCTCCTGCGCGAACGAGAGTGGTACGGCCTGGACATCGCCCGGCGACTGTCCCAGGACGGCATCCTGATGAACGGTGAGGGCACCCTGTACCCGCTGCTGTCCCGGCTGCGCCGGACCGGCCACGTCGCGACTGCCTGGCAGGAGTCGACCTCCGGGCCACCCCGGCGCTACTACCAGCTGACCGACAGCGGCCGCGAAGCCCTCGACCGGTTCACCAAGACCTGGCAGACCTTCCGCAACGCGGTCGACGACGCGCTCTATACCCCGACGGAGGAGTCGTGAGTACACCGACCGACCCAGTCGGCTCCATTGGCCATCACGACCGGAACGGCCGGAACGACCAGGCGGACTGCAGCTCCCATGGCGGCCCCCGCTCCACGGACCCGGCCGTGGCGGCCTACCTCAGCGCCCTGGATGTGCGGCTGGAGGCCGCCGACGCCGAGGTGCGGTCGGAGATCCTGGCAGACATCGGCGAGCACATCGAGGCCCGCCTCGACGACCTCGGTCACCTCCCGGCACCGACGGAGGTCCAGGAGATCCTGGCAGGGCTTGGTTCGCCCCTGGAGGTGGCCGACGAGGTGCTGCGCCGGGCGAGCTTCCGGCCACCGCGCAGGTTCTTCGGACGGTGGATACCCGCCAGCTACCTGGCGCTGTCCGTCTTCGGGGCCGCCCTCGTCCTTGCCATCGACCCGGAGACGAGCCCGCAGCCGTGGTTCTGGCCCACCGGGTGGGCGCTCATCTTCGGCGCGATCGTGTTGATGTGCCTCGCGCCCCTGTGGAAGTCGCTGGAAAAGGTCCTCGGCATCCTGGCCGGCCTCGGTGTGACCTTTGCGGCGTTCATGATCCTCGGCTTCGCAGACACCGATGGCGCCCTCCGGACACTGCTCGGTGTCCTCGCCGTCGTCGTCGCACTGGTCGTGCCCGCCTTGCTAGCCGTGCGCGCCTGGCGCCGGAGTCCCGCCATGAGCTGACACCCGCACCCACCCGACCGGCACCACGCCCCACCCGGCCTGGGCCACGACGCCCCAACGCCACCGGCACCGGCACCGGCATGCTGCCGGACCCACACCCCTGACTCCGGCCTCCCGCCGCCCGCTTCGAAGGAGCACGATCGTGACCGCACCCACGACCTTTCCCCCCAAGGTCGAGGCCTACCTCGCCGAACTCAACACCCACCTGGAAGGAACCGAACCCGCGGCCCGCGCGGACACCCTCCTCGGCGTACGCGAACACCTTCATGACGCCCTCGCCGCCGTCGGTCCCGACCCGAGCGACGCCCAGGTTCAGGCGATCCTCGACCGCCTCGGCCCGGCGAAGGACGTGGCCGGGGCCACCGACGCCAAAGCCGGCCGTCAGCGGCTGGCGGCCGCATGGGTGGCGCCGATCGTGCTGCTCCTGCAACTCGTCGGCATCGCGGGGTCGATCTTCTTCCTACCCATCGCGGCACTGATCGCCGCTTGCGTGATCGTCGGCCTGTCCCCGCTGTGGAGGCCGTGGGAGAAGATCACGTCAATCGTGGCCTCCCTCGTCGGCCTGGTGACCTTCATCGCGGCCATCGCAGGCATGATGATGGCGGCCAATGACTGCTATGACGAGTCCACCGGCCAGGGCATGGACCTGGACACCAACACCCCGATCGAGGGAACGAAGGCGTGTAGTGACGTCGCCAACTCGGTGAACGTCGGCGGTGTGCTCATCGTGGCGCTGGGCGCTCTCGCGTTGGCCGCGCTGATCTTCCTCGCGATCCGCGGCGCCCGTCGGGTTGACCGGACCGCCTGAAGCGAAGCACCGCAGGCCCGGCCGGACCTATCGGTCCAGCCGAATCGATGCGGCCGGACCCCTCACGGTGTCAGACCGGCCTCGTGCGCGAGGATCGCCGCTTGGGTGCGGTTCGTGACGCCCACCTTCGCCATCGCATGCGTCAGATGGGCCTTGACGGTCGGCTCCGCCATGAACAACGCCTGGGCGATCTGCGCATTCGACTCACCGAGGGCCAGGTGGGAGAAGACGTCCCGTTCCCGCCCGCTCAACACCTCCAGCCGACGCCGCGCATCCGCCTCCCGCGTCGACAGTGCACTCCCGATCTGCGCGAGCAGTTGTCGGGTCACAGCCGGGGACAACATGGCGTCTCCGGCCGCCGCGGCCCTGATCCCGCGCAGCAACTCTTCGGTGCTGGAGTCCTTGAGCAGGTAGCCGACAGCCCCCAGTCGCAGTGCCGGCAGCAGGTACTCGTCGTGCTGGAAGCTGGTGAGCATGACCACGGCCGTTCCAGGCCGGGTCCGCAACACTTCTTGGGTCGCACGAAGGCCGTCCATAACCGGCATCTGCACGTCCATGAGCACGACGTCGGGGCGATGTGCCAAGACAGCCTCGACGCCAGCCTTACCATCGCCTGCCCGCCCAACGACCGTCATATCCGTAGCGGAGTCGACTAGCCGGGCGATGCCGTCCCGGAACAACTGCTCGTCATCGACCACGAGCACTCGGATCACGATTTCCTCCCTGGCATACGCGCATCGACCGCGAAGCCGCCATCCGCCGTCCTCCCTGCCGAGATGGTGCCACCCACCAACGCGACCCGCTCTCGCAGGCCAGTCAAGCCGTGGCCGCCGGTGGTCAGCCCGGTTGGCTCCTTCGCCGGTGGGCCGTTAGCCACCCGCACCTCGACGTCACCGGCAACCTGCTTGACCTCGACTTGGGTGGCGGCCCCGGGGGAATGCCGGGTGGCGTTGGTCAGCGCCTCCTGCACAATGCGGAAAATAGTGCGCTCCACGGGTCCGCTGACGTCCTCGGCGCGGATGTCCAGGGTGAGGGCGACCGGCTGGCCGACCCCGCGAGCGTCGGCGACGAGTTCATGCACCCGGGTCAGAGATGGCGCACGATCCGCCCCATCCGGGCTCTGCAACATGCCTAGGACCTCTCGCATCTCGTCCAAGGCTTCCTGGCCGGTGGAGCGGATCTGCCGAACGCCGTCGAGGACCCGCAGGTCCGTCGAACTCGTCTCCAGGAGGTTCGTCTGGAGAACCACCAAACTGATCCGGTGTGCGACGATGTCATGCATTTCGCGTGCCAACCGTTCCCGCTCCGCGGCGGCGGCAGCGGCGGAGCGGACCCGCGACTCGGCATCGGCCGCCGCCGCACGCAGCCCTGCGCTTGCCACGGAACTTCGCTCCGCCCGCCCCACCGCCCAAGGAACGATCCCCATCAGCACATATGCCGCCAGGGGTTGGGCGAAGAACGGCTGGTTCTCCGAGGTTCGAGCGTGCGCGGCCGTGACCCAAATCGTCAACGCGAAAACCACTGCGATGGACTCCGCTGCGGCATTCACCCGCTCCGAGGCGACATACCGGCCGACGGCGTGTAATGCCACCAGCACCGCCACCACCGGAAATACCACCGAGACCAGCAAGGTGACAGCCAATGTCACCACCGGCATCCGGCGCCTACCGATGAGAGCAACCGCGCCGGCCACCTGCGCCGAGGCGGCGGCGCCCGGTTCCACGTTGAGCGTGCCGGCCCGGAAACGGCTCGCCACGATTATGAGTCCCAGCACTCCCGTGATGGCAGCAATCGTCAGGTCGAGGGCGACCTCCGGGGTCGAACGCCACCGCATGGGGCGAGGCTAACCGCGACCACTACCGGACGCCCGTCAGGGCCGCGCTCTACTGGTCGAGCAAATCCCGGACATAGGCCACGATGGGGTCGGCTGCCGCCTCGACCTCGGTGAGGCAGTACTCGAAGTCCGCCGGCCCTCCGTACCAGGGGTCGGCGACGTCCAGAACATGCTCAGGATCGCCACTGCGGACCACGGGCGCCGCGGGATCGAAGGACCGGTACATACGCACCACGTCGTCGTCGATGTCAGGTGCGCCGGAGCGCAGGCGCCGCAGAGCCCGGGCGTGCTGGGAGGTCATCGCCAACACCAGATCGCGGGCACTGACATCAGCCGGGTGCACCCGCCGTGCCCGGTGACTGTCATCAACCGCGTAGCCTCGCGCCCGCAATGCGAGCCGTGCGCGGCGGTCGATCGGGTTGCCCTCCTCCTCGGAGCTGATGCCCGTCGAGTCGATCGCCACGCGGTCCGCGAGACCGGCCGCCGTGAACCTGGCACGCAACACGATCTCGGCCATCGGCGACCGGCAGATGTTTCCCGTGCAGACGGTCATCACACGAAATACGTCCCAGGCGGGCGTTGCGAAGGCGGCCATGGCAACCACCGTAGGACAAGTGCCCGCACGGTCGGAGGACACGGCTGACGGCCTCCTGTGGAGAGTCGCGAACTGCCGCCGAATAAACCCTCGCGCACGGCATCGCCAAGGCGTACGGTCGCATTACACGCGAAAGGAGGTGGTCCGAAAAGTGAAGTCTTCTTGGACTCGTGAGGTGGTTGCGCGCTAGTCGTCGCGCAACGACGGACGCATTCGAGCACCGTCGGCGGCTTGCCGCCCGGCGACGCGCGAATACCACGCAACCACCGGAGCCCGCGGGTGCCGTGCCCTCGTCCAGCACGGCCGACGGATCACCGTCACCCCGCGGGCTTCTTGCTGCCCGCGGGTCGACTCGTCATCGCAGCGCGATGTCACAGTGCGTCGATGAGCTCGCGCATCAACTGTGAAGGCGTGGTGCGCCGCTCCTGGGCCACTTCGTCCAGCTTCGCCCGGCGCGCGGCGTCGAGGCGCAGCGTGAAGGGGCGCGCTTTGGCACCCACGCTGATCGGCCGGCCAGGCACCGAAGGGCCAAGGTGCTTTCCGGCGTAGCCCTGTTCGGACTCAGCCTCCACTGCCCAGCGCTCGACATCTTCGTCGGTGAACGGAGTGCAGTTCACGCTGTTGTACCTGCTCATATGGTTACCTCAAAACATCCGCTCAGCCCAGTGCCCCGGCCTCGCGTAAGGCGCCGAGTTGCAGCACCATCCACGGGCTGAACGCCCAGGGCGTCAGTTCGACGGCGCGCCTCAAATCCGCTGGCTGAACCCAGGCGAGGTCCATCACCTCGTCAGGGTTCGCCACGACACCCGCCGACCCGGCTCCCGCAAGCGCCTCAGGATCGCTCTGCAGGTCGCACGCCGGCCCGGCATAGCGCGCGAGGTACACCGGGCAGATCTCGTTCTCGACCACCCCGGAGGCATCGATCGCGCGGTAGCGGAACGTCGGCACGGCCACGCGGAGATCGGTGATCGCCACGTTCAACTCGTGTGCCGCGTGCCGGTCGATCGACTCCTCGACGGTCTCCGACCAACGCGGATGGCCACAGAAGGAGTTCGTCCACACGCCCGGCCATGTGCGTTTGATGAGTGCTCGACGGGTCACCAACAACCGACCCTCGCCGTCGAGGAGGTAACAGGAGAACGCCAGATGCAACGGCGTCTCCGCGGTGTGCACGGCCGCGCGGTCGAAAGTACCTAGGCGAGCACCATCGTCGTCAACCACGACGACATGATCAGCGGCAACCGGTTCGTGGATCACCGAATCGTGCGCCGTGGAGTCGAAGGGATGGACACGGAGCGTTACCGCTTGCGCTGCGTGGTTCGTGATCCGTTGAGCACCGTGACCGAACCGTCCGCCTCGATGCGCAGTCGGGAAGGGTCGCCCCCGGCCAGGCGCAACGCTTGATTGATCGCCTCCTGGGGGACGGATCGCTCGGAAACGGGGGCCGCCTTACGAGGGGCCGATGACTTGCTGACCATGACTGGTCCTATTCTGCTGTTGGATAGGCGAGACAAGCCTACCGGTCCCACGGAGTGGCGATCCTTTCAATGCCGAGGAACAACATGACGCAAGCAGGACAGGCGACTACGCCACAGCCAAATCAGGCGCCCCGGGCCGCACCGCTCTTCGCCTGGGACCACCGCACTTTCGTGGTGATTGCGTTGTGCGCGATCCCGGCGGTCTTGGTGGGCGCCTCCGGGGACCCCCATGCGGGAGTCGCGATGGTCTTCGGGTTGGTCCCAGCTGCCTTCTCAGGAGTCGCCCCGAAACGCCGCGGCCGGGCACGGGTACTCATCCTGGCCATCCTGTTGCCGGTCTCCTTGGCGATCGGTGGCGCATTGAAACAGTTCACGAACGTCTGGGTCGCCGCCCTGGTCCTTGCGGCGTTGGCCTTCGGAGCGGCGCTGAGCTGGTCGAAACCGGGCGGGCGCCCGCTAGGGGCACTCTTCGTGGTTCCAGTGGCTGCCGTCGGTCTGAGCTTCGACTCGGCCTCCGTGGCGGCCAAGCTCCTGGGTTTGATGGTGGCCTCCTCGATACTCGCGCTCGGCGTCGCCCTGTGCTTTCCCGAGCGACCCAGCCCGGCTCCGGCACCGCCCGCGCCGCTTCCGGTCGCCGCGGCCCAGCGATTCGGCCTTCAGTTCGCGACCTCGATCGCCATCGCCACAGGCGTCGGCTTTCATCTGGATCACACCGGATGGGTGGCCGGTTCCGCTGGGCTGGTGTCCCGACCCCGGGCCGAGATGCAGCAGTTCCGATCGATATGGCGGGTGGGGTCGATCCTCGCGTCGGCGCTCATTGCCTCGCTGTTCCTCATGCTCGACCCGGCTCCGGCCGTGGCGACGATCGTCGCCGGGATAGCCGTTGCCTGTGCCGGTGGCACCCAACCCTCACGGGCGTATATCGCGCCGTTCTTCATCACCATCGTGCTCTTCATCCTGCTGGAGTATCCGATTCCCTCGGAGATCGAGTTGTGGTCGCGGTTTGCGGAGAGAGTGTTGTGGGTGTTGGCCGGTGTCCTGATCGCCTATGTGGTGGCGCTCATCCTCACGCCGGCGGTCGAGCGAGCGACGCGTCACCTCCGGCGCGCGTGAAGAGAACTGCGGGGTCGGAGCCAGCCACCACACAAGGACCTCGCCGGGGCCGAACGGCCGGGACGGCGTTTCATACCGCCGTACAGCATGGATCAAGTAGCGGTACGACGGACCGATGCGACGACCAGCAGCACGGGCCTAGCGTGAGGGGCGACACACCTGGGATGCTGAAGGAGTAGCCATGAACCCCCTGACCCTGGTGCCCGACGCACTGTCGGTCACCATGCCCCCGCCCGTCGACAAAGCCACGAGCCTGACCGGTCAGCAAGAGTCGACGCTCGTCGCATGGAAGGAAGGGCCGGCGCAGGCGGGTGTGTGGGAATGCGACCCCGGCGAGTTCACCACCGTCCGCGACGGCTTCCATGAGGTGTGCCAGATCCTGACCGGCACGGGAACCCTCATCACCGAGGACGGCGAGAAGACGGAACTCGGCCCGGGCTCGACCATCGTCATCCCCGACGGCTGGCGCGGCACCTGGCGGATCGAGCAGACCATGCGCAAGACCTTCGTGATGATCTCGACCACCATTGCGTGACCTGTTTCGTCCGGGCCGGGTCCGTCACCCCTCAGGCGTAGGCGAACCGTAGGCCGCCAGGACCGCAATGCGCCGCGAGCGTACGCACCATCGTGTCGTAATCCGGCACGTGCGGGGTGAGCCCGCCGTTCGCGGCAGGACGGCCAAGACGCACCCGTCGCTGCCGGCCGTCCCGGCCTAGCACGTGCAGCACCCGCCACCCCAGGGTGTCGGCCGGGTGGGAGATCCGCAGGCTTTCGATCGCGGACCAGGGCAGCTCCTCGGCGGCCAGCCGCAGACCGTGGGATGCGATGGTGACCGGCTCGGCGATCCGCCACCAGCGCAGTGCCCGCAGCCCGATACCCGCGGCGACGACGAGTAGAAGGACGGCGACAGCGACGGCGGTGATCTGGAAGGTGTACCGGGTCGCGCGCTCGTCGAAATCCAGCAGGATCGGAATCCGGCCGATCACCACTCCCGCGAGCACCGCCACGAGCACCACGGCGACCACCCGCGCGCGCGACGGCCGGACCCCCGCGATGGTGAAGGTGGCCGGTACCGGCGCGACCCGCCCACCGACGATCAGTCGCCCATGAGCCGGCGAACGGTACCCGCGCAAGAAGGCTGGGTCGGTCATGGCTGGGTCGGCCGGGACCGGGTTGTGCACCGCAGGGTTGGGCACGGCTGGACTGTTCACGGAGCCGGCCGGGACCGGGTTCACGTCGTTGAGCAGCGCGCCGAACTGGCGTCGGCCGAAGGAGTGGCACCGGTGGAACCGGCGAACGCCGTCCTGATCGATGACCAACGCCCGCCGGCGCCACGGTGTGGACATCGGCGGGTTGAAAGACATGGTGAATGTGGTGTGGCTGACGTCCACCGCACCGCGGTCGAGCACCTGCGGGCGGCGCAGGGGTTGCCGGAGAGTGATGGTCTCGTCGGTGACGGCGACCGTCCGGTGGCAGAGCAACACGAATGCGGTGACGGCGAGGGCCGTACCGCCGGCCGCCCCCAAGAGGAACCCACCACTGCGCAGGAGCTCGCCCGTCGGCGTCCGGCGGTCGTCAGGAACGGCGACGATGAGATAGGCGACCACGGCCACGGGCAGGATGAGGAAGATGACGCTGAAGGTCGCTTGGCGAAACGGCTCGGAACGATAGTGTCGCTCGCTGGCCTGACCCACGTCCATGGGAGTCGAGACTACGGGCAGTTCCCAACAGCGAGGCCGAAGTCGACGGGGCCGGAGAGGGCCCACGACTCTCCACTGACCCACACCGCAGCCGTCATCCCCGCGTCCAGAGCGCGGAACGGATGCCCGTATGCCTCGATGCGTGTCACCACGTGCTCGTGATCGCCGTCTGAGGTGGCACGTACCAGAACGTCACCCACCGCGAGGTCCGCGATCAAGCGACCCTCCAACCTGATCAGGTCTCCGTCGGCCGTCGCCCATACGGCCTGAAAAGCCGTGGCATTCGGGGCGGCGTCGGGAGTAAACACGTTTCCAGCATGACTACACTCGCGCGCCTGACAAAACGCTCAGCCCCCGAAGGCAGCTCAACGTTCCCGTTCCAGCGACTCCGGGCTACTCCGATCCCCGAAGGGCCGAACGGAATGCCGGTGTGAGGATGGACTCCGCACGTGCCCACTTTCCCCAGTCCGAGGTCCACACATTCTCGTTGGCAGCCGCCACAATCCAGTCGTCTCGTCCCGTTAACTCATCGAGACGGTCGAGCGCATACGCCCGGGCCTCCGCGGTGCATCCCAGTGCGGAGGGCTCTCGTTGCCGCATCTCATGTGCGAGCGTCAATGCGGTCTTCACACGTTCGCCGGTCGGACGCCGGGTGCCGAGGGGGTCGGTGTATGCGGCCAGCACCGCCGCCGATGGCCAGCCGGAGGACCTCTGAGCGAGCCACACCCGGGACTCATCGTCTCTGAGACGACGTAGCGCGGAAGCCACCAGTGGTGCGAACCAGCCGTAGAGCAGGCCCGTCATTCGGAGTAGCGCGACATCCTCTTCTGCCGGGCACGACTCGATGAGCGCAACACCGACCGTGGCGGCACAACGATCCCGGGCATTCTCGACCAACCACCTCCCGGTTCGGTGCACGACGTCCGCGTCAGCACGCCAGGCGGCCGATCGCAGATGGTCATTGCGAAAGGTCGGGACGTGGAAGGTGTGTAACTTCGCCTCGAGCCGTTCCAGCTCGCCGTGCGGCTCTGCCAGGTACGCAACAAGCAGGTCCGCGACAGCCACGCCTTCCTGCCGTGCGTCCTTCGGACGCATGCTGCAACCCCGGTGGGCGTCGGCGTCGGGAAGCGGGTCACGCCTGTCTCTCGGGAAGGGGCTCTCCGGGTGTACCTGGTGCAGAAGGCGCGCGTACTCGAAGAGCGAGATCTGTGCGTCACGGCCAGAAAAGGATTCCTCGGCGTTCACGCTCAAAATCGTGCAGGACGGACCCACGTCTGTCTACGGCTCACCGTCTCGTCGGCGGGTAGCCTCACCCGGCGCCCCAGCGAACGGTGCCGATCACTTCCGACTGATGCTCTGCCGCGGGCTTCATACGAGTTGCAGCCGGCCGGAACTCTCAGCACGAGGGAACAAGACGTTCGCTGCGGATGAGGAGTACCCGGCAAGCTCCGAGATCTCAGCGTCCGTAAGCCCACGCGATTTCAGGGAGTCAGCAATGTGCCGCGCCAACCGCGGGGACTCGGGGGTGAGTTCATCACTGGCGGGTTCGTGGGTGCGCATGCCGCGGGCGCTGAGTTGCTTGTAGAGTCCGGTCCGCTGAGCCGATGTCAACACTCCCAGCCCGAATGCCCGCTCGACCAACGCCTGCACGGAGACACCCCAGTAGCGCTTGAGTTCCACCAAGCGCTCAAGCGTCAACCGAGCGCGAAGCATAGGCCTGACTTCATCCGCCGGTATCAGCAGTTCCGCGGCAAACAGATTCGCCTGAAGCTCGACGTCATCGTCGACATACGACGAATGCAGAACCAAGTGTCCCAGCTCGTGAGCGAGCGTGAGCCGCTTGCGGTCGGTGGGCGCCGCAGCGTTGATCAAGACAACTGGGTAGGCACCCGACCACTGTGACAACCCATCGACACGGGCTCCACTCCCGAAGTCCTGCTCGAAGATCAAGATGCCCGCAGCATCCATCCAAGCGCTGAGCGAGTACACGGGCCCCACCGGCATCCGCCACTGCGCGCGCAACATCCGGGCTGCCGCGGCGGGCTTGACATCGATCGGGTCAAACGTGGGTACCTGTCGGTCAACCTGCATGCTGATCTCGTCCATCAGCCGTGCCGTATGTAACCGGAGCATGTTGAGCCGCGCCTCAAGCTCCCGCCAGACGGTCGGCTTGGCCGTCGCGCGGCGCCGCATATGTGCGCCAACCGCAATACCGCCCTCCATGCGACCGCCACGCGCCAACAGCGCCGGTGTCACTCCAAGCACTTGGGCAAGGCGCTCCAACACCTCGGGTTCGGGAGTGCGCAGGTCATGCTCATATCGCGAAAGTGCCGCCTGAGTGACTCTGGCGGCCTCCGCGAGGCGCTCCTGTGTCATGCCCTGGGCCCGACGGGCGGTCGCAAGGACTTCACCCAAGCCGTCAATCATGTACCGCTCTCCTCTTGGTGCAGGCTGGATGCCAGATCAACTCGGGGAAGCTCAGGCAGAATCGGGTTGTATCTCAACGGAACCACCCCGTCGCCGCTCTCGCCATCGACCTCGACCGCCCACACCAGGCTCTCCTTACCCTCCCGGTAGGAGATGACCGCTGCGCCGACCTCACCCGCCGCAGCCTGCCACCGGTAGCCGGCAGCCAACGGGACCTCCTCCAACCCTTCGAAGGTAACAACAGCCCCTCCCCAAAACTGCAAGTCGGACGCCGTCGGGTAGGAACTGATCCGGTCGCCCTCGGAATGACGCTTCACCCGCACTTTGAACGCCCGCCCCAACGGGGTGACCACACGCGCCTCCCGAAATGGCTCCTCGGTCCTCAGCTCGATATCACTGATGCCGTCAAGCTCAGCCATGAGGTGGGTCCATATTCGCGCGTGCACGAGGCCGGCCACTTCCCGCTGGAACATGCCTTGCAGCCAGTCAGGTCGCCACGCGCGGAAGTCCCGAAGGTCGTCGCGCGCGGCGTCAGTCGCACGAACAAGGGCAAGTGGGAACTTGCTGCCAAGCTCCCTGAGGACAGCATCAGCATCTCGCGGCGAGAACATGCCGAAAATATACCGGGTCTCATACCGTATCCCGCACCCCCAACGCCAGCGGCCCCAGCCCTGCGTGAGGCTGAAGACGGCGCTCGCTACCGTGCCGGGCGCGGCTCCGCTTGCGCCACCCAGCACGGCGTACCGGGGGGCGACCCCGAGGTGACGCGCCGCCTTGCCTACTTCGACCTGGCTCCCACGATCGTGATTCCGCAGGCGATCCAGGACCACCTCGCTCGCAAAGACGTGCACGAGTACGTCCTAAAGCTGGTCCTGCTCAGCCCAGATCCGCGCGCACCCCTCTTCGGAGTGTTCGGCGAGCGGTGACACCGGTCGTGCCACGATCTCGCGTCGCCCCACCGAGTCCCTTGCCGCTAACCCCCAATCTCGCCTCATGGCCGCCAACGACAACGGCCCCAGCTCGACGTTTCCGTCAACCTGGGGCCGTTCTACTGTCTCAACACAGTGTGCGCGAGGGGGGAGTTGAACCCCCACGCCCTTTCGGGCACACGGACCTGAACCGTGCGCGTCTGCCTATTCCGCCACTCGCGCGTGCCGGAGAAGATTAGCACGAGGACGTTCACCCGACGGAACCGACGCCGATCACGCCAGATCCCTGGTCATACGCCGGATTCGGTACCGTGCGCGGTGGAATCTACCGGGACGGGTGGCCCATTCGGTCCGCGCCATGGATACGATCTCGGTAGTCTTCCAGCACGCCTCGGGCCACGGATCAGTGACCGACGGCATGGGGGACACCGCAGACCGCACGAAGGAGGGAGGTGGCATGGGAGTCCTGGATCGTTTTGAGAAGGGCGTCGAGCGGGCCGTGAGCAGTGCTTTCGCCAAGGTCGGACGGGCTGAAGTGAAAGAGATCGAGCTGGTCAGCGCGCTACGACGCGAGGTCGACGACCGCGCTGCCGTCGTGGGGCGCGATCGCACCGTGGCGCCGAACGAGTTCACCATCGACTTGTCCGCCGAGGACTTCGCACAGGTGACCGCCTGGGGGGCGGAAGCACTGGCGGAGGAGTTCGCAACGAGCATCACCGAGCACGCGGCGACTCAGCACTACGCCTTTGTTGGTCCGGTGAGTGTGGATTTTGTGGAGGATGTTGCCTTGGATACCGGCCAGTTCACAGTTCATTCCGCGACCGTCCGTGGTGACGTCGCATCGGCGGCGCCAGGACCGACTGCCACCCGCCATCCCCTGATCGACATCGACGGTCAGCGGTACCTCCTCACCGGACCCGTCACCGTCATCGGCCGCGGTTCGGAAGCCGACATCGTGGTGGACGACCCGGGTGTCTCGCGACGCCACCTGGAGATCCGGGTGACTCCGGAAGGCGTGATCGCCACCGACCTCGGCTCCACCAACGGGCTCTTCGTCGAGGGCCACCCCGTACCCGCGGCGACCTTGCTGGACGGCAACTCCCTCGCCATCGGCCGGACCCGGATCATGTTCTGGACCGGTGCCCCCGACGGCGGGGACTGGTGACACCCGCCCATGACCGACCTGACGTTCACCCTGCTACGGCTGGGCTATCTCGCCCTGTTGTGGGTGTTCGTCCTTTCCGCAATCGGTGTTCTGCGCCGTGACCTCTACGGACCCAAGGCAAACCGCCGAGCAGCCAAGGCTCCCGCTCACCCGGTCATCGCACCCGTCGCGGAGCCGGCCCGGCCGGTAGCCACCGGACCCACCCGTCTGGTAGTGACCGCGGGGCCGCTCGCCGGTACCACCTTGCCGCTGACGACGTCGTCGATCCTGATCGGCCGGGCACCGAGCTGCACCCTGGTGCTCGATGACGACTATTCGTCCTCTCGACATGCCAGGATCTTTCCGCAGGGCGGCCAGTGGTACGTGGAGGATCTTGGCTCCACCAATGGCACCTACATGGGCGACCAACGTGTGGAAGCCGTGACCCTTCTCACTCCGGGCGCGACTGTGCGCATCGGCCAGTCCGTTGTCGAACTGCAGAGGTAACCGAACGTGACCATCGCTCTGCGCTACGCCGCCCGCTCCGATGTCGGGCTGGTGCGCGCGAACAACCAGGACTCCGGTTATGCGGGACCCAATCTGCTCGTTGTCGCCGACGGCATGGGCGGACACGCCGGTGGCGACGTGGCCTCTGCCATCGCCATCTCCGCGTTGGCCCATCTGGATGCCGACACACATACGGCCGACGGCGCCCTGGCCGAACTCGAGCATTCGATCAGCGACGCCCACGAGGACCTCGTCGCCCACAGCACCACTCACCCTGAGCTGGTCGGCATGGGCACGACGGTGACCGCGATCCTGCGCAACGGTGACCGGCTGGCTATGGCCCACCTCGGCGACTCCCGGGCGTATCTGCTGCGAGACGGTGAGATCACGCAAGTCACCACCGACCACACCTTCGTCCAGCACCTCATCGACACCGGCCGCATCTCCCCGGCGGAGGCGGAGACTCACCCGCAGCGAAATGTCGTCATGCGGGTCCTGGGCGACTTCGACATCGACCTCACCCCCGATCTCTCGATCCGCGAAATGCACGTCGGTGACCGGTGGCTGCTGTGCTCGGACGGGTTGAGCGGATTCGTCGACATCAGCGACCTCCAACGCATCCTGACGCAGTACGAAGACCTGGACGAATGCGCCGAGGAACTCATCGAACTCGCGCTCGACGCCGGCAGCACCGACAACGTCACGGTGGTGATCGCCGAGGTCGTCGACCTGGACCCCGACGCCGAGGTGGACGACACCACCCAGGTGGTCGGCTCCGCCGCCGTCACGCACGGGCTTCCGCAGGACGACACGAATCCCAACCCGGAGAACCCGCCGGAGCCGGACAGCCGACCGACGATGGGGTCGATGTGGAGCAAGCTCGCCGCTCCCTCCAAGGGCGCGAAGACCTCGAGCGAGCCAGTCGGCATTGAGAAAGCCGAGTCCGCCAACCCCGACGAGGCGGACGAGGATCCGGACGAAGCCCAGAGCCCCGATGAGGACGCCGGAACAACGTCCGATACCGGCGACGAGGGGACCGAAACGGCGGATACCCCCACCGGGACCGACGAGTCCGAGTCACCGTCGAAGGCCGAGTCCACACGTTCGGCAACCACTGCACGCCCGAAAGCCCCGATTCAGGCACAGCTCACTGCGAGCGATGACGACACCCAGCCGCGCCCGGGCCAGAAACCAAAACCGCGACCCGCCGAGACCACCGCCGTGGAACCGGTCGAGCAGGCTCCGCGCACACCCCGGCGCCGACCTAAGGCCGGGCCGCCGGTATCGGACGCCCCGGTGCACGGGGAGATCGAAGACTTCGAGGCCCCGCAACCCGCCAAACGGCGTCCCCGGTGGCCGGTCGCCCTCACGGTGATCGCGTTGATCCTCGGTGCCCTCGGCACCGCGGGGTGGCTGGGCTACCGGTGGACCCAGAGCCAGTACTACGTCGGCATCGCTGGTGGCCAGGTGGCCGTCTTCCAGGGTGTGAACGCGAGTGTCGGTCCGTGGACGCTTTCCCACCCCGTCGAGTACATCGGCACGCCGGTCGACGGGTTGCCGCCCTACGTGGTGGAGCGGCTGGAACAGACGATCTCCGCCGACTCACTGGACGACGCGCGGGACCGCGCCATCTTGATCGGCCTGGAAGCCGTCTCGTCGGGGACTGAGCCCGGCGACGGTGCAACGACCGCCCCGAAGGGCACCAGCACGCCATGACAGCCGTCGCCGAGACCGGGGTGCGCCGCCCTGGGCGCTACCGCGAACTCGGGCTCCTGGTCCTCGCGCTCGCGCTCGGCATCGGCGCCTACGCCGTCGTCGGCCTCTCGCTCACTGACGCGTTACCGGCACGGTTCTACGTCTACAGCATCGCCTCGATCGTCCTGGCCCTCGGTGCGCACATCGTCCTGCGGCTGCGCGCCCCCTATGCGGACGAGGTAATGCTGCCCATCGCGGTCGGCCTGAACGGCATCGGCCTGGCGATGATCTTCCGGCTCGACCTCGGATCCCAGGTCACCGGGGGAACCCAGGACCTGGCCCCACGTCAGTTCCTGTGGGCCGCGGTGGGAATCGTGGCGGCCGGTGTGATCGTCTGGTTCATACGGGACCACCGCGTATTACGGCGCTACACCTACACAGCGATGGTGGTCGGGGTCGTGGCGGTGGCACTCCCTCTGGTCCCGGGGATCGGCACCCGGATCCATGGGGCACAGATCTGGATCAACGTGGCCGGCTTCTCCCTGCAACCGGCGGAGTTCGCCAAGATCGCCTTCGCGGTCTTCTTCGCCGGCTACCTCGTGACCAACCGCGACACGCTCGCCCTGGCCGGCCCGAAGATCGTCGGGCTCCAACTGCCCCGCATGCGTGACCTCGGGCCGATCATCATCGTGTGGCTCGCCTGCCTCGGCATCCTGATCTTCGAACGCGACCTCGGCACCTCGCTGCTGTTCTTCGGGCTCTTCGTCGCCATGCTGTACATCGCGACCGAGCGGGTGTCCTGGGTAATCATCGGCCTGACTATGTTCGCCGCAGGTGCGGTCATGGCCGCCAAGGCATTCGCGCACGTCCAAGCCCGCGTGGACGTATGGCTGCACGCCTTCGACCCGGAGGTCTTCAACCGCGACCCGGGCGGCTCAGGACAGCTCGTTCGCGGGCTGTTCGGCATGGCCAACGGCGGCCTCTTCGGCACCGGCTGGGGCGACGGCTACCCCCGGCTCGTCCCGTTCGCCTTCTCGGACTTCATCTACGCCTCCCTGGGCGAGGAACTGGGGCTCACCGGGCTGATCTGCATCCTGCTCGCCTACCTGATCCTGACCGAACGTGGCCTGCGGACGGCGATCGGGGTGCGCGACGGCTTCGGCAAACTCCTCGCGGGTGGGTTGGCCTTCGTGATGGCCTGGCAGCTTTTCGTGGTGATCGGTGGGATCACCCGGATCATTCCATTGACCGGGTTGACCATGCCGTTCGTCGCCCAAGGCGGGTCGTCCCTGCTCGCCAACTGGATAGTGGTAGCCCTGCTGTTGCGGATCTCCAACGACGCCCGGCGTCCGTCCGCCACCCCCGATCGTGGCCAGATCGCCACGGGCACCGCCCACAGCCGGGTGCCGGTGACAGTAGGCGCCGACGGGGCAGCCGTTGGCGCACGGCCCGACGACGCCGACACCATGCTCCACTCGGTGAGCGACGCCCCGGCTGCGGAAGTCGTCGACCCCAATGACGCCCCGGCCACCGAAACGGTTCAACCTGGCGACGCACTCGCCACGGAAGCCGTCAATCCTGCAGACACCGAACCGCCAGCGACGACTTCCCCGACGCCCCTCTCCGATGACACCGAGCCCAGGGGAGGCCAGCGATGAACACCCCCCTGCGCCGTCTGTCGACCGTAGTGCTCGCCATGTTCGCCGTCTTGATGATCTCGACCACATGGATCCAGTTCGTCCAAGCCGACAAGCTGAACACCGACTCCCGGAACGTGCGCACCGTCTACAACGAGTTCGGCACCTTCCGTGGCCCGATCCTCGCCGGCGAGCAATCGATCGCCTCGTCCGCGGCCGTCGACGACCCCTTCGGCTACCAGCGTTCGTATGCCAACGGTCCGCTTTACGGTCATGTGACAGGCTTCTACTCGATCGTGAACGGCAGCACCGAGATCGAGCGCAAGGAAAACGAGTTCCTCAACGGCACCGCGAACGACCTGTGGCTCGACCGGCTGAACAGCCTGTTCACCGGCGCCAAACCGCAGGGGTCGTCGGTGGCCCTCACGATCGACCCCGCCGTGCAGGAGGCCGCCTACCGGGCACTGGGGAACCAGCGCGGAGCCGTCGTCGCGATCGAACCCAAGACCGGCCGGATCCTGGCGCTCGTCTCCACCCCGAGCTACGACCCGAACACGCTCGCGAGCCACAACCGCAACGCGGCGAACCAGGCCTATCAGGATCTGCTGAAGGCGCCGGGCAACCCGTTGGAGAACCGCGCGATCCGGGGGAACACCTACCCGCCGGGATCGACGTTCAAGCTGGTGACGGCCGCAGCCGCCATCGAGAGCGGGGACTACACGGCGGACACCCAGGTCCCCGCCCCGGACAACTTCCCACTACCGCAATCGAGCGCCATCTTGCGCAATTTCGGCGACGAGCGGTGTTCACGCACCGGCCAGATGTCGCTCAGTGACGCCCTGCGGATCTCCTGCAACTCAGCCTTCGCCGATCTCGGCGTCAAACTCGGCGATGACGCACTGCGCGACCAGGCCGAAGAGTTCGGCTTCGACTCCCGGATCTCGATCCCCCTGACCGTTGAGCCGAGCCGGTTCCCCGAAGACCCGGACGCTCCCCAGACCGCGCTCGCCGCGATCGGCCAGGGCGATGTCCGCGTCACCCCGCTGCAGGTCGCCATGGTCTCGGCCGCTATCGCCAACGACGGCGAAGAGATGACGCCGTATCTCATCGACACCATCAAGGCGGCGAACCTCGATGTGGTCAAGCAGAACAAGCCCAGCAGACTCCGCCAATCGATCTCACCGGAGACCGCCCGGCAACTGACGAGCATGATGGTCGATGTCGTGCAGTCCGGCTCCGGCGTCGGCGCCCAGATCCGAGGCGTGCAGGTCGCTGGGAAGACGGGCACGGCGGAGACCACCAAGACCGCCGCCCCGCATGCATGGTTCACCGGATTCGCCCCGGCGGACGATCCGCAGGTCGCCGTGGCCGTCATCGTGGAGAACGGCGGATCGATGGGTAGTGAGGCGACCGGCGGGAAGGTCGCAGCGCCGATCGCCAAGGCCGTTATGGAGGCGGTGTTGAACAGATGAAGCCAGCCCCCGGCCTCGTGCTCGGCAACCGATACCGCCTCGTCAGCCAGATCGCCGTCGGCGGCATGGGCGAAGTGTGGGTGGCCGGCGACATCGCCATCGGACACCGGGTCGCTGTCAAGGTGCTGCGGGAGGAGTACGCCGGCAACGAAGACTTCCTGGCGCGGCTACGCACCGAAGCCCGCAACGGGGCGGCCCTGTGCCACCGCAACATCGCGCAGATGTTCGACTATGGGGAAGAGAACGGCTCCGGCTACCTGGTGATGGAGCTGGTCGAGGGGGAGCCGATGGCCGACCTGCTCGAACGTTCCCCGGTGATCTCCCCGGATGTCCTGCTGCCGCTGTTGTCGCAGACCGCCCGCGGGCTCTCCGCCGCACACGAGGCCGGTGTCGTACACCGTGATGTGAAGCCCGGAAACATCCTGATCGACCATCACGGCGTGGTGAAGCTGACCGACTTCGGCGTCTCTCTGGCAGCCAACCAGGTGCCGATGACGGCCACGGGCATGGTCATGGGCACCGCCCAGTACCTGTCCCCCGAGCAGGCCATCGGCCAGGCCGCCACCGGTGCTTCCGATGTCTACGCCCTGGGGATCGTGGCCTACGAGTCCGTAGTCGGTCGGCGGCCGTTCACGGGCCGTACCCCGGTGGACATCGCGGTCGCGCATGTCAACGAGCCGGTACCCGATCTGCCCGCCCATGTGGATGAGGAGCTGGCCGCGCTCATCATGGCCATGCTGGAGAAGGACCCGCTGCTGCGCCCGCAGCCCGCGCACGCCCTGGCCCGGGTACTGGACACCATCCATGCCCGGCTGACGGCGCCCCCACCCCCGCCCGTCGCCGTACCCGTGACCGACTGGGGCTACGAACGAGTCCCGGATGACACCACCCGGTGGGCGGATGACTCGACCAGCGGGCGCCTGAGCGATACGACCGCGCGCCGCGGCGTGACCGGCCCCGAGGACTGGCCGGACGACGCGACCACACCGGCGCACCCGCACGCACCCCGGTACGAGAACCCGCATCAGGATCCAGTCGCGCCCGTCATCACCCCGATCGTGATCCCCGCGGCGGTCCGCCGCGCCGGTCGAGGAGCGCATTCGGCCCCCCGCCGTGAGCGCCGGGACATGCTGCCGACCTGGCCGGCGATCCGCGATGCAGCCAAGTCCTCACTACCCATCCGATCGGCCCGCTTCGGCGGCAACCCCGAGCCCGATATCCCGCCCGTTCACCACCCGCTCGACGAGCCGACCACAAGGGTGGAGCGCCGCCGGGCAGCCGAGACGACCTCTCGGCGAACACCCCAGCGCGCGAACCAACGGTCGACCAAGGGTTCATTCAAACTCCCCGGAGGGCTATCCTGGCCGCTCATCGGGCTCGCTGTACTGATCGCGGTGCTGCTGATCGCGACGATTGCGAGCAGGGCACGGGCGGAAACATTCGGTGCACTTCCTGCAGAATCCGGTATGTCGTGTACTTACGAATCCGCAGGGACCTCGGGTCAGATCGTGACAACATCGTTGCCCTGCGACACGGACAGCCCGCCGACAGATGCGATGATGGCGCAAGTACCGCATGCGGACGCGTATGCGGTTGAGACGACACCTAAGGACGAGTAAGTGGTGGAAAACGGACGTCGAGTACTCGCCGGCCGCTACGAGGTCGGTGAGCTGGTCGGCCGCGGGGGCATGGCAGAGGTGCACATCGGCCACGACGCGCGTCTAGGTCGCACGGTCGCGATCAAGATCCTGCGCTCGGATCTGGCCCGAGACCCCTCTTTCCTGGCACGCTTCCGCCGCGAGGCGCAGGCCGCTGCCTCCTTGAACCACCCGGCCATCGTGGCGGTCTACGACACGGGCGAGGACGAGTACAAAGACGCCCAGGGCAATCCTGTACACGTGCCGTTCATCGTCATGGAGTACGTCGAGGGCCACACCGTCCGCGACGTGTTGCGCGACGGCCAGGCAGTTCCGATCGACGAGGCCATCGAGATCACGGCCGGGGTGCTGTCCGCGTTGGAGTACTCCCACCACGCAGGGATCGTGCACCGCGACATCAAACCCGCCAACGTCATGATCACACCGACGGGCGCGATCAAGGTGATGGACTTCGGTATCGCCCGCGCCGTCGCGGACTCCGCCGCCACCATGACCCAGACGCAGGCCGTCATCGGCACCGCACAGTATCTATCCCCCGAGCAGGCGCGCGGCGAGACGGTCGACGCCCGGTCCGACCTCTACTCCACGGGATGCCTGCTCTTCGAGTTACTCACTGGCCGCACACCGTTCATCGGTGACTCCCCGGTCGCGGTGGCCTATCAGCACGTAAGGGAGACCCCGGCGACGCCCAGTTCTCTGGCACCCGACGTCCCCGAGGTACTGGACCGCATCACCATGAAGGCCCTCGCCAAAGAACGGTCGGCGCGGTACAGCAGCGCCGCCGAGTTCCGCGCGGACCTGGAAAGCGCCCTGCGTGGCGAGCCGGTCAACGTTCCGATGGTCGCGGCCGGCGCGCTGGCGGCCGCGGATCTGCAACCGACCGTCGTCGAGTCTGCGACCCAGGTCATGGCTCCCGCATCGGCCCCGCCCGCCGTGGCTCCTTCCCCGTGGGCCACCACGACCGGGCTGCCCCCTACCGACCCCCCGGGGGAAACCGAAGAAGAGGAAGAGAAGCCCAAGCGCAAGGGGCTGATGTGGGCCCTGATCGCTGTCGGCGTGGTCGCGCTGGCAACGATCATCACCCTGCTCATCATCAACTCAGGCGGCAAGAAGGAGCCGGAAACGGTAGTGGTTCCGACGATCACCGCGGAAATGACGCCGGCTCAGGCGAAAGCAGCGATCGAGGCGGCAGGCCTGGAATACGACCAACGCAGCGAGGATTCCGACCAACCCAAGGACACCTTCCTGCGGCAGAATCCGGCCGGCGACACGGAGGTGAAGCCCGGCTCGACGGTCCAGGTGTGGTTCTCCCCCGGCCCCCAGTCCGTGAACGTCCCGAACGTCAAGGGCATGACTCAGGAAGAAGCAAACCGCGAATTCGACAAGGTCGGGTTGAAGATGGGTACGGTGACGCCGGAGGACAGCCCCGACGTCCCGAAGAATGCGATCACCCGCACCGAACCGGCTGGTGGCGCCACCGCGACCCCCGGCCAGCAGATCGCGGTGTACATCTCCACTGGGAACGTCTCGCTGCCGAACCTGCGCGGCATGTCCCAGGCCGATGCCGAGCGCACCGTACGTAACCTCCAGTTGGAACCGTCGGTGACCCAGCAGGAGTCCGACGAGACGGCCGGCACTGTGATCAACCAGAGCCCGGGCCAGGGCAGCGTTCCCCAGGGTTCCACCGTGAACCTGACGGTCGCCAAGGCCCGCGAGCAGGAGATGACAACGGTGCCCCGGAACCTCGCCGGGATGACCGAACAGCAGGCTCAAGAGGCACTCGGCGGCGCCGGGCTGAACGTCGGGCCGCCGCAGCGGCAGAACAACGACACCATCCCGAAGGACATCGTGATGGGCTCCGACCCGGGCGGCGGCAAGGAGGTGCCGGTCGGCACATCCGTCTCGCTGATCATCTCGGACGGACCCGCGGGGGGCGGCGGGGGCTAGGGTCGTCCACCGGTAGTGGCGAGCGCGCGCACGAGGAACGGAGGAGCTAGGCTCCGCCGCACTCGCCGTCGACCATGATGGCGCCGCGCGCGACTGCCGCATCGGCACCGAAGCTCGCCGGCCAGCAGGTCTCCTTGTCGTACCGAGTGCCCATGAGCCGGGTCGAGTCGGTGACGATCGCATCCACCAACGCCGCCCCACACAGGTGGGCGCCGGACAGATCGGTTCCGCTCAGGTCCGCGCGTTGCAGTTTGGTCCGATGCGGATCGACGCCGGACAGATCGAGTCCGGTCAGGGTGGCGTCGCGCAGGAAGGTCTCAGAGAAGCCCGTCCCCGCGAGGCTTCCGGCGGTCACTCGAAGGCCGTCGAGCCGCAACCCGCCGAAATCCCAGTACCGCGGTGCGTGGAGGTGGGGTCGGCCTTCGGCAGCCAGATCGCGCTTCTGGGCGCTCACGGGCTGATCGAGCTGACGGGCGGACGACTACTGCCTCACGCCGCGAGGACTCTCCCGGCGGGACCTCATCGCCCAACTGTTCTTCAGCGAGGATGTCCAGAACCGAATCGCGTCCTACGACTACACCGACTGAGCGTGGCCGCCAACTGACCGGGACTACACCGGCGGCTGGCGCACGAGCGGGGCCAACCCCTCGGCGCGTGTAACGGCGTCGCGTTGGCCGCAGATGGCCAGCCAGTTCGCCAGCAAACGGTGACCGCCCTCGGTGAGAACCGACTCCGGGTGGAACTGAACGCCGTGCAGCGGCAGCTCGCGGTGCTGCAGGCCCATGATGACGCCCGAGGCGGTCTGAGCCGTCACGACCAACTCGCTCGGCACGGTCTCGGTGACGACGGCGAGGGAGTGATACCTGGTCGCGGTGAATGGGTCGGGCAGCCCGGCGAGCACTCCGAGACCGCCGTGGCTGACCTCGCTGGTCTTGCCGTGCATGAGCTCGGGGGCGTGGCTCACGGTCGCTCCGTAGACCTCCGCCAGCGCCTGATGTCCGAGGCAGACCCCGAGCAGCGGGGTGGCGGTGTCAGCGCACTCTCGGATCACCTGTTCACTGGCGCCGGCCTTGGCCGGCGTTCCCGGCCCCGGGGAGATCAGCACGCCGTCGAAGGGTCCGCCGTCGTCCGCGTACCGGCCCGCCACCAGCGCGGGAACCGCGTCGTTACGCACCACGACGGTCTGCGCCCCGAGCTGCTGAAGATAGCCGACGATCGTGTAGACGAAGGAGTCGTAGTTGTCGACGACCAGGACGCGAGTCATGCGTCCTCCTGCAAAGTGCCGTCGTTGAAGGGCATGAGGTCGGATACCGCGGGGAAGACCCACAGAAAACAGGCCGCCACGATCGCCGCCACCAGCACGAGCAGGAAGAAGACCTTGAACCAGGCCGGCCCTGGGATGACCCGCCAGAGGGCGCCGTACATCAGTTCGCTCCGTTCGATGCTGCCGCACCTGCCGACGCGGCGGTGCTGTTGCCCTTCCCCGCGGTCACCTGCACACCGGCGTCAGCCAGCTCTGCCGGGATTCCCTCCGAGGTGGGTGCCCAATAGTCGAGCTCGCCATGGACGATGTACCGCTCCTTGGCGGAGAACATCGGGTGACATGCCGTCATGGTGATGTACCGCTTATCCCGCTTGACATTCGGGTCACCGAATTTGGTGTCCGGCACCGGTGAGACCACATCGAAGTCCTTGGGGCTGACGATCTCGTGAGAGGTCACCTTGTAGACGTACCAGGTGTCGCTCATGCGCACGACCAAGGCATCGCCGGACTTGAGATCGGCGATCTTGTTGAACGGTTTCCCATAGGTGGTCCGGTGACCGGCGATCGCGAAATTTCCCAGCTCCCCGGGCATCTGCGTCTTCTCGTAGTGCCCGATCCCCTTGGGGTCCAAGACCTCCTTCTTCTTGACCCCCTCGGTGATCGGTTCTTCGTAGCTCTTGCCGAACACCGGGACGTAATAGGTCGCGAACGTCTCCCCGTAGGCAGGTTTGGCAGCGACCGGTGGTTCCTCCCGGTGCTCGCTGGTGGTCCTGGTCGGCACCGGCGCCCAATCCAGTCCCGCCACGATCTGCTCATGGCGCTGGTCGGCCTCGACATCAGTCCACCACAGCTGCCACACAACGAAGAGCCCGAGCACTACGCCCACGGTGATCAACAACTCGCCGACCACGCCGATCAGTCCCGCGAAGAATCCGTGTGTGGGCTCGGCGCGCTCCGGCCGTACGTGGGCAGGCATCAGCCCTCTTCACCGATCGCCTGGGCGTACTTCAAGTCGAGGACTCCTTGATAGCGGGGCAGATTAAGCGAGTCCGACACTGACACACTCCAGCCCAGATTCACGGCCGACACCCACTGCCGGTAGCTGTTGACTTGGGGAGACGCATCGAGAGCCTGTTGAAGAAGTGTCGGATTCCCAATGGCGGAGACCACATAGGGCGGCGAATAGACGCGCCCGTGTAGGAGCAGGATGTTCCCTGCGCACCGGAATGCCGACGTCGCGGTGACCCGCTGGCCCTGGAGCGTCATGGCCTCGGCGCCGCCCGCCCACAACGCGTTGATCACGCCTTGGAGATCCTGCTGGTGAACCACCAGGTCATCCGGGTGAATTCCGTCTTCGTAGGTGGCATCCGGCGGGGCGTCGTCCAGCGAGACGGTCAGGCCGGGGCCGGTCACCGACACGGTGCCCGCATCGACCCCCTCATTCACCACCCGGGTGCCGGTCGCGGAACTGGGGTGTCCGGTGTTGCCGAGGGTGTCGATCTCTGCCGAAAGCGCCTCGATCTCACCAGTTAGGCGAGCCACCCGGTCGGACTCCTGGGAGACGAGTTGGGCGACATTCTCGGGGTTGCGACCACCACCGCTGGCCAGCCGGGCGCTCACCGTGAATATCAGGCCACTGAGCGCGAGCACGAGTGCCACGGCTACGGTGGCGCGAACGCCGCGCACCGAAGTGGGAAACCACCGCACAGTACCCTCCTCGCTCGATTCGCTCACGCACCCCCACGGTGCACACCTATTCTCAGTCCTACTACCCTAGACACCGAACGTTCAGGGATCACAGCCAGCCCACCCGAACTACTCTGGACTCCCACCCGATCGTCACCGTGACGATCCTTTCTGGACAGGAGCCGTCGTGCCCGAGTCAAAACCCCGCAATAAGGCTTCCGGGTCGCATCCCGGCTCGCAGGCGAGCAAGCGGGAGGACAAGAAGGCTGCCGTCAGTGTGCCGAAACCTCAAACCGGCAATCCACGGTGGCTCGTGCCGTTGTTCCTGGGACTGATGATTGCCGGCTTGGCCTGGATCGTCACCTACTACCTCAGTGGTTCGAATTCGTTGCCCATCCCGGCGATCCACGCCTGGAATCTGGCGGTTGGCTTTGCCTTGATTTTGTCAGGTTTTGTCCTAACCACCCGATGGAAGTAAAGTTACAGCTATGTATTTTCGGCCCACAGGGTGTGCACGGTCCTGTGGATAACAGCGCTTGGGGGCCTTCAGGGCTAGGTCGTGTGGCGTCACGGTGGTCGGGTGGCCACCGTCGCGACAAATCGGACGCTGGTGTCAGACAGCCCCGTAGTAGGCCACCGCAGTGACGATGAGCGCCACCCCGACAGCAACGGTCGCTGAAGCTCCGACCAGGCTGCGGCGCTCATGCGGAGCCCAGGCGTAGGCGAAGCCGAGCAGCAGCCCGGTGACCAGCCCTCCCAGGTGCCCTTGCCACGAAATATTGGGGATGATCAGGCCCAACGCAAAGTTGATTCCGATCAACACCACCATCTGTTGGACGCCCGAGCGCCGTCTTGGACCCTGGTGCATGCGCCACAACACGAAGACTGCGGCTCCAAAAAGGCCAAAAACCGCGCCCGAGGCACCGACCGCCCCCCGGAACCAGTCGTCATGGCCCGGTCCGCCCGAGAGCACCAACACAGCGACCGAACCACCGATCGCGGAGAGCACGTAGAGCGCTGCGAATCGCCAGCGCCCAAGCACGGGCTCCAGGAACGAGCCCATGATCCACAGGGCGTACATGTTGAACAGGATGTGCATCACGCTATCGGCGTGCAGGAATGCGGTGCTCAGGAATCGGTAGGGCTCGATATCACCCAGTCTGGGGGAGAAGACCAACTGCTCGGTCCACGGTTCGCCGACCGTGCGCTGCAGCAGCCAGCTCACCACACACAGGCCGATGATCGTCAAGGTGACCACCGGCCGCCCGGTCCCCGAGCCGCCCAACCCCACCTTCGGCGCCGCCCGCGTCGTCTCCCGGACACAGTCCACACACTGAATCCCGACGGCCGCAGGACGCTGGCATTCGGGGCACACCGGACGCCCACAGCGTTGGCAGCGCACATAGGACACCCGGTCCGGGTGCCGCGGGCACGTCGGGACGCCGGCCGCACCCGCGGTGGCGCCGTAGGGGGAAGGTGGGGTGGTGATGGTCAGTCCTCGATGGTGACCGAGTTGATGATGATGTCCTCGACCGGGCGGTCACCCGGACGCGTTGCGGTGGTGCCGACCGCGTCGACCACCGCGCGGGAGGCAGGGTCAACGACGCGCCCGAAGATCGTGTGCTTACCGTTGAGCCACGGCGTCGCGGCCGTCGAGATGAAGAACTGGGAGCCGTTGGTGCCCTCGGTCTCGCCCGTCACCGGGTTGCGGCGCTTGCCCGCATTGGCCATGGCCAGTAGGTAGGGACCGTCGAACTGGAGCTCCGGGTGGATCTCGTCGTTGAAGGTGTAACCCGGTCCGCCGGTACCAGTGCCGAGCGGGCAGCCTCCTTGGATCATGAAATTCTCGATCACCCGGTGGAAGATCAGCCCGTCGTAGAAGGGGTCGTTGCGCTGGTTCCCGGTGCGTGGGTCCGTCCAAGACGTGGAGCCGGTGGCCAACCCGACGAAGTTCGCCACGGTCTTCGGAGCGTGGTCGGGCAAGAGTTCGATGCGGATGTCACCGGAGGTGGTGTGGAGGGTCGCGAACATGGACTCCATCTTTGCACGCGCCGACATGTCGCAAAGATTGACCGCGCGCCAGCCTGGCATGGGCGGGACCGTGGTGGCAGAGTGGACCAAAGTGACAGATCCGTGAACCAGTGGAGATCCCCATGAGCCGTCGCTCGCATGCCGCGATTGAAACGTTCGAGAGCCTCGACAAAGAGAAGCTGAAGGAACACGCGGCCGAGTTGGCCGCCGCCTTGGAGCTGGCCAGTTCCAAGGCGCAGGCGACAGCCACCCATCTGGCCGGGCAGGCAAGGGATGCCGCCGGGCAGGCCAAGGAATGGGGCGCGCCGCGGGTGGACTCCTTCCTGGAGTGGCTGCGGCCACGGGTCGAGAAGGCATGGCACGACGGCATCCAGGCATCCGCCCCGCGGGTCGAGAAGGCAGCAGGCAAGGCCGCGCCGGTGATCGACACCGCCCACGACCGGCTCGTCGACGACGTGCTGCCGCGGATCGTCGCTTCATTCAACGCCGCTGCCGTGAGCGCATCCGAGGCTGCTCGCCGGGCTGCTGAATCCGCGTCCGAGGCCACCGCCGCGGCTGCTGACTCGGCTGCCGTGGCCGCTAAGGGGAAGTTGGACAAGGCCGCACGCAAGGTGGCAGAGGCTGCTGCCCGTGAGGACGCCGCCCGTGCAGCGGCCGAGGCGGCTGCTGGTGCCGCCAAACACAGCAAGGGCAAGGCGCTGTGGTGGATCGTCGGCGGTGTGACCGCCGCGGGCGCGAGCTATGTGCTCTACCGCCGTGCCCAGCCGACCACCGACCCGTGGGCCGAACCGTGGGAGCAGGAAGCGACCGGATTCGACTCAACCGTCGAAGGAGCCCGGCACGCGATGGGCGACGCCGTCGGAGATGCGGCCGAAGCTGTTGGCGTTGCCGCAGGGACCGCCGTTGCGAAGTCGAAGGAAGCTACTGACAAGGTCGCCGAGCGCGTCGCCGATGTTCGCGAGGACCTGACGGAGAAGGTGGCGGAAGCCAAAGACGCAGCCAAGGAAGCCACCAAGAAGGCCTCCACGCGCGCCCGGTCGGCCACCACCAAGGTGACCAGCAAGGCCAAGGCCACCATGGCGGACGCCACCGAAGTCGCCGCAGACGCCGCAGACGCCGGCTCGGTTTCAGTCGCGGACGACGACGACACCGTGAACCGTAGGGCTAAGCGCCCGAGCGCCGGGGCCTGACCCGGCGCACCCACGCCATCGGCCAGCTGGTGCGCGGCCCCCTGGCCGAGTGCTGTGGTTCTGGCCGAGTGCTGTGGTTTGAACTACAGCACTCGACCGAAAGTGCAGCACTCGAACACCGCTCGACAACAACCCGAGGGGCGGCGACCCATCGGTCGCCGCCCCTCGGGTCGTTGTCCGCCTACCCCTTGACGCAGAGCAGCGTCGTCAGCCGCTGCACCACCTCGACGAGGTCGTGCTGGGCCTCGATCACCGACTCCAGGTCCTTGTAGGCGCCCGGGATCTCGTCCAGCACACCTTGGTCCTTACGGCACTCGACCCCGGCCGTCTGGGCGGCGAGGTCGTCCAAGGTGAACTGCTTCTTCGCCTTGGAACGGGACATCCGACGTCCGGCGCCGTGGGACGCCGACCAGTAGGACTGCGGGTTTCCCAGCCCGCGCACCACATACGACCCGGTACCCATGGACCCCGGGATGAGCCCAAGGTCACCGGCACCCGCGCGAATCGCGCCCTTGCGGGTCACGATCAGCTCGGCACCGTCGATCTGCTCCCGGGTGACGTAGTTGTGATGCACGTTGACGGCCTGCTCGAAGGTGACCGGGCGACCGGCGAACTCCTGCCGGACGGCATCGCAGACCAGGGTCATCATGAGGTCACGTGACTGCGCCGCGTACTCCTGGGCCCACCACAGGTCGTTCAGATAGGCGTCCATCTGCGGAGTACCCGCGAGGAAGACGGCGAGGTTCCGGTCCACCAGTCCTTGATTGTGGTCCAGTCCCTTGGCGATCCCCACATGCCGCTCGGCCAGTTCCTTGCCGATGTTCCGCGACCCGGAGTGCAGCTGTAGCCAGACCACATCCTCGGTGTCGGTGCACAGTTCGATGAAGTGGTTCCCACCGCCCAGTGTTCCGAGCTGGCGCAATGCCCGTGAACGGAGCTGCCTCACCCCGGGGTGCAGAGTCTCGAAACGGTCCCAGAACGCCTCGGCCGACCGCATCCGCGCCGCCGTGACCCGGCCATCGGGGCGAGCCGGGTCGGAGTCGATGGGCTGAATGCGACGCAGGTCCACCGGCTCGTCGTGCTTGTGGAAACCGGTGGGGACGGCGGCCTCGATACGGGCGCGCAGCGGACCGAGGTCATCTGGCAGGTCAGCGGCGGTCAACGAGGTCCGCACCCCGATCATGCCGCAACCGATGTCGACACCGACAGCATTGGGTGACACCGCGTCGCGCATAGCGATGACGGAGCCGATGGTGGCCCCCATACCGAGGTGGACATCGGGCATGACCCGCACCCCGTGCACCCACGGCAGGGCCGCGATGTTCCGCAGCTGGGTCAGTGCGGCGGGTTCGATCTCGTGTTCGTTGGCCCACATGAGCGTGGGGGAGGCTGCGCCGCTCAGCTCGACCGGGAAGTTGCCGTTCATGTGGTGGATCTTGTCCCAGGGCGTGCGGGCAGGGCCACTGATTTTCACAGGACCGTCGGACCCCTGACATGGCGAGATGAACACGCCTCCCGGCTGGCGCCGATCCTCACCGACCGCACAACGGTCCGGGTACCCGAGTCATTGGGGATACGGCTCTTCCGAGACCCGCACGATGAGATAGGCATCGTTGTCTGGACCGGCGGGAGGGCGGACGTGACCAGGGCGATCGATGGTCAAGTCGTGGACCGATGTCCTCAGTTCACCGACGTGAACGGGGCCTTTGTAGAGTCACACCCCGAACCCCACGGCACCGGACTCCTGCACTTCCGATTGTCAGACTCCAATCGATCATATATGTTGTCGTTCACGATATGAGTCACTGGCTCTCGGGCCGTAACCGGCCCGGAACCATGCGCATCTGCCTCGAGACAAAGGAGTTCTCGCTCATGTCCACCACTGCTGCGACACCCACCCCCGAGCGGGCACAAGGCCGGGAGCTGCGACGGGTCGCCTTCGCCACCGTCATCGGGACCACCATCGAGTGGTACGACTTCTTCCTGTACGCCAGTGCTGCCGGCCTGGTCTTCACCGAACTGTTCTTCAAGCCCGCCGGACCCCAGGTCGCCACCCTGTTGGCCTTCGCAACCGTCGGCGTGAGCTTCCTGTTCCGTCCGCTCGGGGCGTTCCTGGCCGGCCACTTCGGCGACCGACTCGGCCGCCGCGCCATGCTCGTCGCGACCCTCATCCTCATGGGCGCCTCGACCACCCTGATCGGCTGCCTGCCCACCTACGACATGATCGGCATAGCTGCCCCGATCCTGTTGATCTTTCTGCGGATCATGCAGGGCCTGTCCACCGGCGGCGAATGGGGTGGCGCGGTCCTGATGGCCGTCGAACACGCACCCGACGGCAAACGCGGCCGCTACGGTGCGTTCCCGCAGGTCGGGGTTCCGCTCGGCCTTCTGTTGGCCTCGGGCGTCCTGGCCCTCATGACCGGCGTCGTCTCTCCCGGAGACCAGTTCCTCGACTGGGGCTGGCGGTTGCCGTTCCTGCTCTCCGTGATCCTCGTCGGTGTCGGCTTCATCGTCCGCCGCAAGGTTGAGGAGAGCCCGGTCTTCACCGAGCTGGCCGAGAAGAAGGGTGCCACCAAGGCGCCGATCGTGCAGGTCTTCAAGTACTCCTGGCTCTTGGTGCTGCTGGCCGCGGCCACGTTCGCGGGGAACAACGCCGCCGGGTACATGACCACAGGTGGCTACCTGCAGAAGTACGCGACGACCCCGCTCAACGAGGGCGGGCTCGTGGGGATGGAGAAGACGCCGGTCCTGCTGGCGGTCGCGGGTTCGGCCGTCGTCTGGCTGTGTATGACGTTCGTCGGCGGCATCCTCTCGGACAAGATCGGCCGACGCAAGACCTACATCCTGGGCTGGATCGCTTTCCTCGCCGCGCTACCGGTGCTCTTCCCGTTGATCAACACCGGCGATGTGTGGCTTATGTTCCTTGCGTTGTCCTTGTTCACCATCGGCAACGGCCTGACCTACGGACCACAGGCGGCATTCTTCGCCGAGCTCTTCCCCGCCTCGATCCGCTACTCCGGCGTCTCCATCACCTATGCGCTGGGTGCGGTCCTCGGTGGCGCCTTCGCCCCGCTGATCTCCACCTGGCTGGTCCAACGGACCGGCACCGCCCTCTCGGTGGTGTTCTACATCGGCAGCGTCATGGTCGTCGCCTTCGTCGCCACCCTGCTGCTCAAGGACCGGACCGGCATTTCGCTGGGCACGGACAACGAGCTGGCGCAGGAGAAGAGCGCGATCTACGGGATCTCCGACCCAGCCCCGATCATCATCGAAGGAGAGCTCGCGTCCGCTCGAGGATGACAATCCCGCCCGGCGTCGAACTCAGGCCGATGCCGGGCGGTTGCGGGACCAGCGGGCGACTCCTCACACCGGGCGGGTCGCCCGCTCAATTTTCACCTGGTATGGCGCGATGACCTGCACGGAAACGGTGGTCATGGGTCGTCATCGGTCTATCGGGAGCAGGCTGGATCCCTCAGTGCATCGACTGCCGGACGGCGGCTGCCGCCTGGACCAGCCGCCGTCCCAGGAGTGCGCGATCCGCGTCCCGGCCCAAGTACACGACGGCGAGCGCCGCCGGTGACTGGCCGGGGACTTCGAGCGGTGCGGAGACCGCCCGGAGGCCCTGGATCACCTCGTCGTGGCTGTGCGCATAGCCGACTGCCCGCACCTCGTCGGCCTCCGGGCGCCGGAGCGGTCCCAGCCGATCGCTGTCGGCGGGCGAGAGGATGGCTTGGATCGCGAGCCCCGGGGCGCCGATCGCGAGCGAGTGCCGGGAACCCGGGTGCTGGGCGACGGCCGCATGGGCGTCGCGGGGCTCCACGCTGACCAGCGTGATGACCTCGGTGCGGTCGGGGACGGCGAGGAACGCGGTCATCTGGAGTTCGTTGGCGACGGCGGTCAGTTCTGGGAGCGCGGCCGTCTGCAAGTCTCGCGCGACTCCCCGGGCAAGCGTCGCCAGCCGCGCCCCGGGGCGGTATGCCCCGGTGGCATCGCGGGAGACCAGGCCGTCGTCCTCCAGCGTGCGCACGATCCGGTAGGCGACCGAACGGTGCAGGCTCAGGACGTCGGCGAGCCGGGCGATCGACATCGGCGACTCCGACTCGGCAAGTGCCTCCAGCATGCGGATTCCACGCGAGAGCGTCTGAACCCGGCCCCTCTGGTTCTCGGACATCTCTTGTCACCTCGCCATCGGATCGTATATAGTTCTGTATCAGAACATCGTGTTCGATTATCGAACGGGTCGACCACCCCGTCAACCGGGCCGCGAACCACACCGGTCCCACGCGAAGTCTTTCGAGCAACGCTGCCGAGGGAGTACGAGATGATCGCCAAGGACACTGGATTCAGGCCCGAGTCAACGCTGTACCGGCCGCCGGACCACTTCCTCCGCGGCTCGTTGGGACGATTCGCCACCGGCGTCGCCGTCGTCACCTTCGACGCCCCCACCAAGCGACACGGGCTGACGGTGAACTCCTTCACCTCGGTCTCCATGAAACCGCCGCTGGTGTTGGTCTCCATCCAGTCCAATGTGCATGCCCATGACCTGCTGCGAGGGGTGCCGTTCACCATCAACATCCTGGGCGCCGAACAACGTGACCTCGCGATGCACTTCGCCGGGAAGCCGAACCTCGAACCCCAGTGGATCGAGGGCCAGCATGCCCCACGGCTGGCCGGCGTCCTGAGCTGGTTCGAATGCACCCCCTGGGCCGAACACACCGCCGGGGATCACACGCTGTTCATCGGCGAAGTCCAGGAATTCGACTATCGCGCCGGGGACGCCCTCGGCTTCCACAACGGCCAGTTCACCATCATGCACGAGTCGACCCCCGGCTACGAAGCGCTGCTCTGACAGACGTACCCCTGTTCCACCACTAACCCACGAAGGAGTGCCATGGGAATCCGCACCGGAGCGCAGTTCCTCGACAAGCTCAACTCGATGACGCCGGAGCTGTACATCGACGGCGAGAAGATCACGAGCAAGGTCGCCGAACATCCCCTGTTCCGCAATAACGCCCGCACGTACGCCCACCTCTACGACATGCAGCACGACCCGCAGTTCCAGGAGGCGCTGACATTCAAGTCACCGACCACCGGGGACCTGGTCGGCGCCTCGTTCCTGGTCCCCCGCACCGTGGATGACCTGGTCAAACGCCGGGAGGCGATCAGCACCTGGGCCGAGTACTCGGGTGGCTTCCTCGGCCGCTCGGGCGACTACATGAACAGCTCCCTGACCGCGTTGAGCACAGCCAAGACCTTCTTCGGACAGGCCGACCCGGTATTCGCCGAGCGCATCACGGCGTACTACGAGATGGCCCGCGAGAACGACCTGCTCGCCACCCACACGCTGATCCCACCGCAGGTCAACCGAGCCCAGAACGCCAACCAGACCGGAAGCGGCCAGCTGGCCGCACGCATCGTGGAAGAGCGTCCCGACGGCATCGTCATCCGGGGCGCCCGGATGCTCGCAACGATCGCACCGATCGCCGACGAACTCCTCGTCTTCCCCTCCACCGTCCTGCGCGGCACCCCGGAGGATGCCCCGTACTCCTACGCCTTCGCTATCCAGAACGACGCGCCGGGCCTGAAGTACTACTGCCGGACGCCGTTCTACCGCGGTGGCTCCACCTTCGACGAGCCGCTGGCCTCGCGCTATGACGAGATGGATGCGGTCGTCATCTTCGACGACGTCTTCGTGCCCAATGAGCGGGTCTTCCTGCTCGGCCACCCGGAGTTGTGCAACGACTTCTATGCGGCCACGGGCGCCGGTCAGCTCATGACCCACCAGGTGGTGTGCCGGACGCTCGCGAAGACCGAGTTCTACCTCGGGCTGGCCAGCGAGATGGCCGAGGCGATCGGCATCGGCGGCTTCCAGCACATCCAGCAGGACATCGCCGAGCTCATCAGCTATACCGAGCTGGAGCGCGCGGTGTTGCGGGCCTGCGAAGTCGACGGCGCGGTGAACGCGGAGGGTGTGTACCTGCCGCGGTGGGAGACGCTCAACGCGGCCCGCAACTGGTACCCGCGGCTGGTGTCGCAACGGTTGCCGGAGATCATCCGGAAGTTCGGCGCCGGCGGTCTGATGGCGTTGCCCAGCGAGGCCGACCTCGCCGGCGAGGGACGCGCGGACATCGACCAGTACCTCCAGGGCGCCATGACGGACGCCGAAAGCCGGGCACGACTGTTCCGGCTGGCTCTCGACGCCTCGGTCTCCGGGTTCGTCGGCCGGGAGTCGCTGTACGAGTACTTCTTCTTCGGCGACCCGGTGCGCATGGCCGGTGCACTCATCAACAGCTACGACCGGGAGCCCGCGCGCCAGCGTATCCGCGACCTGCTCGCCCGCAAGGACTGACGGTCACAAGTCGCTCGATCGGGTGTGGTGCGACCCCGCACCCGATCGACGCACCACCTGCACAACGATGTGCGCAACGAGGGGTAGTGCCTGTGGGCACTACCCCTCGTTGTGTGTGTGCCGCTCGTCGAAGGCGTTCCTTTTCGTTGATCTTCGGCTGTCCGGGCGAAGGGTCTGCGCTGCGGTACTACCGGAGGGTCAACATTCGATTGTTGCCGGGTTGGTCGGCAGCACCTACTGGGTCGTGACTGTGAAGCTCCGGCCGGTGACGTTCTGCGGGGAGTTGGTCGACTTGCCCGACAGGTAGACCGAGATGCCCACCTTGCCGGTGGTCTGCAGCGCAGCGGTCGAATCAGTGGTCGTCAGGTTCCACGCGGTGGGCTCGGCGGTATTGGCCTTCCACACCTTGGTGCTCAGCGTCGTGACTCCGTTCGCGGTCGTCGCCTTGAGGCGAACCGAGAGCGCATCATTTGCCTTGTAGGTGAGGTTCGGCACGACCGCGGACTTGATGATGCCCTCGCCCCCGGCGGCGGTGTACTTGGTCAAACTGACCGACACAGCGCCGTTGGGGCTGATGATCAGCTTCGAACGGTAATCACCAGCATTGGTGCGGCGCACCACCACCTGTGGCATCGTGGCGCCACCTGTCGGCAGCCTGTTCACCGCAATGTCCATCTTGGCTTCGACGTTCTGCGACGCGACCGTAGCGGTGAACTGTTCACGACTTGCTCCTGGCGCGGACACCGCAACGTTCAGATCGGCCTGCTTACCCGCAGCCGCTGGATTCCCGCCGTCGCCGTCGTCCACCACCAGGATTTTCGGGACCGGGCAGCCCGCTGCCGCGCAGGCGCCGGCCTTCCCGCTGACGCTTGCGCTGAGCTGACTGTTACCGTTCGGGTCGACGACCTTGACTTGATAGGAGTAGGTCTGACCCGGCTTGGCACTGTCGTCGGTCAACGTCACCGTGCCGCGCTGCCAGAAGATCGAGGGCACGGTCGAAACCGCCACCGGCGTCGAGGTTCCTGACCGCATCAGCTGGTATGTCAGGTTAATGTCGTCACGGTCCCACGTCGTACGGATCGAGACCGTGCCGCCGGCCGGACCGGCCCTGAACGACGGCGTGCCCCAAGTGGTTCCCGCCTCGCGCGGACCCGACTTGTCCGGAGCGAGTGCAGGCTTGGCGAAACGCGTCATACCATACTGGTTATCGCCATTCACCGCTGGGAACTCTCCGGCGATCACTACGTAGTCGCCGTTCCCGGTGACGGTCCACCCGGCCTGACCCATGCCAGTCGCCGTGCCGGAGTAGAAGAGCGGTGTCCAGTTCACTACAGCGGGCCCGGGCTGACCCTTGAAGGAGTAGTACCCGCCACCGATCGAACGTCCCTTGGGCTGCGTCGTGAGCGCGACCGCGAACTGGTGGTTACCGGCAGGAGTCCGGTAGTCGGCCCAACCGCCGATCGAGGTCAGCAGGTGGGAGTGACCGACCTCGTAGGTGGTGGTGCCGTCGGAGTAGACGTCGTACTGATCACCCCGGCCGTCCGTCAGCCAAACGATCGCTCCGGTATCCGGGTTGGCCGCCCATGTGCCCTCGTAGTTGCCCCCACCGGTGTTCCATGTGGCGCCGTAGATGTTCTTCCCGTCGGTACTCAGACCCCAAGTACCGCCGGTATTGGCGTTACCGTTCTTCACCACCGTGTTGATCGCCCACGGCATGACGGCACCCGTGGTGGCGTTCAACGATCCGGTGCCGATGGCAGTGGTGTTGTTCACGCGCCCGAAACGGCCAGACACAATGACGCGGTCGCCCTTGGGGGCTAGGACCATGCCGTCGACCTGCCGGTCGGCCGTCGGCGCCCAGTCACGCAGGGTGCCCTTGTGGTCGAAAGCGGCCAGATTCGTGCGTGCCGCCCCGTTCGCTCGGGAGAACAGCCCGCCGACGTAGACGTAGCTGCCCGATACCGCGATCGCGTTGACGTACGACCCGCCGATGGCGCCGGAGAAGTCGGGCAGGAGCTGACCCGTCGACGGATTCAGCGCCGCGATGTTGTTGCGCGCCTGGCCGTTGACCTGCGTGAAGGTGCCGCCGATGTAGAGACGTTTGCCGTCCGGGCTTGCCCGGACCACCTTGACTGGACCATTGACGGTCGGCGCGAAGCCTCCGATCAGATTCCCTGTACGAATATCGTAAGCAAGCAGGTTGGCGCGCGCGGTGAGTTGCTGCCCTCGGGCGGCACCAGCAGGCCGAGTCTGCGAGAACGAACCACCCGCGAAGACCGTGTTCCCCACAATCGTCTGGGTCCACACCACGCCGCTGTCGATCTGCACCGTCGGCAGGTTATCCGCAGTCACGGCCGACGCTGGCCGCTGCTCAACCGCCGGCGCACCGGGGGCCAAATCATCGGCGCGGGCCGCTTGGGCCGGCCCGAAGGCGGCTACCGAAACGACAACGGCTCCGGCCGTCAGCGAACCGACAAGGCGGGAAAGAGGTCTCCGGCTGCTTCTCATGGCGCTCCTTAAGGCGACGCGCCGGGCCATCGATCAGTCGAGCGGACACCTTGGCACGATTGTTCCAACACCCAGCTTTTTCCATCCTTCCGCATTGACCACACAAATCAAGTGTCGGGTTAGACGGATACCGGCCGTCAAGCGAGAATCGGGTAATTCGGGAACCAAACCAATCCTTGGGCTTCGCCAAGGCGACCACTCGGGTAATTGGTCTGTTCACTGCGGTTCTTTGTCTTGTATCCGGCAGATGGCTGACGTGAAACGAGGACGGGTGCCCTTTGACCGGCCTTTCGGCGGCCACTTCTACCCGTTGGAAGCCAACGGCATCACGAACCGACACCGCAGGTGGGAGCGCTCTCGCTAATCCATAATGTGTTGAAGAACACAGCTCCTTCACTTGGCAGACACGAAAGCTCGTGGGGTGGTGCCTGATGAAAGACACCACCCCACGAGCAGTTGGACAACCGATCTACTCGATCACGGCGCAACCACCAACAGGTTGTCGATCCGGATCGTCTGGGGTGAGTTGGTCGCCGCTCCGGACAAGTAGGCCGAGATCCCGATCTGACCGGCACTTTGCAGGACCGACTCCGAATCGGTACCGGTGATGAACCAGGCCGTCGGCTCGGTCGTGTCAGCCCTCCACACCTTGACCTTGAGCGCGGTCAGGCCATCGGTCGTCACAGCCTGCATCCGCACGGAGAGCACGTCACCGGCCGCGTACGTGTAATCCGGCATGATGGCGGATTTGACGAAGCCCTCACCGGCAGCAGTGTTCTTGGTGATATTCACCGACACCGACCCATTGGTGCCTACCACGAGCTTTGCGCGGTAGTCCCCGGCGTTGGTGTGCCGGACCACCAGGGAGGGCATCGTCGAACCGCCCTCTGCCCTCTTGACCAAAGTCATGTCGACCTGGGCATCCACGTCCCGCGCGCTGACCTCGGTCAGGTAGGCGTTCCGAGTCTGCCCTGGGGAGGGAAGGACGACGAGTCCCGCACCACCGTCGACCGTGAGTCCGCCGTCGGTCTTCCATGCGCCACCAACATCCGCGGTACCCCACGATCCGGTGCGCTCAAATGCATCGGCAGCGATGGTTCCGCTGACGTTGATGTCCTTGGTCGCGGTGCCAGAGGAACCGAGCGCATCAGTGACCGTCAAGGTCACTCGGTAGTTACCAGCCGCCGCGTACCGGTGCGACACCTTGGCCTGGGTCGATGTCTCGCCATCTCCGAAGTTCCACAGGTACTCCGAGACCGTGGTCTCCGGGTCAATGACCGATTTCGTCGCGTCGAAATCCGTCGTCAGACCCTGCTGGCTCGCGATGATGACGGCCTTCGGGTCGGCATGCGGTGGCGCGATCGTCACGGTGTGCCGGACCTGGGAGACCAGACCTGCCGAGTCCGTGACGGTCAGGGTCACAGGGAAGTCGCCGACTTCGGTGTAGGTGTGCGAGGGGGTGACCCCGGTACCCGTCGTGTCATCGCCGAAGTCCCAGAAATAGGACTGCACGCTCTTCCCCTGCCCCACCTGAGTGGTAGAAGCGTCGAAGGCCACCCGCGAGCCGGCCACCTTGGAGGTGAACGCTGCGATCGGCGGGATCGCACCCTGGGAGACGGCGTAGAGGTTGGCGATTTCGTTGGCCGACAGGACCCGCTGATAGGCGGCGGCATCGTCGATGCCACCGGTCAGGTACGCCGTGGCGGTTCCTGACCAGACGTTGTCCGTGCCGACCTTCCAGTAACCGGAGATGTTCTGCGCCGTGGTCGTCGACGCATCACTGGCCACCAAAGCACCATCGACGTAGATCTTCATCCCGTCGCCGCCCTGAGTCGCCACCACCTGATGCCACGCACCGTCGTTATACGCCGCCGGCGTCGTCAACACCTTCGCCGCACCTGGATTAACGAAGAACGTCAACTTACCGTCCGAACGCACATACACCTCACGGTCATAACCACCCGAGTTGCCGGTCAGGTTATTCGCCATGCCGATGATCCGCCCACCAACCGTGCTCTTCGTGGAGAACCACGCCGAGATCGTGTACGACTTCGGCGCATTCATCTGCATCGGCGACACCACCGCGCCGGAGACACCGGTCTGGGAAAGCCCAGACATGCCGGTTCGCGCACCGTCACCACCGAATCCGGGGTTCCCGATGACCCTACCGGTCGCTCCGTTGGTGCTGGAGTCGGCAGCCGAGGTGGCACCGATTCCCTCCTCGAACTGCCAGAAGACATCCGGCCGGGACTGCTTGACCGCGATGGCGTAGTAATTGAGCTTGACCGAAGTCGTCACCCGACCCACCGAGCCGTCCGAGTCCGTCACCGTCAAGGTCACCGGGAAAGTACCCGGCTTGGTGTAGGTGTGCGACGGCTTGATGCCGGTGCCGGTCGTACCGTCACCGAAGTCCCACGCATAAGACGCGAGGGTGCGTCCCACTCCCGCTGTCGACGCCGAAGCATCGAAGGTCGCCGTGTAACCCGACGTCTGGAAGGAGTACGCCGCCGTGGGCGGGATCACCGGGGTACGCGATGCCTGGTAGAGATCGGCGATCTCGCTGGCAGGCAGCACCCGCTGATAGGCCGCTGCGTCGTCGATGCTGCCGGTCAGGGCGGAGGTTCCCGCCCCGGTCCACACATAATCGGCACCGACCTTCCAGTAACCGGAGATGTTCTGCGCCGTGGTCGTCGACGCATCACTGGCCACCAAAGCACCATCGACGTAGATCTTC
>JAVBNE010000006.1:0-169967 GCA_031551755.1 Cellulomonadaceae bacterium | reverse complement strand
ACCGGGCGTTCCAACTCGTGGAATGTCGCCGAATTGCACTGTGACCATCGAAGGAAGTAACTCGTGTCTGTCAAAATCAAGCTCACCCGGCTTGGCAAGATCCGCAATCCCCAGTACCGCGTCGTCGTTGCCGACGCTCGTACCCGCCGCAACGGCCGGGCCATCGAGACCATCGGTCGTTACCACCCCAAAGAGGATCCCAGCCTGATCGAGATCGATTCCGAGCGCGCGCAGTACTGGCTGTCCGTTGGCGCGCAGCCCACCGATCCGGTGCTGGCGCTGCTGAAGATCACCGGTGACTGGCAGAAGTTCAAGGGCCTGCCGGGCGCCGAGGGCACGTTGCGCGTCAAGGAGGCCAAGGCCGACCCAGCCGCCGCCATCGAGGCCGCTGCCGCTGGTGCCGAGAAGGCGAAGGCTAAGGCCGCCGAGAAGAAGGCTGCCGAGCCGGCCGAAGAGGCCGCCGCTGAGGAGCCCGCCGAGGCTCCCGCGAGCGACGAGTCCTGATGTTGGCCGACGCCCTCGAACACCTCGTTCGGGGCATCGTGGACCACCCGGATGATGTCCGGGTGGCGAACAAGGCGCTGCGCCGCGGTGACCTTCTCGAGGTCCGGGTTCATCCCGAGGATCTTGGGCGGGTGATCGGCCGAGGTGGCCGCACGGCCCGAGCCCTGCGCGCTGTCATCGGCGCCCTGGCGACCAACGGCCCCGTTCGGGTCGACGTCGTCGACGTCGACCGTCGGTGACTGGGTTCGCTTGCTGACACCGGTTTTCGCTGGCCCGGTCCTTGACTCAAGGACCGGGCCAGCACCGTCTTACCTACAGACCTGAGGAAGCGCCATGTTGTTGACCGTCGCCACGATCATCCGACCGCACGGGTTGCGCGGCGAGGTGGTGGTGGATGTCCGTACCGATGACCCGGATCGACTCTCCCCAGGTGCTGTCTTCGCCACTGATCGCCCCCAGGTCGGCGCGCTGACGTTGGTTGCCGCGCGCAGCCATCAGAACCGGCTGCTGGTGACGTTCCAGGAAGTCGGCGATCGGACGGCGGCCGAAGGCCTGCGCGGCGTCTCCCTCGTGGTCGAGGCCGGGACCTCCGACGACGAGGATGCCTGGTACCCGCACGAGTTGGCGGGCCTCCAAGCCGTGGGGCTGGACGGGCGGAACCTGGGCACGGTGGAAGGGCTGGAGAACTCACCGGCCCACGATCTGCTAGTCCTGCGCGAGCCCGACGGCAGCCGCACGCTGGTGCCGTTCGTGCACGCCATCGTTCCGGAGGTCGATGTCGCGGGGGGGCGTGTGGTCCTGGACCCGCCGGGGGGACTATTGGCCTGGGACAGCGCCCGGCTGGAGGTCGTGGAGTCGACGGCGGCCGAGGACCGCGCTTCGACCGAGGAACGCTGATGCGCATCGACATCGTCAGCATCTTTCCGCAGTATCTGGCGTCGTTGGAGCTGTCCCTCGTCGGCAAGGCGCGTTCCGCTGGTCTGGTGGATTTGCGCCTCCATGACCTGCGCGACTGGGCCACGGATCGGCACCGCACGGTGGACGACACGCCGTTCGGCGGTGGGGCGGGAATGGTCATGCGCCCTGACGTGTGGGGGGCGGCACTTGATGAGCTGGTGGGCGAGGGTGAGGCGACCTCAGGTGAGGGCGGCGTGGCAGCTCGGGGCAGTGCCGCGGCGGGCACCGAAGCTCCGGCTCAGGCTGCCCACCTGATCATTCCGACGCCCTCCGGTGCGACGTTCACCCAGCGGACCGCGGAGGCGCTGGCCCGCGAAGAACGCCTGGTCGTGGCCTGTGGACGCTATGAGGGCATCGATGCCCGGGTCGCCGAGCACTATCGCGACAGCGGGCTGCGGGTGAGCGAACTGTCGATCGGCGACTATGTGCTGAACGGGGGAGAAGCCGCCGCCTTGGTGATGGTCGAGGCCACCGTGCGACTGCTGCCGGGCGTGGTCGGCAACCCGGAGTCGTTGGTCGAGGAGTCGCACGGGGCCGCGGGGCTGCTGGAGTACCCGGTGTACACCAAGCCGATGGCGTGGTCAGGGCACCAGGTGCCCGAGGTGCTGTTGTCCGGCCACCATGCCAAGATCGCCCGCTGGCGACGTGACACCGCGATCGCCCGGACCGCCGAAAGGCGACCGGACCTCATCGCCGCCCTCGATCCCGCGAACCTCGATCGTCATGATTTGACCAGGCTGTCGGAGCTTGGATGGCTCCCGGTGGACTGCGGCATGCGGCGCACCGACGACTGACTTCGCCGCCTGTGGCACAATAGTGCGTCGGTGTGCGTGCCGGTCAGCCCCCTGCCACCGGGGTGGGTGAGGAACGAACCGTTCTCGGCCGAGGAGCACCACACCACCTTTGACCCATTCGGCTCGCCTTGGCGCGGGCCCACGACGACGCGTCCGACCGGTGGCGGGCGGGGAGAACCGACATGCAGAAGCTTGACAACGTCGACGCAGCATCGCTGCGCTCCGACATCCCGGACTTCCGTCCCGGGGACACGCTGAAGGTCAACGTCAAGGTCGTGGAAGGCACGCGTTCGCGTGTCCAGGCCTTCCAGGGCGTGGTGATCGCCCGCCAGGGTGGCGGCGTCCGGGAGACCTTCACCGTCCGCAAGATCAGCTTCGGCGTCGGCGTGGAGCGGATGTTCCCCGTGCACTCCCCGACCATTGAGTCGATCGAGGTCGTCACCCGTGGCGACGTGCGTCGCGCGAAGCTCTACTACCTGCGCCAACTGCGCGGCAAGAAGGCGAAGATCAAGGAGAAGCGCGAGACGACCGCGGGCTGACGCGGTTCAACTCACTTTCGATGGGCGGTCACCTCAGACGGTGGCCGCCCATCGTCGTCTCACGACGCCCCTCCCGTTTCGCTTGACCCCTGCCCAGGTGGCACAGTGGGCGGGTGACAGACGGTCCTTCGCCATCGGGCGCTCGCTCAGATGCCTCCAATGACAGCAACTCCGAACCGGAAGAGGTGGACTCCGAGTCCAAACCCGGCGGCGGGACCGGTGTGACATCCAGTGATGACACCGACGCTGTTGCCGCCACGGGCGCCGGAGCCGCCGGATCCAAGGACCAGGAACGGCGCGGTGGCCTCTTCGGCGTCGTGCGCGAGGGCGTCATCATCGTCGGTTCCGCGCTGATCTTGTCGCTGCTCATCAAGACCTTTCTCGTCCAGGCATTCTTCATTCCCAGCGAGTCCATGGAGGCCACCCTGGTCAAGGGCGACCGCGTCATGGTCTCGCGGATGGTTCCGGGACAGTTCGACGTGCACCGGGGCGACATCGTGGTGTTCAAGGACCCGGGTGGCTGGCTACCGCCGGCGCCGCCCGACACCCGCCCGCAGGTCGTGCGGGCCGGCACGGCGTTGATGACGTACATCGGACTGTTGCCGCAGGATTCCGGCGAACATCTGATCAAGCGGACGATCGGAGTTCCCGGCGACCATGTGACCTGCTGTGATGCGCAGGGGCGCGTGGCCGTGAACGGTGTGTCGATCAACGAGACCTACATCAAACCGGGGTCGATCCCGAGTCAAGATCCATTCGATGTCACTGTTCCAGCGGATATGCTGTTCGTCATGGGGGACAACCGCCAGAATTCAGATGATTCCCGCTATAACACCAGTAAACCCGGCGGGGGATTCGTGCCGATGGAGAACGTCGTCGGCACCGCGTTCATCAAGGTGTGGCCGCTGTCGCATGCGGGCCTGCTCCGTAACCCTGGTTCGGTCTTCAAAGACGTCCCTGAACCATGACATCGTCGGCAACCATGACGTCGTCGGCGCGGCGCCCGGACCTGCGGCAAGAACGCGCGCTGTTGCGGGCCGGTGCGCGGGTGGTCGTAGGGATCGATGAGGTCGGCCGGGGGGCGTTGGCCGGCCCGGTGAGCGTCGGAGCGGTCGTGGTGGACCTCTCCACCCGTCCATGCCCTCCGGGGCTGGCCGATTCCAAGCTGCTGACGCCGGCCGCTCGCGAGGCACTGGTTCCGCTCACCCAACGCTGGTGCCTGAGCTGGGGCGTCGGCCATGCAGGCCCGGCTGAGATCGACGCCTACGGCATCATCGCGGCACTGCGGTTGGCCGGTCGCCGGGCGCTGGCCCAGATCCGGCGGAGCTTTGGTGACGTGGACACCGTCCTGCTCGATGGGAACCACGACTGGCTCAGCGGGGCCGGCATCGTCGACCTGTTCGAGGCCGACGAGTCCGGGGCGGATGGCCACTGCGCCGAGCCGCAGGTCACCACCATGGTGAAGGCCGACATGCGCTGTGCGTCGGTCGCGGCCGCGAGTGTGCTCGCCAAATGCGAACGCGACGGTCTGATGCAGGAGTTCGCGCTCCAGTACCCCGAATACGGGTGGGCGCAGAACAAGGGCTATGGAGCGGCCGTACATCTGGACGCCCTGCGAACCCATGGGCCGACGCCGTTGCACCGGCGCAGTTGGCGGCTGCCCACGCCTGTGACGACGTCCGCCCAGCACGAGGACGGGCCTGCTGCGTCGCTCGACCTCGATCTCTTCGGGGGAGTGGCGCTCGACGCGCTTGAGCCGGTCGAGGAGAAGGTGTCGCGTGACGCGGCCTGTGTCTTTGAACACGACAGTTCGGACCAGGCACTGTTGGCTGACGCGGTCACTTCTTAGGGCCTGCCGGGCCGACGATGGTCCATGATGGGGGCGTGAGCGCCGAAGACCTCGAGAACTACGAGACCGAGATGGAGCTCGCCCTCTATCGCGAGTACCGCGACGTGGTGAGTCTGTTCGCCTACGTCGTGGAGACTGAGCGACGGTTCTATCTCGCGAACCAGGTGGATCTGCAAGTCCGGTCGGCGGCAGGCGAGGTCTACTTCGAGCTGCGGCTCGCCGATGCCTGGGTTTGGGATGTCTACCGGTCGGCGCGGTTCGTCAAGTCGGTCCGGGTGGTGACCTTCAAGGATGTGAACGTCGAAGAGCTCGCGAAGGCCGAACTCCAGCTGTAGATGAGTGGCGACGGAGTGCTGGAAGGATCGGCTGACGGGCGTCTCGGGTTCTTGGTTGTGGCCACCATCGTGATGGCGTGGCTAGCGACGCAGGCGTTCCGAATGCATCAGTGTTCTGACTGAGTTTCGGCCGTCCACAGGGCGGGTGCGGTGAGGTTGTTCGTGGTCGAGGCTCGCCCGCGCCCGCCCTGCGTTTCCTGCCGGTGACCCTGGTCCCAGGAGGTGGGCCATGGGAGCCAATCAGGCTGTGGGTAGTTATGGCGAAGCGGTGGCCGCCAGGCGGCTGGTCGAGTCAGGGTGGCAGATCCTCGACCGCAACTGGCGAGGTACCGACGGTGAGCTGGACATCGTGGCCCGGGACGGCAACGTCGTCGTGGCAGTCGAGGTGAAGACCAGGCGCGGGGTGGGTTTCGGCCATCCGGCCCAAGCGATCACCGCCACCAAGCTTGCCCGGTTACGCCGGTTGACCGGGGAGTGGCTCGCTCAGCATCCCGTTCGATGTGCGAGTGTGCGGATCGACGTGGTCGCGGTGGTCGTGCCCCGGTTCGGTGCCGCGCAGGTCGAACACCTGACGGGCGTGAGCTGCTGATGGGGCTAGGTGCAACGCGATCCGTCTGCCTGGTGGGCCTCACCGGTCACGTAGTGGAGGTCCAGGCGCATTTGACGGCATCGGTCCCTGGGTTCGTTCTCGTCGGCCTGCCCGATGCCGCTCTGAGCGAGTCCCGAGACCGGGTACGAGCGGCAGTCACTTCGTCGGGGCTGCGCTGGCCGCAGCGAAAGATCACGGTCAACCTCTCACCTGCCGCGCTGCCTAAGTCCGGCTCGGGATACGACGTGGCCATCGCGGTGGCCTTGCTAGCAGGGGCCGGTGTGATCGACCCGGAGACGGTGCGGGATGCCGTTCATCTGGGCGAGTTGGGACTCGACGGGCGCCTGCATCCGGTGCGCGGGGTGTTGCCCGCCGTCGCGGCCGCCGTGGCTGCGGGCTTCACCAAGGTGGTGGTGCCCGTTGCGGATGTTCCTGAGGCGTGTCTGGTTCCGGGGGCTCAGGTGGTCGGGGCCAGCGGACTGGCGGAGCTGGCCGAGCGCTACGGTGCCGAGATCGGGGAAGCCGTGGAACAGCCGGCTGTGACGCGGGGATTCGCGCGTGCACGGTTGCGGACAGAAGGAGACCTCGAGGACGTGCTCGGGCAGTCCGAGGCCAGGCGAGCGCTCGAGGTGGCCGCCGCCGGTGGTCACCATCTCCTGATGGTCGGTCCTCCCGGGACCGGTAAGACCATGCTCGCCGCGCGTCTGCCGGGTCTCTTGCCAGATCTCGACGACGACGAAGCGGTTGAGGTGACAGCTATCCACTCCGTGGCGGGAGTTTTCGATCCGGGTGCGGGATTGGTGCGCCGGCCACCCTTCGAAGACCCGCACCACACCGCCACCCCGGCCGCGATCATCGGGGGTGGCTCCGGGATGCCGCGGCCCGGAGCTGCCTCCCGGGCCCACCGGGGTGTGCTCTTCCTCGACGAGGCGCCGGAATTCGGCTCCCGGGTGCTCCAGACCTTGCGTCAGCCCCTCGAACACGGCGAGGTCGTCCTGCATCGGGCTGCCGGTATCGCTCGGTATCCCGCGCGGTTTCAACTGGTGATGGCTGCGAACCCCTGTCCGTGTGGCCGGGCGACCGGGAAAGGGCTGGAATGCAGCTGCACATCGCTGGTACGCAGGCGATACTTCGCACGGCTGTCCGGCCCGTTGCTCGACCGGGTCGACGTTCAGGTGGAGGTGCTGCCGGTTTCGCGACTCGACCGGGCGGCGTCGGCCGTGCGGGATACGTCGGCGGTCGTCGCGGAGCGGGTCGCGGCCGCCCGGGCAGTGGCCCGTGAACGTCTGCAGCGCACGCCGTGGAGGACCAACGCCGAGGTACCGAGTGCTTGGTTGCGCGACCGTTGGGGGCCTGATCGCCGGCTCCTGTGCGATATTGACGCGGCACTCGACCGTGGCACGCTCAGCCTGCGGGGAGCCGACCGGGTGCTCAGGCTTGCCTGGACCGTCGCGGACCTCGCCGGGAGAGGCTCCCCTGACCGTGATGACATCGGTTCGGGGCTGGCCTTGCGTACGCGGGTGAACCGTGGCTGACATCAGCCTGCGGTTCGACGCTGAGGACCCCATGCTCGCCGTCGCGGCGTGGAGCCGACTCGCGGAACCAGGTGATGAGGTCGCTGGTGCCCTTGTTGCTCAACTGGGTGCCAGCGAATCGCTGCGCTGGTTGGTCGACGAGGGAACCGCTCAAGCTCGCGCGGACTCGCGTGGGGGACCGGTGCTCAGGAGCGACGGTGCACAGCAAGCAGTCACTGGTCCTGGTTCGCCCCGGGGCGGGGCCGCTCGCGGTGGGGCTGCTCGGGGCGCGAGCGCCCGGCTGGCGCGAGCTGTCGCCCGTTGGACCCCACGCCTTGCCGACCTCGACCCTCGACGCGAGTTGCGGGTGCTCGACAGCCTCGGCGGAACGCTGCTCACCCCGGCCGACCCTCGGTGGCCCCACGGACTCGATTCCCTGGAACTTGCCGCACCGCTGTGCCTGTGGGTTCGGGGAGACCCCGAACTTGCCCATCGGGCCACCAGATCGGTCGCGGTGGTGGGCGCCAGGGCCGCGACAGCATACGGAAGCCAGATAGCCGGCGAACTCGCCGCGGGACTCGCGGATCGCCACATCACCGTGGTCTCCGGCGGTGCCTACGGGATCGACGCGGCCGCACATCGAGGGGCGCTCGCGGCGGGTGGGCGAACCGTGGCGTTCTTGGCCGGCGGAGTTGATCGGCTGTATCCGGCGGGGAATGCGGACCTGCTCGGAGCTATCGTCGACGATGGCTCCGTCATCAGCGAGGTGCCGCCGGGGTCGGCACCGACCAGGGTGCGCTTCCTGCTGCGTAATCGTCTGATCGCGGCATTCGCCGGTGCCACGGTGGTCGTGGAGGCTGCCTGGAGGTCAGGGTCGCTGGCCACCGCCGCGAGAGCGGCCGAGTTGTTGCGGCCGGTGGGGGTAGTTCCAGGGCCGGTCACCTCGATGGCCTCCGCGGGTTGTCACCGGCTCCTGCGCGAAACCGATGCGGTGTGCGTCACGGATGCCGCCGAAGCTGCCGAACTTATCGGTGCTGTCGGGAGCGAGATGCCGCCCGAACCAGTGTCAAGCACTGGCCCGCTGGACGATCTGGATGAGGTCGGCGCCCGGATCTGGGAGGCCCTACCGCTGCGCCAGCCGGCTTCGATTGAGTCGGTGGCTCGTACCGCGGGGCTTGCCGTCGCGGAGGTGCTGGGCGGTCTCGGCCACTTGGAGTTGCTCGGCCGGGTCCGACGAGCCGGCGGAGGCTGGCGACGCGAATCAGAGGTCGTAGGCAGTTGACGCCGACCGCACCGAGATCACTCGACCGCACTTCTCGGCAACCTCCGCGGAGTCCTCGACGCCGTGTGCCCCACGACCTGTCCTCAGACGCGGGCATCGCCGTCGATCCAGCGCAAGAGCTGAACGATGTTGCGGGCATCGTCCACACCGCGGTGGTGGGTCCCATTTGTTGAACCGCACATCCTGAGCGGACTAATTCGCGTCGTACTGTCCCCACGACCCCCACCACTCATCCGGAGAGTACGGGGTCGATCCCTTTGCCCTGAAGGAACCCATGAACCGCTTCGAGGCCTCGACGAAGCCTGGTGCGGAGTCCACATCCGTATGCGTGATCGTCGTGAGACGAGTGCAGAACTCGGTGAGCCGGGGGGGGGGCGCACCGGCCGAATGAACTGGCCGAAAAGACCGCGTTGTCGCCCGTCGGCATCGATGGCAACGGCTCCGATCTCGATGATCTCCACCTGCTCGCGAGGCACCGACCCCTGGTCGCAGCAGTGGCTTCCAGGTCGATGATGACCGGCATCTTGATCTCCTCACAGGTGCACCGCGGTAGGTGGTGACGGGACCTACTCCGCGGTCGCGGCGCGCAGTTGGTCTCGAACCGCCATCAGGATGCGGCCGAGTTCATTGCGTCCCCTGCCTTGACCGCCATCGCCCCAGAACGAGTCGTTCGCGGTGTGCTCGATCACGAGGGCGTCGCCGGTGCCGAGCAGCAGCTCCGCGAGGTCCGGGTGCTGCGCGAACTTGGCTTCGACCGCTCGCCGCATTACGCCCACCTTGACTCGTTCCCAATCGCGCCGCAGTTTGCGTCGGCGATCACGTCCGATGGCAGCAGCGACCGCGGGCGTGCGGGCCTGACGGACCTCCGCGCGATCGCGCGCATCGACGAACTTCTGCGCCTGGAAGTAGTGCTCCGTGGTCGGCCACGAAACACCGTCAAGACGAATCGGGAAACGTGCGAAGTTCGAGAACTCGCCGTACGGATCACCGACGCTGTAGAAGCGAATGGTGTCCCGAGGTCCGGCTGGCATGGGTCTGAGGCTACCCACGGCGAACCCGGGCCTCCAGCTGTTTTCCGCCATGCCTGCCCGAGCAAGCGGTCAACTCGCGGCACACTGAGGCCATGACCAATGCGGCAGTCGGCCCAGCCCAGCCCGTGCTGGCCGCACCACTGCGGTCGGCATTGGGCGACTATGCAGAGGATCTCCACCTGTTGCGCGGCCTCTCCGAGCACACCGTGCGGGCCTACATCTCCGATGTCGAACACTTACTGTCCTACGCCCAACGTCATGGCGCCGCCCAGCTTGGCGACATCGACCTGGCACGGTTGCGCGCCTGGCTCGCGCTGCAATCGGATCGGGGCCTGGCTCGCTCGACACTGGCCAGAAGGGGAGCAGCCGCTCGACAGTTCTTCGCCTGGGCCGCCCGCGAGGGCCGTGTGGAACATGACCCGGCCGCGAGGTTGGCCAGCCCGCGACCGCTGCGGACACTGCCCACCGTTCTGTCCGTCGATGCCGCCGCGCGACTCATGGACGCAGCCCGTGACGCCGCGAGCGACGGCGATCCGAAGCGGCTTCGTGCGTGGGCGGCCGCCGAACTGCTGTACGGCGCCGGCATCCGGGTGGCTGAACTCGCCAGCGCGACCGTGCCCGAGGTGAACCTGGCTGAATGCGTCATTCGCGTCGTCGGCAAGGGCGACAAGCAACGCGTGGTGCCATTCGGCATCCCTGCCGCCCGAGCCGTCGAGCAGTGGCTCAGTGCCGGGCGGCCGAAACTGCTCACCGCAGCCTCCGGGTCGGCGCTGCTCCTCGGTGACCGCGGTGGGCCCTGGGGCCAACGCCAGATCCGCGACGAGGTGCATCGCCTGTCCGCGCTCGCCGGGGTTGAAGACGTGGCGCCGCACGACCTACGCCATTCGGCTGCGACCCACCTGCTGGCAGGCGGATCGGACCTGCGGAGCGTCCAGGAGATCCTGGGGCACGCGAGCTTGTCGACCACCCAGCGCTACACCCACGTCTCGGCGGACCGTTTGCGGTCGTCCTTCGAGCAGGCATTCCCACGCGCGTGAGGTGCCGACCGGGCACTCCCGGGCCGCTAGGCCGGTCACCGCGGCATTTCCCACGCGCGTGAGGTGCCGACGCGCCGGGCGGAGCGCGGCGACCTCGTCGGCGCGGCGTCCCCGCGCGTGAAGCCGGGATACTCAGGGCATCGGCAACAGGATGATCGGGGGTCCGCCTCCGGTGAGTGAGAGCGGATCGAGGTAGACCTCTCCGCGACGCACACCCCAGTGCAGGCAAGCTGCGGGAGCGCAGTGGTACCCGGCCTCCTCAAGAATCGCGACCGGTGCACCCGCGGCCACGTGTGAACCGACCGTCACCAGGGTGCTCACTGGCTCGAATGAGCTTCGCAGGCCGTCATCGTGGGTGATGACTACGACTCCCCGCCCAGCGACCGGCCCTGCGAACGTCACCGTGCCGGCCGCTGGGGCCGTGATCACGGCGCCCGCTGTGAGCGTGAGGTCCACCCCCCGGTGGCCGGGTAGCCAATCCCGCGCTGGGGGATCGAACGGCGCGAAAACCGGCGGCCGGCCATCCGGCGCAGGGACGGGCAGGTCCCACCCGGAGCTGGCTGCCGCGGCCGCCGACCGCACCGCCGGGTGGTGGGTACGTTGCACGCCTGCCCGTCGCTGTTGTGTGGTGCTTGGCGGGACCCGCCGGGACCCGTCCCGGACCGTCGGCGCCACGTGGTCGGACGGCGCGGTTGCCGGCCACGCCTCCCACGCCAATGGCGCGACCAGGCCGAGCAGGACCAGCAGGATGCTAAGTCCGGTGCGGACCCACCACGGACACCTTCGTGAGCGTGGGGAGCGCCGACGCCCGGTCGGCGGATCGGATGGCGGCGGCGCCAGGTTCTGGATCATCATCCGATCGTTGGCGTCTGCGGCGGTCGCCCGCGTTACCCAGGTCCGCGCAGTGGATAGTGGGGGAGCCCTTGAGGTTGTGGACGGCTCAGTCATCGGAGGTCCTGGTCATCGGCTAGACTCAATGCCGCGACTGGCAGGCCTGCCCCAAATACCAGAACGGGCATCGCCGACAGTCGACTTCACGCACCATTTCCCGTCAGGGCCGTGGTCCGACAACGGTCCTGTACCACCAGGTGCAGGCGTCGGAGCCGGATGGTGCTAGGGGCGGTCGGCCACATGGCTCCGCCGACAACCGGAATGCGACCGGCTCGCCGGTCGCTCAACGCGTGCGTGCGCTGGGGGTCCCGCGCCGCACGGTGAAAGGACGTGTCATGGCCGTCGTGACCATGCGCCAGCTGCTCGACAGCGGTGTCCACTTCGGACACCAGACCCGCCGGTGGAACCCGAAGATGAAGCGGTTCATCTTCACCGAGCGCAACGGCATCTACATCGTCGATCTGCAGCAGTCGCTGACCTACATCGACAACGCCTACAACTTCGTCAAGGAGACCGTCGCCCACGGCGGCACCATCCTCTTCGTGGGCACCAAGAAGCAGGCTCAGGAGCCCGTCGCCGAGCAGGCCGCGCGGGTCGGGATGCCCTATGTCAACCACCGCTGGCTCGGTGGCATGCTCACGAACTTCAGCACGGTCCACAAGCGTCTCCAGCGTCTCAAGGAACTCGAGGAGATCGACTTCGACGACGTCGCGGGCTCCGCGCTGACCAAGAAGGAACTGCTCGTCCTGCGCCGCGAGAAGGACAAGCTCGCGCGCACCCTGGGCGGCATCCGCGACATGAGCAAGGTTCCCTCGGCCGTCTGGATCGTCGACACCAACAAGGAGCACCTGGCCGTCGACGAGGCGCGCAAGCTGCGCATCCCGATCGTCGCGATCCTGGACACCAACTGTGATCCCGATGTCGTCGACTACAAGATCCCCGGGAACGACGACGCGATCCGTTCGGTGACGTTGCTCACTCGCGTGATCGCCGACGCCGTGGCCGAGGGCCTGATGGACCGGCACAGTGGTCGCACGGGTGCCGAGGCCGACGCCGGTGCTGAGCCTCTCGCCGAGTGGGAGCGCGAGCTGCTCACCGGTGCGGAGGAAGCCACCGAAGCCCCCGCCAAGGCGGAGGCACCTGCTGCTGACGCTGCCGCCCCTGCGGAGGCCCCGGCCGTCGAGGCAGCCACGACGCAGGCTCCCGCCGCCGAGGCTCCTGCTGCGACGGAGGCCGTCGCCAAGCCGGCCGCGAAGGCCGAGGAGGCCACCACCGAAGCGCCCGCCGAGGCCGCCGAGGACACCGACAGCAAGTGATCGCCGGGTGCGCGACTGCGGTCGCGCACCCGTCCGCCGCTCGGCACTCCGGGCGGCTGGCGACGCATGTAACCGTGACATCCAGTGAGGAAGAATCATGGCGAACTACACGGCCGCTGACATCAAGGCACTGCGTGAGCGCACCGGCGCTGGCATGCTCGACGTCAAGAAGGCCTTGGACGAGGCCGAAGGCAACGCCGAGAAGGCTCTCGAGATCATCCGCGTCAAGGGTTTGAAGGGCGTGGCCAAGCGTGAAGGCCGCACGACTTCTGAGGGTCTGGTTGCGCTGAGCACCACTCCGGCTGGCTCGGGCGTGGCCACCACGATGATCGAGTTGAACTCCGAGACCGACTTCGTGGCGAAGAACGAGAAGTTCATCGCGTTGGCCGACCGCGTGCTGGCCGCTGCGGCGAAGGCCGAGGCGACATCGGCGGACGAGGCATTGGCTGCCGACGCCGACGGTGAGACCGTCCGCGAGGTCATCGATTCCGCTGCGGCAACCCTCGGCGAGAAGCTCGTGCTGCGCCGGGTCGCCCGGATCACCGGCGAGAACGTGACCAGCTATCTGCACCGTACGGCTCGTGACCTGCCCCCGGCGATCGGGGTCGCCCTGGCGACCAACGCCGCCGCCGCCCCCGTGGCCGAGAGCATCGCCCAGCACATCGCCGCGATGTCCCCGACCTACCTGTCGCGGGACGACGTCCCGGCCGAGACGGTCGCCGCCGAGCGCCGGATCGCTGAGGAGACCTCACGCAACGAGGGCAAGCCGGAGGCCGCGCTGCCGAAGATCATCGAGGGCCGGCTCAATGGCTTCTTCAAGGAGTCCGTGCTCCTGGATCAGCCGCTGGCGAAGGACCCGAGCAAGACGGTCGCTCAAGTACTCGCCGAAGTCGGCGGTACGGCGACAGGATTCGTTCGCTTCCGCGTCGGCTCCTAGCATTCCCAGTGGCCCGGTCCTTTCTGAGGACCGGGCCACTGTGCAACTCCGAATCGGTACGACGACAGACGGGCGGCGTGTGGTGAACGCGAAGACGGCTAATGGCAAGGGCTCCCGGCGGGTGCTGCTGAAACTCTCCGGTGAGATGTTCGGCGGTGGCGGAGTGGGCCTGGACCCGGAGGTCGTCCGGCGCGTGGCCGAAGAGGTCGCCGAAGCTGTCGCTCAAGGGGTCCAGGTCGCCATCGTTGTCGGCGGCGGCAACTTCTTCCGGGGAGCGGAGCTCTCCCAGGCGGGGATGGACCGTTCCCGCGCCGACTACATGGGCATGTTGGGCACCGTAATGAACTGCCTCGCCCTGCAGGACTTCCTGGAGCAGGCCGGGGTCAAGACTCGCGTGCAGACCGCCATCACCATGGGGCAGGTCGCAGAGCCGTACATCCCGTTGCGCGCGATCCGGCATTTGGAGAAGGGCCGCGTGGTGATCTTCGGCGCGGGTGCCGGCATGCCGTACTTCTCCACTGACACCGTGTCCGTGCAACGCGCCCTGGAGACCCACTGCCAGGAAGTGCTGATGGGTAAGAACGGCGTCGACGGCGTGTACACCGCCGACCCCCGGACGGACCCGAGCGCGGTGAAGCTGGAGACGCTCACGTACACCGACGCGCTCGTCAACGACCTCGGTGTGATGGATGCCACCGCGTTGAGTCTGTGTCGGGACAACAACATGCGCATGCGAGTCTTCGGAATGTCCGAGGCTGGGAACGTCACTCGTGCCCTTGTCGGTGAGAACATTGGCACACTGGTCACGACAGACTGACCGACACCCAACGGGCCTGACCGGCCACCGCGATGCGACCAAGGAGCAGCCGTGATCGACGAGATCCTTCTCGAAGCCGAGGAGAAGATGGACAAGGCGATCGAGGTCGCCAAGGAGAACTTCGCCACGATCCGGACCGGCCGGGCGAATGCGGCCATGTTCAACAAGATCTTGGTCGACTACTACGGCTCGCCCACCCCCCTGCAGCAGCTCGCGTCCTTCGCGACGCCCGAGGCCCGGACGATCCTCGTGACGCCCTTCGACAAGACGGCCATGGCTGCGGTCGAACGGGCGATCCGCGACTCGGACCTGGGGGTCAACCCGGCCAACGACGGCAACCTCATTCGTGTGGTCCTGCCTGCCCTCACCGAGGAACGGCGGCGTGACTACGTCAAACTGGCCAAGCAGAAGGCCGAGGACGCTCGGGTGTCCGTCCGCAACATCCGTCGGCACGCCAAAGACCAACTGGACCGCATCGTTAAGGACGGCGACGCGGGCGAGGATGAGGTTGGCCGGGCGGAGAAGGAGTTGGAGGCCGTTACGAAAGGACACGTCGACGCCATCGATGTGCTACTCACGACCAAGGAGAGCGAGCTGCTCGAGGTCTGACCCCGGTCAGCCACGAGCAACATGACGTATGACTCCCGACACCACTTCGAGCCCCGCAGCCGATACTGACGCGAGCCACCGGACGCCTAAGCCGGGGCGGAACCTGCCGATGGCGATCGCCGTCGGGGTCGGCCTGATGGCCGCGGTCGTAGCCTCGCTGGCCTTCCGGCCCGAACCTTTCGTGCTGCTGGCCGTGATTGCTGTCGGTGTGGCGCTGTGGGAACTCGAACAAGCAATGCGGCGGCGCGATATTCACCTGCCGTTGCTGCCGCTCCTGGTCGGCACGGCCGGCATCCTGATCTCGTCGTTCTACTCGGGGCCGGAAGCGCTCTTCGTCTCGTTCATGCTCACGGTCGGCGGGATCGTGGTGTGGCGGGTCATCGACGGTTCCGGCGACGACGCGGTGCGGGATGCCGCTGCTGGCACCTTCGCGGCGGCATACCTGCCGTTCATGGCCGGCTTCGTGATGCTCATGCTCCGGGCGGACGACGGGCGGCTCTACGTCCTGCTGTTCATCCTGTTGGCGGTCGCCAACGATGTCGGTGGTTATGTCGCCGGGAGCCTGATGGGCCGCCATCCGCTGGCTCCCTCGATCAGCCCGAAGAAGTCGTGGGAAGGGCTGGTCGGTTCCTTCGCACTGGCCACGGCCATCGGGGTGGCGGGTGCGGCGCTGCTCCTCGACCTGGACCCGATTGTCGGCTTGGCGCTCGGCATAGTGGCGCCACTCACTGCCACACTGGGGGATCTCGCCGAGTCGATGATCAAACGCGACCTAGAATTGAAGGACATGGGGTCGCTCCTGCCCGGTCACGGGGGAGTCCTCGACCGGCTCGACTCGCTCCTGTTGACGGCGCCGTTCGTCTTCGCGATCCTCGAGCTGGCCGGCTGACCCACCTCGACTCTCATCTGGACTCATATGCCTGTCCGTCCTCCCGTCTCCGCTACTGCGCTGCCGCTGGTCATGACAGCGCCTCGGCGCGGCAAGCCCCCGCGCCACTTTGCCGACCTCACGGCTGACGAGCGGGTTGCCGCGGTCGCGGAGCTGGGGGAGAAGCCCTTCCGCGTGAAGCAGCTGGCCACGCACTACTACACCCACCTGACCGTGGACTCCCAGGCGATGACCGATCTGCCCGCGGCCACCCGGGAACGATTGGTGCAGGCGCTGTTCCCGCCATTGCTGACTCAAGCCCGCCGCCTCACCGCTGATGGGGGCACCACCGTCAAGTCCCTGTGGCACCTCTTCGACGGCGCCAAGGTCGAATCCGTCCTGATGCGATACCCGACCCGGACGACGTTGTGCGTCTCCAGCCAAGCGGGTTGTGGGATGGCCTGCCCCTTCTGCGCCACCGGTCAGCTCGGGCTGACCCGGAACCTGTCGACGGCGGAGATCGTCGAACAGATTCGCTCGGCCTCGCGGGCACTGGCGGACGGCGCGCTGCCGGGTGGTCCGACCAGGTTGAACAACCTGGTGTTCATGGGCATGGGGGAGCCGCTGGCGAACTACAAGTCGGTGGTCGCAGCCGTCCGCCAGGCGGTGGGCGCTGGACCCGAGGGGTTGGGTATGTCGGCCCGCAACGTGACCGTATCGACCGTCGGGCTGGTGCCCGCCATGCGCAAACTTGCCGACGAGCAACTGCCGGTCACGCTGGCTTTGTCCTTGCACGCCCCGGACGACAAGCTGCGGTCGGAGCTGGTGCCGATCAACACCCGGTGGACCGTCGATGAGGCGTTGGACGCCGCCCGGCACTACTTCGAGGTGACCGGCCGACGGGTGAGTATCGAGTACGCGTTGATCCGCGACATGAACGACCACGGCTGGCGAGCGGACCTGCTCGCGGCCAAGCTGAACGACCGCGGCCACGGGTGGGTTCACGTCAACCCGATCCCGCTCAACCCGACGCCCGGGTCCATCTGGACAGCGAGCGACCCTAAGATCGAGGCTGAGTTCGTGGCACGATTGCGTGGTCAGGGCATCGCGACGACCATCCGCGACACGCGCGGCAGTGATATCGATGGCGCATGCGGCCAGCTCGCTGCAGAGGAGGACGAGTGAGTTCACTGTTCAGTACGGTCAGGAAGTCCAAGCGGGGCTATGACCCCGACGAGGTTGACGAGTTCTTCGACCACGCACGCCACGTCTACGAAGGACGGTCTGGCGAGCAGATTACCGCCTCGGATATCCAGTCGGCGATGTTCGGGATGGTCCGAGGCGGGTACAACTCGGATGAGGTCGATGCCGCACTTGAACGGCTGGCCGGGGCCTTCATCGCTCGCCAGCGTGCCGAGGTGGTCGCCGCCCATGGTCAACAGGCCTGGATGAACGCCTTGGCGGAACGTGCCCGGACCCTGTACGGGCGGCTCGGCCGCCCGGATGGTGAAAAGTTCGCCCCTGCCAAGCGTGGCAAGCCCGCTTACGATGTCGACGATGTCGACGACCTGTGCGAACGGCTCGTGGACTACTTCGACCGTCAGGTCCCGTTGACCGCCACCGAGGTGCGCGAGGCGATGTTCCGCCGGCGCAAAGGTGCCGACGGCTATGACGAGGGCTCGGTGAATGCCTTCCTGGCACGTGCCGTCGAGGTGCTGTTGGGCGTCGAGTGACCACCACCCGCACGGTGACCCTGCTCGGTTCGACCGGTTCGATCGGCACCCAGGCCATCGAGGTGGTGGAGGCGAATCCCGCGCGTTTTCGCGTGGAGGCGATCAGCGCCGGCGGCAAGGATCTCGATCTGCTGGCCCGGCAGGCCGCCCGGCTTGGCGTGCACACGGTGGCGATCGCCGATGCGGCTCGCGCGAGCGAACTGGTGACGGTGCTGGGCGCCTACGGGGTGGCCCCGCGGGTCCTCGCCGGCCCCGAGTCGGCCGCCGAGATCGCAGGCATGGGCAGTGACGTGGTCCTCAACGGCATCACGGGGTCCGTCGGCCTCGGGCCCACGCTAGCGGCACTCGGCGCGGGTTCGACGCTCGCCCTCGCCAACAAGGAGTCCCTTGTGGCGGGCGGGCCGCTGGTCAAGGCTGCCCAGCAGCGGCCCGACCAGCTGGTTCCGGTCGACTCCGAACACTCCGCGATGGCGCAGGCGTTACGTTCGGGCAGTGACGCCGAGGTCCGTCGGCTGATCTTGACGGCCTCCGGTGGGCCATTCCGCGGCTGGTCCGCGAAAGATGTGGCTGCCGCGACACCGGACCAGGCCATGGCTCACCCGACGTGGTCCATGGGGCCGGTGGTGACGATCAACTCGGCCAGTCTGATGAACAAGGGATTGGAGCTGATCGAGGCGCATCTGCTCTTCGACATCCCCGTAGGCGACATCACCGTGGTGGTGCACCCACAGTCCGTTGTGCATTCGATGGTCGAGTTCGTGGACGGTTCCACGCTGGCCCAGGCATCTCCGCCGGATATGCGACTTCCCATTGCCCTGGGACTCTCTTGGCCTGACCGGCTCGAGGAGGTGTCGTCGCCCTGCGACTGGTCGAAGGCCACCCAGTGGACGTTCGAACCCCTCGACGACGGAGCTTTCCCGGCGGTAAGTCTGGCCCGCGCGGCCGTGTCCGCCAGTGCGACCCACCCGGCCGTCTTCAACGCCGCTAATGAGGAGGCTGTGGCGGCGTTCCTGGCGGGTCGTGTGGGTTTCGGGAGAATCGTGACCACGGTCGAGGCCGTGTTAGCGGATCATGACGGAACCGATGCGGGTGCACTGACGTTGGAGTGCGTGGATCAGGCGGAGACATGGGCCCGCACCCGGGCGCGGGAGATCCTGACCCGATGAGGAACGAATGGAGTCAACTGTGGCCGTGGTGATCGCCATTGTGGTTGTGGTCGTGGGTGTGGTGGTCTCCGTCGTGCTCCATGAGCTCGGACACATGGTGCCGGCCAAACGCTTTGGCGTTCGGGTGAGTCAGTTCATGGTCGGCTTCGGCCCCACCCTCTGGTCGCGGCGGCGCGGCGAGACCGAGTACGGATTCAAGGCCATCCCAGCGGGTGGATACGTGCGGATGGTCGGGATGTACCCGCCCGCACCAGAAGGTGCGCGCACGGGCAACGGCTTCTTCTCCCAGGTCATCGCCGACACCCGGGAGGCGTCGGTGGAGGAGATCCACGATGGTGAGGAGTCCCGCGCCTTCTACAACCTGTCCGCCCCGAAGAAGATCGTGGTCATGCTGGGCGGACCCTTCATGAACCTCGTGGTGGCCTTCGTACTCATGATGGTGATCTTCGTCGGCTTCGGTGCGGCGATCACCACGACGAAAGTCGCCGTGGTGACGCCCTGCGTGCAACCCTCCCTCACGACCGAGACCAAACCCTGCCAGCCGGGCGACCCGCAATCCCCGGCGGTCGCCGCGGGGCTGACCGTAGGGGATACCGTCGTCTCCTTCGACGGCCATCCGGTCGAGAAATGGGAGCAGCTCACCGATCTGATCGCCGACTCCGACGGTTCCTCGGTGCCGATGGTGGTCGAACGCGAAGGCCAGCAGGTCACCTTGACCGTGACCCCGGCGACCGTCGAGCGGCAGGTCCTCGACAAGAAGAACAAGCCGGTGGTCGATTCGGCCGGTGAGCCCGTGACGGAGACCGGCCACTACGTCGGGTTCACCCCGTTGCGGGAGCGTGAACCGCAGAGCCCGGCCTTCGCCGCCGAGCAGACCTGGAACACGGTCACGGCGACTGCCGGCATGGTGGCCACCTTGCCGGTGCGGGTCTTCGAGGTTGCGCGGAGCGCCTTCACCGATGAACCACGAGATCCGAACTCGGTGATGAGCATCGTCGGGTTCGGGCGGGTCGCGGTGGACGTGGCCGAGAGTGAGTCCCCGCTCACCGACCAGCTCATCACCTACCTGGGCCTGGTTGCCGCACTGAACATCGCGCTCTTCCTGTTCAACCTCATTCCGCTGCTGCCCCTCGACGGTGGCCATGTCGTCAACGCGCTGTACGAGGGCGCCAAACGTGCTCGGGCGAAGGTGCGTGGACTCCCGCGCCCGGGGCCGGCGGACCTCGCCCGGATGATGCCGGTCGGCTACGTGATGTTCGTCGTGCTGGTCGTGGTCGGTGCTCTGTTGATCGTCGCGGATATCGTCGACCCCGTGCGGATCACGTGAACGCGGTGTGTGTGGCGCCGCTGAGCTGACTGGTCGCGGCCTCGAAGGGGGATACTGGTCCGGTGAGTGCCATCAACCTCGGTATGCCCCAGCCGGCCCCCGCTGTCCTCGCTCCTCGGCGGCCCACCCGCACCATCCGGGTCGGCAAGGTCGAAGTGGGTGGCGCCGCGCCGATCAGTGTGCAATCGATGACGACGACGCCGACCACCGACATCAACGCGACCCTGCAACAGATAGCGGAACTCACGGCGGCCGGCTGCGACATCGTGCGGGTTGCGGTGCCCAGCCAAGACGATGCCCTGGCGCTGCCCGCGATCGCGAAGAAATCGCAGATCCCGGTGATCGCCGACATCCACTTCCAGCCGAAGTACGTCTATGCCGCCATTGATGCGGGCTGCGCCGCCGTTCGGGTCAACCCCGGGAACATCCGGAAGTTCGACGACCAGGTCAAACAGATCGCCCGAGCGGCCGCCGACGCCGGGGTCTCGCTGCGGATCGGGGTGAACGCCGGTTCGTTGGACCCGCGGCTGTTGGAGAAATACGGCAAGGCAACCCCGGAGGCGCTTGTCGAGTCCGCCGTGTGGGAGGCGTCTCTCTTCGAAGAACACGACTTCCACGATTTCAAGATTTCGGTGAAACACAATGATCCCGTCGTGATGATCCGGGCCTATGAGCTGCTGTCAGAACGTGGCGACTGGCCCCTGCACCTGGGGGTCACCGAGGCCGGCCCGGCCTTTCAGGGCACGATCAAGTCGGCCACCGCCTTTGGCGCCCTGCTCAGCCAGGGGATCGGGGACACGATCCGGGTCTCTCTATCCGCCCCGCCGGTCGAGGAAGTGAAGGTCGGCAACCAGATCCTGCAGTCCTTGGGGCTGCGTCCGCGCAAACTCGAGATCGTCTCCTGCCCGTCCTGCGGCCGTGCCCAGGTGGACGTGTACACGCTCGCCGAGAGGGTCACGGCTGGGCTGGAGGGTATCGAGGTGCCGTTGCGCGTGGCCGTCATGGGTTGCGTCGTCAACGGCCCGGGCGAGGCCCGGGAGGCCGACCTCGGGGTGGCCTCGGGGAACGGCAAGGGGCAGATCTTCGTGAAGGGAGAAGTCGTCAAGACGGTCCAGGAGTCGGCGATCGTCGAGACGCTCATCGAGGAGGCCCTGCGGATCGCCGAGTCGATGACACCGACGGAAGACGGCGCGACCGGCCCTGTCGTGTCCGTCGGGTAGCCCGCGACGATGCCACGCTGGCGGATGGCGCCGATCGGCTCCCGGTCGGTGCCCGCCCGAGTGCTCGGCGACGGTGATGTGGGTGAGGCCCGCAGGCTGTGTGCCGCGACTCCGATCGACTCGATCCTGGTCGACGCGCGCCTCGAGGTGGCTCAACGCAGCGGATTGCGCGCGGCTGGCGGTCGGCTGTGGGGGTTTCCGGCGCAGGGCGCCTTGGAGGCCGTCTGTTGGTCGGGGGCGAACCTTGTTCCGGTTCTGCTTCCGACGATGAAGCCGAGCCGTCGCCGACAGGCGATCGCCGCCTTCGCCGATCAGGCCCTGAGGGAAGGCCGACGCAGTTCGTCGATCGTGGGGGAGCAGCAAGCGGTGTTGGCGCTTTGGGACTTCCTCAAGGACACGTGGCCCACGGCCCGTGATGTCCGCGCGAACCAGCCGTCGATGGTGATCGCCGACCCGCCCGCCGTCGCGGTCGATCCGCAGGTCCACAAGACGATGCTCACCGAGACGATGACGATTTTGCCCGCGTCGATCGCCATGTTCACCGAGGAAGTCGGATACTCGCCGGTGCAGGGCGGCCACGTCTACGAGGAGCGGGTGCGCATGCTCATCGCCTCCGGACGTTCCTTCGCGCGCATGACCGGGTTCCCGCCGAGGGTGGTGTTCAAGGCCGAAATCGGTGCGGTGACCCGGCATGTTGCCCAGGTGCAGGGCGTGTGGGTCGACCCCGAGTTCCGTGGACGTGGGCTTTCCCTGGGTGGGATGGCGGCCGTGGTCGCCTTCGCTCAGGCCGAGTTCGCCCCGGTGGTTTCGCTGTACGTCAATGACTACAACGCCCCTGCACGTGCGGCCTACCGCCGGGTCGGATTCAAGGAGGTCGGCAGCTACGCCACTGTGCTGTTCTGAGCGAAGACTCCCTTCTCACGCGAGTTCGCCGACCGAACCGTCCAAGGCTCAGGCTCGTCCGAAATAGTGACGCCGGCCAGCTACGATGTGTCCAACCGTGGCCCCCTCGACCCGAAGGACCCTGACATCGATGTCCAAGGTGACCTATTTCTCTGGTGAGTCGTTCCCGTTGGAGATGCACAAGGTTCGCATCATCCAGAAGCTCACTCTGCTGCCGATCGAGGAACGTCTGCGGGCGATCGAAGAGGCCGGCTACAACACGTTCCTGCTGCAGAACAAGGACGTGTTCTTGGACATGCTGACCGACTCGGGCGTTAATGCCATGTCCGACCGGCAGCAGGCGGCCATGCTCACCGCCGACGACGCTTACGCGGGCTCGGCGACTTTCTCGCGGCTGCACGCCAAACTGCGTGAGGTCTTCGGCAAGGAGTTCTTCCTGCCTGCGCACCAGGGTCGTGCTGCCGAGCACATCCTCGCGCTCGGCTATGTCAAGCCTGGCATGATCGTGGCGACGAACTATCACTTCACGACGACAAAGGCGCACATCACGGCGTTGGGCGGGCAGGTCGTCGAACTCATCGAACCCTCGGGGCTGTCGGTCAGCAGCAATGATCCGTTCAAGGGCAACGTGGATGTCGCCGCGTTCGAACGGTTGGTGAAAGAACACGGCGCTGAGAGCATCGCGTTCTTCCGCGTGGAGGCCGGGACAAACCTCGTCGGCGGACAGCCCTTCTCCCTGGCGAACCTCCGGGCGGTCTCGCACGCCTGCCGCGTGCACGGGATCCCGTTGGTCATGGACGCGTCACTGTTGGCCGACAACCTCTACTTCATCAAGACCCGTGAACCCGAATGCGCCGACTGGTCGGTGGCCGAAATCTGGCTGGCCATGTCCGAGCTGTGCGACGTCATCTACTTCTCGGCCCGCAAGCTCGGGTTCGGCCGGGGCGGCGGCATCATCACCGACGACAGGTCGATCTACGAGTCGCTGCGGGCCTGGGTACCGATGTACGAAGGTTTCCTCACCTACGGGGGCATGTCTGTCCGTGAGATGGAGGCCATCACCATCGGTCTCGACGAGACCTTGGACGAGGACATGATCAACCAGGGTCCGCTGTTCATCGCCCACTTTGTCGAGGAGATGGACAAGCGCGGTATCCCGGTTGTCACTCCGCCCGGAGGGCTGGGTGCCCACGTCGACGCCATGCGCTTCCTCGACCACATCGACCAGCAGCACTACCCATCCGGCGCGCTGGCCTCCGCCGTCTACCTGGCCTCGGGCGTACGAGGGATGGAACGCGGGACGATGTCCGAGCAGCGTGAACCAGACGGCACGGAGCCGCTTGCCCACATGGAGTTGCTGCGCCTGGCGCTGCCCCGGCGTGTCTTCACCCTCTCCCAGGTGCAGTACGCCGTGGACCGGATCCATTGGCTGTACGCCAATCGTCGGATCGTCGGTGGATTGGAATGGACAGAGGAGCCGGAGATTCTCCGCTTCTTCTACGGTCGGCTCAGGCCGGTCGGTGACTGGCAGCATGCTCTTGTCGCCAAGTTCCGCGAGGACTTCGGGCCGAGTCTGTAGCCCGACCCGAGGGGGTCCGTCCCGAAATCGCGGGGCGGACCTGTCCGTCCGCCCGGTGGCAGTATCTAGCGCAGGAGTCTGGACATCCGTCGGTCGGCCAGCGCCTGCCCGCCGGTCTGGCAGGTGGCGCAATACTGCAGAGAACGGTCCGCGAAGGAGACCTCCCGTACGGTGTCTCCGCAGACGTCGCACGATTCTCCGGCGCGACCGTGAACCCGCATACCGCGGCGTTTGGCGTCCTTGAGTTCCGCTGCGGGCTTCCCTGTCGACGCCGTCACCGCTTCGGTCAACACCTCACCGATTGCGGCGTGCAGGCGGGCGACCTCTTCCTCACTGAAGGTGCGCGTGAGCTTGAACGGGCTCAGCTTGGCAGCGTGCAGGATCTCGTCCGAGTAGGCGTTGCCGATGCCGGCGATGGCGGACTGATCCCGCAGGAGGCCTTTGATCTGCTGTGATCGTGCGGTCATCGCCTCGGACAGGGCCGCCACCGTGAATGTGGGGTCGAGCGGCTCGATTCCCAGCGACTCGATCGGTGCGATGCTCAGCGGATCACGGACCACATGGACCGCGAGCCGTTTGCGCGTCCCGGCCTCGGTGAGGTCGAAACCGGAGCCGTCGTCGAAGCGAACCCGGAAGGCCAACGCGGCGCCACGGCCACCCGCGTTCGACCCGAGCCGTGGGCGCACGGGGGCGGCCGTGGCCCGCGCCGCCCAGCGGACCCAACCTCCTCGGGCTAGATGGAAGACCAGGTGCAGGTCGCTGTCGCCGTCGGCGGTCCGACTCGCGCGTTCGGTCCGACTCATGTGACCCACTGAGTCAGCGGCTGGGGCTGTGGCCGGGGTGATCGCCGTGAGGGAGCAGACTAGGTCGATCCACTTCCCGTACCGTCGGACCCCGGACACGGTCCGGCCGACCAGGGCGCTGGCCGGCGGATCGAAGGTCTTCAGCGCGGCGATCGAGGCGACATCGGCGGCAACGATGCGATGACCGGTGATCTGGGTGTCGAGGAATCGGACCAGCGCCTCGACCTCGGGTAGCTCGGGCATGCTCAATCGTCGCAGCTGATAAGGGCGCGAGGCCAGTGATCTGCGCCGGTAGGGTTGGGCGCATGTCGCATCCTTTGGCGCACCCCGATGTCGTGCGCATGTCCACGCTTTTCTTGCGCACCCTGCGTGAGGACCCCGTCGATGCCGAGGTCGCCAGCCACCGGCTGCTGGTGCGTGCCGGGTACATTAGGCGGGCGGCCCCTGGTATCTACACATGGCTGCCGCTGGGGCTACGGGTCTTGCGCAAGATCGAGACCGTCGTTCGCGAGGAGATGGCTCACGCCGGTGCGCAGGAGGTGCATTTCCCCGCACTGCTCCCCAAGGAGCCCTACGAGGCGACCGGCCGGTGGGAAGAGTACGGTCCCAACATCTTCCGACTGCAGGACCGCAAGGCAGCCGACTATCTGCTGGCGCCCACCCACGAGGAAATGTTCACCCTCCTGGTCAAGGACCTGTTCTCCTCCTACAAGGATCTGCCGCTGGCTCTTTATCAGATCCAGACGAAGTACCGTGACGAGGCCAGGCCGCGCGCGGGGCTGATCCGTGGGCGCGAGTTCATCATGAAGGACGCATACTCTTTCGACGTCTCCGACGCGGGCCTGGAGACCTCCTACCAGGCGCAGCGGGATGCCTACCAGCGCATCTTCGACCGCCTCGGTCTGGAGTACGTGATTGTCGCGGCGACCTCGGGAGCCATGGGCGGGTCGCGGAGCGAGGAGTTCCTCGCGCCCATCGCAATCGGCGAGGACACCTTCGTCCGCTCGCCCGGCGGGTACGCGGCCAATGTCGAGGCCGTGGTCACGCCCGTGCCGGCCGAGGTCGATGCTTGCGACACCCCGGCCGCCCATGTCGAGGACACCCCCGACACCCCGACGATCGACTCCCTGGTTGCCCTTGCGAACACGATCCAGCCGCGCGCCGATCGGCAGTGGACGGCGGCCGACACGCTCAAGAACGTGGTGCTGGCACTGACCCATCCGGATGGCCATCGCGAGCTTCTCGTGGTCGGTCTGCCGGGCGATCGCGAGGTCGACCTCAAGCGGCTGGCCGCGGCCGTCGAACCGGCCGAGGTCGAACCGGCGTCGGATGCGGACTTCGCTGCCCACCCCGAGTTGGTCAAGGGCTACATCGGACCGGGCATGCTCGGTCCGCAGGGGGCTCAGGTGACTACCGTCGACGGCACGCAGTCCGCGATCCGCTATCTGCTCGACCCCCGTGTGGTGGTGGGCACGCGGTGGATCACCGGCGCGAATGAGCCCGGGAAGCACGTTTTCGATTTGGTCGCCGGCCGGGATTTTCGTGCCGACGGGACGATCGAGGCCGCGGAGGTGTGCGAGGGTGATCCCGCCCCGGACGGCTCCGGGCCGCTGGAGCTGGCGCGCGGTATCGAGATCGGGCACATTTTCGCTCTCGGGCGCAAGTACGCGCAGGCACTCGGTCTGACGGTGCTCGATGAGAACGGCAAGCAGGTCGTCGTGACCATGGGTTCCTACGGCATCGGGGTCACCCGGGTACTGGCTGCGCTTGCCGAGGTCCACCACGATGAGGCCGGGCTGGCCTGGCCGGCCCCTGTCGCTCCGGCCCACGTCCATGTGCTGGCCACGGGTAAGGACACCGCGGTCTTCGACGAAGCCGCGCGGATTGCGGCCGAGCTGGCCGACCGGGGCATCGAGGTGCTCTATGACGATCGGCCGAAGGTCTCGCCGGGCGTGAAGTTCAAGGACGCCGAACTCATCGGGGTGCCGCTGCTTGTCATCGTGGGCCGAGGGCTGGCCGATGGCGTGGTCGGGTTCCGGACGCGCGTCGGTGCCGAAGAGTCGGTGCCTGTCGCGGACATCGTGGAGCGGGCGACCGCCGCGGTGGGCGAGCTGCTGGGCTGATCAGCTGGTCGGTGCGGGCGTCGCCGCCTGCTCGGGTAACCCCGGGAAGGCGACCGGCGTCGCGCCCCAGCTCACCGCTGCCCAGGCGCAGTCGGTCAATAGGGCGGTGACCTCCGCGCGGCTACCGGCGGTGGTGCTACCGACGACCGAGGCATAGGACCGCGCCAGGCTGTCCTCAAGCTGCTGGGAGGTGGTCGCGGCGTCCGTATTCGGTAGGACGTACGCAACGCGGCGGGGATCCTGAGTGGTATCCGCGACCCCTGCCGCGACCGCCCACGCCTGCGCGCGATCGCGATGCGCCCTCGCGCGGGTGAGTTCGTGCGTGCGTACCGCGCCTTCGGTTTGTGCGGCCCGGACCTCAGCCGCGTAGCCGGCGCTGTCCTCACTCACCACGAGACTCGCCAACGCGGCGCCGGCCAGGCCGTCCGGCGTGCTGGACGGCACCTTGGGGGCACCGTCCAGCACACCGGCATTGCCGGAGCCCGTGAGCGTGGCGAGCTGACGCGCGGAGATCGTCTCAGAAGTGCCCACCGAGGCCAGCAGTCGAGCGAATTCCTGGTCGGCGGTCACATTCGCCGCCGCGGTGGTGCGTTGGGCCGCACCGACCAGTGCGCTCAGGACGGCGTCAGGTCCGGTGTCGGTGGACGTCGGCGATCCCGTACCGGGGGAGGTCGTCGTTTGCGTCGGGGAGAGCAGATCGCCGAGCCCCGATTCGTACTCTCCGCCGAGAGCCACGGAATGCTGTTCGGCGAATCCCGCGACCTGCTCCAAGGTTGTCCGGAGCCGTTCATCCGTGGCCGCCGTGGCCGCCGCCGTGGCCAGTGTGCCAACGGTCTCGGCGTCCTCGACCGCCGCGCGGCGGATCGCCTCATGTGCGTCGGGGACGGGTTCGGTGGGCAACGGCGTCTCGACGCGCAGCCCGCAGGCACCCGTGAGGATCACCAAGGCCGTCACGAAGGCGGCCAGCATTGGAGGTGACCTGCGAGGTGTTTGCGCGGGTGCGTTGGCATTCATCGTGAGCGATGATGTCATGTCCGGACCAGGAAGGCCGTACGCTTGGCGTCGGGGCGTACAACAACACACCGGTCGAATCCGTGCCCGGCGTGGGAGCGGACAGGAGTAGGCAATGGTGAGGCAGATCGGCGCGCAAGCCGTTCGTGACCGGGTTGAGCCCGTCGTTCAGGCCGCCGACCTGTACCTGGAAGACGTGACCGTGACCAGCGCGGGAAAGCGCTCGGTGGTCCGCATCACCGTTGATCTCCCCGAGGATGAGACCGGCAGCCTGGATCTGGACTCGGTGGCCGACGTGTCGAGATCGATCTCAACGGCTTTGGATGAAGCCGATGTGTTCCCTGGTGCCTACACACTCGAGGTGTCGAGTCCGGGAACGAGCCGCCCATTGGTTGACCGGCGGCACTTCATGCGCGCACGAGGGTTGCTGGTGCGTCTCGTCCTGGCTGACGGCGGCACCCGGCTGGGCCGGTTGACCGACGTCGACGAGTCGGCCGTCGTCTTGCGGGGGGAGCAGTCGCAGACGGTGCCGTTCTCCGACATCGTCCGAGGTGAGGTCCAGGTCGAGTTGACCCGCGACGACTCCGCGGACGTACCCAGTGACGACGACGGGACCACAGGTCCCCGGACGAAGGAGGCCTGATCATGGATATCGATATGAGTGCCCTGCGCCTCTTGGAGCACGAGCGCGATCTCAGCCTCGACGTGCTCGTGGCGGCCATCGAGCAGGCGCTGTTGTCGGCCTATCACCGCACTCCGAACGCCTATCAGCGTGCCCGAGTGGAACTGAACCGCAAGACCGGCCACGTCACGGTCTGGGCCCGGGAGCAGCTACCCCCCGATCCGGCCGAGGCCGGTGTGCACCACCCACCAGAGTTCGGCCCCGAATTCGATCACACGCCGGCAGACTTCGGCCGGATCGCGACGTCGACCGCCCGCCAGGTGATCGTTCAGCGGCTCCGCGATGCCGAGGACGACCAAATTCTGGGCACTTTCCGCGGCAAGGAGGGAGAGGTGCTGGCCGGCGTGATCCAACAGGGTCGCGACCCGCGAACGGTGTTGGTCGACGTCGGCGGCACCGAGGCCGTGCTACCGGCTCACGAGCAGGTGCCCACCGAAGAGTATGTTCACGGTGAACGGCTGCGGGCCTACGTCCTGGAGGTCGCCCGAGGCATGAAGGGGCCGCAGATCACGCTCAGCCGAACCCACCCGAACCTTGTGCGGAAGATGTTCGAACTCGAGGTTCCGGAGGTCGCCGACGGTTCAGTCGAGATCACCGCCATCGCCCGCGAGGCGGGACACCGCACCAAAGTTGCTGTGCGCTCTAAAGTGCCCGGGCTCGGGGCGAAGGGCGCCTGTATAGGGCCGATGGGCGCCCGGGTGCGCGCCGTGATGGCCGAACTCCACGGGGAGAAGATCGACATCGTCGATCACTCCGACGACCCGGCGCAATTCGTCGCTCATGCCCTGTCGCCCGCACGGGTGACGTCAGTGACGGTCGTGGATGCCGAGGCACGCGCGGCCCGGGTAGTCGTCCCGGACTTCCAACTCTCGCTCGCCATCGGCAAGGAGGGCCAGAACGCGCGGCTTGCCGCGAAACTCACCGGTTGGCGGATCGATATCCGCTCGGATGAGGGCGGCGATCAGCCGGGCTCACCGACCTCCGATGTCGCAGACCCGGCCCATCAGCCCGGTGGCCGGTAACTGGACGTGGGGCGACGCGCTAGACTATCCACGGCTGGGCCACGGGCCCGGGCGTCTTCGCATGCGGTGACTGGCACTGCGGCCCCCGACCACCAGGTTTCGGGAGCGGGTCCGGTTCGCACGTGCGTCGGCTGCCGGGAACGCGCCGCGAGGTCCGCCCTGCTCCGCCTGGTCGCAGAACCGGCCGATGGTTTCGAGATGCGTTTCGTACTCGACATCGGACGGTCACGACCGGGGCGGGGAGCGTGGATCCATGCGTCAGTGCGGTGTATCGAACTTGCCGAGCGTCGCCGATCCGTTGCACGTGCTTTGCGCGTGCAGGGCCACGGTGACCTCGCGGAAGTTCGAGTCGCCATCGACGCGATGGTCCAGCGTGATTCGAGTACCTGATGAGTTCTGGTCGGTCGACAAACTCCGACCTTTCCGCAAGACACGTCGACAAGGAAGCGGGTCCAAAGCCGATGGGCACCCGATGAGTACCCAGCGATGAACGCCCAGTACTAGTGACGGTCCTCCCTGTCCGGGGTGGGCCGAGACAGGAGAGTTGTGGCAAAGGTCCGCGTCTACGAGCTCGCGAAAGAGCTCGGGGTGGAAAGCAAGACCATCATGTCGAAGCTGACGGAACTCGGAGAGTTCGTTCGCTCAGCTTCGTCGACCATCGAACCTCCGGTGGTCCGAAAGCTCCGGGATGCGTTCCCGGCCGACAGCGCTCCGGAGGCCTCAGCACCGGCAGCCGCAAAACCCTCCGCCAAGGTCGCGTCCACGGGTCCCAAGCCTGGTCGGGCCGCGAAGCCGGCCGCACCGGCTGAGCCCGCAGCTCCCGCGCAGGCCCCCGAGGCGGAAGTCCAGTCGGCCGCGCCTGCTTCCGTTCCCGCAGCCAACGCGGTCCCAGAGCCGCCCACGGTCACCGAGGTGCCGGCTGCGCCTGCTCGCGTACCGGCGACCGAGAAGCCGACAGCTTCGCCGAAACCCGCCGGTGGCGCCAACGCCACACCGGCGCCGAAGCCTGCTGGCGCCAAGCCTTCGGGTGCACGCCCCGGTGCACCTCGTCGGGGCAATAATCCCTTCGCTTCCAGCCAAGGGATGCCCCGTGCGGGTGCGCCCCGGCCGGGCAATAATCCCTTCGCTTCCAGCCAGGGCATGCCGCGCCCGGGTGCGCGGCCTGAGCGGGCTGAGACGCCCGCCGCCGCCGCAGGTGAGCGTCCGGGTGGTCCGCGTCCGGGTGGCCCGCGTCCCGCGCCGCGTCCTGGCGGTGCAGGCGGTAACCGTCCGAACCCCGGCATGATGCCCGGGCGTTCCTCGGTCGGGCGCGTCGGTGAGCGTCCGGCTGCCGGTGGTCGTCCCGGTGGGGGCGGCGGTGGTGGTGGCCGTGGTGGGTTCGGCGGTCGCCCCGGCGGTGGCGGTGGAGCTCCCGGTGGTGGCGGCGGGTTCCCGGGTCGCCCCGGCGGCGGTGGCCGCGGCGGCGCCGGCCGCGGCTCCACGCAGGGCGCATTCGGCCGCGCCGGTGGTCGTCCCGTCCGGGGGCGCAAGTCGAAGCGGGCGAAGCGTCAAGAGTTCGAGCAGATGCAGGCGCCTTCGCTCGGTGGTGTGCAGGTTCCCCGTGGGAACGGCAGCACCGTGGTACGGCTGCGTTTCGGTTCCTCACTGAACGATTTCGCGGACAAGATCGACGCGAACCCCGCCAGCCTGGTGACGGTCCTCTTCCACCTCGGTGAGATGGCGACCGCCACTCAGTCACTCGACGAAGACACCTTCGGTGCGCTCGCTGCCGAACTCGGTTACGTCATTGAGATGGTGTCGGCCGAGGAAGAGGATCGGGAGCTGCTCGGCTCCTTCGACATCGATCTGGATGCCGAGCTGGAGGCCGAAGGCGACGAGGACCTCGCGCCGCGGCCGCCCGTGGTCACCGTGATGGGCCACGTCGACCACGGAAAGACCCGACTGTTGGACGCCATCCGGCGTACCGACGTGGTTTCGGGCGAGGCCGGTGGCATTACCCAGCACATCGGTGCCTACCAGGTGCGCCACGAACACGAGGGTGCCGAGCGTGCGATCACCTTCATCGACACGCCGGGCCATGAGGCGTTCACCGCCATGCGTGCCCGCGGTGCCCAGGTGACCGACATTGCGATCCTGGTGGTCGCGGCTGATGACGGCGTGATGCCGCAGACAGTCGAAGCGCTCAACCACGCCCAGGCGGCCAACGTGCCGATCGTGGTCGCGGTGAACAAGATCGACAAAGAGGGGGCCAACCCCGCCAAGATCCGCCAGCAGCTCACCGAATACAACCTGGTAGCTGAGGAATACGGCGGTGACACGATGTTCGTCGATGTCTCCGCGAAGCAGAACATGGGGATCGACGAGCTGCTCGAGGCCGTATTGCTGACCGCCGATGCCGCGCTGGATATGCGGGCGAACCCCGACAAGGACGCCCGCGGTGTGGCGATCGAGGCCAACTTGGACAAGGGCCGTGGAGCGGTTGCGACTGTCCTGGTGCAGTCCGGAACGCTTCGGGTCGGCGACGCGATCGTCGCCGGGACAGCCCATGGTCGCGTGCGGGCCATGTTCGACGAACACGGCAACGCGCTGACCGAGGCCGGCCCGGCCCGGCCCGTGTTGGTCCTGGGTCTTGCTTCGGTGCCCAGCGCGGGAGACACCTTCCTGGTGGCCCCGGAGGAGCGGACGGCCCGGCAGATCGCGGAGAAGCGCGAGGCCGCCGAGCGGGCCGCTCTGCTGGCCAAGCGTCGCAAGCGCATCAGCCTGGAGGACTTCACGCAGGCCCTCAAGCAAGGCAAGGTCGAAACCCTCAACCTCGTCCTCAAGGGCGACGTCTCCGGTGCCGTCGAGGCATTGGAGGACGCCTTGCTCAAGATCGATGTGGGCGAAGAGGTCGAGCTGCGCGTCATCCACCGCGGTGTGGGTGCGATCACGCAGAACGACGTTAACCTCGCCACGGTCGACAACGCCATCATCATCGGCTTCAACGTGAAGTTCGGCGAGCGGGTCGAGGACCTGGCGGACCGTGAGGGCGTCGACGTGCGGTTCTACTCGATCATCTACCAGGCGATCGACGACGTGGAGGCCGCGCTCAAGGGCATGCTCAAGCCGGAGTACGAGGAAGCACAGCTGGGGACCGCCGAGGTTCGCGAGGTCTTCCGCTCCTCCAAGTTCGGCAACATTGCCGGAAGCCTCGTCCGCTCGGGCGAGATCCGGCGCAACGCCAAGGCGCGCGTCCTGCGGGCCGGCACGATGATCGCCGAGAACCTGACGGTCGAGTCGCTCAAGCGGTTCAAGGACGACGCCACCGAGGTCCGCGAGGGCTACGAATGCGGTATCGGCCTGGGGTCGTTCAATGACATCCGCGTGGATGACGTGATCGAGACCTACGAGATGCGGGAGAAGCCGCGAAGCTGATCAACGGTCAGCGGTAGTCCGCCCTGGTCAGGGGGTGGTGGGTCCGTCGGATTGGCTCTCAATTCCGGCAGGCCCGCCACCTCTTCTCGACGGCGGTGAGAACGCCGCGATGAGCACATCGCGGCAGGAGAGGAACAGCCATGGTCGACCACCCCCGTGCCCGCAAGCTCGCCGACCGCATTAAGGTGATCGTCGCCCAGCTCCTCGACGGGCGCATCAAAGACCCCCGACTCGGCTTCGTGACAGTCACGGATGTTCGAGTCACCGGTGATCTGCAGAACGCTTCCGTCTTCTACACCGTCTACGGGACGGATGAGGAGCGCGTGGCCACCGCTGCAGCGCTGGAGAGCGCCAAGGGACTGATCCGCTCCGAGGTAGGGAAGCAGACCGGCATCCGGCTGACACCGACGCTGGAGTTCCACCTCGACTCGATCCCGGACTCGGCGGCCCATCTCGACGCCGCCCTGATCGAAGCGCGGAGGCGGGATGCCGAACTCGCCGAGCTCCGGCGGGGAAAGTCGTTCGCAGGCGATGCCGACCCCTACCGGGAGACGGACGACGTCGACAACCCGCAGGACTGAGCACCGGGATGACCGACTCAACAGCCCCGGTGCCACCGACTGTTGGTGACCGACCCCGTGGTTCCCAGGCAGGCGGTGCCAGTCCCCGCAGTGGCAGCGCGAGCGGTGCCGATCGGGAGGTTGCACGGTGTCAGCCGACGGCTGCTGACGGGATCGTGGTCGTCGATAAACCCGCCGGGTGGACGAGCCATGACGTGGTGGGCCGGATGCGACGACTGGCCGGTACCCGCAAGGTCGGTCACGCGGGCACCCTCGATCCCATGGCAACGGGCGTGCTGGTCCTCGGCGTCGGCCGGGCCACCCGGTTGCTCACCTATGTGACCGGTGCGGACAAGGCGTACGCGGCGACCATCCGCCTGGGGATCACGACGTCGACGGATGATGCCGAGGGAGAGGTCCGCGAGACGGTCGATGCCGGCGATCTGTCCGACGAGCGGATCACCGAGGGGATCGCCGCGCTCACCGGTGCGATTCAGCAGGTCCCGAGCGCGGTCAGTGCGATCAAGATCGGCGGCCGGCGAGCCTATGCACTGGCGCGTGCCGGCGAGGACGTCGAGTTGTCCGCCCGGCCGGTGGAGATCAGCCGGTTCGATACCAGTGAGATCCGCCGTGCGACGGTGGGAACGGTCACGGTGGTCGATGTGGATGTCGAGGTCGAGTGTTCCTCGGGCACCTACATTCGCGCGTTGGCTCGTGACCTGGGCGAGGGGCTGGCTGTCGGTGGTCACCTGACTGCGCTCCGGCGTACTCGCGTGGGCGGATACCGCCTGGCGCAGGCGTCCACCCTGGAGGAGTTGGCGACGCAGACTGATCGCGCAGGGGCGCTGGCCACGGTGCCGTTGGCGGACGCGGCTCGGGCGATCTTCGCGGTGCGGGACCTCGATCCCGCACAGTCCCGGGCGCTTTCCTTCGGCCAATGGATCGAACCGTCCGAGGTGCCCGGAACCGTGGCTGCGATCTCGCCGTCCGGGGACCTGGTTGCCCTGCTGACCGACGAGCGGCGAAACGGAAGAGTTCTGGCCAAACCCGTCGTCGTATTTGCGCCGGCATGAACAGCCGTTCGGCTCGGGACCCTGTTCATGGCACCCTAGTGGCGGCGCGCTCACGTAGCTGGCCGGCGACGGCGTCCATACGACCAACCGAGGAGGGCATGTGCAGCTCTGGACGGACCTGAGCGAGGTTCCGCCCCGGTTCGGACCTTCGGTTGTCACCATTGGCAGCTTCGACGGTCTGCACCGTGGCCATGCCGCTGTGCTGGGGTGCCTGGTTGCCTTGGCCAAGGAATCGAACGCGAAGGCAGTGGCGGTCACTTTCGACCCACACCCGGTTGCGGTGCACCGGCCCGAGGCCGCGCCCGTACTCCTCACCGGGTTGACCGATCGACTTGAATTGCTGGCGCGCACCGGTGTGGATGCGGTGCTCCTGGTGCGGTACACGTTGGAGTTCGCCGCCCAGACCCCGCCGGAGTTCGTGGAGACCTACCTGGTGAACGGGCTGGGCGCCCGCACGGTCGTCATGGGTCGTGACGCCAGATTTGGCAAGGGGAACGTGGGCGATCTGGCAACCATGATCGAGTTGGGCACGCAGCACGGATTCGACGTGGTCGCGGTCGATGACATCGGGCAGCGGCCGGTCGATCAGGAGATCTCCGGGATCGACTCCCACCGCTGGTCCTCGACGGCGGTACGTCAGCTGCTGACCGATGGGCGAGTCGATGCGGCTGCCCAGGTTCTGGGGCGCTGGCATCTGGTGCGCGGGGTCGTGGTACACGGCGACGCGCGGGGCAGGACGTTGGGGTTTCCGACGGCGAATCTGGGCGACGTCGCCGGCATGATTCCGGCCGATGGCGTCTACGCCGGCTGGCTGGTCCGTCCCGAACTTGCTGCCGCCTCGCCCGACGACCCGGATGTGCGTCTCCCTGCGGCGATCTCCGTAGGCACGAACCCCACCTTCAACGGTGCTGAGCGACGGGTGGAGGCCTACGTCCTCGACCGTACGGATCTCGATCTGTATGACGAGCAGGTGGTCATGGAATTCGTCGAGCATCTGCGGCCGACCATCCGCTTCGACGGCATCGACGCACTCGTCACCCAGATGCACGCCGACGTCGACCGGGCGCGCGGGATCCTGCGGGCGTAGCGCCTACCCGCCACGGGCAGCTGTACCCCGGCGCGGCTGGATCGCCCCCGCCTTCAGCCACCCGCCGCGCCACACCGCCGTCGGCGACGACCACGGCAACACCGGCGAACGGCGGGTTACCCTCGGCGGCGGCGGGCGACACCGAGCAGCACAGCTCCGCCGAGCAGAGTCGCCGTCATGAGGGTGATGAGGGCCGCCACGCCCTCCACGCCGGTGGTGGCGAGCGGCGCGTCTACAGACCCCTCGCCTGTGCCGTCACCGGTGCTCCCGTCGCCATCAGCATTGGCGACCACCGTGACCGTCGTCTCGTCGTTGGCCGAGCCGAGGGTGCCGACGAGCCGGTGCACGCTGGCATGGGTGAACGTCACACGGTTGCCCTCGACGATGTCACCGGAGGTCTGGCTGCGGAAATTGGTGAGTGCGGTGACATCCCCGAGCGACCCGCCCTGGGAGTCCCAGCCCTGGGCCGTGAGGGTGATGGTGTCACCGACCCGTGCGCGCGTTTGGCTCGGCGTGATCTCGAGCCGGGCCACTGCCGCTGTCACCGTCAGGACATTCGCCTCGAAACTACTCGCGGAGGTCAGCCACTCGGCTCCCGGGGTGTACCGGATCTCCAGGCTGGTCGTCCCAGGAGTCGCCAAGGTGACCGGCAGAACGGCTGTGCCGGCGGCAGCCAGCGGAACGGGTTCACTCACCGCGGTGGCGCCGAAGAATGCCTGGACGGTGCCCTGCGGGGCCGGGGCGCCGGTCTTGGCGGCTCGTACCGCGACCTGCAGATCCACGGGTCGGCCGACCACCGCGATCCCGGTAAAGGCCGCGATTGTGGTGGTCGGGGTCGGAACGGCCGAAACGGAGACCGAATCGGTCAGGCTGGCAAACGTGCCGGTGAGCGTCCGGGAGCCTGCGGTCCGGATCACGACGTCCGCACCGGTGACGAGATCGGCGCTCACCGTGGAGGTGAAGGAGGTGTCAGCCGTCACGTCGCCTAGGGACTGACCGTCCGCATCGAAGGCTTCGGCGCTCAGCTCCACGGTGTCACCGACCACTGGTCCGCTTGCGGTGGTGGTTACTTCGATGCTGGTGGCGGCATCGGCGACGCTGAGCACGGTCAGGGATCGGCTGTCGTAGGAGGCAACCCAGTAGCCGGGAAGAGGGCTGTAGTCGACCCGGATGGTGTGACTTCCCGCGGTCGGGTTGGCGTAGGGCACGGTGGTGACCGCGCCGAGGTAGTTGACCGCCGGCCCCACGGCGGCATCGTCCACGTAGAGCCGCAGCGTGCCGACCGGCGGCGGTGGGCTCCCGGTCGCGGTGGAAGCGGCGACGGTCACGGGGATGTCGATCTGTCGACCGGCCGCGAGGACTCCGGTGGGGAGCGCGACCGTCGTGGTGGTCGGAACCGGTGCCACGGTGACGCCGAGCGTGCCGGTCAACGCGCCGAAGGTCCCGGTGATCGTCCGGGTGCCGTCCGTCGGGAACGATATGTTCGCCCCGGCCACGACGTCGACCAAGACGCTGGAGGTGAAGGTCGTGCTGGTGGTGACATCCGCGATCGGTACCCCGTCGGCGTCGACCGAGGTGGCGGTGAACGTCTTGCTGTCGCCCGTGACCGGAGTGCCGGGGGTGGTGGCGACGACGATGCCGGTGGTGGCGGCTGCCTGGCTGATCACGGTCAGTGACGTCGAGCCGCTGGAGGCGGTGAAACGGGTGTTGGTGGGCACGCTGGGGGAGTAGTCCACCCGGATGGTGTGGGTGCCTGCTGTCGGGTTCGGGTAGGGCACGGTCATCGGCGAGCCACTGTAGGCCACCGGGCCGCCGACCGCGACGCCGTCGACATGGAGCTGCACTTGCCCGACGACCGCCGCGCCGTCGCCTTGGGCGGAGGTGACCGTGACCGGCACATCGATGGTGCGGCCCGCGACCAGGACCCCGGTGGGCGCGCTGACGGTGGTTTGCGACGCGCCTTGCCAGAGTGCGTAGGCGGTGATGCTCGCGGTCAGTGTGGAGGTCGCGGTCACAGTCGTTCCGCTGCCGTTCTGGGCCGTGTTCCAGCCGCGGAAGGTGTAGCCGGTTCGGGTGGGGTCGGGCGGGAAGAGCCGGTCTCCGGCGGTGAAGGTGGAGGCGAAGACCCTGACGGCGGGCACAGTGGGCGCACCAGGGCTGGCGTCGAAGGACACCAGGTAGTTCTTCGGCGCCACGGCCAGCGCGACGGGTTCCCAGGAGATGTTGGCTGTCGGCAGCAGGATGGCCCCTTGGTTGACGACGGTTCCGTCGCCGCTCAGGAACCCGTTGCCTGGGATGGTCGTGCCATTCGGGACCGTGAGGGTGCTGTCGGAGGCCACGATCATCCGGCCAGGGGACTGGATCTCCAGGCTGCCGAAGTCGGTACCGCCGAAGGCGTTGGGGCCGGCCACCGTGGTGGTCCCGCCCAGGAGGTGAACGGCGATGCTGGTGCCGTGGTCTCCCGACCCGAGAGCATGGCCGAAGCTGGCTTGCGCGTGGATGGTCGGATTTCCGGTGACGGTCAGGCTGCCACCGCCGCCGCCCTGACCGCCCGCGCCGATCCCGGCGCCCCAGGTCACGCTCGAGGCGCGTACGTTTGCGGTACCACCGATCGCGATGCTGCCCGCGCCCGCGCCGTCGCCGCCACCGATCCCTGCGCCGGCTTCCCCGCTGGTTGCGGTGACCTGCGCAGCACCGTCGATGGTCAGGGTTCCGCCTGCGCCGAGTCCGGGGTTCCGGCTGTTCCCGCCGCCGCCAATCCCTGCCCCCAGGGTTCCGCCCGTTGCGGCGACGATGGCTGAGTCGGTGATGTGGATGGTGCCACCGGCGCCGTTCGTCCCCCCGCCGATACCGGCGCCGTTCGAGTAGGTACCCACAGGAGAAGTGGCCGTGACGTTCGCGTTCCCGCCGATCGTGATGGTGCCGCCCGACTGTCCGGGGCCGCCACCGATGGCAGCGTGGCTGAGTTCGGCACTGGTCACACGCACGACGGCGGAGCCGTCGATGGTCAAGGTGGCCCCTGCGGTTGTGATACCGACGCTGACCAGCATGCCGTCTCCGGCGGGTCCAGGAGCGGTGATCCGCAACGTCGAACCCGCACCGAGCGTGATGCGTCCGGTCGTGGTGAGCGTCGCATGACTGAGGTCGAGGGTCAGCGTGGTGCCCGCCGCCAGGGTGAGGGTGTCGCCGGAGAGGTCGCCAGTGAGGGTCGCCGTTCCGCCGGCGGAGGCGGGATCGGCGAATGCCGCCTGCAAATCGGTGAAGGTGGCGACGGTCGTGGCGCTCGCGGGTGGAACGATAAAAGCAATAACAAGTACAAAGCCGGTAATAATAGCAGATACCATTCTTTGCGCCATAGTTAAAGACTACGGTTGGAATTGGTGGGAAGCCAACATGCCGTGCGGGGGGCCAGTCCTTGTGGTCCACCGGGCAACGCGGGCGATCTGTGGCTGTACTGGTAGAGTTGAGTCGCCGTCAGAACGGCCGCGGATGCTTACGAGCTGGCGTGATGCCGCACGTAGTAGATATGAGCCCAGGGATCAGCCTTGGTGCGCCGCGCAACTCATCACGAAGGAGAGCCGTGCCCCTCGACACTGCCACCAAGCAGCGAATCATGTCCGAGTACGCGACCAGCGAGGGTGACACCGGTTCGCCCGAGGTGCAGATCGCGCTGTTGACTGAGCGCATCAAGGGCCTCACCGAACATCTGAAGGAGCACAAGCACGACCACCACAGCCGTCGTGGTCTGCTGCTGCTCGTCGGCCAGCGCCGTCGCCTGTTGGGCTACCTGCAGAAGGTTGACATCAACCGCTACCGGAGCCTGATCGAGCGCCTCGGCCTGCGCCGCTGACAACACACCGACCAGCCCGGTCCCACCAGGGGCCGGGCTCGTCTGGTGAGATATACCCATCACACCCATACCGCGTCGCTGGCCTCTCGTTCGGTCCTCGGTAGTGGCTCACGGATTCGCCAGGCGATGTCCGTGGACCTCGATCGAAGACCGCCGAGCTTCGAGCGCGACCAGGGTTCGCCGCGCAAGCGTGGGCGGCTCCTGTCCGGTTGCCTCGACCAGGTAACCGCGGCGGCGCACCAAGACGAAGGAGGGTTCCCATGGAGGGTCCCGAGATCCAATTCGCCGAAGCCACCATCGACAACGGTCGCTTCGGTACCCGAACCGTCCGCTTCGAGACCGGGCGGCTCGCTCGGCAGGCTGCCGGTTCCGCCGCCGCCTACCTCGATGGCGAGACGATGCTGCTGTCGGCCACGACGGCCGGCAAACACCCGAAGGACCAGTTCGACTTCTTCCCGTTGACCGTGGACGTCGAGGAGCGGATGTATGCGGCCGGCCGCATCCCCGGTTCGTTCTTCCGTCGTGAAGGCCGCCCATCGACCGAGGCGATCCTCGCCTGCCGCCTGATCGACCGCCCGCTGCGTCCGCTCTTCGTCAAGGGCCTGCGCAACGAGGTGCAAGTCGTCGTCACGGTGCTGGCGATCCACCCGGACGACGCCTACGACACGCTGGCGATCAACGCCGCCTCCATGTCGACCCAGCTGTCCGGGCTGCCGTTCTCCGGCCCGGTCGGTGCGGTCCGGATCGCGTTGGTCGACGGCCAGTGGGTCGCGTTCCCGAAGTACTCGGACAAGGAGCGTGCGGTCTTCGACATGGTCGTGGCCGGACGCGTCGTCACCGAAGCCGACGGTTCGACCGACGTGGCCATCGCCATGATCGAGGCCGAGGCCACGGACAGCTCCTGGAACCTCATCAAGCGGGGCGCCCAGGCGCCTACCGAGGACGTGGTGGCCCAAGGTATCGAGGCAGCCAAGCCGTTCATTCGGGCGCTCTGCGAGGCGCAGCAGGAACTCGCGGCCAAGGCTGCGAAGCCGGTGCAGGAGTTCCCCGTCTTCCCGGACTACGCCGACGACGCATACGCGGCGGTCGAGGCCGCCGTCACGGCCGACCTCGGGAAGGCCCTGACGATCGCCGACAAGCAGGAGCGCGAGGGGCGCCTGGATGAGCTGAAGGCCGCCATGGTCGCCCAGCTCGGTGCCGATTTCGAAGGTCGCGAGAAGGAACTGTCCGCCGCCTACCGTGCGGTGCAGAAGAAGCTCATCCGCAAGCGGGTGCTGACTGACGGCGTGCGGATCGACGGTCGCGGGCTGCGTGACATCCGGACGCTATCCGCTGAGGTCGAGGTGCTCCCGCGGGTACACGGTTCGGCGATCTTCGAGCGCGGCGAGACCCAGATCATGGGTGTCACTACCCTCAACATGCTGCGGATGGAACAGCAGATCGATTCGCTTGGCCCGGAGACGCGCAAGCGGTACATGCACAACTACAACTTCCCGCCCTATTCGACCGGTGAGACCGGCCGGGTCGGCAGCCCCAAGCGTCGCGAGATCGGCCACGGGGCACTCGCCGAGCGTGCTCTGGTACCGGTGCTGCCGAGCCGCGAGGAGTTCCCCTACGCGATCCGCCAGGTCTCGGAGGCGCTAGGCTCGAACGGGTCGACTTCTATGGGGTCGGTTTGCGCTTCGACGCTGTCGATGCTCAACGCGGGTGTCCCGCTACGCGCGGCTGTCGCCGGTATCGCGATGGGTCTGATCTCCGACACGGTGGATGGTGACGTCCGCTATGCGGCTCTGACGGACATCCTCGGCGCCGAAGACGCCTTCGGTGACATGGACTTCAAGGTCGCCGGTACGCGTGACTTCGTCACCGCCATCCAGCTCGACACGAAGCTCGACGGCATCCCGGCCTCCGTGTTGGCCGGGGCGCTCACCCAGGCTCGCGATGCCCGGCTCACTATCCTCGACGTCATCGCTGAGGCCATCGACGTGCCGGACGAGATGAGCCCGCACGCCCCGCGCGTCATCGCCGTCAAGGTGCCGGTCGACAAGATCGGCGAGGTTATCGGCCCGAAGGGCAAGATGATCAATCAGATCCAAGACGAGACGGGTGCGGACATCTCGATCGAGGACGATGGCACGGTCTACATCGGTGCCACGGACGGTCCCTCCGCAGAGGCGGCCCGCGCGGCGATCAACGCGATCGCCAACCCGCACGTTCCAGAGATCGGCGAGCGGTTCGTCGGCACCGTGGTCAAGATCACGGCCTTCGGCGCCTTCGTCTCCCTCACTCCGGGCCGCGACGGTCTGCTGCACGTCAGCCAGATCCGCAAACTCGTGGGCGGCAAGCGCGTCGAGAACGTCGAGGATGTGCTGTCGGTGGGCCAGAAGGTGCAGGTCGAGATCGGTGAGGTCGACCAGCGTGGCAAGCTTTCGCTTAACGCCATCGTCGAGCCTGACGGGTCAGCGGCCCCTGCCGGGGCCGCTGCGGACGCCTGAGGTGCCCTGGGAGCTTCCGCTCGTCCCGGCCGCGGAGGCCGGTGGGGGACTGCACGCGGGGCAGGATGGTGCGACGATTCGTCGCACCATCCTGCCCGGCGGGGTCCGCATCCTCACGGAATCGATGCCTGGGTTGCGGTCCGCGACCGTGGGTGCCTGGGTCGGGGTGGGGTCGCGAGACGAAACTGACGGTCACTTCGGCTCGACCCATTTCCTCGAGCACCTGCTTTTTAAGGGGACCTCGCGGCGCTCGGCGATGGACATCGCGGAGGCGTTCGATGCGGTAGGCGGTGAAGCCAATGCGGCCACCGGCAAGGAGCACACCTGCTACTACGCGCGGGTCTTGGACTCTGACGTGCCGATGGCGGTCGACGTCATCGGTGACATGGTGACGTCTGCGGTCCTCGACCGGGCGGAACTGGAGACCGAACGCGGGGTGATCCTCGAAGAACTCGCGATGAACGACGACGACCCCTCCGATGTCGCCCACGAACAGTTCGCGACGGCCGTGCTCGCTCCCCATCCGCTCGGGCGCCCGATCGGCGGTACCCCCGACACGATCCGGGCCGTTCCCCGCGATGCGGTCTGGGAGCACTACCAGTGGCATTACCGCCCTGAGACGCTGGTCATCACCGCCGCCGGTGGCGTCGACCACGACGCCTTGGTCGGTGCGGTCAATGAGGCGCTGACCAAGGGCGGTTGGGAACTCGACCATGCCGCTGCACCGCGCCCTCGGCGCTCCGATGAGGTAGACGGTGGCGTTGGTGTGCTGGGCGGATCGACCGAGCTCACCCTGCACCGCACCGTCGAGCAGGCGAACGTCATCATTGGTGGCACGGGGCTCGCAGCCACCGACAGCCGTCGGTTCACCCTCTCGGTGTTGAACGCCGTCCTGGGGGGCTCGATGAGCTCACGGCTGTTTCAGGAGATTCGCGAACGCCGTGGCCTGGCCTACTCCACGTACTCCTTCGCGTCGGGTCACGGCGGTACCGGGACCTTCGGGTTGTACGCGGGCTGCGCGCCGGCCAAGGCCGAACAGGTCACCGAACTGCTCACCGCCGAACTCGACCGGCTGGCCGCCGACGGCATCACCTCACAGGAGCTGACTCGGGCGATCGGGCAACTCAGCGGCGGACTGGTGCTGGGCCTGGAGGACTCCGGCTCCCGGATGAGCCGACTGGGTCGCGCTGAGTTGGTTTACGGGGAGCTCTATAGCCTGGAGGAGTCGCTCGCGGCGATCCGCGCGGTCACCCTCGATGACGTTCATGCCCTCGCTCAGGACCTCGCCGCTCGGCCCCGCTCCGTGGTGCGGGTGGGTCCGTTCGGGGAGCAGTCAGCTGGGATGACGGTGGTGTCCGAGCCGCTAGGCTGACGGCGTGAATCCTGATTTTGGCAGCCGACGCCTGCGGGTCGCCGTCCTCGGGGCCGCTGGTCGCATGGGGACAACCGTTTGCGAGGCGGTCGACGGTGCCGCCGACCTCGACCTGGTGGCCCGGATCGATGCCGGCACGGAAGTCGGCTCGGCCCTCGAGTCCGCGCGACCCGATGTGATGGTCGACTTCACTGTGCCCGCCGTCACCGAGGCGAATGTACATGTCGCGATCGATGCCGGTGTTCACGTGGTTGTCGGGACCACCGGCTGGACCGACGATAGTCGCGGGCGAGTGGTGGAACACTTGGCCCGCAAGGCGGGGGAGGGAATCCCTCTGGGCGTGGTGATCGCGCCGAACTTCGGGCTCTCGACGGTCCTCGCGATGATGTTCGCGGCCAAGGCCGCCAAGTTCTTCGAGTCGGCCGAGATCATCGAGCTGCACCACCCGGACAAGCTTGATGCGCCCAGCGGCACAGCGCGGCACACGGCGGCCGCGATCGCTGCCGCACGAGCCGAGGCGGGCTTGAGCGAGATGCCGGATGCAACAGAAAGCGGTTTCGATGCGCGCGGCGCAGATATTGCGGGGGTCCGGGTACACGCCGTTCGCCTGCGAGGACTGGTGGCGCACGAGGAGATCCTTTTCGGCAACCCCGGGGAGCAGCTCAGCATCCGGCAGGATTCGTTCGATCGGGTCTCGTTCATGCCGGGCGTGCTGCTGGCGATCCGTTCGGTGGTCGATCGCCCAGGACTGACCGTGGGCTTGGACTCCCTCCTGGATCTGTCATGAGCGGCCGGAGAACACGAGCCTGCCATGCGTAAGGGTCTCGTAGGTGCCCTGCTGGTTACCGTACTCCTGGCGCTGTACGGGATCGTCCTGGTGGATCGCGGTCTGCGGCTCATCCAGACCGGCGAACCTGTGGGGATCGGCCTCGGGATCGGCGTACTCGTCCTGCCGCTGATCGTGTTGTGGGCACTTTGGCGGGAGTATTCGTTGGCGATCGCGGCGCAGCGGATGGCCGATGAACTGGCGCAGCGGGGTGAGCTGCCGGTCGACGACCTGCCTCGGTCGCCTGGAGGTCGTATCGACCGGGCCGCGGCTGACGCCGATTTCGCGCAGTACCGGACCGCCGTGGAGGAGCAGCCCGACGATTGGGGTGCGTGGTACCGACTGGCCTTCGCCTACGATGCCGCGGGTGACTCACGGCGGCGGCGCGAGTCGCTGCGCCGGGCCGCCGGACTGTACCGCGCGAAGTGAGACAGGTCCGGGATGCCGTTCTGCCGGAGGGAAATACAGATCCGAACGGGTGTTCCGGCAGTATTCGGCGTTGGCCGCGACCAACTTAGATCTGCGCCGACCAGCGCTCTTCGGTCACCTCGCGAACACCGGTGGCTAGTGTTCGCTGGCGGCCGTCGGGACCCAACCCGGCACCGCTGAGGAAGGCTGCCCGGGCGTCGTCGTCGGCCAGTACCCAGGTCACGATCTCCTCGGCTCCGTCGGCGCGCAGGTGATCTACGGTGGCCGTGAGCAGTCGTGATCCGTGACCAGAACGTTGGTGGACCGGGTCCACCTCCAGGGCTATCAGTTGGCCGGGGGCGACGGCCGCGAAGCCCACGACCTCGGCACGGGCGCAAGCCACGAAGACGGCGAAAGCAGGACCGGGTGGAGCAACGATGGCCTGTGCCCACTGTTCGCGCATGCGGTCCGTATCGAGTGCGTCGATCACCTGATCGCCGAGGGACTCGCTATGGGCTGACCGCCACGCGCTGATTTGCACGCGGGTGATCGCCACGTCGTCGCCCGCCACCGCGGGCCGGACGGACACGTCGGCTGATTCATGGAAAAGTGCCACCTGGCGACCCTACCCGCTGTCGCATTTAGCGCCGACTCATCCCCAGCCGAGTGCGCGTAACCCGGCGGCGGTGGCGGCTGCGAGGATCACCACCACGATGAAGGGCGCACGGGCGGCGAGTGCGAGGGCGGCCACTGCCAGAGCCGGCAACCGTGCATCGACCACGATCGACTGGCCGGAGGCGAGGGTCTGGACGGTGACGAGTGCGGCGAGCAGGGCGGCCGTGACCAGCGTCGCGGTCCGCGAGATGCGCGGATCGGCGAGCCAGCGTTCGGGGATGAGGTGGCCCGTGAGCTTGAGGACGAAACACGCGAGTGAAGCCAGGACGACGGTGATCCACAAGGTGGTGGGCGACATCAGGCCCCCGGAGGTGGGATTGGTGCCGGGGTGGTGACGGGCCGACATTCTTCCCGCGAGGCCGGGCCTGTGAACTGGCCGATCAGGACGGCCACTGCCGCAGCAGCCAGCACGGGCACCCCCGGTGGTGTGATCGGCGTCGCCAGGGCGGCCACGACGACGGCCGCCCCGGCGGCGATCTGCATCGATCTGCTTGCGAGGCGTGGCCAGAGCAGGGCGAGGAAGGCGGCCCCCGCGGCGGCGTCGAGTCCCCATGCCCGTGGATCGCCGAGGGCGTCACCGGCCAAGGCGCCGAGCGCCGTCAGCAGGTTCCAGCAGATGAAGACCCCACCCCCGGTCCACCAGAACCCGACCCGGCTCACCGTGGGAGTGGGCTGGGCGGTGGCCACGGCGGTCGACTCGTCGATGGTCAGGTGCGCGACGAGTACCCGGCGCCAGCTGCGCACGGCGAGGAGTGGCCCGAGTTGCGCTCCGTAGAGCGCGTTGCGTGCGCCGAGCAGCCCGGCCGTGGCCACTGCTGACCCGATCGAGCCGCCGGCCCCGGTGACGCCGATCAGTGCGAACTGGGAGCCTCCTGAAAACATCAGCAGGCTCAACACCTGTGTCTGCGCGAGGGAGAGGCCGGCGGTGACTGCGAGCGCTCCGAAGGAGATGCCGTACAGGCCGGTGGCCAATGAGACCGAGAGAGCCTGCCGGATGGCCGCGCGCACCACCGGTCGCGGGGCGCTCGTGGACTCCGGGAGGTTCGTGGCAGAACCAGCTTCCTGGGCTCCGGTCGTGTTGCTCGTCAATCGGCCTCGGCGGCATTGGCCGCGCGCTCATGTGCGGTCAGGGACATCCGGTCGATCAGCGCGAGCGCCAGCGCCGATACGACGAAGGCCAGGTGAATGATGACCTGCCACATCATGACGTCGGCTGTGATCTTCCCGCTGGAGCTCTCGATGAAGGTGCGCAGCAGGTGGATGGAAGAGATCCCGATGATCGACATCGCCAGCTTGGTCTTGAGCACATTGGCGTTGACGTGACTGAGCCACTCGGGCTGATCCGGGTGGTCGTCGAGCCGGATGCGCGAGACGAAGGTTTCGTAGCCGCCCACGATCACCATGATCAGCAGGTTCGAGATCATCACGACGTCGACGAGCCCGAGCACCCCGAGCATCATGTCTGCTTCGTCGAAGGCGTGGCCGTCCTCGCTGCCCACGATGGCCCCATGGGCGATGTGCCACAGTTCCTTGAGGAACTGCCACACGTAGAACGCCTGCGCGACAATCAAACCCAGGTAGAGCGGTACCTGCAACCACCGCGACGCGAAGATGATGTAGCCGAGTGCGTGGCCGGTGGGCGGGTCCGCGGGCTGCTTGGCCGACGAGGGGGCAGACGAAGCGGTCGTGGGCACGAGGCATCCTCCGGGTCGGGGTGGGTGGAGCCGCCAGGGTATCAACCACTGTTCTGGCGCTCCCAGGCCGTCCGATGGCGAAAGGCCCACCGGCCTTCGCGACGGGTTTGCCGTTCCGTGGACCGTTCCGCTCTTCGCAGCCGCGGCGCGGTAGTTTGTGCACATGGTCCTTCCCACCACTTCTGAGCGCCCGTTCGGTGCCGTGTTGACCGCGATGGTCACGCCGATGACGTCGTCCGGCGCCGTTGACCTGGAGGCCGCCGCCCAGCTCGCCGTCAAGCTGGTGGACAACGGCAATGACGGCCTGGTCCTCAGCGGCACCACCGGTGAGTCTCCGACGACGCACGCACAGGAGAAGGCGGATCTGGTCTCCGCCGTCGTCGCCGCGGTCGGCGACCGAGCCGCCATCGTCGCGGGTGCGTGTTCGAATGACACGGACCATGCGGTTCGGATGGCGGAGCAGGCCGCAGAGGCAGGAGCGGACGGCCTGTTGATCGTCTCGCCCTACTACTCACGGCCCAGCCAGGACGGCCTCTATGCCCATTTTGCCGCGGTCGCGGATGCGACCGATCTACCCTCGATGCTCTACGACATTCCTGGTCGCAGCGGCGTGCGGATCGCGCCGGCCACGTATGCGCGGGTCGCGGAGCATGACCGGATCGTGGCGATCAAGGACGCGACCGGCGACGTCTACGGCGGCGGGAAGCTCGCCGCCTCGACCGGGCTTGCCTGGTACAGCGGTGATGACGGCCTGTTGCTGCCGTTCCTGTCCCACGGCGGCGTGGGCATCGTCTCCGTTTCCGGTCATGCCGTGGCCAGTCAGTTCGCCGAGATCATCCGGCTCTTCGACGGGGGTGACACCGTGGGCGCCCTGGCTGTCTTCCGGAGCATCACCCCGGTGATCGACGCGCTCAACGGCAACGGCTTCCAGGCAGTGATGGCGAAAGCCGCCTGCGAGGTGCTCGGGCTCACAGACAACCGGCTGGTGCGGTTGCCGAACGTCGCTGCCAGCGAGGAAGATGTCGCGGTAGTCCGTGCGGCCCTCGTTGCCGCCGAACTACTCCCGGGCGCCACGCCCACCGCCAGCGTCACTCGCTGAACCTTCCCAGGCCTGGAGGCCCCGTTGAGTCACCCTCACCCCGAACTGTCCCTGCCCCCAGCGCTCCCCTCCGGGGGGCTGCGGGTCGTCGCCTTGGGCGGCCTGGGAGAGGTCGGCCGTAACATGGCTGTTCTGGAGTACGACGGCCGGTTGCTCATCATCGACTGCGGGGTGCTCTTCCCGGAGGACCACCAACCCGGTGTGGACCTGATCCTCCCGGACTTCGACTACATCCGGAACCGGATGGACGACGTCGAGGCCATCATCCTTACCCATGGCCACGAGGATCACATCGGGGCCGTGCCCTACCTCCTGCGGCTGCGGGACGATATCCCCCTGGTCGGTTCGCAACTCACCCTGGCCTTCGTCGAGGCGAAGCTCAAGGAGCACCGGATCGCTCCGGTGACGCTGGCCGTCGCCGAAGGACAAGTGGAGCAGTTCGGCGTCTTCGGTTGTGAGTTCGTGGCGGTGAACCACTCCATCCCGGATGCGCTCGCGGTCGCGGTGACGACGGGTGCGGGCACCGTGTTGCACACCGGCGACTTCAAGATGGACCAGCTCCCGCTCGACGGGCGGATCACCGACCTGCGGGCCTTCGCGCGGTTGGGGGAGAGGGGAGTCGACCTGTTCATGGTCGACTCCACCAACGCCGAGGTACCCGGCTTCGTCACCCCCGAGGTCGAAATCGGGCCGGTCCTCGACGGAGTCTTCGCCGCATCTGAGAAGCGGATCATCGTGGCGTCGTTCTCCTCCCACGTGCACCGCGTCCAGCAGGTGCTCGACGCCGCCCACCACCACGGTCGCCGGGTGGCGCTGGTGGGCCGGTCCATGGTGCGCAATATGTCCATCGCGGCCGAGCTTGGTTACCTCACCGTTCCAGAAGGTGTGCTGATCGAACTGAAGAAGGTTGGCTCTCTGCGCGATGACGAGTTGGTGCTGATGTGCACGGGCTCCCAAGGGGAGCCGATGGCAGCCCTCTCGCGCATGGCCAACGGTGACCACCAGGTTTCGGTGGGTCAGGGCGACACCGTGATTCTCGCTTCGTCGTTGATCCCCGGAAACGAGAACGCGGTCTTTCGGATCATCAACGGGTTGACCAGACGTGGTGCGCGGGTGGTGCACGGCGGGAACGCCAAGGTCCACGTTTCTGGACACGCCAGTGCCGGGGAACTGCTCTACTGCTACAACGTGCTCAAGCCGAAGAACGTCATGCCTGTACACGGTGAGGTGCGGCATTTGGTTGCGAACGGGGCGCTGGCAGTGCGAACGGGGGTTCCGGCCGACCGGGTGGTGCTCGCGGAGGACGGCGTGGTCGTGGACTTGGTCGATGGTCGAGCCTCAGTGGTCGGCGCGGTGCCTTGCGGCTATGTCTACGTCGATGGGTCGAGCGTCGGGGAGATCACCGATGTCGAGCTGAAGGATCGGCGCATCCTGGGCGAAGAGGGCTTCATCTCGGTCTTCGCCGTCGTCGACTCCGCCACCGGCAAGGTTCTGGCAGGGCCGCAGATCCTGGCTCGCGGGTTTGCTGAGGACGATTCGGTATTCGAGGGTGTGCGACCTGATGTGGTGGCGGCCTTGGAGGAAGCCGTAGCGGCCGGGGCGACCGACACCCACCAACTCCAGCAGGTCATGCGCCGGGTGGTGGGCCGGTGGGTGTCCAACCGCTTGCGGCGGCGTCCGATGATCGTCCCGGTGGTCGTAGAGGCGTAAGCCGCCGGTCATGCGTCCTAAAGGCCGGGGCGTTCCGAAAATCACAGTGAATCTGGCTCAGGGCACCGTTTCGTCACCGTGATAATTGGCGGATGCGAAGTAACCTTTTCAGCCAGGAGAACGCCGAGATCGAAACCGCCGAGAGGATGGCGCTCCAGAGTACGAAGATGCTCAAAGTCACCCTCGGGCCGGACGTCATTGCCGCCAAGGGTGCCATGGTCGCTTACCAGGGCCAGGTCCAGTTCCACCACGAAGGCGCGGGCGGCATGAAGAAGCTCGTCAAGCGGGTGGTGACAAGTGAGGACCAGCCCCTGATGCGGGTCTCCGGCCAGGGTGAGGTTTTCTTTGCCCGTGCGGCCTCCAACGTTTTCCTCATTCAGCTGGAGGGCGACGCGATTTCGATTGGTTCCTACTCCCTGCTGGCTTTCGATTCGTCGTTGAGCTGGGACATCGTCCGCACTAAAGGGACCTCGGCGGTCAGTTCCGGGCTGTTCAACACGGTCGTTCAAGGCCATGGTGTCGCGGCCTTGTCTTCGGACGGTCAGCCCATGATCCTGGACTGTTCTCAGCAACCCACCTTCGTCGACCCCAATGCCGCTGTCTGCTGGTCGGCCAACCTGACCCCAAGCCTGGTGAACAGCATGAATGTCCGTTCGATGCTGCGCGGGGGCAGCGGTGAAGCCTTCCAGTACGCCTTCCACGGCCCGGGCTTCGTGGTGGTTCAGCCCTCAGAGGGCTACCCGATGGACGCGTCTGGCTCAGGCTCATCGGGCGGTGGGCTGGTGTCCTCGTTGCTGGGCTGACGGTCGTCAACGACGAGCGCGCAGTGCCCCGAGCTGCTCCGTGTGCCAATCGGCCACATGGTCGACCGCGCGGGGATCGACAGTCGCCGGTGGCGGCGTCCACCGGGGCGCTGCCACCAGGCAGTCGAGGGAGTCGAGGTACTCGCGGTCCTGGACGAACCGGGCCGCAATCGCCTGAGTTCCCGTCAGGGGCCGTCCGTGGCCGGGCACCAGTACCCGGACTGAGTGGGCGGCGACCGCCCGTTCGATCAGGTCGAGGGCTTGTCCGTAGTCCTCCAGCGGGTCTTCGGCATCCGTATCGACGAGTGGCACCTCGATATCGGAGAGCATGTCACCAGCGAGCAGGACATCGTCGACGATGAGCGCCGCATGTCCGGGAGCGTGACCGCGGTGTTCGATCACATAGGCGGGTGAGCCCGCCCAGGGGATCGAAGTTGAGTTGGCCGGCAGCGGCGCAAGGTCGACCAACGCGGCAAAGTCATGCCCGGGAGCGTACTTATCTGCCTCCGCCTGTGCGTGGCCGACCTTGTGCCGTAGTTCGGTCACTCCAGAGGCCGTCGCCCAGCGCGGGACCGAGCCCAGTGATCGTGACCAGAGCGCGTGATCCCAGTGGGGATGAGTGCTGAACCCGGTGGTCACTCGCCATCCCCGGGCGGTGATCTCGCTCGCCAGTGAGTCGACCTCCGCCACGGTGACCCCGGGGTCGACGACGAGGGCGCGACCATCGTCGGCGACGATCACGGTCGAGTTCGTCAGCCAGATGGGGCTGGTGGCCACCCAGATCCGGGGCGCGACCTCGACGAGCCTCGACCCGCCGGGCACGGCTGCTTCCACGTCGCTTGCCTTTCATCGGAGTTCGTGCGGTCCGGGGGACACTCTTGCCGAAATCTTCCGTTGTCGCCGTGCCTTCGGGTACGTGTCGTGGCCGACGGGTACGTTGGTGAGGTTATGGCGACCCGAACCCCGTCCAAGGAACCCCGGGCCTCAGGCAACCGCAATCCCGCGCCTCGGGCGCGCAGCGGAGCCCCTGCGGCCCGCGGATCGGCGCGCTCCGGCGCGACCAAGACCTCCACGGCGAAGCGAGCGACCCCGGCACGGAAGCCCGCTCCCCGGCGCACGGGTCCATCTTGGCCGATCCGGGCGCTGCGCGCCGTCTGGCTAGGGATCGCCCATGCTTTGGGCGGACTCGTCCGCGCGATCGGAAATGGAGCAAAAGACCTGGACCCCGCACATCGGCGCGATGGCGTCGCCTTCCTCCTGTTGGCACTGGCCGCTGTCGTCGCAGCTCGGGAGTGGGCCGGCGCCGGCGGTCCCTTCGGCACTGCCGTGCATGCGGCGGTGGCCGGGGTGTTCGGTGTCGCGGCTGTCGCCTTCCCAGCGTTGTTGCTGTGGATCGCCCTTCGAATCATGCGTCGCCCGGATCGTCCGCAGGCCAATGGCCGGATCGTCATCGGCCTGTCGATGATCACCGTCGCCACTTGCGCACTCATCCACATCGCGGAAGACCTGCCCTCGCCGTCCCGTGAGGGTTTCGCCGCGGTCCAGGATGCGGGCGGGATCATCGGCTACGCATCCGGGACGCCGCTGGTCGCCGGCATCACCGAGTGGTTGGCGGTGCCGATCTTCCTGCTCTTGGGTTTCTTCGGCATCCTGGTGGTGACCGCCACCCCGGTGCACGCCATTCCGAGCAGGTTGCAGGCGGGTTACGACCGACTCACCGGCAATGTCCGGCCTGATGCGCAGTCGGAAGACGGGGACGGGCTGCCGTTGGCCGACGGGGTCTCGCGCCATGACGGTTCCGACGGCGGCAAGCGCTCCAGTCGGCGCAAGCATGCACGGTCCATCCGGGCGCCTCGGCGCACCATCTCCGATCACGCCGAGGACGATAAGCGGCTGGCCGGTTACGCGGGCGACGAGGCATTCCTGTCGGCGGCGGAGCTGGAGCGTGAGCAGCGCACCGCCAAGGCGCGGTCAGAACGTGCCTCGGGGCGCGAGCGGGGTGGCGAAGACGCGACCGAGGTCCCACCAGTTGCGGCATCGAGTGCACCCGCGCCCTCGATGGTGGTACCGGCCGAACCGGTCACGGAGGTGCTGCCGCCCGAGACCTCACCGGTCCCGCGAGGTGTCCAGCCGATGCTCGAGGGCGACACCGTCTACCTGCTTCCCGAAGAGGACAAGCTGGTCAAGGGCGCTCCGCACAAGGTGCGTTCCGCCGCCAACGATCGGGTGGTCGAAGCGCTCACGGTGACCTTCGACCAGTTCGAGGTGGACGCCAAGGTCACCGGCTTCACTCGGGGCCCGACTGTGACCCGATATGAGGTCGAGGTCGGCCCCAAGGTCAAGGTCGAGCGGATCACCTCCCTGTCGAACAACATCGCCTACGCCGTGGCGAGCGCCGATGTGCGCATCCTTGCCCCGATCCCGGGCAAGTCCGCGATCGGCATCGAGATTCCGAACACCGACCGGGAGACGGTCGTCCTCGGCGATGTCCTGCGGTCCTCGGCCGCCCGGCGCACCGAACATCCGATGGTGATGGGTGTGGGTAAGGACGTCGAGGGCGGCTATGTGGTCGCCAACCTGGCCAAGATGCCGCACATCCTGGTGGCGGGGGCGACCGGTGCCGGTAAGTCGGCGTTCATCAACGCGATGATCACCTCGATCCTCATGCGGGCCACCCCGGATCAGGTGCGACTCGTGCTGGTCGACCCCAAACGGGTTGAGCTGACGATCTATGAGGGCATTCCCCACCTGATTACCCCGATCATCACCAGCCCGAAGAAGGCGGCCGAGGCGCTGGAGTGGGTCGTGCGGGAGATGGACGCCCGCTACGACGACCTCGCCGCCTTCGGGTACAAACACATCGACGATTTCAACGCCGCCGTTCGCGCCGGCAAGGTCAAGCCCCTGCCGGGTTCGGAGCGCAAGATCGCGACCTACCCCTACCTCCTGGTGGTGGTGGACGAGCTGGCCGACCTCATGATGGTGGCCCCTCGCGACGTGGAGGCATCGATCCAGCGGATCACCCAGCTCGCGCGGGCCGCCGGGATCCACTTGGTCCTGGCGACGCAGCGTCCGTCGGTCGATGTCGTGACCGGGCTCATCAAGGCCAATGTGCCCTCGCGGCTGGCCTTCGCGACCTCTTCCTTGGCCGACTCCCGGGTCGTCCTGGATCAGGCCGGGGCCGAGAAGCTCATCGGGCAGGGCGACGCGCTCTTCCTGCCGATGGGCGCGGCCAAGCCGATGCGGGTCCAGGGTGCCTGGGTCACCGAAAGCGAAGTCCACGAGGTCGTCGAGCACGTCAAGAAGCAACTCAAGCCCACCTACCGCGAAGACGTGACAGCCGCGGCCTCCGCCAAACGGCAGATCGACGACGACATCGGCGACGATCTCGACCTGTTGCTGCAGGCGGCGGAACTCGTGGTCACGTCCCAGTTCGGGTCGACGTCCATGCTGCAGCGAAAGCTCCGGGTCGGTTTCGCGAAGGCGGGCAGGTTGATGGACCTGCTGGAATCCCGGGAGATTGTCGGACCCTCCGAAGGATCCAAGGCGCGCGAGGTGCTGGTGGCGGCCGAAGAGTTGCCGAGTGCCCTCGCGCTGATCCGTGGTGAGACGCCCGCTGAGCCGTCGACCGAGGCCGCGGGTAGCATCGGCGCAGGGCCTGGGCAGTCACCGATGTCGGCAGCTGACGGACCCGAATCTACTGGTCGTGACTACGCGACAGGAGCAGATGGACACCTTCCACCCGCGGTGAAGGACTACCACGATGGTGCCGATGAGGGCGAAGACGGTTGGAGATGACGTCGTGAGGCGCGGAAGCGCATCCGGGTGCGCATAGGCTTGGGTCCGTGGTCACCGTCGTCCCCTCTCCGTGGAATACCGCCAATGCCGTGACGGCACTGCGCATCCTGCTGGTTCCGTTCTTCGCCTGGGCCCTCCTGATGGACGGTGGCGACTCTGTCGGCTGGCGGTTGATCGCCACGGGACTCTTCGTGGTCGCGGCGTCTTCCGATCGGCTCGACGGGTACCTCGCACGGCGTTATGGATTGGTGACTGACCTCGGCAAACTCATCGATCCGATCGCCGACAAGCTGCTCATCGGCGCCGCGCTGATCCTGTTGGCCTGGCCGCTGGGTGAGCTGCCCTGGTGGGTACCGGTGGTCATCCTGGTGCGGGAACTGGGCATCACCGTGATGCGGTTCTTCGTGCTCAAGTACGCGGTGATGCCGGCCTCGCGCGGCGGCAAGCTCAAGACCGTCCTACAGTCCATCGCGATCGGCCTCTTCCTGCTGCCGCTAGCCCACCTGCCCGCGTGGATCGAGGTGCTGGCATGGGTGATTCTGAGCGCTGCCATCGTGGTCACGATCGTGACGGGCATTGAGTACGTCTACCAGGCCATCCGGTTACGTGCCGCGGCTCGCAAGGTCGAGGCGTGAGCGAACATCCGGTGAGTGCCACCACCGCCGATGCCGTCGGTGTGCTCGACGGTTGCGCTGCCCGCCACTGGACGCTCGCGACGGCCGAGTCCCTGACCGGCGGGCTGGTTGCGGCGATGTTGATTGAGGTGCCCGGTGCTTCGGCGGTGGTGCGCGGCGCGATCGTCGCCTATGCGACCGACCTCAAGGCGACCTTGTTGGGCGTGGACGGCGATCTGTTGGCTGAGCGTGGCGCCGTGGATGGCGAAGTGGCCCTCGCGATGGCCGCTGGGGTGCGGCGGATGCTGCGGACCGATGTGGGGCTGGCGACGACCGGGGTGGCTGGTCCGAACGCTGCCGACGGACACGAACCCGGAGTGGTCTTTGTCGCAGCCGTCACGCCAACCGCGTCGCACGTGTCGGAACGCCGGTTCGCGGGCGGCCGCGGCGCGATCCGATGGGCCTCGGCGACAGCGGTGCTGGAGTTGGCGCGCTCGATGTTGGTGGAGCCCTGACAGGATCCGGGGTACCGGAATCACACCGTTGCTGGGTGAAACGTTTCGGTTCGACCCCAGATGGGAACAACCTTTGGCGACCAGGCGTTGCACACGACGTGATCGGTAACAGACCTCTGAATCGTCCCGGCATCGCTCGCCCCGCTGGCGTGAGCGGGCCAGGCGCGGGGTACGGTAGAGCGACTCCCACGAGGGGAGCACGAGGCAAGACGAGTGGGCGTTCACCGGTCATTGAACCGGCAGTCACGCGGGACACGGAAGGGGGTCGCCAGATGATCGTTCTCCGGAGAGAGATCGGGGATGTGCTGCGAGACGCACGGCAACGGCAGGGGCGTACCCTGCGAGAGGTGTCCTCTGCGGCGCGGGTTTCGCTCGGTTACCTGAGCGAGGTCGAGCGTGGGCAGAAGGAAGCCTCGTCCGAGTTGCTCGCCTCCATCTGCGAGGCATTGGACGTTCCGATGTCGCTGGTGCTGCGTGAGGTCAGCGACCGGGTGGCGGTCGCCGAGGGCTTGAGCATCCCGGATACGATTCCCGTGGACTTCGCGATGGCCGCTTTCGGCCGAGGCGACGATGGTCGCCGACGTTCGGACCTCCAGCCCGTCGGCTGATAGCTACCGCGGTCGTTGACAGGTCGGGCAGTAGAACACCGGCCGGTCTAGCAGCGTCTCACTGGGGTCCGGGAGGACACCGGGCGGCGTGCTGGACTGACCAACCGCGATGGGCGTGCCGCAGCGACGGCACGCCTTTCGTGTGCGCCCATGCGCTTGCCTGCCGCGGTCGTCCGGGCCGTCGTAACGGATCGCTTCATCTGGGTGCGAGCGTTGCGCAGGATCGCATTCAGATCGGCCTCGCGGACTGGCGTCCACGGCCATTGCCGGACGGCCCACAGCGATTCCGCGACCCAGATTGTGCCCAGACCGGCGACGCCGTGCTGATCGAGGAGTGCTCGGGAGAGCGGAGCCTCACCGGGGGCCCGGTAGGTCAGCGTCATCGAACTGCCGACCGGGTGGGGCTGCCATCGGCGGAGGCGGTCGATCGCCTCGGGCAGCCCGTTCTCCAGGAAGTCGTCGGCCAGGATATCCGGCCCCAGTGCCCCGATGATCCTCGACTCATCCCGGCTGCGCAGTAGGTCGAGCATCCCGAGTCGGTGGCCGATCGCGGTCCACCACGTGGTGGCCAGCACGGCCCGGACATCGGCCCAGCGGGACCGGCCCGCGGCCGCGCCGGTCCGCAGGAGATACCACTCGCCCTCCATTCGGAGGTGGGTGTGCAGCGTCCAGCCGTTGTCGAACCGCGTGAGTAGGTGCTTGCCGTAGGCGCTCGTCCCGGTGGAGACTGCGCCGAGCAGGTCGACCTCGGGCAGGTCCGGCCACCGCAGGTCCGCCTGGGTCAGCGGCTGGCCCGTGAGGGCCGCATCGAGCCGAGCGGCGGTGAGCCGGAGGACGTCACCTTCGGGCATCTCAGATCCGCAAGCCGCGTGGAGTCGGCCGGAATCCTGCCGCGAGCAGTGCCGCGACCGGTCCCTGGGCGCGGGTTCCGGTGCTCCCTGCCCCCGCGAGTGCGGGCAGGCCATCGATCCGGTGGACGACGACCTTGCCGAGCGCACCGCCCCGCGCGGCCTCGGCCAGGCTTGCGCAGGCGATGGTCAGTGCATCCTCGGTCACGTAGGTCAGCAGCGTGCGTGCACCACGTTCCAGGTAGAGGGCGAGCTCTCCTCTGAGCAGCACGACGACGGCCCCGGCCTTGCGCCCGGCACGGTGCCCTCGGCGCGGTTCGTCCCCGGTGGCCGGCCCCGACTGCGGCGTGGTGACGGCCGGCCAGGGGAGAGCGGCCCCGTACGGGTTCGCCGGATCGGTTGCCGCGAGCAGGAGCGCCGTGGTGCCGTGTTCGCGATCCTGGGCGTCGGTGCGCAGCTGATCGACCGCACCCGGGAGGGCGAACTGCGAGCCGCCCAGATGCTCGACGAAGTAGCCGCGACGGATGGTTCCCTGCGACTCGAGTTCCGCGAGAACCCGGTAGATACCGCGGAAAGCCCCGGCGGCGCCCTCCGAGGGCGCTGCCGCGCGGGTCAGCACACCATGGCGGTCGAGCAGGACGCGGGTCAGCGCGGCGATCCGCCGGGTCGGGTCCGGTTCCCGGTCGCCGACCAAGGACCAGCGTCCGGCGCCGCCGATGAGGGCGTCGCGGGGAGCGTGCGTGCTCAGGCCAGCCCCGGTGCCCAGGCCGGCGAAACGGGATGGGCGCAACGGTCGCGCGTGAGCCGCAGGCTTGGGCGCTCGGTGCGCGCCCCCGGAGAGCCGCGCCCGCAAGGCACCCAGACCGTCATTGGTGACATGGCCCGCCCAGACGAGTTCCCACAATGCGTCGAGGACCTCGCGCGAGGGAGCCTCGACCAGGTCGGCGATGTCGCCGAGGAACCGTCCGCCCGATCCGGCCAGTGCCGTGTGGACGGCGGCGGCCAGTCCCTCAGGAACCGGCTGCTCGTCGGGCAGAGTCAAATGTGCCCACTCGGCGAGATGCAGGCTGATCAGGCCGTCACCGCCCGGCGGTAAGGCAGAATGCCCGCACCACAGCACCTGTCCCGAGGTGGTGAGTTCGTCGAGCATTCGGGGTGCGTAGTCGATCACACGGGTGGGGAGGATGAGCGTCTCCCAAGCGGAGGCCGGTAGGGCCGCCCCGGCCAGTTGTTCGACGGCGCGCAGGACGCCATCGTGACCGCGAAGGGTCCCGATGCTGTGCCAACGTGGGAGAAAAACGCCGAGGGCCGCGGCCGGCACTGGCTCGACCTCAGCGCGCAACGCGGCCAAGGAGCGGCGGCGAAGCACCCGCAGCACATCGGGGTCACACCAGTCGTCCCCAAGGCCTCCGATGGCCTCGGGGCGCAGCCTGCCGCGGATCAATAGACCACGGCGCTCGAGTCCGGCCAGGCCTTGGGCGGCGATGGCGGCCCCGACGCCGAAGCGTTCGGCCGCGTCCCGGGTGGTGAACGGTCCGTGCGTGCGGGCGTGCCGCCGCAGGAGGTCGCTCAAGGGATCGGGCACCACTTCGGTGAAGGTTTCGGGAATCCCGACCGGGAGGGCGACGCCGAGAGCATCCCGCAATCGCCCGGCGTCCTCGATCACGGCCCACTGCGCGGTTGACTCTTCGGCTACCCCGGCGAGGCGCACGGGGATGACCCGCCGTGCCGACTCGAGTTCCGCGAGCCATGCCTCGGCCGAGGTCCGATCCTCCGGTCGCATCCGGCGTTCGATCTCCGCGATTGGCAGCGGACCGACCCGGTGGAGTAGATCCCAAGTGTCCTCGGCGTGCCGCAGGAGCCGGCTTTCGGAGAGCCCTCCGAGTTCAGCTTCGGTGCGTTCGATCGCATCCGGATCGAGCAGATCCGCCAACTGCGTGGCGGCGCCGTCGCCCCCGAGGATCTCGGCGAGCAGTGTGGGGTCCAGTGAGAGCGCGGCCGCTCGACGTTCGGCCAAAGGGGCGTCGCCGTCGTACAGGAACGAGGCCGTGTAGCCGAAGAGCAGCGATTGGGCGAACGGCGACGGTGTGGGTGTGGTGACTTCGACGATGTGGACCTGACCGGCGGCGATGGCCGTCATCAGGGTGGTCAGTGCCGCCACGTCGAAATCGTCTTGGACGCATTCTCGAGCCGCCTCCAAGACGATGGGGAACTCCGGGAACTGTGCCGCCACGGCCAGCAGTTGCGCCGACCGTTGCCGCTGTTGCCACAGTGGGCTCCGTCGGTCCGGACGGCGGCGGGGCAACAGCAGAGCGCGGGCTGCGGCCTCCCGGAAGCGTGCCGCAAACATCACCGAGCCACCCAGTTCGCGGCGGACGACCTCCAGCACTTCGCCGGGGTCGATCAGCAATTCCTCGGCTGACACGGGGGTCTCGGTGTCGGCCGCGGTGGCGGCTTCCGCCCAGGAGTCACCGAGGTCCGGGAGCCGCACCACGATGCCGTCGTCGGCATGCAGGGTGGCCGCGTCCACCCCGTAGCGTTCCCGCAGTCGAGCCGCTATGACCAGGGCCCACGGGGCGTTTACCCGAGCACCGTGTGGCGAGTGGATCACCACACGCCAGTCGCCCAGCTCGTCGCGGAACCGTTCGACGACGATCGTGCGATCGTCGGGTACCCGTCCGGTGGCGGCGCGTTGTTCGGACACGTAGGCCGTGACGTTGTCGGCCGCCCAGGGGTCGAGACCAGCGGTCAGCAGCGTCTCCCGCGCAGCTGCTGGATCCCGGGCAACCCCCTGGTCGAGGTTCCGCACCCACCGCCCGATGGCCCGGCCGAGTTCCGCGGGGCGGCCGGGAGAGTCACCTTTCCAGAACGGCAGCCGACCGGGCAGTCCGGGAGCGGGGGAGACCAGCACACGGTCGGGGGTGATGTCCTCGATCCGCCAGGTGCTCGACCCGAGGGTGAAGGTGTCGCCGACCCGCGATTCGTAGACCATCTCCTCGTCGAGTTCACCCACGCGTTTGCCGCCGCGCGGGGCACGACTGTTCGGGGTGCCCGTGGAGCCATCGGCGAGGAAGACTCCGTACAGCCCTCGATCAGGGATCGTCCCTCCGCTGGTGACCGCCAGATGCATCGCACCCGGCCGGCCGGTCAACTCGTCGGTGGTGCGATTCCAGACGATCCGTGCTCGCAGCTCGCCGAAGTCCTCACTGGGATAACGCCCCGCCAGCATGTCCAGGACCGCGCGCAGGGTGGCGTCGCCAAGCGTCGCGAAGGGGGCCGAGCGTCGCAGGGTGGCGGCCAGCTCGTCGAGGGTCCAGGTGTCCATGGCGACCATCGCGACGATCTGCTGGGACAGCACATCGAGGGGGTTGTGCAGCACCCGGAGTTCTTCGATCCGCCCGGCGCGCATCCGTTCGGCGATGACCGCGGCCGGGACGAGGTCCCCTCGATGGGTGGGGAAGACCACACCGTGGGAGACCGCGCCCACTTGGTGTCCGGCCCGTCCTATCCGCTGGAGCCCGGAGGCGACCGAGGGAGGCGCACCGACCTGGACTACGAGGTCGATGGCGCCCATGTCGATGCCCAACTCCAGGGAGGACGTCGCGACGACAGCGGGCAGCCGCCCTTCTTTGAGGGCCGACTCGGTGCGGTTTCGTTCGAGCCGGCTCATCGACCCGTGATGGGCCCTCGCGATGACGGGGTCGAGCCCGACCGCGGCACCGGACTGTGCGGTCACCTGGGCGGGTGTCAGCGTCCCGGGCTCGGGGATGTCGGCACCCTGGCGCGTCGCCCAGACCTCGTTCATCCGGGCGGTGAGTCGTTCGGCACCCCGGCGGGAGTTGGTGAACACCAAGGTGGATCGATGTTCGGCGACCAGATCGACGATGCGGCTCTCGACATGTGGCCAGACCGAAGAAGTAGTGGGCTGATCGCCGGACGGTAGGGTTCCGGCTGACCCGGACAGGTCTGGTGCGCCCTCGGGCAGCGGTGGGAGGTCGGCCGTGGACGCGTCTTCGGAGCCGGAGTGTGGCACCGCGGTCAGGTCGGAGAGATCGGGGACGGGGACGACGATGTCGACCGTGATGCGTTTGCTTGTTTCGGGCTGGACGATCGCCACCTGGCGGCCGCCGTCGGCCGCGGTGCGGTGTCCGGCCAGGAAGGTGGCCACCTCCTCGGGCGGGCGTACCGTGGCTGACAAGCCGATCCGCTGGGCCGGTCTGCGGCCGAGGGTCGCGAGGTCGGTATCCAGACGTTCCAGGCTCACGGCGAGATGGGCCCCGCGTTTGGTGCCCGCCAGGGCGTGGATCTCGTCGACGATCACCGTCTCGACACCCGCCAGGCCGGCACGAGCCGCTGAGGTCAGGATGAGGAAGAGTGACTCCGGTGTTGTGATCAGGATGTCCTGAGGGCGAGTGGCGAACCTACGCCGTTCGGCTGCCGGAGTGTCACCGGTGCGGGTGCCGACCTCGACGTCGGGCACCGGCTGGCTCAGCCGCGTCGCCGCCTGCCGGATACCGGTAAGCGGCGAACGCAGGTTCCGCTCGACGTCGGCCGCGAGGGCCTTGAGCGGCGAGATGTACACGACCCGGCAGCGGTCGGCGGTCTCGGCCGGTGGAGCCGACATGATCCGGTCGAGCGCCCACAGAAAGGCGGCCAACGTCTTCCCTGAGCCGGTGGGGGCGACTACGAGGGCGTGCTTGTCGGCGGCAGCGGCCTCCCACGTGCCCGCCTGCGCGGCCGTCGGGCTCTCGAAGGCGCCGGTGAACCACGCCCGGGTGGGCGCGCTGAAGCGCCCCAGGGCCGCGTCGGGGGGTCGAGTATCGCGGGCCACGAGGCCATTGTGCCGGTCGCCGCCGACATCCGCGGGCAGCCCGTGGCACGCTGGGGTGGTGCGCTATCGCGAGTTCTGGGAACTGGTTGACGAAGTCTTCGGCCCTGCCTATGGCCGGACGGTCGCCGGTGATCAGGTCATGACGGCCCTGGCTGATCGGACAGCGGTGCAGGCATTGGAGGACGGCGAGGAGCCGAGAGTCGTCTGGCACGCGCTCTGCGATGCCTTGGATGTTCCGGATGAGCGCCGCTGGGGCCTCGACGAGCGTCGGCAGGCGCCGCCGAGGGCGTGATCGTGGCGACCACGTCCGAACAGACCCGGCGCCGGTGGCTGCGCATCACGGCCACCGACGTGCGGGGCGCGCTCTGGTCGTTGGTCTCGACAGCTGCCGGGCTCGGCCTGGCGATCGCGTTGTTGCCGGGGGCCAGCGCGACGACCGTGTGGGCGCCGTTGGTGGTGGCGCTCCTGGTGGGCATCGGTGATGTGCTGGCTCGCCCTCTGCTGCGCCGGTTGGCCTTGCGGTTGGGGGCCTTGGGTGCCCTCGTCTCCGGCATCGTCGCCCAGCTGGTGGTCGCGTGGTTGGCTCTGACCTATGTCCCGGGGATCTGGACGAGGACCTGGGCCGATGTGGTGTGGGTGTTGGTGGCGGCCGGTGCGATCATGGCGGTCGGTCGGTGGGTCGTCGGTGCGAGCGACCGGGAGTACGTGTTGGGTGATCTGTTGCGCCGCGCACGGCGCAATGCCGGACGGTCGGGCGTGGCCCGTGGGGGACGGGCCGCCGGTACGGACCCTACGGCGGACGGGGCTGATCGGGGCCTGCTCATCGTTCAGCTCGATGGAGTTTCGCGGACGACTCTGGACCATGCTCTCCAGGCGGGCCTGGCGCCGCGGCTTGCCCGCTGGCTCAGCAGCGGCAGCCATCTGCTCGAGTCCTGGTGGGCACGGGTGCCCTCCACCACCCCGGCATCGCAGGCGGGGCTGTTGCATGGAACGACGGATGCGGTGCCGGCTTTCCGTTGGTGGGACCGTGCGGCAGGGCGGCTCGTCGTCAGCAACCGGCCGGCTGATGCAGCGGTGATCGAGGCACGCCTCAGCGACGGGTGCGGCCTGCTCGCCGACGGCGGAGTCGCGGTGTCGACGATGTTCTCCGGTGACGCCTCGACTTCGTTGCTCGTCATGAGCCGGGCGCGGTCCGGGCTGGGTCCGGGCCAGATGTTCGTGCGTTTCTTCGCAAGCCCGTTCGTGCTGGTCCGTGCCCTGGTGATGACGGCCGGGGAGTTCTTCAAGGAGCTGTACCAGGCGTGGCAGCAGTCCCTGCGTGGTGTTCTCCCGAGGGTCTCGCGGCTCGGGGCTTATCCGGTGCTTCGGGCCGTGTCCAACGTCATCCTGCGAGACCTGAACACCTCGTTGGTGGCCGAACAACTGGTGCGTGGAGCCCCGGTGGTCTTCGTCGATCTTGTCGACTACGACGAGATCGCCCATCACGCCGGTCCGATGCGGCCCGAGTCGTTGAGGTCACTCGAGGGGCTGGATCGCGTGATCGGGTTGTGGGAGCAGGTCGCGGAGGTCGCCCCCCGGCGTTACGACATCGTCGTCCTGTCCGATCATGGCCAGTCGCTCGGCTCCACCTTTGAGCAGGAGGTGGGGCGCTCTTTCGCGGCCGAGGTGCGTCGGTTGATGGCTCTACCGGCAGCGGCCTCGGCCAACGAAGCGGAGACGCCACGGTCGCCGGAGGTCTGGGGCTCCGTCAACACTGCGCTGAACGCCTTCGGCCGATCTGACGATGCGCGGGTACTGGTTGGCCCCGATCGGCCGACCGTGGCCGCCCCGACGCTTCCCGAGGTGGCGGTGGTGGGTTCGGGGAACCTCGGAATGATCTGGTTCCCGCGACATGAGCCGCTCGACGGCCCGCAGATCCGGTCGCTTTGGCCGGCGCTGATACCGGGGTTGGTGGCCAACCCTGCCGTTGGGGTGGTGGTGGAGCGCTCCGGGCCGGAGTTGGTTGTGCACGGGGCGGGCGGTACCCGGTTCCTGGTCGCGGGAACGGTGGCGGGCGATGATCCGTTGCTCCGGTTCGGTCCGCGTGCTGCGAGCGACCTCCTGCGGGTCGCCCGGTTGCCGAATGCCGGCGATCTGATCCTGCTGTCGAGTGTGAATGAGGTGGGGATGGTGCACGCATTCGAGGGTCTGGTCGGTTCCCACGGCGGCCTTGGTGGCGCTCAGAATGAGGCGATTCTGCTCTACCCGGCGAGCTTCTCGGTGTCCGACGATGAACGCTCCGGTGACGGCGTCGACCGCATGCTGGTGGGCGCCGAGGCGGTTCATCGCCGACTGTTGGCATGGCTGGTGGAACTCGGCATCCGGCCGCCGGAGCCGGCAATGGAGGTACCCGTGACCGATGAGCGGCGGCCATCATGACGGTGGCGGTGACCTGGCTGGGGCATTCCACTGCGGTGATCGACTTCGGTTCGGTGGGCCAGACGGTTCGGGTGGTGACCGATCCGCTGCTGCACCGCCACGCGGGTGTCCTCCGGCGTCGTGGTGATCGGCCTGCGGATTGCTGGCGGGGCGCGGACGCCGTCCTGCTTTCGCATCTGCACCACGATCACGCCGAGTTGCGTTCGCTGCGGCTCCTGGCCGGGGTGCCGGTTCTGACCGCACCCGCGAATGCCCGATGGCTGCGCGGCAGGGCGGTGGAGGGGGTCGGCCTCGGGGCGCGGTGGTGGCCGATCGGTGCCGATGACCGGCACCCGCAGGTATCCGTGCGGTTGGTGCCCGCTGTCCACGGGCACCGGCCGATGCCGCACCGACCCAATGCGGCCAATGGGCATCTGTTGCGCTCGGTGGAGTCCGACGGTCGGGTGACGACGGTGTGGGTGGTGGGGGACACGGAGCCTTTCCCCGCCATGACCCACCTTGCCGAACTCGCCGGTGGGCCGATCGATGTCGCGCTGATCCCGGTGGGTGGATGGGGACCCCGACTCTCGGGCGGTCATATGGACCCCGCCCAGGCGGCGCGAGTGTGCGCACAGGTCGGCGTGCAGACGGCGATCCCGGTGCATTGGGGCACCCTGCATGCGCCCGGTGGCAGGCACTTCCCTCGTGGCTGGATGGATCACGCTGGAGCGGCATTTGCGGCGTCGGCCGCGCGGGAGGCATCAGAGACGAGAGCCGTGGTCCTGGCGCCCGGTCAGGCATGGAGCGTGGGGGCATACCCCGTGTGAGAAGCTGGGTGAATTTCCATTCACAACTTCTTCGTATTCTCTCGGCAACCAGTCAGTCGCCGTCGTGCCAGAAAACGTAAGTAGTTGAGAGAAATGGCCTGTCCAGCCCGAAATTTGACAGTCACGAAAGGCGGGAGAGTGGCACACCAATCAGTACTGGCGTACCAGCGACTCTTCTCCAGATTGGCCTGAGATTCGCCAAAAACCGGCACCTACTTGTCCGATCGAACCAGTAATCTGGTTCGCATCGCTCGCGAAGAGCGGATGTTGGGTAGTAGTCCGGTCGGGTGTCCAGGAGCTAATAAAGATGGAGAACAAAGTACGTCAACGCGTTTTTGCACGGTTCGCGCTTGTGCTGACCGCTATGTCTCTCGGTGGCGGGATGGTGTTGGGTGCCCAGCCCGCCGCCGCGGCTGCCGCAGCCTTCACGATCACCATGACCAGCTCGCACGACGCGGTGCAGACGGGGGAACCGGTTGATGTCGAGATCGCCTACTCGTGTTCGAGTGCGGTGGCTTGCTCAGGTGTCGTGATCGGCCTACCACGTCCGGCCGGACTCTTTGACGAATGGTCACCGTCGGGTGGGCAACCGGTGGCGACAACATCCAAGGATGTCACTTCGGTAAGTGTCAATTCGGATAAGTCGGTACAGTTCACGTTCGCCGAAAAGCTCCCGGCGGGGTCGAGCGGGACTATTGGGGTGCACTACCTCACGGACAATGGCCCGATCGCTGGCGGCACCAAGCTGGTGGTGACGGCGAATGCATCCGGTGCGAACAGCGATCCCACCTCGACTTCGGTTTCGGTGACGCTGACGGCGACACCGGCAGGGTTGTCGGCCTCCGCCCAGGGGCAGTACCCGGTCTATTTGGATCGGGAGGCGGTGATCAGCTCCACCGCGTCAGCCAGCGTCTGGGGGATTACGGGCAAAGAGGGGATCGGGGACCTCGGGGTCATGGCGACGCTTCCCGCAGGCGCCGTCTTCGTCTCTGCTGATCCTGCGCAGTCTTCCGTGTCGGCCGACGGCACCAAGGTCTCCTGGGACTCCATTCCGGGGCAGGTGGGCGCCGGATATTACAGCCGCGGTGTCCAAATGGTGGTGAAATTCCCGGCGGCGAACTTCACAAGTGGTCGCTCCGTCGATGTCCCCTTCGCGTTCTCTGGAACAAGCGTAGGTGGCTCGGCGATCAGCACTACAGCCCGAGCAACCTTGGCGCCGACGGCATTCAAGTCAGTTTTCCGCCCGGGTCTGCAGGTCACACCCGGGAGCAACTATGTCACCGCCGATACGGCGGCGCATGCGTGGGTTGCCCGGGGCGCCGCTGTGGGCGTCGGCTTGGGCTTGAATAATTTCAACAGCACGGTTCGGGTGACGAAGACGGTGACCGAGGTGGACCTGCCCGCAGAGTTCACCGCCACCGCTGTGGGAAAGCCCCCGCAGGGCGACTCGACTGTCAGCTGGCGTACGGATGACGGCGTGACCGGGAGGTTCTCGACGGCCGACTACCCGGCGCCCGATAGCGAGGACGAGTCCCCCAAAGCGACGCTTGTCCAGATGGGAGTCCCCCGAGGGGCACATGTGGCGCATCTGACGATCGTTGGTCCGGGGATCGACGGGCCGGGTCAAGGCGGCAATGGAGTCAGTGGTGTCATCGACGGTGCAGATCGTGCAACTGTCTCCGTGACGGCCGACGTGACCTATTCGGCAGACGGCTTCGACGACATCGCCCTGAGTGACACTGCGCGGTTCACCGTCATCGATCCTCTTCCAGTTCCCAGCGTCTGGTTGTACTCGTCCTCCCAGACCGCTCCCAAGCCGGGGGAGGATCTGCTCTGGAAGATCAGCCTCATGAACGCCGACATGTTGGGCAATGAGACTCTGCGTCCGGTGGTGTACTTTCCGATCCCCAAGGGCACCAAGCTGGCCAAGGAGCCGGTGACCGTCGGTGCGCAGTGGCAGCCGGCCCCGGTCAGCTTTGAGAAGCCGACCACCCGGGTGGTGCACAACGATTCGCTTGAGCAGGACGTCCTAGTCATCTCTTGGCCGGAGAACGCCGAGTTGAACTCTCAGCTGGAGTTGGCGGTGCGCACGGTGGTGACAACGGCCCCGGCCGGCGCGTTGACGGCGCGCGTCTATCTGGGTGATGCGCGTGGGCCGATCCCCGAGTATCCGTATGATGTCTCCAACTCCGCATACTCCAACGATTCTGCGAACGCCAATACCTGGACCCAGCGGGTGCGTGACGACCGCGACCTTGATGCTGACGGGAAGGTCGGCGGAACGTTGGCGCGGGCGATGGCGACGGTCCAGACCGGCTCGGGTGTGGGCGTCTCCTCGCAGTTGGAAGTTGAGGGTTCACTGGACGCGGACTTCGTCACGGCACCCCAGACGGGCGCGACCGCGGTGGGTCAGCCGATCGCTTACCGGTTGCCGATCGAGAACACCGGCAACATCGACCTGAGCGACATGGTCGTCTACGACATCTTCCCGCATGTGGGTGATACGGGTGTGAGCAAGGCGGCCGCGGCGATCCGACGCAATTCGCGGTTCGCTCCGATATTGACCGGGACGGTCCCAGCCCTCAAGGGATTCGACGTCTGGTACTCCGTCTCCAACAACCCGTGCCGCCCCGAGGTGTACCCCGGTCTGCAGGGTTGTGATGACAACTGGACCAAGTCGCCAGCGGACTTTGGTGCGGTCAAGGCGCTCAAGTTCGTCCAGCAGGATGGCGGAGTCCTGCGGCCCGGGGATACCAGCTCGACGAGCTGGCCGATGAGCATCCCGGCCGATGCCCCGGGGGGTTACCTGGCATCGAACTCTGTGGCCTTCGCCGTGAAGCGAGCCGATACCGGAGCCGTGGTGGTGGCTGAGCCCGGGTTCGCGACTGTTCAGGTTGCACAGGCGGACCTGGCGGTCACCCTGCCGGGCGGCGAGCTGGTGGTGGACACTGCTCGGTCGCTTGGAATGCGTGCGCAGAACAAAGGTCCCAGCAACGCCCCGGCCAAGGTTCGTGTGACACTTCCGGTGGGTGTCACGGCTGCCGTGGTCGATGGCGGGGAAGACCCAGGTGATTGGAGCTGCATCGTCTCCGGCCAGGAGATCGACTGTGAAGCGGTTGGTGTGCTGGCCTCGGGGGCTGATGACATCTTGCCGATCACCCTCTTAGCAGACAGCTCGTTGGTGGGCCAGAAGGTCTCGGTCACGGCCACTATCAGTGGGGACTACCCGGACCCCGATCAGGCCAACAACAAGGTGACGGCCGCCTTCGAGGTCCAAGGGGAAGGACCGGTCAATCCGACTGATGACCCGACCGGGCCGACTGATTCCGCCGACGCGCTGTCGTCAACCGATCCGGCCGACCGCGGTCGGCCATCGTCCAAGGTCGCGCGGGTCTTGGCCCACACGGGGGCGAACGCCCTGGCGGCCGGGGGAGCTGCGTTCCTCTTGGTGGTCCTCGGTGTCGGGGCGTTCATCGTCCGCCGACGCACGCAGGACTAGCACGTTCCTGAGCGGTAGAGCTCCCATGGGGTCGACGGGTTCTTCCCGTCGACCCCATGGACTTGTACCGGGACCGCAATTGCGTTCGTGGCGTGCCCAGTGCGGCTATGTCCGGGATGACCCTGGGCGATGATGCTTCCGCAGCCCGATCCGACCGACACGCCGAAGACGGGACTCGATCGAACAGGTGTTCGGCTAGAGTGTCCACAGCAGCTCCGCTCACGGGCTCGTCCACAGTGGCGGTGATCGCAGATCGTCTTGTCGGTGGCGGATCGTAGTGTCGCTCTCGACCACACATCGAATAACCGAAGGGCCGAGTCCTCTCGGCCATCTGCTCGGTGGCGCGATGCGCGCCCCATGAACGAAGGTGACGACCATGCCCGCACCCGCTGACCGCGAGAAGGCACTCGAAGCAGCTCTTGCCCAGATCGACCGGAATTTCGGCAAGGGATCCGTCATGCGGCTCGGTGAGGAGGGCCGGGTCCCGGTCGACGTGATTCCTACCGGCTCGATCGCACTCGATGTGGCGCTCGGCATCGGGGGACTGCCGCGTGGGCGGGTCGTTGAGGTCTACGGTCCGGAATCCAGTGGTAAGACGACCGTCGCGCTTCATGCTGTGGCCAGCGCCCAGCGCGCGGGCGGTATCGCGGCGTTCATCGATGCCGAACATGCCCTGGACCCGGAGTACGCCAAGAAACTGGGCGTGGACACCGACGCCCTACTTGTTTCCCAGCCGGACACCGGTGAGCAGGCGCTGGAGATCGCCGACATGTTGATTCGCTCGGGAGCTCTGGACATCATCGTGATCGACTCCGTCGCCGCACTGGTGCCCAAAGCAGAGATCGAGGGCGAGATGGGTGATAGCCACGTCGGTCTCCAGGCCCGGCTGATGTCCCAAGCGCTGCGCAAGATCACTGGCGCTCTGAGCCAATCCGGTACGACGGCGATCTTCATCAACCAGCTCCGGGAGAAGATCGGTGTGTTTTTCGGCTCGCCCGAGACCACCACGGGTGGGAAGGCGCTGAAGTTCTACGCCTCTGTTCGGCTCGACATACGTCGTATCGAGACTTTGAAGGAAGGGACGGAGCCTGTCGGTAACCGGACCCGAGTCAAGGTCGTGAAGAACAAGATGGCCCCGCCTTTCAAGCAGGCCGAGTTCGACATCTTATACGGAGTCGGCATCTCGCGCGAAGGTGGACTCATCGATATGGGAGTCGAGCACGGCTTCGTCCGCAAATCCGGGTCCTGGTTCACCTACGAGGGCGACCAGCTCGGTCAGGGCAAGGAGAATGCGAGGTCCTTCTTGCGGGACAACCCGGACTTGGCGAACGAGCTCGAGCGACGGATCAAGGAAAAGCTCGGCGTCGGTCCATCGACAGCGGACGGAGCTGATTCGTCGGCCGTCGTGGCTGAGGCGGAGTCGGTCGCCGCCGCGGCTGCCAAGGCTGGTTCGGTTAGTGCCGCCGAGTCGGCGTCGGCTGGAGTCACCGCCAAAACACCCGCGACCAAGGCTGCCTCCAGGGCGAAGAAGGCGCCGTTCTGAGGGTCCTGGGCCGATGAGTAGTCCTCCCACACCCTCCAAGCGGCGTCGGACTGTTCCAGAACTCATCGAATCTGGTGAGATCTCCGCAGAAGAACTCGTCGAGCGTGCCCGCGAGGTGGCGCTGCGCAGTCTGACAGCTGCGCGGCGCAGCCGTTCGCAGGTGTCGCACACTCTCCTGCGGAGGGGGTATCCCGAGTGCATCGTGGAGCCGCTTCTGGACCGTTTTGAAGCAGTCGGTCTGCTCAATGACATTGAGTTCGCAGCATCGGTCGTGCGAAGCGGGCAGGCCGATCGTGGCCTGTCTCGGCTGGCAATTGCCCAGGAGCTGCGCCGCCGTGGAATCGATGATGAGATCGCCTCTCAGGCGCTCGCAGAGATCGGTGAAGAGTCCGAGAGTGAGGCAGCTCGCGCGGTGGCGCGCACACGGTTGGCGCGAACCCGCGGGCTAGAGACAGAGGTGCGTCTCCGGCGAGCAGTGGGTGCGCTGGCCCGTAAGGGCTATCCGCCGTCGCTGGCCTTCGAGGTCGTGCAGCGGGAACTAGTGCTCGAGGACGCCCCGCAGTAGGGGCTGAACCCGCTCTGGCCGTACCCTGGACGGTGATGTCGACGATCACTCAGGCTCAGCCCTCCCCACTGTCAGACCCACGTACCTACCTGGTGCGCACCCTCGGCTGCCAAATGAATGTGCATGACTCCGAACACATGGCAGGTCTTCTGGAACAGGCCGGATATGTGCGCGCCGCAGCATCAGCGGACGCGTCCAGCCAGGCCGATGTCGTCGTCATCAACACCTGTGCGGTCCGTGAGAACGCGGCCAACCGTCTCTACGGCAACTTGGGCCAGTTGGCCTCCATTAAGGCACAACGGCCTGGGATGCAGATCGCTGTCGGGGGGTGCCTCGCCCAGAAGGATCGCGGCGAGATTCTCCGCAAGGCTCCCTGGGTTGACGTCGTCTTCGGTACCCACAACCTCGACGCGCTTCCGGTGCTGCTGGCCCGTGCCCGGCACAACTCGGCGGCACAGGTGGAGATCGCCGAATCACTTCAGGTCTTCCCCTCGACCTTGCCCACTCGCCGGGACAGCGTCTACGCGGGCTGGGTCTCCATCAGCGTCGGATGCAACAACACCTGCACCTTCTGCATTGTGCCGTCGCTCCGGGGCAAGGAGCGCGACCGCCGACCGGGAGAGATCCTGGCGGAGATCAGCGCCCTCGTTGACGCCGGTGCGATCGAAGTGACCCTGCTCGGCCAGAACGTGAATAGCTACGGCGTGGAGTTCGGCGACCGAGGCGCCTTCAGCAAGCTCCTTCGTGCCTGCGGTGAAATCGAGGGGTTGGAGCGAGTCCGATTCACCTCACCGCATCCCGCCGCATTCACTGACGATGTCATCGCTGCGATGAGCGAGACCGCTAACGTCATGCCGTCGCTTCACATGCCGCTGCAATCCGGGTCGGATCGCGTCCTGCGTGCGATGCGACGCTCCTATCGGACGACGCGTTTCCTCGACATCGTCAATCGCGTGCGCGCGGCGATCCCAGCTGTAGCCATCACCTCGGATATCATCGTTGGATTCCCCGGCGAGACCGAAGAGGATTTTCAGGACACCATGCGAATGGTCGCCCAGTCACGATTTTCCTCGGCGTTCCTCTTTCAGTATTCGCCGCGTCCTGGCACCCCGGCGGCGGAAATGCCTGATCAGCTTCCCAAGGAAATCGTGCAGGAGCGGTTCGACCGTCTGCTGGCGCTACAGGAACGAATCACCGCCGAGGAGTCTGCGCGCCTCGTGGGGGACGTCGTTGAGGTGATGGTGGTCGACGGCGGCGGTCGCAAGGATGGCGCGACCAACCGCCTGACTGGTCGTGCTCCCGATAACCGCCTTGTTCACCTGGCCCTGCCGTCGGATGCGGCCGCCGGCCGGGCACCCGGGCCACGACCGGGGGATCTTGTGACGGTTCAGGTGACATCGGCGGGGTCTCATCATCTGATCGCCGACTCTGCGTTGACCGGCGGACTCTTCACGGTGCGGCCGACGAGGGCGGGGGATGCCTGGGCGGTGGCGCAGGGGCTCTCGGCGGAACCGCACGCCCATGAACACGGTGCGGGAGCCGGCGGTCCAGTTCAACTCGGGCTCCCCACGCTGCGGCGCTGAGGGCGGGTTGGCGCGCGGTCATCGAAGAAGGGTGCTGTCACCCGCCCTCCATCCGCCGTGCGGACCCCGGAACGGCCGAGACCTAGTGTCCTTCGATATCCGGGGGCAGCTGGGCAGTGATGCTCTGAAAGAGCTGGATCGCTGTGCCGAGCCCGCAGGAAAGGACTTGGCCGAGTTGAGCGTCGGTAGCCCCATGTTCGAAGTCGACCGAGACTTCGCTGCACACCGTCAGTCCGTCGCCCTCCTCCCGGGTATAGACCTTCGGCCAGATGCGTTCACGGTTCCAGTCGTTCACGGCCTGGAGTACCGCCAACCGGGCAGTGGTCGGCAATCGGGTCGACCACCGTCCACGGATCTGCAGGATCTCGTGGTGCGCTCCGAGGAGTAGGAACCAGAACCGGTGCCCGTCCCAAGTGCCGGTGATGTCGCCGTCCTCGTCGACGCGGAAGTGATACCCCCGTCGGCGCAAGTGGTCGCCGACCCGATCCATGGTCAAGGGGCTGACGGCTTCGGCTACCGTGGACGGTGCGTCGACCTTGACCCGACGGTTCCCGAAAAGAAGACGAGCGAGCCAACTTGCTCGGGTCGGGCTCACGGCGCCTGCCTCGCGGGGTCAGGATAGAACTCGTCGAGGGCGTCGAAGAACATCGATCCAGTACTCAGGCCGCATTGAAGCATCTGGTCGAGTTGATCATCGGTCACGCCGTGTTCAAGGTCGACGGTGACCTCGGTGAAGACTTGGATCATCCCGTTGTCGCGCACCCGCGTATACGTTTTCGGCCAAATGCGGTCTGTATTCCATTCATTGCAGAACTCGAGAATCTCCTCGAGGCGCTCGATGGTTAGATCGCGGTTCCATTGACCGCGCACTTGGAGGATCTCGTCTTGTGCGCCGAAGAGCAGGAAGTAGAAGAGGCGTCCACGCCACAGCCCGCCGAGGTCGCCATCTGAGTCGATGAAGTAGGCATACCCGCAATCGGCCGTCCACTCAACCACACGAGCGAGGCTCAGGGGTGCGGGCGTTTGGCGTGTGTCGATCGCGACCGCACCCGTGAAATCACCGAGGAGCATGTGACCGGGCTGACCGTCCGCTGCTCGGCGACTCCCTCTTCCTGGTGTCGGTCGAGATTCGGGTGAGCCATCGTCGGGTTCTGGCTCCTCCGGTCGGGGGGGTTCCCGATGATCGTCGAAGTACCTCACTGTCCCACCGTACTCGGGCGCGATCGCAGAACGCTCCCTTGTTTGGGAATTTCACTCGGCGGAGTACCGATGTTCACCAGATGCGCGCCGCCCGAGGGCCGTCGGTGGGCGCGGTGGTCGGAGCCGGACCGGCGAAGACGGCTCGCACCGGGACACCCGCCGATGGCGGTCGCGGCCGACGGTCGACAATGCGTGTGGCGTGGCCACAAGGGCGGCTGAGACTTATCAGGTCAGCCGGGCACTCAGTGCGGCTGCCTCTTCCGTGCGGCCCAGTCGCCGCAGGAGCGCGAGGAGTTCATTGCCCACCGCGATCCGCATGTCCGTGTTGCGGGTGATCTCGAAGCCTTCGATCGACGATTCCCATTGCTCGGTGGCCGCCTGCGTGTCGCCATCGGCGAGGAAAGCGCTGCCTGCCAGACGAAAGGCGTGCGCGGCGTTCGAGACGTCGCCTGCATGAGCGAACTCCTCCGCGACGTCTTGGGCCGTGCGCGCTGCCTCTGTGTAGCGGCCGAGCTCAGCCAGTACTCGCGCTCTGGAATCGGTTAGTTCGCGGAACTCGGCCCTTGTCGCTGCCTCCTGGCGCGCAACCAGATCCGGGAGCGGCGTCGCCGTCTGGATACCTTCAATCGGCGTCTCGGTGCAGGTTGCCTGGACCCGGTCGATGGCGGCCAGTGCGGCCTCAAAATCTGCCGGGGTGACTGACCGACGCGCCCGTGCGCGGGCGACCGGGCCGATGTGCGGGGCTGGGGTATCTGCGGCCCAGAGCAGGTCGAGAGCACGATCGAAAAGTGCGACGGTCTCAGGATCACCCACCCGGGCAGCGAGTTCGGCCGCTTCGGCGAGCGCGAAACCGGCGTCGCCGAGATAACCGTCGGCCTCGAATGCGGCAGCGGCATCGTGGTAGAGCATGGCTGCCTGTGCCTGATCGGAGTTGGCCAGTGCCTCGGCGTGTCCGAGAGTGACGAGCGCCGAGGCATGTGCGGAAAGAGCAGGAGCATCGGATTCGGTGCCCGCACTCGCGGCACCCTTGGTGTCGTCGGTCCTGAGCGAATCGGCAAGCGGGTCTTCGGAGAGTCCCGTGGCGAAAAGGGAGAGATCCACCGGTAAGCGCTTCTCCAAGGCGCGCTTCCGGTGACGATGGGTGCGGTCCGTGGTGGCGGTCGTGCCGTCACGACGGTCGAAGTCGGCCGCGATGCTCAGCGCCTCGGAGGCGATCCAGTCGTCGAGTTCCTCGATCGTCCGCGTGTCGTGGCCGGGAAGAGCGACGATGGTGCCGGGATCGGCTTGCCGCAGAATGGCGGTGGCGCTCCCGACGCGATGAAGGAACTGCCACCGGGTGTAGGGGGACTCGGTCGTGGTGAGCAGGTGTGCATTCTCCTGAAGGAGACGCAGCGCCCGCGCGAAGTTGCCGGAGCGGGCGCAGAACTCGATATGCCGGGCGCGTGCTCCCACCATGGGGATCTCGGTGTTCAGTTGCTGCATCGCCCGTCGGTGGGTAGCGGCGGCCTTTGCCGCCTCGCCCTCTTCCAGGTAGGCGAGCTGGAGGTAGGACAGCATGTCGCCGGGTTCGGTCGCGCATGACGGCGACGTGGCGAGCGTGGCCTCGAGCAGCCGGATTCCCTCGGTGTTGCGCCCGGTCTCGAACAGATATGCGGCGCGGTCACCAGGTTCACAGGCGGCGCATTGAGCGTAGTCGTCGTGGGGAGTGCTCACCCAGGCTTGGTAGGCGGCCTCGACGCCATCGGCACCGCGTTGTGACGCCCAATGGAACTCACAGAGCCGGACGGCGTTCATGCCGTTCCCCGCGATTGCGAACCGGCGCCGCATGTCCTCGAGCGTCCGCTCGATCTGTTCCGCCGACACACTGGAGAACTCCATGAGGTTGCTGACCATCCATTTGAATGACCAGAACATCGCGTGGGTGTCTTCTTCGTCGAAGGTCTCCGGGTGTTCGTCCCACCACCGAAGGAGTTCGGTGAACGGCAGGTAGGCCTTGGAGACTTCATCTCCCCAGACATACGCCTCGACGAGACAGATCAGCGCGAAGGCCCGTGCCCCGTCCGGCCCCTCTGTCCGCACCCGATCGACCTCGGCGGCGGTGGCGGTGGAGCGGGCCAGACCGAACGGCATCCGCCGGAGACCGAAGAGAGCGGAGTTGACCTCTAAGACGGATCGGGACATCGGTCAGGGCCTTTCGGATTGATCGCCGGCGTCGGGCCGGGTGAGTGCGCGTTCGAGCAGTGTGGCGAGGGAACTGTTCATCAACGCCGCCTCGGGAGCGTGGAGCTGGTGGCCTGAGGCGAGCAACGCGGTGACGTAGAGCGACCGCACGCCGGCGTCGCGCACCGGAGGGTCGGTTGCCGCAAGAAGGGCCCGGACCGTCTCATTGGCGTCGTTGAGCACCAGCTGCCGCGGGCGGGGCGGACCTGTCAGGCCCGCCAGGACCTCACCCCACAGGTCGTCGACGGCTGCCGCTGTCGCCTGGGCGGCCCGGGCATGGTCGCCGTCACGGTCGTGCAGAATGATCGCGGCGAGACCGTCCGGCTCAAACCGGCGGACCGCGACATCACAGTCCTGCGGCTCCAGTGTTTCGTTCAGCGCGGTGACTGCGTCGGTGATCTCCAACTCCCGCATCGGTTCCACGACGGTCAGGACCTGTGCGACATCGTCCGCTGTGACCGGTACCAGGCGCCAATCGGGGTGCCGTAGGGCGACCCGTTCGAGGAGCTCGGCGTCGTAGACGTATCCGCCGTTGATCACCGGCAGCCCTTGGGCCGCGGCGACCGGGGCGATGCGCCGGTACTCCTCCACGGTGGTCGTGTACAGCAGGCGATCGGAGGCCTCGTGGAGCTCCGTGAGGGTGCGTGCTCCGACCGTCGTCTCATACGGCAGCACTCTGGCCGCGAGTTCGAGAAGTTCGTCGTCGAAGAGTGCGAGCGCACGGAGCGCCAAGTGATGGGTCGCTACGAACCGCCGACCCAGCGACCCGTCCGCATTGACCGTGTCCAGGACCCATTGCCGGATGCGTGCGCCGAGCGCATCGCGAGTCGCCAGCAAGATCTCGTCCTCGTAGAGACCTTCACGTGCGGCGGTAGGGCGCAAGGTGGAAGTGTCGATGACACACCGGACGAAGAATGCCCAAGGTGGCAGAAGGTCCGTCACTTGGGTGCCCAGGAGCATCCGTTTGAGGTAAACGCGATGTTGTGCGGTCGTCGTGGGTGCCACCGCGGCCGGCAGGACGAAGGCGACCCCGGTCAGTCCGGCGAGGGGCAGATTCACATCGATATGAGCCAATGGAGTCATGCCGAGAGTCCGCTCGGCGTAGCCGGTGAGCGCGACAGTGCGTGCTTCGGCGTCCGGGTACTCCCGTCGCCAGGGCAACTCCTCGACGGAGAGTCGCCGGCGGCGCTTCCTGCCGTCCTCGAGTGCGACCTCGATCGACACATCGACCGGCAGTAGCCCGCCGAAATCCTGCGCGAGGGCCGTGACCGTCTCGGGGGCGAGCCAGTGTTCCAGATCGCGGCGAGGCCGCAGTCGCACAAGCGAGCCGGGGCCGTCCAGGCCCGCGAGGGCGGGGTCGTCCGCGGGCAACGTGGTCAGCGCGTACCGTCCGTCGGCATAGCCCAGCCAACGGATCGGTTCCGGCGCGCCCTCGGCCGTCACCCGGGCCGACCGGGAGAACAACTCGATCTCGTCCGCCACCATGAACGCCGACAGCAGTCCGATGCCGAACTGGCCGAGGAACTCCTCGCGCCCCTGACCAAACTCGACATCGCGTTTCGAGCTGCGGCCGATCGTGGCCAGCAACTCGCGGGCCTCTGTGACCGTCAGGCCCACCCCGGTGTCGATGACCTCCAGGCCGCCGTCCGTGAGCGGCCGGAGCAAGATGTGCTCCGGCCCGTTGTCCAGCTCCCGGCGGGCGGTGATCGCGTCAACGCCGTTCTGCAGGAGTTCGCGAAGATAGACCCGCGGGCTGGAGTAGAGGTGCCGCGCGAGGAGATCGACGATGCCCCGAAGATCGACCTGGAAGGTGTCGGAGCTGGCCGTAGAGTCGGTCACCAAGCTGGACCGGTGGGCGAGGTCGGCGGGATCGCGGTGGCGGGGTCGCTCGCAAGGCCCGTCTCCGGGAACTTCTCGTCGAGGAACTCGAAGAACCGCAGCCCGGTGAAGAGGCCGCACTCGATCAACTGGCTGAGCTGGTCGTCGGCGACTCCGTACTCCAGGTCTGTGGAGACCTCGCTGTAGACACCGAGTTTGTCGTCCTCGATGCGCGTGTAGGCCTTCGGCCAGATCTTGTCGCGGTTGAACTCGTTCGTGGCTGCGATGATCTGTGCCTCGGCAGTGGCGGGCAACGATCGGTGCCAGCGACCCCGTACCTGGAGGATTTCCTTCTTCTCGCCCATGAGGAAGAAGTAGAAGATCTTATTGTCCCAGATCCCGCCGATGTCGCCGTCGGAGTCGATCGAGTAGTGCCATTCATGGGCCTTGAGGCAAGCCTCGATCCGGTCTCTGGACAGGGGTGCGTTGCTGGTGAGCGGCGCACCCTCAGGCTTGGCGAAGAATCCCATCATGGCTCCTACGGTTGAATGAAGCGGAACCGCCAGCCTAGTTGAGGCTGCCGACACCCGGTACCTTCGTCGCGTGCACACCCTTCCAGTGATCGCCATTGTGGGTCCGACTGCGACCGGGAAATCCGATCTCGCCGTGGCCCTGGCCCAGGTGCTCACCGGGGAGATGCCCGGCCCGGCCGAGGTCGTCAATGCCGACGCATTCCAGCTCTACCGCGGGATGGACATCGGCACCGCGAAGCTGGATCTGGAGGCGCGCCACGGGGTGATCCATCATCAGATCGACGTCCTGGATCCCGCCCAGGACGCATCCGTGGCGCGGTATCAGGAGTCCGCCCGCAACGACCTGTCCGCGATCGCGGCCCGGGGGCGACGGGCAGTGGTAGTCGGTGGATCGGGACTGTACGTCCGCGCCCTCCTCGACGAGATGGAGTTCCCCGGTACCGAACCGACCGTGCGGGCGGCGCTCGAAGCCGAGGCACACCAGGTGGGTTCCGGTGTGCTGCATGCCCGCCTCGCCCAGCTCGACCCGCCGGCTGCCGAGCGCATTGACTCCGCCAATACCCGCCGGATCGTCCGGGCCTTGGAGGTCATCGAGATCACCGGCCGGCCTTTCAGCGCCACCTTGCCGCAAATGAAGTACGTCCGGTCCACCGTCCAACTCGGCCTCGACTGCGACCGTGCCGCCCTCGACGCTCGGGTTGCGCAGCGGGTGGAGAGCATGTGGGCGCAGGGACTCGTTGAGGAAGTCCGTGCACTGGCCGCGCGCGGCATGGGCCGTACCGCGCGCCGGGCCGTCGGCTACGTGGAGATCCTGGCGCATTTCGCGGGTGAGCTCAGCGCCGACGAAGCGAAGGCCGCCATCATCACCAACACGCGGCGACTGGCGCGTAAGCAGATGGGGTGGTTCGGTCGTGATCCACGTATCCGATGGCTCGATTCCCGGTCGCCCACCTTGGTGGCCGATGCGCTGGCCGCGGTCACCGACGTGGACCCCGACCCGGAAGGGACCGCTTCGGTCCGCCGTAGTCTGGGTTCATGACACCGATGCGGTTCACCAAAGGTCACGGGACGAAGAACGATTTCGTGCTGATCTCCGATACCCGCAATGAACTCGACCTCACCCCGGTCCTGGTGCGCGCATTGGCCGATCGCCGCGGTGGCATCGGAGGTGACGGGGTCATCCGGTTGGTGCCCACGGCCGATGTCGCGGAGAGCGACATGATCCTCGCGGAGGACCCGCACGCCATCTGGTTCATGGACTACCGCAATGCCGACGGTTCCGTCGCGCAGATGTGCGGGAACGGGGTACGGGTCTTCGCGGCCTTCGCGGAGCGCGCCGGGCTGGTCAGCTTCGCCGGTGACACGACGGTCGCTTTCGGCACCCGGGCCGGCGTCAAACGAGTGCGCCGGGAACCAGACGGTTGGTTCGCCGTGGACATGGGTCACTGGTCACTGCCGGGTGGTGAACAGGCACTGGCCGCGGGGTACGACGCGATGGTCGCCGTGACCGGTCGCCAGGGTGTGCCGCGCCCGGCGCTGTCGGTCGACATGGGCAACCCGCACACCGTCTTTGTGCTGTCCTCGGAGGACGAGCTCGCCGCAGTCGACATGGGGCAAGCACCCGTCGTGGAGCCGGTCCCGGCCGAGGGTACGAATGTTGAGGCGGTCGTGCCGTTGGCGGACTCGGTGGATACCGACGGCCGACATTGGGGACGGGTGCGGATGCGGGTGCACGAACGCGGCGTGGGGGAGACAGCTTCCTGCGGCACGGGTGCCTGCGCGGCGGCGCTCGCCGTCCGGGCATGGCGGGGCGACGGTGCTCCCGACGCTTGGCATGTGGAGGTGCCTGGAGGCGCGTTGCGAGTGCAAGTCTTCGGCCCACGCGTGGAGTTGTCCGGTCCTGCCGAGTTGGTGTTCAGCGGGGAATGTGAGCTGACCGAAGACGGGTTTCGGGTGGTCGAACGGGCGCCGCGGGCGCACGGATCGGCCGGCGGCTCCGGCTCCCCGGCCGATCAGGACGCCGCTGTCACCACGAGTACCCGGTAGCCTTTGGCGCTGCCCAGCTTGCCGACCGTCACCCCGGGCATCTCGGTGGGCAGGCGGCTCCCCAGCCAGCGCAGCAGGGAGTCCGAGCCGAGATTGTGCTGGACGACGAGATGGGCGCTCGCCCCCGGGGCGAGCCTCGGCAGCCAGTGCAGCAGCATCACGTCCATCGCGGTACGCCCGATCCGGACGGGTGGGTTCGACCACAGTGCGTCGAAGCGCACGTCATCCGGTACATCCTCCGGCAGCCGGGCCTCGATCTTGCTGAGCCCCAGCCGCGCACTGTTGCGCCGGGTCAGATCGAGGGCCAGCTCGTTGACGTCCACCGCCCAGACGGTCGATTGCGGTGATTGGCTCGCCATGGTCAGGGCTATCGGCCCCCAGCCGCAACCCAGATCGAGGACGTTGCGAGCGGAGGCCGGGATTTGTGGCACCTTCCGCAGCAACACCTGGGTTCCCAGGTCGAGCCGGCCGCGGGAGAACACCCCGGCGGCGGTCTCCACCTCGACGTCCCGGCCCGCGATGCGAACCTGGACGGTGCCACGATCCACGCTCGGGTCCTGAGGATCCTTGGACGTGAAGTAGTGGTCGGGGGAGTCGCTCACGTCGGCGATCCTACCCAGCGGCCGCAAAGGGCTGGCCCCGGCGCGATCGGTCGTGTCAGGCTGGTGTCGAACCGCCGGACGACCGGCGGTGTGTGACGACAGACAGGCAGAAAGGCGGCCCATGGCTTCGACTACTCCCAAGCCGGCGAATGAGGGGTCCGGTGCCCCGGCGGAGGAGCTGTCCGCGGCTGCAGCGGCCGCGCTGGCCGACGACGTCGTCGCACGTGTACTCGCCCGGGCCGGGACGGCCCGCGCCGAGGGACAGACGGTGCACGCCCTCCACGACGGCGACCAACTCGAACTCGACGAGCGATCGGCGCTGCGCCGTGTCGCGGGTCTGTCGACCGAACTTCAAGACGTCTCCGAGGTCGAGTATCGCCAGCTGCGCCTGGAACGGGTGGTGCTGGTGGGCATGTGGACGCCCGGAGAATCCCGGGCCGACGGCGCGCCGTCTACAGCGGAGGAGGCCGAGATCTCCTTGCGGGAACTCGCGGCGCTCGCCGAAACGGCGGGTTCCCAGGTGCTGGACGGCGTGATCCAGCGACGGCTCAAGCCCGACCCCGGGACGTATCTCGGTTCCGGTAAGGCGGTGGAGCTCGCTGATGTGGTCGCGGCCTGCGGGGCCGACACCGTCGTGGTCGACGGAGACCTGGCCCCCTCCCAGCGGCGTGCCCTGGAAGACATCGTGCAGGTCAAGGTGGTCGACCGAACGGCCCTAATTCTCGACATCTTCGCTCAGCACGCGAAGTCCCGGGAGGGCAAGGCCCAGGTCGAGTTGGCTCAGCTCGAGTACCTGCTCCCGCGCTTGCGCGGGTGGGGCGAGTCGATGTCGCGGCAGGCCGGTGGTCAGGTCGGTGGTGCCGGTGCCGGGATGGGGTCGCGTGGCCCGGGTGAGACGAAGATCGAGCTGGACCGGCGGCGCATCCGGGACCGGATGGCCAAGCTCCGGCGCGAGATCGCCGCGATGGCGCCTTCTCGTGCCACTCGGCGGGCGTCGAGACGGCGGAACTCGGTGCCCTCAGTGGCCATTGCGGGCTACACCAACGCCGGTAAGTCGAGTCTGCTGAATGCGATCACCGGGGCGGGCGTGCTCGTGGAGAACGCGCTCTTCGCGACCCTCGATCCGACCGTGCGGCGCACGCAGACCGACGACGGCCGGGTGTACACGCTGGCCGATACGGTGGGTTTCGTCCGGGCGCTCCCGCATCAACTGGTGGAGGCTTTCCGGTCCACCTTGGAGGAGGTCGCCGATGCCGATCTGCTCCTGCACGTGGTCGATATCTCCCACCCGGACCCGGAGGGCCAGATCGCGGCGGTCCGCCATGTGCTAGCCGATATCCCGGGTGGTCTCGACGTGCCGGAGGTCATCGTGCTCAACAAGGCCGATGCCGCCGATCCCGATGTGATCGGCCGGGTCCGCCGTCGGGAGCCCGGGGCGGTGGTCGTCTCGGCGCACACCGGAGCAGGGATCGACGAGCTACGGTCGCTGATCGCCGACCAGCTCCCACGGCCCAGGGTCGAGATCGACGTGGTGGTGCCGTACTCCAGGGGCGACCTCGTACACCGGGTTCATGTCCATGGCGAGATCGATCACGAGGAGCACACGGGCGAGGGCACGCGGCTGTGCGGGCGAGTCGACGAGGAACTCGCCGCCGATCTCGCGGCCGCGGCCAAGGTCGCAGGCTAGCCGCCGTAGACTCTCCGGATGCCGTCTGAGACCGCCGCCGACGCCCCGGCCCCGGCGACCTCCGACACTCCGGCCACCGGGGTCCTCCTGGACCTGTCGGTCGAGCGGCTGGGCGGCGCTCGACGCGAGGGCCAGCATGCGATGGCGGTGGCCACGGACGAGGCCATCGACTCAGGCGAACACCTGCTGGTCCAGGCGGGTACGGGTACGGGTAAGTCGCTCGGCTACTTGGTGCCGGCACTACGGCACGCGGTGACCACCGATGAACGGGTCATCGTCTCCACTGCCACCCTCGCCCTGCAGCGGCAGGTGATGACGCGGGACCTGCCGCTCGTTGCCAGCGCGGTCGAGGACCGGCTGCCGCGGCCGCCTCGTGTCGCCCTGCTCAAGGGCTTCCACAACTACATATGCCTGCACAAGATCGCGGGCGGGTATCCGCCTGATGAGTCGACGCTCTTCGACCTGCCTGTGGAGCCGGTGTCGGCGGCGGATCACCCCGATCAGGCGGGGGGCTCAGCCAAGACCGGGGCCGCGGACCTCGGCAAACAGGTGGTGCGGTTGCGCGAGTGGGCGGGCGAGACGACCACGGGCGACCGTGACGACCTGGTGCCCGGCGTCAGCGACCGGGCCTGGCGGCAGGTGTCGGTCACGTCCCTCGAATGCCTTGGCCCCAAATGCCCGATGATCGGCGAGTGCTTTCCCGAGCGTGCCCGCGCGGCCGCGCGGGTGGCGGACGTCGTTGTCACCAATCACGCCATGTTGGGTATTGCCGCGAGCGGATCGCCCGGTGTCTTGCCTGACCACCACGTCCTAGTGGTCGACGAGGCGCATGAACTCAGTGACCGGGTGACCGCGGCCGCCACCGCAGACCTTTCGGTGCCGATCATCGAAGCGGCCGCTCGCCTCGCCCGCCGCCATGCTTCAGTGTCGACAGACGAGTTGGGTAACGCCTCGGCGGCGTTCGGGACAGCCGTGGCCGGGCTGCCTGCCCAGTCCTTCCCCGCGGGGCTCCCGGAGGGGGTGCGGATTGCGCTGGAATCCGTGCGGGATGCGGCCCGGGGAGTGCTCTCTGCCCTGAAACCGGCCACCGGCGTGACCAAACCCGAGGTGCCGGACCCCGGACTCAAGATGGCTCAATCTGCGGTGCTTCTCGTCTTCGAAGTGGCGGAACGGATGGCGGGCGACCCGACTGGCCATGACATTGTCTGGTGTTCGCGTCCCGGAGAGGGTGTGTGGGCCGGGGACCGCGACGGGGCGACGAAGCTCCATGCTGCTCCGCTGGGGGTGGCCGGGCTCATCCGGACCCATCTGCTCAGCGAGCGGACCGGCATCTTCACCTCGGCGACGCTCAGCTTGGGCGGCAGTTTCGAGCCGGTCGCCCGCACGCTCGGACTGGGACCGCGGCGTGGAGAGTCGGCGGATACCGGTGACGCGGGGTCGCCAACCGATGCCATGGGGGACGCGCCTTCTTGGCGTGGGTTGGACGTCGGAAGCCCGTTCGACTTCGCGAAGCAGGGCATCTGCTACGTGGCCAAACATCTACCGACGCCAGGACGGGAAACACGCCCAGGAGTCCAGGACGAGGAGATCGCCGCCCTGATCGAGGCTGCGGGTGGCCGAACGCTCGGCCTGTTCTCGTCTCGTCGCGCCGCCGTTGCCGCAGCAGCGGCTATGCGTGAACGATTGACCGTACCGATTCTCTGCCAGGGGGAGGACCAGCTGCCGAGCCTGGTCCGGGAGTTTGCCCAGGACGAGCGAGCCTGTCTCTTTGGCACACTGTCGCTCTGGCAGGGGGTGGATGTGCCGGGGCCGACCTGCAGCCTGGTCATCATCGACCGGATACCCTTTCCGCGCCCCGACGATCCGGTGAAGTCCGCTCTATCCCGGGTGGCCGATCAGAGCGGTGGCAGCGGGTTCATGCAGATCTACGTCACGCATGCCGCGCTGCTCATGGCTCAGGGGGCCGGTCGGTTGATTCGGACCACGACCGACCGTGGGGTCGTGGCGGTTCTGGACCCACGTCTGGTCACGGCCCGCTACGGCAGCTTTCTGCTCCGATCGATGCCACCGTTCTGGCCGACTACCGACCGAGACGTCGCTACGGCTGCGTTGAGGCGCCTCAGCGACTTACCCTGAGACCGCTCCGCACGCCCGGAACACCTCACCACCGGAGACGTGATGACGGCCGAGACGTCGAACTCCCAAGTGACCACCCGGACGACCAAGGTCGCGGTCGTCGGTGCGGGTGCTGTCGGCTCAACGCTGGCCTATGCCACTTTGATGCGGGGCGCGGCGCGGACGGTGGCATTGCTCGACGTCAATCGGGCCAAGGTCGAGGCCGAGGTGCTGGACCTGCAACACGGCATCCAGTTCATGCCGATGGCGAAAGTCGAAGGCTCCGATGACGTGGCTGTGTGTGCCGATGCCGATGTCGTCTTGGTGACAGCGGGTGCTAAACAACGTTCCGGCCAGACTCGCCTCGACCTGGCCGAGGCCACGATAAACCTGGTGCACAAGGTGTTGCCGGGATTGGTCGAAGTAGCTCCTCGCGCGGTCTTTGTGATGGTCACAAACCCCGTCGACATCGTTACGTACGCTGCACTCAAGATCTCCGGGCTTCCCCCCGCGCAGCTGTTTGGCAGCGGAACGGTGCTCGATTCCTCGCGTCTGCGGTTTCAAGTCGCGCAGTACTGCGGGGTCGCCGTGCAGAATGTTCATGCCTACATTGCGGGCGAACACGGTGATAGCGAGATCCCACTGTGGAGTTCGGCCACGATCGGTGGGGCGCCGCTGCTCGACTGGCCGGGAATCGTCGGGCACCCGCCGTTGACCGAGGAGGTGCGGCGCGAGATCGCCCACGAAGTGGTGCGTTCCGCCTACCAGATCATCGAGGGGAAGGGTGCGACGAACTACGCCGTCGGGCTCGCCGGTACCCGGATCATCGAGGCGATCCTGGGCGATGAACACCGCATTCTGCCGGTCTCGTCGCTTATCACCGGAGAGTACGGTATCGAGGATGTGTGCCTCTCGCTGCCTTCTTTGGTCGACCGGCGCGGCTGCTCCCAGCGGGTGCATGTCTCGGTCTCAGACGAAGAACTGCAGGGACTCCATGCCTCGGCTGATTCGTTGCGGCAGGTTGCCCGGCGCTTCGGCCTTTGAGCAAGCGTGGGTCGCGGCTTCAGCATTTGTTGTGCGGGGAGCGACGGAAGCGGCTCCCTAGAGGCTACGGAGCACGCTCACGACCCGGCCGAGGATCTGCGCGTCGTCGCCAGGGATGGGTGTGTACGCCGGGTTGTGCGGCATGAGCCAGATGTGGCCAGCGGACCGCTTGAACGTCTTCACGGTCGCTTCGCCGTCGATCATTGCTGCCACGATCTCACCGTTCTCGGCAACCGGCTGGCGGCGAACGACGACCCAGTCGCCGTCGCAGATGGCGGCGTCGATCATTGAGTCGCCGACGACCTTCAGCAGGAACAACTCGCCGTCGCCGACCAGTTGCCGGGGGAGTGGGAAGACGTCCTCGACGGCCTGCTCCGCGAGAATCGGCCCGCCGGCGGCGATTCGGCCGACCACCGGCACATAGGACGGTGCTGGGTGGGCATCGTTGAACTCGAGGGTCGACGAGCCGCCGTGGTCTGTTGAGGTCACCCGGCGAGCGTCGTCCGGCTGCACGACCTCAATCGCACGGGGGCGGTTCGGGTCACGGCGCAGGTAGCCCTTGCGTTCGAGCGTGGTCAGTTGGTGCTTGACGCTTGACGGGCTCGTCAGACCCACAGCCTCGCCGATCTCACGCATGCTCGGCGGGTAGCCCCGGCTCTCCACGCGCGAGCGGATGGTTTCCAGGATGAGTCGTTGCCGTCCGGTGAGACCGTCGTCGGCGGCTGAACGGTCGCGTAGCTCATGGACCTTCGCCAACGACGCATCGCCTGGCTCGCGTCCGGTCATGGTCGCCTCCGCACTGTCTGATTGCCGCCGGTCCGGGGACCGCTTGGTCTGTCTGTCACTGGGTCGGTCTACCGTCGCGCCTGTTGGCCGCCGATCGGACTGCCCCAGGTCCAGAGCTGCTGGAGCCGACGGCCGGAACTGGTTCGAACGGGTGACTCGACCTGGGTACAGGTTAGGGGACGAAGCCACGCGAATCAAACACGTGTTCGAGAGTGTCTCGACTTTGTCAGTGTTGCGTGATAGACCTTCGTACAGGTGTTCGTCATACAGATGTTCGAACTCGGGTATCCGGATCGACCGGGGAAGGTGATCCGGATGCCCGGGATGATCGGTTGAAGGAGGACGTGATGGGTGAGGTGTCGACTGGTCACGGTGGTCCACTACGGCTGACGACGCGCGGTCGGGTGGTCTTCGCGCTCTTGGCGTTCCTGATGGCAGGTGGCCTTGGCTGGGGCGGCAAGATCGCTTTTGCAGCCTCGGAGTCGACCCCTACGCAGGTGCGCGTCCACACCGTCGCCGCGGGGGATACGTTGTGGGGCTACGCTCGTGTCGCGGCCGGTTCGGGACAGGACGTGCGGGACGTCGTTGCGGACATCGTCGATCTCAACGGACTGGAATCGGGCAGGCTGACGGTAGGGCAACGCATCCTGCTGCCGGTGGAGTGAGATCCTGGGGGCTGACCAGGAGGTTCCAATCGTGCTCTCTTGCGCATAGCGGCACCTACGCAATACGTTCGACGAGCCAGGGACCCGGCCCCACCGTACCCTCGGCGTTGCCGAGCCCAGGAGTGACCTCCATGCACTGTCCGTTCTGCCGCAATGCCGATTCGCGGGTCATCGACTCCCGGACGGCCGACGACGGCACATCCATTCGTCGTCGCCGTCAGTGTCCGGCGTGTCAACGACGCTTCACCACGATCGAGACGGCCAGTCTCACCGTTGTGAAGAGATCCGGCGCGACCGAGCCCTTTTCCCGTGAGAAGATCGTCAACGGGGTGCGTAAGGCATGCCAGGGCCGGCCGGTCAACGAAGATGACCTTGCGCTTTTGGCCCAGCGGGTGGAGGAGACCATTCGTGCGAGCGGAACCGCCGAGTTGGAGGCCAATGAGATCGGGTTGGCCATTCTTGGCCCGCTTCGCGAACTCGATGAGGTGGCTTACCTGCGATTCGCGAGTGTCTACCGCGCTTTCGATTCGCTGGAGGACTTTGAGAGTGCGATCACGTCTCTGCGGCTGGAACACGCCGAGCGGGCAACTGATGGAAAGGTGTCCGAGGACTCCGCGATCGATTCCGCGGGATAGGATTAGTTCGGCGGGTCCGTGGGGAACGGGTCCCCATGTCGGCTTCCCCAACCCGAAGAATTCCTCGGCCCGCAAAGCGCAAGATCGGCAAGACGAAGTGCAGTGAGCGACGATAAATCGTGCGAAACCCTGAAAAGCGTTTGTTCCCCGGGCGAGAATTAGGCGTTCCGTATTTCAGGCTGAAAGAGCTGAAATGGAGTGCTTCTTGCCTTGTTCGGTTCTACGGCGATGCGGTACGCACGCCGCCGGAGGCTAGAATGTACCAGGAATCAGACTCTATCGGAGTGGCGATTCTTCGACGGATGACAGAGGAAGTGGGTCCTGGGCCACTATTTTCCTGGCGGGTGCATTTGCGCGCGCAGTGATTCTCTTCGTGGTCCTCGTCTTGGCCTGACCACGTCGCCCCTCAGGGTGTGTCCGATCATTCCAGCGTCACAGCCCTGGCTCCTGACGTGGCCGCTCGTTCGGCGCGACACGCCGCCGCGGGGTGGCTTTTGGGTCGATGCTGCGCAAGGCTGGCAGGCACACGCCCGTTACCCCGGCTCCGTGGTAGTTCACAAACGCAAGCTGTGTGGTGGCAGCCTCGGTAGGTGACGGGGCCATGATGAGGAGGAACGATGCCGAGCAGCGAAAGCAGCGATTCGAAGGTGAAGCCGAGCGAGGAGGCCAAGGCCAAGTTCCGGGAAGCCCTGGAGCGCAAGAACGCCGGCCGACACCGGACAGCCGAGGGCGATGCGAACACCGGATCGGTGCACGGGTCGGAGACAGTCGGCCCGGTGCAGCGCACCTTCCGGCGCAAGTCCGGCTGAGGGCCACCTGCGGGTGGCGGTCAGGGGCTTTGCCCCGGCCGCCACCAGGTCAACGTCCTCTCGTTACGCCGAGGGGTTCGCCCGGCGGAACCGTCGACCGGTCACCGTAATCGGTGTCAGGACGACCCAATCCTCCGCGGGGAAATCAATGATCGGACGGATCTTTCTCGCGGCTCGTTCGATCGTCTCGTCCGCGTGGTGTGGAGCGCGGCGTTGGGCCTGGGCGTGGACCACGATGCTCCAGGCGTAGTGTTGGTCGCAACCATCCCATTCGACCGCTACGCGATGGTTGGTCACCAGCGAGGCGAGTTTTGTGCCGGGGACCGTGCGGAAAGTCAGGGTTCCCTCGGCGCCGAAGACAGTAATCGGGAAAATGTCCGGCTCACCACTGACGCTGACGGCCAAACGGGCAAGATGGGTGCCCTCTACTAATTGCCAGCATTCTGCACTGGTCAACGGGGCAATGGGCTCAGTTGAATATCCAGTCATGACTCATGATGGCATGCGCGACGCAGATCCGTATTGGGACCAGCGGCGCAGCCGACAGAGGCCAAGGTCCCTGGCGCGGGCGTGCGACGATTGCTGGAACGGCGGTACCTGTTACTGGTTGCCGACTCTTAGTCCAGCACGCGCAGTCGGATCGTCGACTCCATCGCCTCAAGTGCGGCAATGACATCGGGTTCCAGTTCGGCCCCCACATCCGTGACGACGTATCCGAACTCTCCGTGGGTGGCGAGCAACTGACCCTCGATGTTTGTGCCGTGTTCGGCGAGGGTGGCATTGACCGCCGCGAGCACCCCGGGCGTGTTGTGGTGCAGATGCGTGATGCGGGCAACGCCGGTGGTTTGGTCCAGGGCAAGGTTCGGCACATTGACCGCGAGTGTCGTCGAGCCGGTTGTCACGTACTCGCGGAGCTTATTCGATACGTAAACGCCAATGGCCTCTTGTGCCTCTTGGGTGGAACCACCGATATGTGGAGTCAGAATGACATTCGGCAGTCCGCGTAGATCCGAGTCGAAATGGTCACCGCGGCTCTTGGGCTCCTCCGGGAAAACATCGGCCGCGGCCCCGGCGACGTGTCCGCTGAGAATGGCTGCGCGCAATGCGGCGTAGTCGACCACGAATCCTCGCGAGAGGTTGAGGAAGATGGCACCCGGGCGCATCCGGTCGAACTGGGCGGCACCGAAGAGTCCCGCATTCCCGGTCCTGCCATCGACATGCAACGAGACGATATCGGCCGTTTCAAGTAGTTCATCCAGGGAGCCCATCCGACGGGCGTTGCCCAGCGCGAGCTTCTCCGCAGTGTCGAAGAAGACCACGGACATGCCGAGGTTCTCCGCGACGATCGATAGCTGTGTGCCGATGTTGCCGTAGCCGATGATTCCGAGAGTCCGGCCGCGCACCTCGTGGGCGCCGTCTGCGGACTTGTCCCAGATGCCCTCATGAAGGGCGCGGTCGCGTTCGGTCAGCCGCCGAGTAAGAGCGATAATTTCGGCGAGCGCGATCTCCACCACCGAGCGAGTGTTCTGGAAGGGCGCGTTGAAGACCGCGACGCCGTTCGTAGCAGCGGCAGTCAGGTCGATCTGATTGGTGCCGATGCAGTATGCGCCGACGGCCAGGAGGTCAGGGGCGTGTTCCAGCACGTTCGCGGTGACGTTCGTCTTCGACCTGATACCGAGCAGGTGGACCCCCTGGAGGGCGTCGATGAGTTCGGACTCGTCCAGTGCGCCCGTGCGGACAGTGACGTCCACCCCGAGACGCTCAAGGGTGGTGGCGGCAAGGGGATGCAGGCTCTCGAGGAGCAGGGCTCGTAGCACCGGTCCATGGTGCGCCCGGAGCCGGTTGCGGACAAACCGATCTTGACCCTCGGACGGTTCCGGCCCTATCAGCGATCAGCCGCCGCTTCGAGTCGGCAAGGCTGAGCAGACGTCCCGGCACGGGTCCCTGGGTCATCGGCCGGTTCGCCTGGGTGCGATCAGGCCTGCGACGGCTCGACGGTCAGCTTCGCAGACCCGGCGGAAGCGGGCGGTGATGAACCACCACCAGTCGTTGCGTCGGCCTGGTCATCGCGACGTAGAGGTCCGAAGCACCCGCGCTCCCGGAACCGGTTGTGGTGGTCGGCGACCCCTGGAGGATCGCGGCGGGTTCGACGAGGATCACCGCGTCGAACTCGAGCCCTTTGCTGTGGGCGGGGGTCAGGACCACGAGCGGTTCGTCGTCCGCGTCCGATACTGGCGTGCCCAGTGCCGCGCGTAGCGGTCCCAGGAGATCGGATGTTGCCAGCACGGCGACCCTGCCGACCCCGTCACCGGTGAACTCATCCCGGGCGCCTTCGGCGGCTTGAGCCGCTGCGGCCACCAGGTCTGCCATCGGGTCCGGTCCCGGCAGCACTTCGATGAACCGGAGCGCTTGCGCCACGTCCCGGGCGGATGTCAGTTCCGAGACCGGCAAGCCGGCGGCCACGGCCACGCGACCCGCCGCCTCGGCGATCGCGGCCGGGGTCCGGTAGTTCACGGTCAGTTCGGCGAGACGCCAGCTGTCCTGCAGGATCGGGTCGAGCATGCGTGTCCACGACCGCGCGCCAGCCGGCGCCGAGGTCTGGGCGACGTCACCCACGATCGTCATCGAACGAGACGGGCAGCGTCGGACGAGCATTCGCCAGGCCATGGGGGAGAGCTCCTGCGCCTCATCGACCACGATGTGCCCATAGGTCCACGACCGGTCCTGTGCGGCTCGTTCAGCGGTGGTCAGGCGCGGCCCGGATTCCGCGAACCGGTCCGCGAGTGCCTCAGCGTCGACGAAGGCGCTCGCACTGCTGTTGGCGAGCACCTGGCGCGCGTAGTCCACGTCGGCTGCGCGCTGCGCGGCCTGGGCCTGTGACTGGAGGCGAGCCGCCTGATCGTCGTAGCCGAGCAGCTCGGCGGCTTCATCGAGCAGGGGCACATCCGCGGGCGTCCAGGGGGAGTCGGTCGGCCGTGCGAGCAGGCGACGATCCTCCTCGTTCAGCTCCCTCGCCGCCTCCGCCAGGCGGTGCGGCTTGGCGTAGAGGTCCCGGATCAACCCTTCGGGGGTCAGCGGGAACCAGGCGAGGTTCAGTGACCGCCGCACTGCCCGTTCGCCCCGAAGCTCCTCGGTGATCGCCGCCCGGTCGTCGGCATCCAGGGTGTACCCGAGCTGGGCGGCGTACTGGGCACTCAGTCGGTTGAGCATTTCGCGGACGAAGCTGACCCGAGCTAGGTTGTGCGGCTTGTGAGTCCTTCGCGCCTTCCCGATGGCATCCTGGATGTCTCGGCGGCGGATGACCAGATCGTGCCCCTCGACCCGGATCGGTGTGTCCGCCGCAGGAATGCGTCGACGGGCCGCGATGGCTCGGTCGATGACCCGGGCCATCGCGGTACGACCCTTGATGCGAGCGACGGCGGGATCGTCCTCGCCGTCGACCACGACACCGGGTACGAGATCCGCGATCGTTGCGCTGACGACTCCGGTCTCGCCCAGGGAGGGCAGCACTTGGTCGATGTACCGCAAGAAGGAATGGCTGGGGCCGACGATGAGGACGCCCGAGCGTTCGAGCATCCGCCGGTGCCCATACAGCAGATACGCTGCCCGATGGAGTGCGACCGCCGTCTTTCCGGTGCCTGGACCGCCCTGTACCACGAGGGCGCCGGTCATGTCGGCGCGGATGATCGCATCCTGCTCCGCCTGGATGGTGGCGACGATGTCGCCCATCCGCCCAGTGCGGCCAGCGGCCATCGCAGCCAGCAAGGCGCCCTCTCCGGCCAGCCCGTCGGCACCCGCATCGGGGTCGAGTTCCAGGAGGTCGTCCTCCAGCCCGGTGACCTCACGGCCGCGGGTGACCAGATGTCGGCGGCGGCGTACGCCGTCGGGCCTGGCCGCGGTGGCCCGGTAGAACGCCTGGGCGGCCGGTGCTCGCCAGTCGGTGAGGATCGGGACATGGTCCTCATCAGTGAGACCGATGCGGCCGACGTAGAGCGTCTCGTCGCTGCGGTCCAGCCGCCCGAAGGCCAATCGGTCCTCGACGGCTTCGAGCTGGGCGATCCGGTCTTCGTACAAGGTCGCGAAGGCATCGCGTTCGGAGCGGTTCTGCGGTGAGCCCGAGGGGCCTTCGCGGCGGACTGCGGTCAGCCGCGAGCGGGTATTCGTGCGCAGTTCGTCGAGACGCGCATACAAACCGTCCACGACTTCTTGCTCGTAGCGGAGCTCGCTCGCTAACGTCACGTGTTTCCTTTGGTCCGATGGGCGACGGGCATGCCGCGCGGCCGTCCATTATTGCTCATCGGCGGGGGTTCGCGTCCAGGTGCCTGATCTGCGGTCGTCGACAGTGGACCGGGAAGGAACCGGTGGGCTGCGTTGTTATCGTCCTTGGGTCGCCGGAATGGCCAGATGACCGGTCGTGACCTGCGACGGCGCAACGAGGAGGACGAATGACTGAGGCACGGATATACGGCATCGACACCGAGGCCGCTGCGCGGCTAATCGGCCCGGCGGCGGCCGGTGCCGGGCCTGTGCTGGTGCACGCCATGACGGGGTTCATCGACGCGGGCAGCGCGGGCGAACTCGCCGTCGAACACCTGCTCACCCGGTTCCCGGTGACGCGGCTCGTCACCTTCGCCGTCGACGACTTGCTCGACTACCGGTCGAAGCGGACACCGATGACATTCCGCTCGGACCGCTGGACCGACTACGAGGACCCCTACCTCGTCATCGATCATGTTCGCGACGCGGAGGGCACCGGGTTCCTCCTGCTGCACGGGGTTGAGCCGGACCTGCGCTGGGAACGGGTGATCGGTGCGCTGCGGGAGCTGATCGACGCCTTCGGTGTCTCGCTCACCCTCGGCATCCACGGCATCCCGATGGGCATCCCGCATACCCGCCCGCTTTCGCTGACGGCTCACGGCACCCGGCCCGGTCTGCTCGGTGAGCATCCCGCCTGGTTCGGCACAGTCCAGGTGCCGGCCAGCCTCGCGGCACTGTTGGAGCTGCGGCTCGGTCAAGCGGACAAGGACGCGGCCGGGTTCACCGTGCACGTGCCCCACTACCTGGCCCAATCGCCGTTCCCGCCTGCCGCGGTGGTCGCCCTGGAGGCGGTCGAGCGTTCGACCGGTCTGCTGCTGGACAGTGCGGGTCTCTTAGAGGCGGCAGCCGAGGCGACAACGGAGGTCGAGCGGCAGGTGGCCGAGTCCGCCGAGGTGGCAGCCGTGGTCCATGCGCTCGAGGAACAGTACGACGCGGTCGCCAACTCCTTGGGCCGGCGCAATCTGTTGGCCGAGTCCGGCCCCATTCCGACGGCCGAGGAGTTGGGCGCTGAGTTCGAGCGTTTCCTCGCTCAGCAGTCCGGTGACTGAGCCCTTCCGCAACCGGTCAATGGGGGTGAACCGGTTCCGCGCGCTCATTGGCGACGATTGTAGGGGCCTAGACATGGCGGGTATCCGGGGGTCCGTGCCACACTGGCGGCGTCGTCCTGGATGACCGCCTGGGAAATACCTGGTCCAAGCCTTGTGGGGTGGGTATTTGAGGGTCGTTCGCGGAGGTGCCCACCGGTGTTGCCGGACCGGTCTCCGCGGGCGGCCGTCACGGCTATCCGGGGTGATTCGAAGAGCGGGCGAAGGGTCCGTTCGCCAATATCCGTCACGGACGGAAGATCAGAGGAAGACAGATGGCGCAGGGTTCTGTGAAGTGGTTCAACGCGGAAAAGGGCTACGGGTTCATCGCCCAGGACGACGGCGGTACAGACGTCTTCGTTCACTACTCCGCGATCGAGACCCAGGGGTACCGCACTCTCGACGAGGCGCAGCGCGTCGAATTCGAGATCAGCCAGGGTCCGAAGGGCCCGCAGGCGGAGAACGTCCGCCCGCTGTGATGATGGCTCGTCATTGACGAGCACGCCGTTCCGTGCGGCACCGTGAGGGTCACATCCGATTCGGGTGTGACCCTCACGGGCGTTCGGAGGAAGAATCGGTGAACGGCCGTGCGTTGCCCGCGAAGGCGCGGACCTCGTCGCCGAGCAGAATGCGCGTGGGCACCGCCAACGACCGCAGTGCGCGCCCGATCCGGGGGTCGGCCAGGTCGAGCGGTTCACCGCCCGGCGCGGACGCCACCACCACGACGTTCCCATAACGCCTGCCCTTGAGGACCGCGGGTTCGGCGATGACGCCAAGAGCGGACCACGGTGCCGCCGGCCCCCAGGCCGCTGCGATGCTGGCGACTTCGCGCCGGACGCCGAGGAGTCCGTGCCGATCAGCGCAGTTGGCGAGGTAGAGGCCACCGGGGCGCAGGGCTCGCCGAACGTCGTCGGCGAACCCGGTCGTCGACAGGTGCGCGGGTGTGGTGTCCTGAACGAAGGCGTCGCGGATCACTACATCGGCCGAGGCCGGTGGCCTGCTCTGGATGGTGGCGCGGGCGTCTTGGGTGCGCAGCCGCAACCACGGGGAGCGCGGCAGCCCGAACCACGTCCGCACCAACTCCGTGAGCAGCGTGTCGTGGTCCACCGCGAGTTGCCGCGAACCGGGTCGGGCATGGTCGACATACCGAGCCAGGGCGCAAGCGCCGGCCCCGAGGTGTACGGCGTGGAGCGGCCCGGGCCGGAGTGCGTCGAGGACGGCCGCCATCTGCTGCATGTACTCGAAGGCCAGGAAGCCGGGATCGGCGAGGTCCAGTGCGGAACTCGGCACACCGTTGACATAGAGGGTGACGAGGTCGGGTCGGTCCAGATCGCGTTCGACCCGGACCGTGCCGCTCGAGGTGGGCACATCCCCGGTCGGCCAAGGGGTTGACCGGGATGTGGGTGGCTCGCGAAATGCTGAGCGTCGAGAAGTCCGGGAGGCGCGGGCCATGAGTCCACGGTACGGGTAGCCCGGCAGCGAACCGGTCGGTTGCCGTTGACAGACATCGAACATATGTTCGATAGTAGAGCTGGAGGTGCGAGATGAGTAGCTACGCAACAGCGGGCCCCAGGGCATCAGCGGACGCGGTCGCGCTTCTGAGGCGCGCCGATGCGGAGCTGGTGGCCGCTCGATTGGCCGGCGAACCGGGGGAGCGGTTCGTGCACGCCCATCTGGGTGCGCTGCGGGCCGCCGCTGCGGTCGTTGCCCTGCGGTGCGTCGGGCACGGGCGTCGGCGCTCGCGATCCGTCTGGGACCAGTTGCTGATCGCTGAGCCCGCGCTCGCTGCCTGGTCGGTCTACTTCGCCAGCGGTGCACGGCTCCGGGCTGCGGTCGACGCGGGTCGTTTCGACGTCGTTGATGCCGCACGAGCCGATGAGCTCCTCGCATGCGCGGAGGACTTCCGAGATGAGGTTGCCATGGTGGTCGATCCGGCTGCCGGGTTCGTCGCCATGCCACGGCTGCATTCGGCGGCGTCATGAGCCGTGGGCCACGCGCGCCACTCGCGCGGCGGGATTGGGGCAGCGATGAACTGGGATGCTCCATCCTGCACGTCGATATGGATGCGTTCTTCGCCTCGGTCGAGTTGGCCCGTCGCCCCCAGCTGATCGGTCGCCCGGTGATTGTGGGCGGCGCAGGTCGCGGTGTCGTCCTTGCGGCGACCTACGAGGCCCGGGCCTTCGGCGTTCATTCGGCGATGCCGATGGCGGTCGCGATTCGCCGCTGCCCGCAGGCGGTGATCGTGCCGCCCGATCACCGGCAGTACGACGTGGTGTCGAAGGCCGTGATGGGCATCCTCAACGAGGTGACCGCGATAGTCGAGCAGATCAGCGTGGACGAGGCATTCCTGGACGTCAGCGGGGCGCGGCGTCGGGTTGGACCCCCCACTGTGATCGGTGCGCTGATCAGGGAGCGGGTGTACGCGGCTCACGGGATCACCTGCTCGGTTGGGATAGCGCGTAATAAGTTCGTCGCGAAACTCGCCTCCACGCATGCCAAACCGGACGGCCTGCTTTTGATTCCTGCCGATGCCACGGTGTCGTTCCTGCGGACGTTGCCCGTTGGTGCACTGTGGGGTGTGGGGGAGCGTTCCGAGGAGGTACTCAAGAAGTGGGGGATCCGGACGGTCGCCGAACTGGCCGACACAGACGTGACGGTTCTCCAGTCGGCGGTCGGCCGGGTGGCGGGTGCACACCTCCACGACTTGGCCTGGGGGCGCGATCCGCGGCATGTCGATCCGGGACGTGCGGAGCGCAGCATCGGAGCGGAGTCGACGTTCGGCTCGGATGCGGATGATCCGGCGGTGGTGGAGGGACGGTTACTCCAGCTGGCCGACAAGTGTGCGTCCCGGCTTCGGCGGCACTCCTTTGTCGCACGCACGATCAGTGTCAAGGTCCGCACGAGTGATTTCCGGACACTGACGAGGTCCCGGACGTTGGCCTCACCGACGGACCTCGCGCGGGAGATCTACCTCGTTGCCCGGGACCTTGTTGCCAGTGTCGACCTGAGGGGGTTACCCGTGCGGCTCGTCGGCGTCCGAGCGGAGGGCATCGAGAAGCGGGAGCGGTCGGTCGTGCAGCTCACATTGGAGGACGCCACGAGCGGCAACCGGGATGCGCGACGGCGCGTGGAAGCCGCGGTGGACGAGGTTCGTGGGCGATTTGGCACACATTCGATCGACCTTGGCCCGGCGAGAACCCGTGTGACTACCCCCGTCGCGCAACTGGACCTATCCTGATGGAGTCAATTAGCCACCGCGGAGGAACGGAGGTTCTGATGCCTCTGTCGGAGTACGAGCAGCGGGTGCTGGAGCAAATGGAGCGGGCTCTGACCTCGGATGATCCGCGGTTGGCGAACACGCTGCAGTCGCCGAAGCGCCATCCGGTATTCCACTATGCCCTGGCGGGAGCGGCGGTTGTCGTCGGCCTGCTCCTTCTTGTCGTCGGCGCAGCGACATCCCGTATATGGCTCGGTGCCATCGGATTCGTGTTGATGTTCGGCGGCGTTGTCTACGCCTTCCAATCACCACGGTCGCGCCGCGGCCCTGTCGGCACGGTCGATGCCGAGGGCAAGACCCGTCCGAAACAGCGCAAGGGATCGTCCGCAAGAAAAGGGTCGTCGCCCGCCAGGCCGGGTTTCATGGCACGACTTGAGCAACGTTGGGACCGTCGGCGCGAACAAGGTGGGCGTTGAGTACGCGAACAAGGTGGGCGTTGAGTAGCAGCAACATGCGCTGCTACGACGGCGTGCGCTCACGGCGGTTCGCGAGCAACTGACCGGTCTCCCCGAGGATTTTCGCCGACAACCGATCCAGTTGGGTTTGCGTAACGGGTTCCGGGAAGCGCTGGTATCGCTCGGCCTCGACGGCGTGAGCCAACTCGCGCATCGCCGAGTGCGCCGGTTCGGGCAGTTCGCCGCCCGTCCGGGTCAGCAGAGTGCGATCAACCAGTGCTGGAACCTGTCGCGGCGTGGCTGACTTAGGCCACGTGACCCCCAGTGCGGTCAGTCCGATCTGGAGTCGCTGCCAGGTTTCCTCAACCCCGTCAGGTGTGACCGGGCGCCGGCGGCTGAGCCACACCGTGAATCCCAAGAGGGCGACGACCGCCGCCGCGAGCGGTGCGATCAACCACCATGAGGTCGCCGGGCGGTCCTGCGCGACCGGGGCCTCCACGGGGGACGCGCCGGTGACCGGTGAGTCGAAGGACTCCTGATCGCCGCGGCCCTGCGGTATCTGGCTTGGGTCGAAGGCCCCCGTAGGCCCCGACAGGAGAGGGGTCGCCCACGAAGGCACGCTGCCGGACTGTTGCGCGGGGGTCGGTTCGAAACGTACCCATCCGTAATCCGGGAAGTACAACTCCGGCCAGGCATGCGAGTCTCGGCCGGTCACGGTGAAGAGACCGTCGCCGTTGTCGGTCCCGGGCAGGAACCCGACCGCGAGACGCGCCGGAATCCCCAGCGACCGAGCCATGATCGTCATGCTGGTAGCGAATTGAACGCAGTATCCGGTGCGCTGTTGCAGGAAATCCCAGACGGCGTCGTCGGTCTTGGCCGGGGGGACGGTCGTCGAGTAGGTGAACACCGCCGCGTTTCGCAGATACCCCTGAAGCGCGACTGCCTGGTCGTATCGGTTCGTTGCGCCATCCACGATCTCCACTGCTCGCGCGCGGACATCTGAGGCATGGTCGGTCCGGGCGAGTTGGAGATAAGCGGGATCGAGAGGATCCGGTCCGGCCGCCTTCCGTAAACCGGAAGCAGTGAGGGTCCGGGGGTAGGCCAACACGGAGAACTCGGTGCCGGCCCGTGTGGACTCGCTTCCGATCACCTCGTCGCGGACCGCGTCATACGACCAGTCGCCGGAGACGTCGACCGACCGGGGTTCGGTGGGCAGCGGGAGTTTGCGGTCGCGCAGCGCCTCCACGGTGAAATCCACTTGTAGGCCCTCGCCCTTGGCCGGCCTGGGATCAGGCCACAACAGTTCATCGCCGTCGAAGTCCGTACCCGTGCGATCGGCACCGCGCCGCCAGTTCGTACCGTCGAAGCCGGTCAGGGTGAGCACCCGCAAAGGGCCTACGTCCGGCCCCATGGTCCGGTACGTCAGGAGAACCATGCTCTGGCGCTCGGACAGGTCGCGTCGCATGTCGAGATCGGCAGAGAGTGCCACACCGTCTCCGGGGGAGGTGAAGATCCGAACCCAGGCGGTGCCGAGGACGGCAGGCACCCCCGCGCTCGCGGAACCGACGATGAGCGCGGCAACCGCTACGCCGGTCGCGGTAGCGGCCACGGCGACCCCCCGGACACCCGCCATCCGACGGGCCACTCGGCCTCGTAGTCGATTGCGGGGACCGAGGTGGGAATGGTCGAACGCCAGCGCGCCGAGCAGGCAGCCGACAGTGCCGATGAAGACTAGCGGTGGCAACTGCCGGAAGAGGATGAGCCCTGGAAACCAAAGAGCGAGCAACGGAATGCCTGCGAGTGCGGGTGCCCGGAGACCGCCGGCAAGGGCGTCGGCCAGCAGGAAGGCCAGCGTGGTGCTGCCCACGGCGACGGCCGCGATCGGTATCGCCGGGTCTACCGGTGCGACTCCGTCCTGGATCAGTCCACGCGCTGATTCGATCCGGTCCTGGAAGCGGTTCACCGAGGACCAGTCGATCGCCACTGAGAAGCTCGTCGATCGTCCGCCGTAGTTTCCGAGCAGGACCCAGGCCGCAACGATCGTCCCAAGGCAGGAGGGCCAGAGGGAGCGCCACAATTTCGCTTCGCCGGGAGTACTGCTGGCCAGAACGCGTGCTCCACCGGTCACTGTGGCCAGGAGGAGGATCATCCAAGTCCCCGTGGCTGTCCAGCTCCCGGGGCCGATCACGATGGTTAGGGCATGAAGCGAGGCGATGGCGGCCCCCGCCAAGCACAGGCTGCTCCCCAGGATCGTCGGCCAACGATCATAGAAATACTGCTTCGATTCGGTTCGCATCAGCTCGCCGAATCGATCAGGAGTTGCCACGCATCGGGGATGCTGCGGTTACGGATGATCACCGCGCGCCAGCCCGTATTCCGCAGAGCACCGGTGACTTCTAAGCTGGCTGGTCGGCGGTCGGTCGGTGAGTCGACCACCAGCGCCAACCGGATGCCGTTACGCCCGAGGGCTCCCAGGGCAGCCCTTTCGACGGGCCGCAGGCCCCCCAAGACGCCTATCAGGATCTCGTTGGGGCGTCGATGCGCCCGCAGCACGGCGGCGGTGGCCAGGAAGGCTTCCTGAGCGTCAGCGGGCGTGGCCGGTCGTTGGATGGAGAGGGTCTGATCGAGAATGTGGTCCAGGTCTTCGCCGGCGTGGCCCATCACATACTGATTGACGGTGGCCATTGGGTGTTTGGTGGTCGCCATGATCCGAACCGGGTGCCCGGCCCGCGCGCAGGACAGCGCGATGGATGCGGCGCATTCGACGGCCCAGTCGTTGTCCGAGTCGCGCTGGTGGGTCGGGGGCACCAGGCCGGAATCGAGTAGAACCGTCACCGCCGACCGACCGGCGCTCTCATCGGCGCGCACCATGAGCTGGCCGTGGCGTGCTGCGCTGACCCAGTGGACCCGGCGCGGGTCGTCCCCGGGAACGTAATCGCGCACCGTGGTGTCCTCGGTCGAGGAGAGCCGAGCCCCGACGGTCGCGGGCTCCGCTTCGCCGAGCACCTGGGAGCCCCCGATGGGCAGTGCGACGGTTCGGGGCCAGACGGCGACCGTGCTGATCCCGCCCAGATCCTGGCGGACCCGGACCAAACCGAAGAGGTCGGTGCGCTCGGTGGCGAGCGGTCCGAGTGTCCAGCGACCCCGCCGAGTAGGTGAGATCGGGAAGCGAACTGAGATCCGGTCCGGCTCAGCGGTGATCTTGGCCCGCTGGCGACCGCTGCAACCGAGTTCTGGATCAGCTTGTTCGCCGATCTCGAGCCGGTCCAGACGGACCCGCGTGGTGGAGTTCGGTTGGCGTGCGGCCACGCTCAGGGTTACGTGGATGCGTGATCCGCGCACGCTGGGGTTCGGCTCGATCCGGCGGGACACCTGGAGCGCGGACCGTCCCCGGTCGAGTCGGCGCAGACTGAGCCACCCCGCCGAGCCACCGACCGCCAGCACTCCGGCGGCGCCGATACCGACGACATCCCGAAGGCCGAGCACTATTCCCAAAAGGACCAGGCCGACTCCGCCGACGAGTACCGACCCACCCCGAAGTGTGAGCCGGATTGGTCTTCGGGGCGCCTTTCGGCGAAGGCGCTCCCAGACGCCCGAGTCCGGACGGACGTTCATGTCAGGAGCCTCGGACGTGCAGGTTCATCACGAGGAGTCGCGGGCAGCGGAGTCTCTGCGACGATCTCTGCGACGATCGACTGCTCGTCCTGGCCGGTCAGGCGAGCCTCACTGGTGAGGACCAGGCGGTGGGCCAGGACGGGTTCAGCCAGATACTGGACGTCATCGGGCAGGACATGGTCGCGGCCGGCCAGCGCGGCCACGGCACGGGCCGCTCTGAGCAACTGCAAGGACGTTCGAGGTGATGCCCCCAGGCGCAGGCTCGGGTTCGTCCGCGTTGCTGCGATGAGTGCCAGAACATACTGCTTGACGGCCCTTGAGGCATGGATCGTGCGCACCTGATCGCCGAAGCGCAGAATTGTCGCGCCGTCGGTGATCGGGCTGAGCTGGCTCAGCGGATCCGCGGACCCCTGTCGATCGAGCATCGCGAGTTCGGCGTCTATGTCCGGGTAACCGACGGTGAGCCGGGCCATGAACCGGTCCCGTTGAGCTTCCGGCAACGGATAAGTGCCGCCCATCTCAACCGGATTCTGGGTGGCGACCACCAAGAACGGCTGGGGAAGGGCATGGGTGGTCCCGTCCACGGTCGTCTGGGCTTCCTCCATGCATTCCAGGAGAGCCGACTGGGTCTTGGGCGAAGCCCGGTTTATCTCGTCGCCGATCACGACGTTCGCGAACACCGGTCCAGGCCGGAACTCGAACTCCTGGGTCGCGGACCGGTAGATGTTCACACCGGTGAGGTCACTGGGCAGCAGGTCGGGCGTGAACTGGATCCGCCCGACCCGGCAGTCGATCGTGCGTGCCAACGCCTTCGCGAGAGTGGTTTTTCCCACACCGGGGACGTCCTCGATGAGGAGATGCCCTTGAGCGAGGAGCACCGCGACGGTCGCATGGACGACGTTCGGGCGACCCGTGATGACGCTTTCGATCCCGGCTCGGACGCGATCCATTACGGCGACGAGTCCGTCGAGTCCTTCGTCTTCGATCTCGACGTGCCTGGTGGTACTGGGAGCGATCTCGGGGAGCACGGTACCTCCGTGGTCAGGACGCCGGATCATCTCAGCCCGACTGGGCTGAGCCTCGTGATTCGAGCGTAAGCGACAGTCCCGCTCCACCTCTCTCCACCGGGCATTCGAGGTCCGGGCGGCGCGGCTTTGCCGCTCATCGGGCCCGTGAAACGCGAATCGGGCATCCGATACCTGCGCGGACAATCGTCGGGGTGTCGTCCAGGATCTACTCCACATCACTCTGTGCATTTGACCTGGGCAAACGCCCTTGTCCGGGGTGAAAACTGAGAAAAGCACCGGTGCATGTGGAGCGATGTGGAGTACGGTGGAGCGATCGGGAGCAGGGAGGAGGTGCCTGAGCATGATCGACGTCTTGAGCGGACCAACCGATCTTCTACTTGGCACGTTCACCCCCAAATTGGACGATAAGGGGCGCCTCATTCTGCCGGCAAAGTTCCGACCGCGGCTCGCTTCGGGCCTGGTCATGACGCGCGGCCAGGAACGTTGTCTGTTCTTGCTCCCGATGGAGGAGTTCCGACGCATGTATGACCAGATCAGACAAGCGCCAGTTACGAGCAAGCAGGCGCGGGACTACTTGCGAGTCTTCCTCTCAGGAGCCAGTGACGAGATTCCCGACAAGCAGGGGCGATTGTCGATCCCGGCGCCGTTGCGGCAGTACGCGGGCCTGGACCGTGACGTCGCCGTCATCGGTGCTGGCACCCGGGTGGAGATCTGGGATGCGCTCGCGTGGGAGACCTACATGGCCGAACAAGAGCCCCTCTACGCCGACACGGCTGAGGAGGTGTTTCCCGACCTGCGTTTCTGATCCGTCCGCTGAGGCCTCCTCCCGCCCGCTCTGGCGCACTTCCCCGGTGCCAGATCGGACGCGGAGGGAGACCTGACCGGACGGCCCAGCGCCGCCACCCGACCCGACACCGCGACAGCTCACAGGAAGGAGGTGGACGCAATGACTCCGGAGACCGCAGCACGTCATGACCCGGTACTGCTCGAGCGTTGCGTGGACCTCCTGAGACCGGCGCTGCATGACCCCGGTTCAGTGCTGGTCGACTGCACCCTGGGGATGGGCGGTCACACAGAGGCCGTATTGAGGGCGCTGCCGCAGGTGCGCGTGATCGGCATCGACCGAGATCCGCAAGCGATCGCCTTGGCTTCGGAGCGGCTCGCACGGTTCGCCGAGCGCTTCCAGGCGGTGCACGCCGTCTACGACGAGATCGACGCCGTCATCGCCCAAGTGGCCGAGCGGATGCTCGCGGGCTGGTCACCGACCCTGGTCACCGGAACCGTGCAGGGCGTGTTGATGGACCTGGGTGTGTCCTCCTTGCAGATCGACGAGGTCGATCGCGGGTTCTCCTACGCCCAGGACGCGCCGTTGGACATGCGGATGGATGCCGGCGCGGATCGCACGGCGGCCGACGTCTTGAACACCTACGACGAGCGTGAGCTGACCCGGATCTTGCGGGACTACGGCGAGGAGCGGTTCGCCCAGCGGATCGCCGAGGGAATCGTGCGCCGGCGCCAGGAGCGGCCATGGACTCGCAGTGCCGACCTGGTGGACCTCGTGCGTGCCTGTATCCCGGCCGCCACCAGGCAGGCGGGGAGCAACCCGGCCAAGCGAACCTTCCAAGCGTTGCGGATCGAGGTGAACGGCGAACTCGAGGTGTTGCAGCGCGCGGTCCCGGCGGCGGTCGAGGCCCTCGCGGTCGGGGGCCGACTGGTGGTCGAGTCCTATCACTCCCTTGAGGATCGGATCGTCAAACGCACGCTGGCCAGTGGCGCGACCTCGAGCGCGCCGCCCGGCCTGCCCGTCGAACCAGAAGCCGACGCCCCCTATCTACGGTTGCTCACCCGAGGGGCCGAGGAGGCTCCACCCGCTGAACGGGAACGTAATCCCCGCTCGGCTTCCGTTCGGTTGAGAGCCGCCGAACGCTTGCGACCTACCCCAGCAAACCGACGCCCCCGAAAGGAGCGCAGCTCATGAGCCCCCGAGCCTCCGCAGCAGCCGCCCGGCCGTTGCCTCACCGCGCCCCAGCGGCCCGTCCGGAACTCACCGCCATCCCGGGCGGAGGCGGTCGGACCCGGCCGCGCCTGGACGGTGTGCGGGCACCCTTGACCGCATCGACCGCCGGACCGTTGCTCGTCCTGTGCGGCCTGCTCATCGTCGGTGCGCTGCTGACCGCGCTCATTCTCAACACCACGATGGCGCGCGGTTCCTACGAGATGTCCGAGCTGCGTCAGCAGGTCGGCACCGTGGCCCAGGACACCCAGACCCTGCAGGGTCAGATCCGGGCCGCGGAGGCCTCGCTGCCCGAGCGCGCCCGTGCCCTCGGGATGGTCGAGGCTCCTGCCCCGCAACTGGTACGCCTCTCTGATACCGCTGCGGAGGCGGAGGTGAAGCCGTGAGCGAACCCCGTCGTGGAGCCGCGGGCATTGCACGCCCGCGGCCCACACGACGCCGCACGACGACGGGAACGGTGACCAGCCGAAGTGCTGCGGGGGTGGCCGGTCGGCCTGGCGGGTCGCGGCTGCGCCGACCCGGTAACCCGGTGCGTCGGCAACGGGTGCTGCTCGCGGTCGTGCTGGCGGTCGTGGCCGTCTTCGTCGTTCGCCTCGCCTATGTCCAGGTTTACCGCGGTCCGGCGCTGGCAGCGGTCGCCCAAGAGCAGCGCATGGCGACCAAAGTCACCATCGCCCATCGCGGTGACATCACCGATGCCGACGGCGTGGTCTTGGCCACCTCGGTGGACCGGTTCACGATCGCCGCGGACCAGGTGGCCATCGCCGACTTCCAGCCGCGGCGCAAGGACACGGTCGACGGACGGCCTTTGACCGAGGGCGGAGCCGTCGGCCTGGCGAAACTGCTGTCCCCGGTGCTCGGCATCCCGGCTCCCGTGCTCGCTGCTCAGCTCAACGGCACGAACCGCTATGCGATCCTCAAGAAGAATGTCGTCCCTGAGGTGCAGCGTGCTGTCGCCGAACTGAACGTCGGTGCCTGGATTTCCACGACGCCCACGTCCGAGCGGACCTATCCGGCCGGTGCCGTGGGAGGCAACCTCGTCGGTTTCGTGTCGACCACCCCGGATGGTGCGGTCGGTCGCGGCGGAGTCGAGGCCGTGTACGACAAGACCCTGGCGGGCACGCCCGGAGAGGACAAGTACGAGCGTGGCCGGGGTGGCCAGCGCATTCCGACGGGCGCCCGCGAACAGGTCGACGCTGTGCCCGGCGATGACGTCCGCCTCACCGTCATCCGTGACGTGCAGTGGAAGTCCCAGGACGCGATTGACGAGGCCGTGCGCACGACCGGAGCCAGCTACGGAATCGTCGTCGTGCAGGACATCAAGACCGGCGCCGTGGCGGCCTTGGCCGACTCGGGGACGGTCGATCCCAACGACCGGAGCACCGATGCGGTGGCCGCGCCCAGCCGCGCAGTCTCGAATATCTTCGATCCCGGGTCGACCGGCAAGGTGATCACCATGGCTGCCGCGCTGGAAGGTGGGTATGCCAAGGCCGACACCCGCTTCACTGTTCCCTACCGCTACACCGCGCCGAATGGGATGACCTTCTCGGACTCCCACGAACATGGGGTCCAGCGGTTGACGCTCGCCGGGGTCCTGGCTGAGTCGTCCAACACCGGTACGGTTCAGGTGGGTGAGCGGATCCCCAAGCAGGTGCGCTATGACTACTTGTCCAAATTCGGTTTCGGCGAGCCCACCGGGCTGGGCCTGCCGGGGGAGTCGGCCGGCATCCTGCATTCGGCCGACTCGTGGGACGGCCGCACCCAGTACGCGGTGCTCTTCGGTCAAGGTGTGTCGGTGAATGCCGTCCAAGCCACCAGCGTGTTCTCCACCATCGCGAATGGCGGCGTGCGGATGCAGCCGCATCTCGTGGCCGGCACCTCGACGGCGGACGGCAAGTTCACCGCAGCCGAGATGCCCGAGGGCACCCCGATCGTGTCGGCCGGAACGGCGAAGACGGTGCTGCGGATGATGGAGGCGGTCGTCGACAAGGGCACTGGTTCGCATGCGGCCGTACCGGGTTACCGCGTGGCGGGCAAGACCGGTACCGCCCAGGTCGTCGGTGGTGACGGGAAGCTCTCCGGCATTATGTCGTCGTTCATCGGGGTGGCCCCGGCGGATCATCCGCGCTACACCGTATCGGTCTTCCTTCGCGACCCGAAGACGTCGTCCTTCGGTGGCGACGTGGCTGCACCCGTTTTCGCGGACATCATGGGATTCACCCTGGAGCACATGGGCGTCACCCCGAGTGAGGAGCCGTACGTCGCCCTCCCGACGACCTGGTGAGGCAGCCGACGAGCACACCGGCCCTGGCAAGGTAGGTTCTACACGTGACTTCTCCGATCGAGCGCATCCGGCCTGCCGTGATCACGCGGCGGACACTCGGAGACTTGGCTACCCGGTTCGGCCTGACATTGCTGCCTGGAGCGCTGGCGCCCGAGGCGGCGGCGGCCGTCGAGGTCTGGTCCGTGGCCCTCGACGACCGGGTGGTCTGCGCGGGTGAACTGTTCGTGGCGCTTGCAGGCGACCACTCCCATGGGGCGGCATTCGCGTCACGGGCCGTGTCCCACGGGGCCCACGCAGTGCTCACCGATGCCGCCGGGGCCGAGTCCTTGGGTGACTCCCTGGGCGGGGTTCCCGTTCTGGTCGCGGACGACCCGCGTGGGTTGCTGGGCGAGTTGGCCGCGTGGGTCTTCGGCAATCCGGCCGAGCAGTTGACGACCTTCGCAGTCACCGGCACCAACGGCAAGACCACGACGACCTATCTCCTGGAACACACGTCCCGCGCCCTGGGCTCGCTGGGTGGGCTGATCGGAACGGTCGAGATCCGGTCGGGGGACCGCGCCGTCGCCAGCAAGCTCACCACCCCGGAAGCCCCGGAGTTGCAGGGATTGCTGGCCGCGATGCGCGACGACGGCGTGCGCACCCTGGCGATGGAAGTCTCCTCGCATGCGCTGGCGCTGCATCGGGTGGACGGCATCGTCTTCGACGTCGCCGGGTTCACCAACCTGAGCCAGGACCATCTGGACTTCCACGGCGACCTCGAAACCTACTTCGCCACCAAGGCGCTCCTGTTCACTCCTGAGCACGCAAAGCGCGGGGTCGTGATCGTCGACGACGACTGGGGTGTGCGGCTCGCTGCGGCCGCCACGGTCCCCGTGGTGACACTCCGCGTGACGACCGCCGACCAGGACGCCGACTGGGTGGCCACTGACGTGGAATCCTCCGTCTTGGGTTCGGTCTTCACCGTGCGGCACAGGGACGGCCGGGAGCTGCGCACCTCGATTCCCCTGCCGGGTAGCTTCAACATCGCCAATGCGGCGCTGGCCGTGGTCATGATGATCGAGTCCGGTGTCGCCATCGCGGATCTCACGGCGGCGCTCGACGCCGTCGGTGGCCTGACCGCCGTCGTGCCAGGGCGGATGGAGGTCGTCGCGCAGAGCGATCCGCGGGTGATCGTGGACTTCGCGCACAACTCCGACGCCCTTGCGCTGGCGATGGCTGCCCTCCGCCCAACCACGGACGGTCGCCTCGTGCTGGTCTTCGGGGCCACCGGTCAGCGCGACCGTGGAAAACGGCCGACCATGGGACGGATAGCTGTCGAGGGCGCCGACATCGTGATCGTCACCGACGACGACCCGCACGATGAGGATGCCGCATCGATCCGGGCCGAGGTGCTTCCGGGCGCCTTGACTGCCAGAGACGAGGCCGCTGAGCAGGCGCCCCCCCGCATCGTGGAGGTCCGCGAGATCGCTCCACGAGCTGCGGCGATCGCGGCGGCGGTAGCCGCCGCCGGCCCAGGGGACACGGTTCTTCTGGCCGGTCGCGGCCACGAGGTGTGGCAGGAGATCTCGGGCGTCAACCATGCGCTCGACGACCGGGCGGAGGCGCGGGCCGCGCTGGCCGCGAAAGCCAAGGACGAACCCACGAAGGAGCAGCGCGCATGATCGAGCTGACTGCGGCGCAGGTGGCCGCAGCGACCGGCGGACGGTTGGTCGCGGACCCAGATACCCGGGTCCATACCTCGGTCGTCATCGACTCCCGGCGGGTCGTACCGGGATCGCTCTTCGTGGCCCTTCCCGGAGAGAACGTCGACGGTCACGATTTCGCCGAGACAGCTGTGGCGAACGGGGCGACGCTCGTGCTGTCCGCGCGGGAGCTCGACGTGCCCTGCGTGGTGGTGCCGGATGTCCAGTTTGCTCTCGGGGAACTCGCCCGGGAGGTTCTCGCGACGTTGCGGGGAGATGGTGGGCCCCGGGTGGTCGGGGTCACCGGGTCGGTCGGCAAGACGACCACCAAGGACCTCCTGGGTCAGCTGCTCGCCCCGCATGGGCCGGTCGTGGTGCCGCAGGGCTCGTTCAACAACGAGATCGGCATGCCGCTGACGGTCCTCGAGGCCGACTCCACGACGCGGTTCCTGGTGTTGGAGATGGGCGCCAGCGGTTCCGGGCATCTGACCTATCTCACGCGGATCGCGCCGCCCGATGTCGCCGTCATCCTCGCGGTCGGTGCCGCACACCTCGGGGGCTTCGGCGGGATCGAAGCGGTCGCGGACGCGAAAAGGGAGATCTTGACCGGACTCGCACCGGGCGGTGTCGCCGTGCTCAACGCCGACGACCTGCGGGTGGCCGCGATGAGCGACTCGGCTCCAGGTCGCGTCACGACCTTCGGCACGATTCTGTCCGCTGACGTGCGGGCCGAGGAGGTGCGGACGGATCGCGACGGTCATGCGGCCTTCACCTTACGAGCGCCCGGCGATGTGCGTGCCGAGGTCACGCTCCAGCTGGTCGGTGAGCACCACGTCACCAATGCGCTCGCGGCGGGCGCAGCTGCCCTCGAGCTGGGTCTCGGGCCGGGCGAGGTGGCGGCCGGCCTCTCCGGGGCCACTGCCCGCAGCCCTCATCGGATGCAGGTCACTGAACGCTCAGACCATGTCACCGTCATCGACGATTCCTACAATGCCAACCCCGATTCCATGCGGGCGGCACTGCGCACCTTGGCTGTAATGTCCGGGCGGCAACGACGGTCGATCGCAGTCCTCGGCCAGATGCTGGAGCTCGGCGAAGGCTCGCGGGAGGCCCATGACGCGATCGGCCGACTGGTCGTCAGGCTGAACATCGACTTGCTGATCGTGGTCGGATCGGGTGCCGGGAGCATTTACGATGGCGCGGTGCATGAGGGTTCTTGGGGGGATGAGTCGCGGTTCGTGGCTGACCTCGACGAGGCGAAGGAGCTGCTCCGGGCCGAGCTGCGGCCCGGTGATGTGGTGCTCGTCAAGTCCTCCAACGGGTCAGGGCTGTGGCGGCTCGGAGACTGGTTGGTGGCCGGTGACGGAGGGGCAGCCTCGTGATTGCGGTTCTGGTCGCTGCCGGTGTCTCGCTGCTGATCGCGCTCTTCGGCACGCCGCTGTTCATCCGCTTCCTGATCCACCGCAACTACGGGCAGTTCATTCGCCAGGACGGTCCGACCGCGCACTTCACCAAACGTGGCACACCCACGATGGGTGGAGTGGTGGTCATCGGTGCCACGCTCATCGGTTGGGTCACGTCCTGCCTGGTGACCGGTCGACTGCCGAGCGTGTCCTCGCTTCTGGTGTTGTTCCTCATGACGGGACTCGGTCTGGTCGGTTTCCTGGATGACTTCACCAAGATCAAGAAGCAGCGCAGTCTCGGCCTGTCGGAATGGCAGAAGATCGTCGGTCAGGGAGCGGTCGGGGTCATCTTCGCGGTGCTGGCACTGCAGTTCCCCAACGATCATGGGCGTACCCCGGCCTCGACCAACATCTCCTTTCTGCGCGACACGAACCTCGACCTCGCCTTCGCGGGGGCAACGGTCGGATTGATCCTTTTCGTGATCTGGGCAAATTTCTTGATCACGGCCTGGTCCAACGCGGTGAACCTCACCGACGGTCTGGACGGGTTGGCGACGGGTGTGTCGCTGATCGTCTTCGGCGCTTATGTTCTCGTCGGCATATGGCAGACCAACCAGACGTGTCAGCGACTGGCCTCCGCCGGGGCTGGCTGCTACGAAGCGCGCGATCCCCAGGATCTGGCGATCGTCGCGGCGGCGATCATGGGGGCCTGTGTCGGCTTTCTCTGGTGGAACGCGAGCCCGGCTCGGATCTTCATGGGCGACACCGGGGCCCTGGCGCTCGGTGGGGCGCTCGCCGGGCTATCGATCCTGTCCCGGACCGAGATTCTGGGCGCCATTCTCGGTGGCATGTTCGTCATCATCGTGATGTCGGACGTCATCCAGATCGGCTTCTTCAAGTTGACTCGAAAGCGGGTCTTCAAGATGGCGCCTTTGCACCATCATTTCGAGTTGTCCGGCTGGGGTGAGGTCACCATCGTGATCCGGTTCTGGCTGATCGCGGGACTCTTCGTCGCCCTTGGGATGGGAACCTTCTACGCCGAGTGGGTGGTCAGCTAGTGGCTGCCGGCGCCGTCGAGCCCGCAGTTCCCCTCGAACGATCGCGAGTCTTGGTTGCCGGGTTGGGCGTCTCCGGCCGGGCGGCCGTCGCGGCATTGGCCCCGCTGGTGGCCTCGGTTCGGACCGTGGATCAGGCCGCACCCGACGCCGACCAAACCGACGTGGACGCAGTGGATCTGGCCGCATTCGATCTCATCATCGCTTCACCGGGTTGGCCACCTCACGGTCCGATCCTGCAGGCCGCTGCCGGCCTCGGGGTGCCGATCTGGAGTGAGGTCGAGTTGGCCTGGCGGTTGCGTGCCCGGCGACCAGACGGGCGATTCGCCCCGTGGCTGGCGGTGACCGGGACCAACGGCAAGACCACCACTGTGGAGATGCTCGCCTCGATCCTGCGCGCGGCGGGGCTCCAGGCGCCCGCGGTAGGCAATGTCGGCGCACCGGTCGTCGCCGCCGCCCAGGATGGGACCCTTGACGCGCTGGCTGTCGAACTGTCCAGTTTCCAGCTTCACTTCACGCACACCATGACAGTCCACGCCGGCGCCGTGCTCAATGTGGCGCCGGACCACCTCGACTGGCACGGTGGCCTCGCTGCTTATGCCGCCGACAAGGGTCGGATTTACTCCGGGGCGACGGTGGCCTGCGTGTACTCGGTGGCTGACCGGCAGACCGAGGAGCTGGTGCGGGCGGCCGAAGTGGCGGAGGGTGCGCGCGCTGTGGGTTTCACTTTGGGTGCACCGGCAGTCGGGCAGCTTGGCGTGGTCGAAGGCATGTTGGTCGACCGAGCCTTCCACACGGAGGCCGGTGACCCCGACCGGCAGCGGACGGCCGTTGAGCTTGCCACGTTGGACGATCTGGTGGCGATGGCCGGTCCGGATGGTCGGGTGCCCGGACATGTCGTGGCCAACTCTCTGGCAGCGGCCGCGTTGGCTCGGGCCGGGGGAGTCACCGCCGAGGCAGTCAGATCCGGGTTACGGGCATTTAGGCCGGGCGGACACCGGATCGCGACCGTTCGCAGTCTTGATCGAGTCGCCTACGTCGATGATTCGAAGGCGACGAACGCCCACGCCGCAGCCGCGTCGCTGGCTGCCTTCGATGCGGGCTCCGTGGTCTGGATCGCTGGTGGGCTGGCCAAGGGCGCGGCCTTCGACGACCTTGTCATCGAGCGGGCCGGCCAACTGCGGGCGGCGGTGGTGATCGGTGTCGATCCCGAGCCGATCGCCGGAGCGCTCCGGCGACACGCGCCGGATATCCCCGTCGTGGTGGTCGAACCTGGTGAGACTGGGACCGTGATGTCCCGCGCCGTTGACCATGCGCACCGTCTTGCCCAGCCAGGCGACACGGTGTTACTGGCTCCTGCGTGCGCCTCGATGGACCAGTTCCGCTCCTACGCTGATCGCGGCGACGCCTTCGTCACGGCCGTCGGGTCCCTCGGCGGGTCCTGACGATGGCCCGCCGGAGCGGCACCGTCCGGGGCGCGTCGGCAACCTCCCAGCGATCCGCAGCGGTTGCGGTTCCCGCACGACGTCCTACCCAAGGCGCGCGGCCGACACCAGCGCGCGCTCGCCCGACTGCCGCGCCTCGTAAGAGCTCGCCCGAAGCTCCGGCCGCCATTTGGCTGGGTCAGTGGAACAGTTCCGTGACCAGCTACTACCTGCTGGTCGGCGCCACCGGGCTGCTCACGGTCATCGGCCTGGTCATGGTGCTGTCGAGTTCCGCGGTGACGCAGATCGCGGCGGGCAACTCCCCGTACACCGAGTTCCTGGTGCAGGCGAAGTTCGTGCTCATCGGGCTGCCGGCGCTGTTGATCGCCTCTCGGTTGCCGGTCGCCTTCTACAAGAACACCGCCTGGATCTTCTTCTTGGGTGCGCTCGCTCTGCAAGCGCTGATCTTCCTTCCCCAGTTCCGGTTGAGCGACAAGGGAAACACGAACTGGATCCACATCGGTTCGTTCACGATGCAGCCGTCGGAGCTCTTGAAGGTGGCGCTGGCGCTCTGGCTGGGAGCCGTCCTGGGTCGCAAACACCGCCTGGTGGGGCAGTGGCGCCATGCCCTTCTCCCGAGCCTGCCGGGCGCTGTGCTCGCCATCGGGCTCGTGCTCGCCGGACACGACCTCGGCACGGTGCTCGTTTTCGCGATGCTGGTTGCGGGTGCCTATCTGGTGGCCGGAGTCGACCTGCGGCTGCTTCTGCCGGGCATCGGGATCGCTGTGGCCGCCACGCTCTACTTCTTCGTCCACGGCAACGAGAACCGCACGGATCGGATCCTTGCGGTCTACGGCAGTTCCTGTGACCCGACGATGGCCTGCTACCAGCCACTGCACGGATTGTGGGGTCTCGGGACAGGTGGGTTGACCGGTGTCGGTCTCGGGGCCGGGCGGGAGAAGTGGAGTTATCTGCCGGAGGCGCATAACGACTTCATTTTCTCGGTGATCGGGGAGGAACTGGGCCTGCTCGGCACACTGCTGGTGCTCGGGCTGTTCGTCGTGCTGGGGGTTGCGATGAGCAGGATCGTGCGACGGCACCCCGATCCCTTCGTCAAGATCGCAACGACCGCGATCGCCTGCTGGATCGTTGGGCAGGCATTCATCAACATCGGGGTGGTCATCGGTCTCTTCCCGGTGATCGGGGTCCCGCTCCCGCTCGTCTCGGCGGGTGGCTCCGCGCTCATCGCCACCATGGGCGCCCTCGGCGTGGTCATCTCCTTCGCCCGGTCGGAACCGGGTGCCGCCGAGGCGTTGGCGGCACGGCCAAGTGTCGTGCGCCGTTCGTTGACGGTGATCGGCTGGCGTCGTCGTGACCGGGCGGGTCGGGCAGTAGCGAGCGCGGCATCGAAACAGACGCAGGAACGGTCCCGGTCCACCGGGCCTCGGAAAGGACGTTAAGACGTGGTGGCAGGAATCGGCTCCGTAGTGCTCGCAGGTGGTGGGACGGCAGGTCATGTCAACCCGCTATTGGCCGTAGCGGATGAGCTACGTGTGCGTGATCCGCAGATTACGATCACGGCGCTCGGCACCGCGGGCGGGCTGGAGGACGACCTGGTGCCCGCGCGTGGCTATACCCTGCGGCACCTGCCTCGGGTGCCGTTGCCCCGACGGCCCAGCCCGCAGTGGGTCAGCCTGCCGGTGCGGTTCAAGGCGGCGATCGACACCGCGGGTGAGGTGCTGGACGAGGTGGGGGCGCGGGTGGTCGTCGGCTTCGGTGGCTACGTCTCGACGCCCGCCTACTACGCCGCTCATCGGCGAGGGATACCGATCGTTATTCACGAACAGAACGCCCGCCCGGGTATCGCCAATCGGGTCGGTGCCCGTTGGGCCGCCCAGATCGGGGTGACGTTCGAGGGCACGCAGCTGCGCGGTGCCCACCTCACGGGCCTGCCGCTGCGGCGCGAGATCGCTGAGCTCATCCGGGCGCAGAGCGCTGACCGGGTCCGAACGCGGGCGGCCGCCGCCGCGCGGCTCGGCCTGGACCCGCGGATGACGACGGTGGTGGTGACGGGCGGTTCGCTCGGGGCGTTGTCCCTCAACCGAGCCGTCTGCGGGGCGGCATCCGCGATTCTCGGCAGTGGCGCGCAGGTCCTGCACCTGGCCGGCAAGGGCAAGGACGGGCCGGTACGCGCGGCTGTCGCCGGGGCGACGGGTCGCTATGTGGTCCTCGAGTACCTCGCCGCGATGCAGGATGCCTATGCGGTCGCGGATCTGGTCATCTGCCGGTCGGGTGCTGGCACCGTTTCCGAGCTGGCGGCCCTCGGGATTCCGGCGGTCTACGTGCCGCTGCCCATCGGTAACGGCGAACAGCGGCTGAACGCTCGTCCGGTGGTGGACGCCGGTGGCGGACTGCTGGTCGACGACGCCGGATTCACCTCCGAGTGGGTTGCCGCCCAGGTGCCCGTGCTTGCGGGTGACCCCCAGGTACTGGCTGCCATGGCACGGGCCGCGGCTTCGGTCGGCGTTCGGGACGGTGCTGCCCGGGTGGCGGATCTTGTGGCGGCCGCCGCGGAAGCCGGTGGCCAGTGACCAGCGCGGTTCCCGGCGGCGACGGCTCCGGCCTCGGCCTCGTCCACCTGATCGGCATTGGCGGGGCCGGGATGTCGGTGATCGCCGAGCTCTTCGCGGCCCGCGGCATTCCGGTTCAGGGTTCGGATGCGCGGCGCAGTCCGGTCTTGGATTCGTTGGAGGCGGCCGGGGCGCGGGTCTGGGTCGGCCATGATGCAGAGCATCTGGGTGAAGCCCGCACTGTGGTGGTGTCGACCGCCGTGCGGGAATCGAATCCGGAGCTGGCGGCAGCCCGCCGTGCGGGTCTGCGCGTCCTCCATCGCTCCCAGGCGTTGGCCCTGCTGATGGCCGGAGGACGTTCGGTCGCGGTGGCCGGAGCACACGGCAAGACGACCACCTCGGCGATGGTCGTCGCGGCGCTCCAGGGAGCCGGACTCGATCCCTCCTACGCGGTGGGCAGCTCGTTGGTGACGGCCCACGGGCCGGTGCCGGGCGGCCACCTCGGTGCGGATGACGTGATGGTGATCGAGGCCGACGAATCCGACGGCTCCTTCCTGAACTACCGGCCCACGGTGGCGCTCATCACGAATGTCGAACCCGACCATCTCGATCATTTCGGCTCCCGTGAGGCCTTCGAGCAGGCCTTTGTCGACTTCGCGGCCCGGGTCGGCGACACCCTGGTGGCGTGCGTGGACGACCCGGGGGCGGCGGCCCTAGCGCGCGCCCACCGGGAATCCGGAGGACAGGTGGTCGGCTACGGCACCACTCCGCAGGCAGACCTTCGGTTGACTGACCTCGTGACCGATGGGTCGGGGATTGCGGCGATGGTGCACGGCGCGGGGCAGGGCCTGGAGTTGCGACTCCCGGTGCCGGGGACGCACAACGCCCTGAACGCGGCAGGTGCGTTGGCGGCCGCGATCGCTCTGGGTGTTGACGCCCAGCAGGCCGCTCGAGGGCTGGCGGAGTTCCGGGGGACCGGGCGGCGGTTCGAGTACAAAGGTGCGGCCGGCGGCGTCCGGGTGGTGGACGACTACGCCCACCACCCCACCGAGGTGGCTGCACTGGTTGGCGCGGCCCGGGCCGTGGCCGGTGACGGTCGCGTACTGATCGTCTTCCAACCGCATCTCTACTCCCGCACCCGAACCTTCGCCCGGGAGTTCGCGCAGGCCCTCGACGCCGCGGATCTCGCGGTGGTCTCGGACATCTACGCAGCTCGTGAGGACCCGGACCCGACGGTGGGCCCCGACCTGATCGTCGACCAGATGGTCCCGGGCCGTGGGCGCGCCGTGCCGGACCGGATGCAAGCGGCGCTCGCGGTGGCCGATGCGGCCGGAGCCGGTGATCTGGTTCTGACGGTCGGTGCCGGTGATGTGACCGAACTGGGTGCGGTGATCCTCGACCGTCTCGCGAGCAGGGCGAACTGATGCGCCCACCGCCTCGTCCTCGGGCTACGCGGCCCCCCGCATCTGCGACTCCAGCACCCCCGCGGCTTTCGAAAGCTCGCGGAACCGAGCGCGGTGGTGGCTCCCCGGAGGCGTCCCGGGAGAACGCAGCGGTGGCGGTGCCGGTCGCTGCACGGTCGTCGAAGACGCCGGTCGACCGGCCTGAGACGCTCGCTGAGGCACCGATGCCCGAGCGCTCCGAACGCCGCGTCGTGTCGACAGGGATGGCTGATCGGCTCGCTGAGCGACAAGCAATGGCGCGCCATCGCACCCGGCAGCGCGCCGGGGTGATAGCCGTTTTGGCGCTGTTGCTAGCCGGGGGAGGCTGGCTCGTTCTCCTGTCGCCGATCTTGGCCGTCGATCCGGCCAAGGTCACCATTACGGGGGAGGGCACCGTGATCGAGCCGGCGGCTGTGCGTGCATTGGTGACCGATGTGGATGGTGTGCCATTGGCGCGTCTGGACACGGTGGCGCTGCGTCAGCAGATCCTTGAGTTGCGCGGGGTGCGGGATGTGCGGATTTCGCGAGACTGGCCGGATGGCCTGAGGGTCGAGCTGGTCTCCCGCGAACCGGTGGCAGCGGTGCCCCGTGAGGGGACGATCGCGCTGCTCGACGTCGACGGGGTCCACGTGGCTGATGCCGAGACGGCGCCTGAGAATCTTCCACAGATCGAGGTCCCACTCGAGGACAGTGGCGGCCGTGCGCTGCGGGCCGCCCTTACCGTGGTTGCCGCGTCGAGTCCGGAACTGCGCGCCCAGGTCGCGACGGTCTCTGCTCGTTCCCAGGATTCGGTCGAGATGGTACTGCGCGACGGCGTGCGTGTTCGGTGGGGCGACGCGTCGCAGTCGGCGTTGAAGGTCCAAGTCCTGGAGGCATTGCGGGCGGCACCTGGGGCGGCCAAGGCGACGGTTTTCGACGTCTCGGCACCAAAGGCTCCGATCACCCGATGAGATACCCAGGGCTCGTCGGCGACACGCGCGGGCAGGTTGTTGCCGTGGCGTATCGGGACACCTACCGTCGAGTCGTGACACACCTGACATAACTATAACCTTCATGTTGAGGGTGAGACATTGTGCGCTGACGATCGAGAGGCACTGACGTGGCAACTCCGCAGAACTACTTAGCTGTCATCAAAGTGGTCGGCATCGGCGGTGGCGGCGTCAATGCTGTCAACCGGATGATCGAGGTCGGCCTCAAGGGTGTCGAGTTCATTGCCATCAATACCGACGCCCAAGCACTGCTGATGTCGGATGCCGACGTCAAGCTCGATGTCGGCCGCGAATTGACCCGTGGGCTCGGTGCCGGTGCCGATCCGGAGGTGGGCAAGAAGGCCGCCGAGGAGCACACAGAGGAGATCGAGGATGTCCTGCGGGGTGCGGATATGGTTTTCGTCACCGCCGGGGAGGGCGGCGGCACCGGCACGGGGGGAGCGCCTGTCGTCGCACGGCTGGCTCGGTCTCTGGGCGCGCTGACCGTCGGTGTGGTGACCCGGCCGTTCACCTTCGAGGGGCGCCGTCGGTCGGTGCAGGCAGACCACGGGATCGAGGCATTGCGCGACGAAGTCGACACTTTGATCGTGATCCCGAACGATCGGCTGTTGGCAATGTCGGATCGCAGCGTTTCCGCGCTGGCTGCTTTTCACGAGGCCGATCAGGTGCTGCTTTCGGGTGTGCAGGGTATTACGGATCTCATTACGACCCCGGGCCTCATCAACTTGGACTTCGCTGACGTCAAGTCAGTCATGCAAGGCGCCGGTTCGGCACTCATGGGAATCGGCTCGGCGCGCGGAGAGGACCGGGCCGTTCAGGCCGCCGAATCCGCGATCTCCAGCCCGTTGCTCGAGGCGAGTATTGACGGTGCCCACGGCGTGCTGCTGTCGATTCAAGGTGGTTCTGACCTCGGTCTCTTCGAGATCAACGAGGCCGCACGCTTGGTCCAGGAGGCCGCGCACACAGAGGCGAATATCATCTTCGGTGCGGTGATCGACGACGCTTTGGGGGACGAGGTCAGGGTGACGGTGATCGCCGCCGGTTTCGACGGGGGTGTGCCGACGGCCCGAAAGGACCCCCGCGCACTCGGCCAAGTCGCCGGCTCGCAGACGGCCCGGCGACTCGCACCGCCGGTCGAGCCGACCGGGGCGCATACCCGACCGCGTCCGTTGTCGGCGATGACCCCCGACATCGATCACGACGACGTGCCCGTCACGCTCGATGGTCGGGCGGGTGTAGGGCAGCGCAACGCGCAGCCGACACTTTCCCTCGTGGATCGCGAGCGTGCTGGCGAAGGGATCTCCGGCACGGACGGCGTGGAGTCAACTGAGGAACCGCTCGAGATTCAGCCTGTGCGGGATGAGCCACCCGCACGGTTGGCCGATGAACTCGATGTTCCCGACTTCTTGAAGTAACCGTGGTGGCACGGACTTCAGGCGGCGAAGACGCCCAGGGTGAGGCGGGTCCCGGGTTCTGGAAGGTGGATCTCGGCGCTGGCGTTCGCGCCGGGTTCACTACCCGTCGAGGAGGGTGTTCGGGGCGCCCGTGGGATTCGTTCAACCTGGGTGCCGCAGTAGGCGATGACCTGCGGCATGTCCGGGCGAACCGGGCGGTCGCCGCTGGGCTCATGGGAGCGCCGATCGCCTTCTCGACCCAGGTGCACGGGACTCGAACGAAGATAGTGGAGTCGCCGGGCTGGTCCTCGGAAGTCGAACCCCCACTGGCGGTGGGCACTGCCGATGCACTGGTGACGACCGCGACCGATGTGGCCCTGGGCGTCCTGGTCGCGGATTGTGTGCCCGTGCTGATCGCCGATCCTGTCGCCCGAGTGGTTGCCAGCGCGCATGCGGGCCGCCGAGGTTTGGCCGAAGGCGTGTTGGCCAGTGTATTCGGCACGTTGGTGGAACTCGGCGCACGTCCCAGCCGCATGCAGGCGGCCGTCGGCCCGAGTATCTGTGGGGAGTGCTATGAGGTGCCGGCCGAACTCCGTGACGAGGTCGCGGCGCTGATCCCCGAGACCAGATCGGTCACTGAGTGGGAGACACCGGCCCTCGACCTGGCCGCCGGGGTCATTGCGCAGTTGACGGCCTTCGGTGCTTCAGTGACCCGAATCGAGGCCTGCACTCGAACGGATGGCAGGTTTTTCTCCTATCGAGGATCACCAGGCGGCCGCACCGGGCGTTTTGCCGGCATCATCCGACTCGAACCAATCCGGCAATGATCACCCCCTGTGCGATCACGGCCACCTGGGCGTGTCGTACCGGTGCCGATACTTCGCTCGGTTAGCGTGGAACGACCCACAAGGGACGAGTGAGGAACGGAGAGAGGTCGATGACCGGAGCGATTCGCAAGACCATGTTGTATCTGGGCCTCGCTGATGACCGTGGCGACGACTTGGATGCGTACGACGACTACGATGAGCCGGAGGTCGACGTGCAGGACGACTACCAGGCGCAGGTCACGCCGTTGCATCGGCACACCACCCCCCGGGAGGTCGCACGCGCAGCCGCGGAGCCGGTTGCTGAACTGCGCCGGATCACCACGGTGCACCCGCGGTCCTACAACGACGCCCGGGTGATCGGGGAGGCTTTCCGTGAGGGGACGCCGGTCATTATCAACTTGACCGATATGGACGACAACGACGCCAAGCGGCTCGTGGACTTCTCGGCCGGGCTGATTTTCGGCCTCAGCGGACGGATCGAGCGGGTGACGGCCAAAGTCTTCTTGCTCTCGCCCAAACATGTGGAGATCAAGGGCGAGGAGGGCGTGACTGCCACAGCCCCCGCTGCCGCCGGTTTCTACAACCAGAGCTGATACCTACATAGCGTCCCGCTGCCGACCTGGTGGTCGACAGCGGGACGTTTGGTGCTTGGGCGGAGTTCCTCTGGCACAGTTGACCTCGTGATCTTCGACTTCATCGCGCTCGTCCTGTGGCTCTACCTGCTCGTGCTTATCGGGCGGATGGTGTTCGACTGGGTGACGGTCTTCGCGCGGGACTGGCGGCCACGCGGCGTCGTCCTGATCCTGGCGGAACTCATCTACACCCTCACCGACCCTCCGCTTCGTGCCTTGCGAAAGGTGATCCCGCCCCTGTCGCTCGGGCAGATACGGCTGGATCTCGCGTTCATGGTGCTCTTCCTGGTAGTCCTCGTCGCTGCGCGAATCGTCGGGAGCCTGTGACTCCCATGGTTGTGGTGTGAAGGTGCTGTGCGCGTTCGGCGCGACGGCCGAGACAGCGCTCGTGACCTTATGGGAGGAACGACTGAGCCGACCTGCTGGAACGACGAGGTGTGTTTTGAGGGACCGTTGACCGCGGCAGACGCTTGATCATGCGGCTCGCTGCTGCCGAGCGTCGGCTCGGCGGTATCTGTGAGCTAATGCTGTTTCGAATGTAGTCCGCACAGGTGAGTGATCCCGATCACTCGTCAGACGTGACGTAACATTCGTTCATGTCCGTTTAGTCCCCCGCTGCAACTGCATCGGACACGCGTCCACCGACCGCTCTTCGCGGCCGGAAGGGGGAAACTCCGCTACGTTGGACTGTGGTGATCGCGAGGTCGCCCTGACCGACACGCAAACGTATGAGGTGAACCGATGGCACTGCTGACCGCAGAGGACATCCTGAACAAGAAGTTCGCTCCGACCAAGTTCCGTGAGGGATACGACGTCGAAGAGGTGGACGACTTCTTGGACGAGGTCGTGCGGACGCTCAACTCCGTCCAGGAGGAGAACGAGGACCTCAAGTCCAAGCTCGCTGCCGCGGAACGCCGGATCGCCGAGCTCAGTCGTGCAGAGGCATCGAGTGCCGCAAAGGCACCGGAGATGCCGAAGCTCCCGGAGCCAGTCGCGGCTCCCGCTCCCGCCCCCGCGCCACAGCAGATGATGGGCAAGGGCCACAGTGGCAATGGACCCGAGCCCGAGTCCGCCACCGGCATGCTTCAGCTCGCACAGAAGTTGCACGACGACTACGTGCGCTCTGGGCAGGAGGAAGGCGACCGCCTCATCGCCGAGGCGAAGCAGGAGGGCGCTCGGATCGTCCGTGAAGCCGAGGAGAACTCCCACCGCACGCTGTCCCAGCTCGAACAGGAGCGCTCGCTTTTGGAGCGCAAAATCGATGAGCTGCGGATCTTCGAACGCGACTACCGCACTCGGCTCAAGAGCTACCTGCAGAACCTACTCGGTGACTTGGACAACCGTGGTAGTGCCTTGCCGCCGCGCACGAACGTCGGCGCGGGTGGCCGTGGAGGGGATCTCGCACCGGGCATCTGAGTCAGGTCGATTGGTCCGCGGCGGCCGGTACGTCCTCCACTTCACGCACAGTGTCGGCGTGGTGTGTTGTGCGTACCGGCCGCTGCGTCTACTCTCGCGGGATTCGATCCGGGAGGCATGCATGTCCAGACCTACGACCACGGCCCATCAGGCCGTACGTCAGCTTTTCCCCCGACTCGCACGGGATGTCGATTCGTTTCCCGTACGCGAGGGCGAAGCGCCGTGGACCCTTGCCGAGGTTGAAGAGCTGGCGGCGGAGCTTCTCGACGAGAAGCAGCGGCTCGAGTCTGAACTCACCACGGCCGACGAGGCGCTGTCGAATCTGTTGCGTGACTCCGGTGATGGTGCCGGCGATGACCAGGCCGATTCTGGCTCGAGCGCGTTGGAGCGCGAGCAAGAACTGACCTTGGTCAACAACACGCGGGATCTGCTCGAGCAGACTACTCATGCCCTCGATCGCATCGCCGCGGGCACCTACGGCACGTGCGAAGCCTCCGGTCTGCCGATCGGAAAGGCGCGGCTGCAGGCTTTCCCGCGGGCAACGTTGTCCGTTGAGGCCAAGCAGCGCGAGGAGCGGCGCTGAGCATGAGGGCACCCGGACATGGCAGACTTGCCGCCGATGTCCTCTACTGCTGACCCAGCCCCCGTCTCCCGCCGCGACCGGGCGCGCGCGGAACGGGTCCATTCCCATTCCCGGCTCGCTGTGTGGACGGTGGCGATCGCTGTGCTCGTCGCGGCAGTCGACCAACTCACGAAGTACGCCGCCCAGCAGAACCTGACGCTCGGGGCTGCGCCGATCAAGGTGATCGGCGACTTCATCACGTTCCGGCTGATCTACAACCCTGGTGCGGCGATGTCGATCGCTACTGGGATGACCTGGGTACTGACAATCGTGGTGCTCACCGTCGTTGTTGTGATCGTCAGGGTGGTTCGGCGGATCCGTTCGGTGCCGTGGGCGATCGCCCTCGGGCTTCTGCTTGGCGGGGCCGTCGGGAATCTGATCGACCGGCTCACCAGGGCGCCGGGCTTCGCGCGCGGGCACGTGGTGGACTTCATTGGCTATGCGGACTTCTTCGTGGGCAACGTGGCCGATATCGCGATCGTGGCTGCGGCGGTCATGATTGCGTGGTTAGCCATTCGGGGAATCGCTTTGGACGGCACGCGCCATGGTGCCGGCGGCTCACGTGAGCCCGCGGCCGACACCGGCGATGGCAATGAGATCGCGTCCGAGGTCGCAGAACCCGGAGCCGAGCCGGATGCGGGCTCCGAAACCCCCACCGGCCCCCTCGGCCGCACCGCTGGTGCGGTCGATGAGGCGTCGCCGGACCCCTCGCCGGTGAACGCTGATGCTGCCGCAGAACTCACTGAGCCGCCCGCAGACACGCGGGCAACCCGGCGATCCCGGCGCCGCGACCGTCAGGATCGTTGATGGCTTTGCGTGCGCTTCCCGTTCCGGACGGGCTCGCGGGCGAACGAGTCGATGCCGCCCTCGCCCGGCTGCTCGGGCTGTCGCGAACCCGGACGGGCCAGCTAGCCGCGGATGGCTTGGTGCACGTCGATGGCCGGACGGTGGGCAAATCCGACCGCCTGATCGGTGGGGCATGGTTGGAGGTCGACATTCCCGAGGCGCCGGCCCCCGAGCCCACCGGCGTGGTCGCGACCCCGGTGCCCGGCATGACGATCGTCTATGACGATGACGACCTGGTGGTGGTCGACAAGCCGGTCGGGGTGGCTGCCCACCCGTCTCCGGGGTGGACGGGACCGACTGTGATCGGCGCCCTGGCCGCGGCGGGTTACAGCATCTCGACCTCGGGCGCGGCCGAAAGACAAGGGGTCGTGCATCGCCTCGATGCGGGGACGTCCGGACTGATGGTCGTCGCCAAGAGTGAGGCCGCCTACACCGGGCTCAAGCGGGCTTTCAAGGAACGGACTGTCGACAAGATCTATCACGCCCTCGTCCAAGGTCATCCGGAGCCGACGACCGGCACGATCGAGGCGCCGATCGGTCGTCACCCGAACCACGACTACAAATTCGCGGTGACGGCGGCGGGCAAGCATTCGGTGACCCACTACGAAGTGCTCGAGATGTTGCCCGCGGCCTCCCTCATCGAGGTCCATCTGGAGACCGGCCGGACGCATCAGATCCGGGTCCACATGTCCGCACTGCACCACCCGTGCGTCGGCGATCTCATGTATGGGGCAGACCCGGCGCTGGCGGCGAAGGTGTCGCTCACGCGGCAGTGGTTGCACGCCATGCGGCTGGGTTTTGACCATCCGACGCGCACCGGGCGTGTGGAGGTCTCGAGTGAGTACCCAAGCGACCTAGCCCATGCTCTGGAGGTCGTGCGGGGCGAGTACGCGTGAGCACGAGCGGTAGCCGCGTCGCAGTCCGCTCGCGTCGCAGGCCCCGCCTAGACTCGTCGTCATGCCAGCCGCCACGGACGATTTCGTCCACCTGCATGTTCACACTGAGTACTCGATGCTGGACGGGGCGGCGCGGCTAGACGACCTCTTCACTGAGACTGCTCGACTAGGCCAGCACTCCATCGGTACCACCGATCACGGCTACGTGTTCGGGGCCTTCGAGTTCTGGTCGAAGGCGAAGGCCGCCGGGATCAAGCCGATCATCGGTGTCGAGGCGTATCTGACCCCCGGCACCAGCCGATTCGACTCGACCCGGCAGCGCTTCGGTGAGCCCGGACAGGAGGCCGACGACGTCTCGGCCCGTGGCGCCTACACCCACATGACGATGTGGGCACGCAACAACGAAGGGCTGCATAACCTCTTCCGGGCCTCCTCGCTGGCCTCCCTCGAGGGCCAACTGGGCAAATGGCCCCGCATGGACCGTGACCTGCTCGAACGCTACGGCAACGGGCTGATCGCCACCTCAGGGTGCCCTTCGGGCGAGATCCAGACTCGGTTGCGGTTGGGCCAATGGGATCAGGCGGTGCGGGCCGCCGGCGAGTTCCAGGACATTTTCGGCAAGGACAACTTCTATGTCGAGCTGATGGATCACGGCATCGACATCGAGAAGCGGGTGATCAAGGACCTGTTGCGGTTGGCGGAAACGATCAGCGCCCCCCTGGTCGCCACGAACGACCTGCACTACGTGCGGCAGGAGGACAGCGCGTCGCAGGAGGCGCTGTTGTGCATCAACTCCGGCTCGACGCTCAGCGACCCGGATCGCTTCAAGTTCGACGGCGACGGGTACTACGTCAAGTCTGCGGCCGAGATGCGCTCCGTCTGGTCCGAATTGCCCGAGGCGTGCGACAACACCTTGTTGATCGCCGAGCAGTGTGACGTCTCGTTCAACACCTCGGCCAACTACATGCCTGAGTTCCCCGTACCCGAGGGCGAGGACGAGACCAGCTGGTTCATCAAGGAGGTGGAGCGTGGGCTGGCGCGGCGGTACCCGGGCGGGGTGCCCGACGCCGTCCGCAAACAGGCCGAGTACGAGACCGAGGTCATCGTGCAGATGGGCTTCCCGGGGTACTTCCTCGTGGTGGCTGACTTCATCAACTGGGCCAAGGGACAGGGGATCCGGGTGGGGCCGGGCCGGGGGTCGGCCGCCGGGTCCATGGCCTCCTACGCGATGGGCATCACCGAGCTCGACCCGCTGGAGCACGGGCTGATCTTCGAGCGGTTCCTCAATCCCGAGCGGGTGTCGATGCCCGATGTCGACGTCGACTTCGATGAGCGCCGGCGCGGTGAGGTGATCCGCTACGTCACCGATAAGTACGGCGACGACCGCGTGGCCCAGATCGTCACCTACGGCACGATCAAGGCCAAGCAGGCCCTCAAGGATTCGGCCCGGCTGCTGGGCTTTCCCTTCGCGATGGGGGAGAAGCTCACCAAAGCGATGCCCCCGGCGGTGATGGGCAAGGACATCTCGCTGTCCGGCATCTTCGACGAGAAGGACTCCCGGTATGCGGAGGCGGAGGAGTTCCGCCAACTGCATGCCGGGGACCCCGAAGCTCAGCGCGTGGTCGAACTCGCCCGTGGCATCGAGGGCCTGAAACGACAGTGGGGGGTGCACGCGGCCGGTGTGATCATGTCGAGCAAGCCGCTGATCGACATCATCCCGATCATGCGACGTCCGCAGGATGGCGCCACGATCACGCAGTTCGACTACCCGACGTCCGAGGGCCTCGGCCTGATCAAGATGGACTTCTTGGGTCTGCGGAACCTGACGATCCTGGACGACGCCCTGGACAACATCGTCGCCAACGGCAAGGACCCGGTGGTCATCGAGGATCTGACCCTCGACGATCCGGTCACCTATGAGCTGCTGGGTCGTGGCGACACTCTGGGCGTCTTCCAGCTCGACGGCGGTCCTATGCGTGCGCTGCTGCGCCAGATGCGACCGGATAACTTCGAGGACATCTCCGCCGTCATCGCGCTCTACCGGCCAGGGCCGATGGGTATGAACTCGCACACGAACTACGCGTTGCGAAAGAACAAACTGCAGAAGATCGAGCCGATCCATCCCGAACTCGCGGAGCCGCTCGCGGAAGTCCTCGACGAGACCCACGGGCTGATCGTCTACCAGGAGCAGGTGCAGAAGGCCGCCCAGATCCTCGCGGGCTACTCGCTGGGTCAAGCGGATCTGTTGCGGCGGGCGATGGGTAAGAAGAAGAAGGAGATCCTCGACAAGGAGTTTGTGCCCTTCCAGGCCGGCTGCCGCGAACGCGGGTACTCCGACAAGGCGATCCAGGCCGTCTGGGACACGCTGGTGCCTTTCGCCGGCTATGCCTTCAACAAGGCCCACTCAGCGGGGTACGGGCTCGTGTCCTACTGGACCGCGTACCTCAAGGCCAACTACCCGACCGAGTACATGGCCGCCCTGCTCACGAGCGTTCGCGACGACAAGGACAAGTCCGCTCTCTACCTCAACGAATGCCGGCGCATGCACATCACGGTCCTGCCGCCGGATGTGAACTCCTCCTCGGCGAACTTCACCGCGGTGGGAGAGGACATTCGCTTCGGCCTGACCGCGGTCCGCAACGTCGGGGCGAACGTCGTCGACGAGATCGTGCGCGTCCGTGAGGAGAAGGGCGCCTTCGAGTCGTTCACCGACTTCCTCGACAAGGTGCCGGCGGTGGTCTGCAACAAGCGGACGATCGAATCACTGATCAAGGCGGGGGCATTCGACTCCCTTGGCCACCCGCGGCGGGCGCTGCTCGTGGTCCATGAGCAGGCCGTGGACTCGGTGATCGGCGTCAAGCGCAAGGAGGCCGAGGGACAGTTCGACCTCTTCGCGGGATTCGGTGACGATGACGACGCTGTGTCGTTCAGCGTCGAGATCCCTGACCTCGCCGATTGGGACAAGAAGCAACGATTGGCCTTCGAGCGGGAGATGCTCGGCCTCTACGTCTCCGATCACCCATTGTCCGGACTGGAACATGTGCTCTCGAGGGCCGCAGAGACCTCGATCGCCGCCCTGATGACTGAAGAGGGCAGGGCCGATGGGTCGACGGTGACGATCGCGGGGCTGATTACCTCGCTGCAGCGCAAGATGAGCAAGAACGGCAACCCGTGGGCGGCAGTGACCCTCGAAGACCTCGAGGGGGCTGTCGAGGTCATGTTTTTCGGGGAGACTTATCTGGCGTACACGACGATCCTCGCTGAGGATCAGGTCGTCGTCCTGCGTGGGCGGGTGCGCCGCCGAGACGACACGATGCAGCTCCAGGCGCTGGAGGTCTCGCTGCCGGACATCACCTCGGTGGCGGATAGCCCAGTTGTCGTCACGGTGTCGCATACCCGCTGTGTCGAGCCGGTGCTGACGCCGTTACGTGAGGTGCTGCGCAGCCACCCGGGCACGGCAGAGTTTCACCTGCGCATCCGAGAACCGGGGAAGACGCGGGTGGTGCGGGCCGGCAACGAGTTGCGGGTGGAGAAGTCGCCTGCGCTCTTCGGCGATTTGAAGGCCCTCCTCGGGGCCTCGTGCCTATTGTGATCCGGCTGACCCCTGAACAGCGTGTCTTCGTCACTGAACGCCACCTTGCGACGCTGACCACGCTGCGGGCTGACGGGACGCCGCACGTGACGCCCGTGGCCTTCACCTGGGATCCCGACGAGGGGGTGGCCACGAGCACGTCGACGCGGGGTTCGGCGAAGGTGCGCAACATCCTCGCCGGTCAGCGCCGAGCCGCGCTGTGCCAGGTGGACGGCGGGCGCTGGCTGACCCTGGAGGGGGAGGCCGAGGTGCGCGAGGACCCGGCTTCGGTCGCGGCGGCCGAGGCGCGCCACGCGCGGCGCTACCGGTCGTTGTCCCCGAACCCGGAGCGGGTGGTCATCCGGCTCGTGGTTGATGTCGTGCTGGGCTCGGCGTACATGACCGGCTAGTCGCTCCCTACGACCGCCCCCAGGCGGCCCTGCGGCAGGTCAACGCTGACCCGGTCGCCGGCTTGCAGCTGGCGTCCACGGCGCAGCTCGACCTCGTCGTTGACGCGCACCTCACCCTCGGCAATGAGTTCGCGGGCCTGGGCGCCGGAGTCGGCGAGATCGGCGAGTTTGAGGAACTGGCCGAGGCGGATGACCTCATCGCCGATCGTGACTGTGGGGAAGCTGGACATGATCCCATTCTGCCGCGTGCCCCCCTTTAGACTGGCGTAGTGATCTCACGCATAGATCTTCGAGGCCGTCGACTGTCCGTCAGCGAGTTGACCGAGGTGCTGCCCCGCCCCGAGGTGGGGGTGGAGGATGCGGCGCTCCTGGTGGAACCGGTCGTCGAGGACGTGCGCTCTCGGGGCGCCCTCGCGCTGCGGGACTGTGCTGAGCGCTTCGACGGCATTCGGCCTCATTACCTGCGGGTGCCCGCAGAGGCGATGACCGCGGCCCTCGAGGATCTGGACCCGGCTATCCGGGCCGGCCTGGATGAGGCCATCCGGCGGGTTCGGATCGTGCACGCCGCGCAGCGCCCCCAGGATTTCTCCGTCGACCTCGGCCCCGGTGCCCAAGTGCGGCAGCGGTGGATCCCGGTGCGCCGCGTGGGTCTCTACGTGCCCGGAGGGCTGGCGGTGTACCCGTCGTCGGTCGTGATGAACGTCGTGGCCGCACAGGAGGCCGGGGTCACGAGCCTGGCGCTCACCTCGCCCCCGCAGAAGGACAACGACGGGCTGCCGCATCCGACGATCCTGGCCGCCTGCGCCCTGCTCGGCGTGACCGAGGTCTACGCCGCCGGGGGTGCCCAGGCCATCGCCATGTTCGCTTACGGTGCGGCCGGCGACGAACCCCACGACGGTGCGGTTCTCTGCGAACCGGTAGATGTCGTGACCGGTCCGGGGAATGTTTTCGTAGCCGCCGCGAAGCGGCTGGTGCGGGGAGTGGTGGGGATCGACGCTGAGGCGGGTCCGACCGAGATCGCCATCCTTGCCGATGGCTCGGCCGATCCCGGCCATGTGGCGGTCGACCTCATCAGCCAGGCCGAACACGACCCCTTCGCGGCTGCGGTTCTCGTCACGCCGTCCGTGGAGTTGGCCGCGGCGGTCGATGCCCGGCTGGCGGACCTCGCCCCGGTGACCAAACACGCGCGGAGAGTGGCGCAGGCCCTGCGCGGGCCGCAGTCGGCGGTCGTGCTCGTGGACGACATCGAGCACGGGTTGGCAGTCGTGAACGCCTACGGCGCGGAGCACCTCGAGATCCAGACGGCCGACGCGGCGGCACTCGCGGAAAGAGTGACGAGTGCGGGTGCCATCTTCGTCGGTCCGTACTCACCGGTATCCCTCGGCGACTACATGGCGGGGTCCAACCATGTGCTGCCCACGGGGGGCTGCGCACACTACGCCAGCGGCCTCGGGGTGCACAGCTACCTGCGTGCGGTGCAGGTGATCGAGTACGACCGGGATGCGCTCTCGGAGGTTGCGGACCGGATCGTCGCCGTCGCCGCCGACGAGGACCTGCCGGCCCACGGGGAGGCTGTGCGAGCCCGGTTCTTCTAGTCCGGCTCTACGGGCGTTCCAGGCTAATGCTGAGCCTGCCGCCACATGCCGTCGCCCACCGGCCTCGGTGTGCAGCGTCAGCGAACGCCGAGGACGAACGGGTGCACCGCACGTGCTCCGGCCTGCCGCAGGAGCCGCGCTGCGACTGTCAGCGTCCACCCCGAGTCCGTGTAGTCGTCGACGAGCAGTACCGTCCGGTCGGCCAACCCGGCCAGCGCCGCCTCGGTCAGTTCCAGGCGCAGTCGGTGGACCACAGCCGACAGCCGGCTGGCCGAGTTCACATCGTGCCTGGTGGGTTGCTCGTTCCCAGCTGATGGTCCGATCGAGCCGACCAGCGGTTTGGCCAGATAGCGGGCGAGTCCCTCGGCGAGGTGGTGATTGAGCTGTGGTCGAGTAGTTGATCGGATCGCCACCACCCCGTCGACGCTGAGCGCCCACTCGTCGAGGACCCGGGCCGCAGCCCGCCGCAGCGCGATCGGTGTAGGCCCGTCGGGTGTGCCGGTGGCGAAGAGTTCCCGCAATGGTCCCGACCAACCCAGCCCGTCGAGCCGTGCTACGGCCCGCCCAGTTTCGGCCAGCTCGGTGGCGCTGATCCGCCCGCGCAGGTCGATGCCGAGCCGATCGAGTCCGGTCGGCCATTGTCGACGCGCCGGAATCTCGACACCCGGGCGGTCGAGGTCCGTCCGGGCGGCCGCAATCACATCGGGTTCCGGCACCGGGGGCAAACCTAGCTCCGAGCACCGGTCGCAGCGACCACAGGACCAACCGGGTGTCAGCTCGGGGTCGTCGAGCGCGGCCCGTAGGAAGGCCATCCGGCAGCTGATGGTGTGCTCATAGTCAACCATCGCTTGCTGTTCGGATGCGCGGGTCTGGGCGACCCGGGCATACCGGTCGGCGTCGTAGACCCAGGGCTCGCCGGTAGCGATCCAGCCACCCTGAACACGTCGGACCGCGCCGTCGACGTCGAGGACCTTCAGCATGGTCTCCAACCGGGAACGGCGAAGGTCGACCTGGGGTTCGAGAGCCGCCACAGATTGGGTGCCCCCGGCCGCCAGTGCCGCCAGAGTCTGGCGAACCTGCTCCTCCGGGGGAAATGCCAGCGAGCCGAAGTAGTCCCAGATCGCACGGTCTTCTTTGCCGGGGAGCAGGACGGCGATCGCCTGATCCACCCCGCGCCCGGCCCGGCCCACCTGTTGGTAGTAGGCGATGGGGGAGGCGGGCGCACCGAGGTGGACGACGAATGACAGGTCCGGTTTGTCGAAACCCATGCCCAGGGCCGAGGTGGCGACGAGTGCCTTGACCCGGTCAGCCTTGAGGTCGGCCTCCAACCGTTCGCGTTCGGCGGGTTCGGTCTGCCCCGTGTAGGCGGCGACCGCCAGGCCGGCGTTCCGAAGATGTGTGGCGACCTGCTCGGCCGCGGAGACCGTCAGGCAGTACACGATGCCGGAGCCGTCGATCTCCTGGAGGGTTTCGGTGAGCCAGGCCAGACGAGTGGGCTGATCCGGCAATTCGAGAACCGCCAACCGCAACGACTCGCGGTCGAGCCCCCCACGGAGCACCAGGACGTCGTCGGAGAGCGTGCCTGCGGAGTTCGTCGGCGGTTCCGCGCCCGGCCGCAGGGCGAGTTGTTCGGCGACGTCGGCGGTGACCCGGGAGTTGGCCGTCGCGGTGGTCGCCAGCACTGGGATACCCGGCGGCAAATCGGCCAGCAGGGTGCGGATGCGCCGGTAGTCGGGCCGGAAATCGTGGCCCCAGTCCGAGATGCAGTGGGCCTCGTCGATCACCACGAGCCCTGCATCGGCGGCCAGTTGGGGGAGGACCTCGTCGCGGAACCCGGGGTTGTTCAGGCGCTCGGGGGAGCAGAGCAGGACGTCGACATCGCCCGCCGAAATGGCGGCTCGCACCTCGTCCCACTCGGTGACATTGGCGGAGTTGATGGTGACCGCGCGGATACCTGCCCGGGTGGCCGCCGCGATCTGGTCACGCATGAGCGCAAGCAGGGGCGAGATGATGACCGTCGGACCCGCCCCGCGCTCCCGCAGCAGGGACGTGGCCACGAAGTACACCGCCGACTTCCCCCAGCCGGTGCGTTGGACCACCAGCGCTCGTCGCCGGAAGGCCACGAGCGCCTCAATCGCCCGCCACTGGTCCTCGCGCAGCCCGGCGTCGTCGCGGCCGACCAGCGCCCGCAGAGCCGTGAGGGCTTCCGCACGCAGGTCACGGCCGTCGAGGAGCCCACGGAGCGTCGCGATCTTGGCCGTGCGGGCCGCGTCCGCAGCGGCCCGCGCGCTGGCGTCAGTAGGGGTCACGGCCGCAGCAGGACCTTGATGGCTCGGCGCTCGTCCATGGCGGCGTAGGCTTCCGCGGCCTGGGCGAGGGGGAGTGTCAGGTCGAAGACGCGACCGGGTCGGATCGTGCCCGACAGCACATCGGGCAGCAGTTCCGCCATGTAGCCGCGCACGGGGGCGACGCCACCGTTGACGCCCACGTTGCGGTAGAAGAGATCGTTGATGGGAAGCTCCGGTCCACCGGCCGGGACCCCTACGTAGCCGACCATGCCGCCCGGCCGTGCGGACCGGATCGCCTGATCCATTGATTCCTTGGTGCCCACACACTCGAGGACGCAGTCCGCGCCCACGCCGTCGGTGAGTTCGAGGACGGCGCCGACGCCCTCGTCGCCACGTTCCGCGACGATATGGGTGGCGCCGAAATCCCGGGCCAGCGCTTGGCGGTCGGCGTGCCGGGACATCGCGATGACGGTGGTGGCACCCAGTCGACGAGCCGCGATCACGGCGCATAGCCCCACGGCGCCGTCACCCACCACCGCGACCGACGATCCTTTGCCCACCCCTGCGGAGACTGCGGCGTGGTGGCCGGTGCCCATGACATCAGAGAGCGTCAGCAGGCTCGGAACCAGCGCGTCGTCCGGCATTGACTGCAAGGGGAAGAGCGTGCCGTCCGCCATCGGTACCCGGACCCTCTCGCCCTGGGCGCCGTCGACGAAGCCACCGCTGGAGTGTTCCTCACCCCACCACCCGCCCCGCACACAGGAGGTAGTGACACCGCTGCGGCAATGCGCGCATTCCCCGCAACATTGGTAGAAGGGCGCGATCACGAAGTCACCGACCCGGATCCTCTCGACCTGCGGACCTACCTCTTCGACGACGCCGACGAACTCGTGGCCGATCCGGTGCGGCTCGGTGGTCGCCCGGATGCCGCGGTAGGACCACAGGTCCGAGCCGCAGACGCAGGCGGCCACGACCCGCACGATGGCGTCGGGGCCGGTGGACAAGACAGGATCGGGCACGGTCTCGACGCGGATGTCGCGCGTGCCATGGATGAGGGTTGCGAGCATGAGTCGAGCTTAGGCCGGGAGGGCCTATGCCATGTTCATGACGACACGGCCATCGATGTGCCCTTCGGTCATCTCGCTGAAGATGTCGTTGATGTCGTCCAACGGTCGCACGGTGTAGGTCGGATTGATCTTGCCGCGGGCGAAGAAGTCGATCGCCTCTTCCATGTCCTTGCGGGTACCGACGATCGACCCCCGCACGGTCAACCCGAAGAGCACGGTCGAGAAGATGTCCAGCGGGAATTCCTCCGGCGGCAACCCCACGAGGCTGACTGTCCCACCCCGGCGTAGGGCGCCGACGGCTTGGGGGAACGCGCGCCCGTTGACGGCGGTGACCAATGCGCCGTGCACGCCGCCACCCGTCTGGCTCTGGATCTCGGCGGCGGCGTCCGCCGACTTCGCGGCATTCACCAGCACCTCGGCACCGTGCCGGCGGGCGAGGTCGAGTTTCTCCTCCTCTACGTCCACAGCGGCGACCCGCCGGCCCATCGCGATCGCGTACTGCACGGCGATGTGCCCGAGGCCGCCGATGCCGGAGATCAGCACCCACTCACCGGGTTTCGTATCGGTGACCTTGAGCCCCTTGTACACGGTGACCCCGGCGCACAGGATCGGCCCGACCGCCGAGGCGTCGACCCCCGCGGGGATCACCGGACAGTAACGCGAGTCCACCAGCATGTACTGGCCGAAGGACCCGTTCACGGCGTAGCCGCCGTTCTTCTGCTTGGGACACAACGTCTCCCAGCCGGTCTCGCAGTACTCGCATTCGCCGCACGCGCTCCACAGCCACGCGTTCCCGACGACGTCGCCCAGCGCAACCCGAGTGACCTGACTGCCGATCGACACGACAGTGCCCACGCCCTCGTGGCCGGGAATGAACGGAGGGGATGGCTTGACCGGCCAATCACCGTGGGCAGCATGGAGATCCGTGTGGCAGACCCCGGTGTACTCCACTTTCACCAGGGCCTCGTGGGCACCCGGTTCCGGAATGGCCACATCCTCGACGGCCAGCGGTTCGGTGAAGGAACGGACGACAGCTGCGCGCATGGTGCTCACTTTGGCCTCCTTGGACGATGTTTCAATTGAAGCCCAGCGCGACAGCGGTCGCGCGGCAAAGGAGGTAGACATGACGGAAACCGAGTTCCCGACCCGCCGGGCGTTCCTGACCGGCTCGACCGGGGCGGTCGCGGTGGCAGCGCTCGCGGCCTGTTCTGGAGGTTCGGACGGATCGAATGGAGGCGGCGGGGAGTCGGCTGTTCAGATCAAGTCGGGCGCCACGTTGACGCAAGCATCGGCCGTGCCGGTCGACGGCGCACTCGCGGTGACGGTTGACGGCAATCACATCCTGGTGACCCAGCCCAAGGAGGGGCAGTTCGCGGCCTTCTCCGCGATCTGCACTCACCAGCGTTGTGTCGTGGCCCCGGGCGACGGCGAACTGGCATGCCCCTGCCACCCTGCACGATTCGACCTCGCGACAGGGGAGGTCCTGGGTGGACCGGCCCCGAGTGCCTTGCCCGCGATCAAGGTCAAGGTGAGTGAGGGGACGATCATCGTCGCTTGAGCGCGACCGTTACACGGTCCGGGGGCGCTGGCGGTACTCCACCACGGCGGCGGCCACCGCCCCCACGACGGTCACCCACTCGGAGGCAGCGGCGAGCACCTGCTGGGTGCCGCCGACGGTTTCGTTGACCCCGAAGAACCCCACCGATGTGGACAGATAGAACGCGCCCAGCGTGAGCACGCCGAAGCCGAAGGCCCCCAGCAGCGAAAGCCAGTGCCGCCACACCAGCACCGCGATGCCGAGCGCCAGGCCGGCGACGGCATTCAGGAGGAACAGCGGCCCGACCACTTCGATGTCGGCGTAGCCTTCGACGTACAGCACGAGGTGGATATCCGCGGACAGCAGGAGGCCGGCCGCGGTGAGGCCGCGTAACACCCAGGCAGCCGCAGTCGGTCGAATGGTGGCACCGGTACCCATATCTGTCCTCCCGGACCGCGTCTGAGGCGCCTTGACTGGCCAGATGCTTCAATTGAAGCCCGGTGCGGCACTGGTCGCGCGGCCAAGGAGGAAGACATGGCGGATCTCGAGTTTCCGACGCGCCGGGCGTTCCTGACCGGCTCGACCGGGGTGGTCGCAGTGGCGGCGCTCGCGGCCTGTGGGGGTGGTTCGGACGGCGCGAGAGAAGGTGGCAACGGTGGCGGTGTCGTGCCGTCGGCCGAGTCGGGGACAGAACTGGCCAAGGTGTCACAGGTGCCGGTCGATGGTGCGCTCGCGGTGACCGTGGACAGTAAGCCGGCCCTGGTGACCCAGCCCACGGAGGGGCAGTTCGCGGCTTTCTCGGCGATCTGCACCCACAACGGATGTACCGTGCAGCCCGGTGACGGTGAGCTCAAATGCCCGTGCCATGCTTCGAGATTCGATCTGGCGACCGGTGCGGTTCTGGGCGGCCCGGCGCCGAAGCCACTCCCTGAGATCGAGGTCACGGTGAGTGGCGGCGCCATCACGGTCGCCTGAGCGGCGGTTTCCGGTCAGCGGACGGACCAGGCCCACCGTCCGGACCGTTCGTAGACTGTCTCAGTGACCGCCACCCCACCTGCCCCCGAGCTCGCCACCTTGCCGTTGCGGGCCGAGTTCGCCGGCATAGCGCCGTACGGTGCGCCCCAACTCGACGTGCCCTACCGGCTCAACGTGAACGAGAACCCGTATCCGCCCGGTGCAGAGGTGGTGCAGTCGATCGCGGCGGCGGTCTCGGCGGCGGCGGCGGGGCTCAACCGCTACCCGGATCGGGATTTCTCCGCGCTGCGCGCGCAGCTGGCCGGATACCTCGCAGTCGAATCCGGCGTCCGGGTGGCGAGCGAACAGATCTGGGCCGCGAACGCCTCGAACGAGGTGTTGCTCCACGTCATGCAGGCATTCGGTGGGCCGGGGCGCGCCGCGCTCTCCTTCGGGCCGACGTACTCGATGTACCCGGAGTACGCCCGCGACACGTTCACCCGCTGGGTGCTGGGGCGACGCCGGGCCGATTTCGCGATCGACCTCGACCATGCGCGAGAGCTGATCGAGTGTGAGCGGCCCGCGGTGATCCTGCTCGCCAGCCCCAATAACCCGACGGGAACGGCGATGCCGCTGGCCGATATCGAGGCGATCTGCCGGAAGGCCGCCACGGTCACGGTAGAGGGCGGCACCGGGAACCCCGTGGTGGTCGTCGACGAGGCTTATGGGGAGTTCCGGCGCACGGGTACGGCGTCGGCCTTGACGCTGTTGAACAGCTACCCGAATCTTGCCGTCACCCGGACGATGTCCAAGGCCTTCGCTCTCGCCGGTGCCCGGGTGGGGTACCTCGCCGCGTCGGTTCCGTTCATCGACGCGCTGCAGGTGGTCCGGCTGCCGTACCACCTGTCGGCGGTCACCCAGGCCGTGGCAAGTGCGGCGTTGAGCCACGCCGATACGTTGCTGGCGCAAGTGAACCAGCTGCGCGAGGAGCGTGACGCGCTCGTGGAGTGGCTGCGGGCGCGTCGGCTTCCTGACGGGACCGCCGTGCGCGCAGCGGATTCGGATGCGAACTTCGTGCTTTTCGGAACGTTCGAGGACCGGCACGCCGTCTGGCAGGGACTATTGGATCGGGGGGTGCTGATCCGGGAGACTGGACCAGATGGATGGCTGCGGGTGTCGGTCGGCACCCCGGCGGAGACACGCGCCTTCAAGGAGGCCCTAGTGGAGGTGGCCGGGCTGTGAACCGAACCGCACACGTCGAGAGATCGACCTCGGAGTCGACGGTGGTGGTCGATCTCGACCTCGACGGCTCCGGGCGTACGGAGATCTCGACCTCCGTACCGTTCTACGACCACATGCTCACCGCTCTCGGCAAACACGCGCTCTTCGACCTGACTGTCCGGGCCACCGGCGACACGCATATCGATGTCCACCACACAGTCGAAGATGTGGCCATCACTCTGGGTGAGGCGTTGCGGCAAGCCCTGGGCACGAAGGAAGGCATCACCCGGTTCGCCGATGTGACCGTTCCGTTGGACGAGGCGCTGGCCATGGCGGTCGTGGACGTCTCCGGGCGGCCCTATGTCGTGCACTCCGGCGAGCCCGCAGGGCAGGAGTTCCACCTGATCGGCGGACACTTCACGGGGTCGCTGACTCGCCACGTCTTCGAGTCGTTGGCTTACCACGCCGGTATCTGCCTGCATATCCGAGTTCTGGCTGGTCGTGACCCGCACCACATCGTCGAGGCCCAGTTCAAGGCGTTGGCCCATGCCCTGCGCACCGCCGTCGCGGTCGATCCGCGCGTCGAGGGTGTGCCGTCCACGAAGGGGGCCTTGTGAGCGATCAGCCGACCGTTCCCGAAGACGACCTGAACGACCCGTTGACCGGTATCGAGATCCCGGACGACTTGTCTGCTCTGGAGGGGTCGGGGGCGGGACCCGCCTTCGTGCTCGTTATCACGCAGATTGCCGGGGCCGAGCCGCTGGCGGCCGCGTGCGCCCTGGCCGATGTCGATGCCGATGCGCTGGCGACCGATATCGGCGCGGTGGCCGTGCTGCGGGAGACCGCGGTGGATTCGGTGACCAAGGCCGCGAACGCACTCACCACCCTGATCGCTGGTGTGCCGATCATCGTGGTGGAACGCCGGGCCGACCACCTCACGATAACGCGTTGGCAGGACGGCGTACGAGGCGACGAACTCGCCCCCGGCCTGGTCCTGGGTGGTGCCCCGGAGGAGGTCGAGGACCTGGTGACCGGGGCCACCCAGGTCGACCAACTGCCGAACATCGTGGCGAGCACGTCGATCACCCGGTGGAAGGCGATGCGCCTGCTCACATCGGCGGCCCGCAAGGCTCGGAAGAAGTGAGCCACGCCAGACAGCCTCGGGTGGTCGTGTTGGACTACGGCTTCGGCAATGTGCGCTCCGCCGTCCGGGCGCTGGAGCGGGTGGGTGCGCGCGTCGAGCTGACCGCACGCCGGGACACCGCCCAGGAGGCCGACGGCCTGGTGGTGCCGGGGGTGGGTGCCTTCGCCGCAGTAATGGCCGGACTGCGCGCGGTCCGTGGGCATGAGGTGATCGGCCGGCGGCTGTCCGGTGCCCGCCCGGTGCTGGGGATCTGCGTCGGGATGCAGGTCATGTTCGAGCGGGGTGACGAACACGGGACTCAGACGGACGGCCTGGGGGAGTGGCCGGGAATCGTGGACCGGCTGCCCGCCGCCGTCGTGCCCCACATGGGCTGGAACACCGTGGACGCTCCGGCGGAGTCCGTGCTCTTCCGCGGCGTCGCGCAGGAACGGTTCTACTTCGTGCACTCCTACGCCGCCCGTGAGTTCCCGCTCTCCGCTCAGGTCGTCTCCGGCGGCCGGACCAAGCCTCCGGCGGTCACCTGGGCCGACCACGACGGCCGGTTCGTCGCGGCAGTCGAGAACGGCCCGCTCAGCGCCACCCAGTTCCACCCGGAAAAGTCCGGAGATGCCGGTGCCACCCTCCTGGAGAACTGGCTCCGGTCGCTGTGAACCCGCCCGTGAACCCCGAAAGGTTGCTCATGCCTGAACGTCTGGTCCTCCTGCCCGCCGTCGACGTCGCCGATGGGCAGGCCGTGCGACTTGTTCAGGGGGCCGCGGGCTCCGAGACCTCCTACGGCGACCCCATGGCTGCCGCCGCTGACTGGCAGGCCGGTGGCGCTGAGTGGATCCACCTGGTCGACCTGGATGCGGCCTTCGGTCGGGGTTCGAACGCCGACCTCTTGGCCGACGTGGTCGGGCACCTGGATGTGCGGGTCGAGCTGTCGGGTGGCATCCGGGATGACGACTCGCTGGCGCGGGCACTGGCTACCGGTGCCGCGCGGGTGAACCTCGGCACGGCCGCCCTGGAGAACCCGGACTGGACGGCGAAGGTAATCGCGGAACACGGCGATGCGATCGCCGTCGGCCTGGATGTGCGGGGCACTACCTTGGCCGCCCGGGGGTGGACCGAGGAAGGCGGGGACCTCTGGGAAGTCCTGGCTCGGCTCGATGCCGTAGGTTGTTCGCGATACGTGGTGACCGATGTGACGAAGGACGGCACCCTGCAGGGCCCCAACGTCGAGTTGCTCCGAGAGGTCTGCCGCCGGACGCCGGCGCCGGTCGTCGCCTCGGGTGGCGTGTCGAGCCTGGCCGACCTGGAGGTCCTGCGCGGCCTGGTGCCGGTCGGGGTGGAGGCTGCGATCGTCGGCAAGGCGCTCTATGCCGGTGCGTTCACTTTGCCGCAGGCGCTCGACGTCGCCGGTCGCCCATGACGGCCGGCGGGCAGCGGGCCGACGGCCACCCGGAAGCGGGCGCGGCCCCAGCACCGGGTGGTCGCGACCTGCCGACCGGATCGGGATTCGCCGGGGACGACGGCTCCGCGGACCCCGCCTTGGCGGCTGTGCTCGCGGACTACTCCCGTCGTGAAGCCTCGCTCTCGGCCGTCGTTGCGGCGCTCGCACCCACGCGGGTGCTCGTGCCGGTGCTGACCGAGGTCGGGGAGCCGGGTGAGGGGGCCTGTCACGCGGGGGAGACGGATGCACCCTCGGGGATCGTCGCGATCCAGGCGCCTGACGGGCGGACCACCTTGCCCGTGTTCACCAGCGTCGCGACCATGGGGGCGTGGCGGCCGGATGCCCGTCCCTACCCTGCGCAGGCGCGGCGTGCCGCCCTGTCGGCCGTCAGCGAAGACTGGTCGTTGCTGGTCATCGACCCGGGCGGTCCGGTGACCGTGGTGGTGCCGCGCACTGCCGTTTGGGCGCTGGCCCAGGGGGAGCCCTGGGCGCCCGCCGTGGTGAACGGAGTGGTGGCACCGGAGGTCTCAGCAGCTGTCGAGGGGTCGTTGGCGAGCATCCCCTTCGTGGCTTCCGCGGTAGCCGAACCGGGCCGCACCGCCGAGGTGGCTATCGCCCTGCGGATCGACCCCGGCTTGGGCCGAGGTGCGCTCGATCGGGTATTGGCACAGGTCAACGCGGCGCTCGCGGCGAGCGAGACGATCTCGACGCGGGTGGACTCACTCGAGCTGCGAATCGGGCGCGCAGCCTGACCCACCGATGACTGGACAGCGACTGTACGCGTGTTTAACATGCTGTACATGCGTACAGTCGCTGCGGCGACGGGTCCTCGCTCGGAAGACGGAGTCGGTCCGGCCGAGCGGGAACCGACCGATCTCACCGCACGTGCCCGGATCCGCGACGCGGCCATCCAGAGCTTCGCCGACGAGGGGTTCGGCGCATCGGTTCGCACCATCGCCGCAGCCGCGCAGGTTTCGCCCGCGCTGATCACGCATCACTTCGGCACCAAGCAGGCGCTACGCGAGGACTGCGACGCCGAGGTGTTACGGCGGTACCGGGAACTGAAGACCGATGCCCTTGCCCATCCCAGCGCTCATCTGCTCGGCAATCTCAACCCCCTCGGCACGAGTGGCTCACTGGGCGCCAACGGTTCTCTGCTGGTGTACATGCTGCGGTCGATCCAAGTGGGCGGGCAGGCAGGGCGCGATTTTGTCGAACACCTCATGGACGACGCTCGCGGCTACATGGCGGCGGGGGTCGCCAGCGGCGTCATCAAGCCGTCGCGGGATGAAGAGGCCAGGCTGCGTTACCTGACGTATCAGTCTCTCGGTGCGTTGATGATCGCGTTTATGCTCGGATCCGCTGACGGTGTCGAGTCCGCGGTGCGCGAGATCCGGACCCAGACGATCCTACCGACGCTGGAACTCTTCACCGAGGGACTGCTGGCCGACAGCTCGATGCTCGACGACTACGTCGCCTATCTCAACTCCGGAAAATAGAGGAATCATGTCCACACCAGCCATGGCCATCGAAGTCGAAGGACTTGTCAAGAGCTTCGGTCGCGCCCATGCACTGCAAGGGTTGGATTTGAGCGTACCGGCAGGTCAGGTGACGGGCTTTCTCGGCCCGAACGGCTCGGGGAAGTCCACCACGATCCGTGTTCTGCTTGGACTCCTGAGAGCCGACGGCGGGCGGGCGACCCTCCTCGGCGGTGACCCGTGGGCTGACGCGGTGGCCCTGCACCGCCGCCTGGCCTATGTCCCCGGGGACGTCACCTTGTGGCCCAACCTCACCGGAGGTGAGGCCATCGACATCCTGTGCCGTCTGGCGCATTCGACCGATGCGAACCGGCGTGCGCGGATGATCGAGCGCTTCGAGCTCGACCCCACCAAGAAGGCGCGAACCTACTCGAAGGGCAACCGGCAGAAGGTCGCGCTGATTGCGGCCCTGGCCACGGATGCCGAGCTGCTGATCCTCGATGAGCCTACCTCCGGCCTTGATCCGCTGATGGGGGCTGCCTTCACCGAGTCGATCCGTGAGGTCAAGGCCGATGGTCGGTCGGTGCTGCTGTCCAGTCACGTCTTCGCGGAGGTCGAGAAGCTGGCCGATACCGTGACCATCATCCGCGACGGCCGGACGGTCGAGGCGGGCACGTTGGCCCAGTTGCGGCATCTGACTCGCACCCAGATTACGGCGGTGCTCAAGGACGGCCCGGGGGACCTTGCCTCAGTCGTCGGCATCCATGACCTGTCAGTCCAGGGCGAGCGGGTCAGCTTCGCGGTCGATGACTCGGCGCTGCCCGGTGTGATGTCCGCGCTGGCCGCACGGTCGCCGCTGTCCCTCCATTCGGCTCCGCCGTCACTCGAGGAACTCTTCCTGAGCCACTACGGCGACGAACTCGCCGTCTTGAGCGGGGGCCAGTGATGACAGCGACGGTCGCCCGGCCAGTGGCTGGCACCGCGGCGGTGCCCTTCCGTTCCCCCCACCACCCCGTGGCCGGATGGGGCACGATGATCCGGTTCACGGTGCGGCGCAATCGGGTTCGCCTGGCGGTGTGGTTCACGGTGGTGGTCGGGTTGTTCGCCTACGTCGGCGCCTACTACCAGAGCGTCTTCACGACGCAGGCCTCGCTGGACGACTTCGCCAAACTCGGTGCCACGGCATCGATGAAGGCGCTCACCGGCGTAGCCGCGGTGCCGAACACGCTCGGTGGGGCGGTGTGGACCAAGATCTGGATGACCTGTGCGCTGAGTATCGCCTTCGGCGTGATCTTCCTGGTCACCCGCAACACCCGCACGGAGGAAGAGACCGGACGTGCCGAACTGCTGCGGTCCCGCGTGCTCGGACTGTGGGCCTCGTCGGTGGCCACCTATCTGGTCGTCGGTGCCCTCTGCCTGGCGGTCGGTGTGGGGGTGGCCGGAGCCGGCGCCGCCCAAGGTCTCGACCCGGATGGTGCGGGCATCAGCGGGTCGTTGGTGATGGGCGCCTCCGTGTTCGGGGTCGCCTGGGTCGCCCTCGGAGTCGGTGCGCTGAGCTCTCAGCTCACCTCCACCGGCCGGGGTGCCAACGCCCTGGGTTCGGCGGTCTTCGGCGTCTTCTACGTGCTCCGGATGCTGGGCGACCTGGAGGACAGCGCCCTGACCTGGGTCTCGCCGATCGGCTGGGCCGAGAAGATGGCGCCCTACGGCCCTGACCGGTGGTGGCCTCTGCTCCCGTTGGTGGCGCTCGGTGGTGTCATGATGACCGCTGCGCTCGGAATCGAAGCACACCGTGACCATGCCAGTGGTGTCTTGGCCCAAAGGCCTGGCCCGGCGCAGGGCGCTGCCTCCTTGGGAAGACCATGGGGGCTCGCCTTCCGGCTGCAGCGGGGTCCGGTTATCGGATGGTCGGTGACCATTCTTCTCACCGGGTTGATGTTCGGCTCGATGATCACTTCGATGACGGACCTGATCGCCGATGCGGGGGACACGGTGGCCTCGTTCATCGGGGGACGGGGTGCGGATGCGCTGGCGTCGGTTCTGGTGATGGTGCTCGGCATGCTGGCTGCGGTCTTTGCCCTGCAGACCTCGACGCAGCTGCGACTCGAGGAGGCCAACGGCACGATCGAGACCCAGTTGGCGGGAGCGATTTCGCGGAGGCGATGGGTTGTCAGCCGACTGCTCTTGCCCGTGCTCGGCACACCCCTGCTCCTCATCACTTCCGGGACACTCATGGGCCTGAGCTATGCCGCCTCCGGGGGCGAGTCGTCGATTGCGACGTTGATCGGTGCCGCGCTTGCCTATTGGCCGGCGGCGATGGTTCTGGTGGGCATCGCGGTGGCGCTCTTCGGTTGGTGGCCACGGGCAGCCGTTTCCCTCACCTGGGGGCTGTTGGCGGCCGTCTGGTTCATCGCGTTGATCGGCGAAGCGCTCAACCTGCCGCAATGGTTCCTGGATGCCACACCCTTCGCGGCGACTCCACGCATCCCGATGGAATCGATGAACTGGGCTCCGTTGATCATCATGACGGCGGTCTCGATCGTATTGTTCGTGGCCGGGTTGATCGGATTCGAACGCCGCGACATCAAGCCGGAGTAGGCCGGGAGGACTCGGCGCGGGGTGAATGCTGCTGTGGCCCGCGTAGTCGCAGATCAGCGGTGCCGACGACGGCGCAATGCCCACCCCACGATCACCGCGATGACCACGGCTGTCGCCTGGCCACCAAGAATGACCCGGTTGAGGTCGAGCGCGGGCTGCCACCGGGTGCCTTCCTGATCGACCACATAAACCCCGAGCGGCCGGACCCGGACTCCGAAGCCACCGCCGGCTCCGGCGCCCTCGCCACCACCGGCAGCCTTGGGCGATCGCTCGTCGGGCCGCTCGTCGCTGCCGCTCATCTCGCCCGAACCGCTGCCCCAGCCGGAGCCGGTTCCGCCCAGCAGCTTGGCCACCGGAATGATCAGGGTGCCCTCACGCTCATACGCCTCGCCGAAGACCCTGCGCACCGTCAACGAATCGTGTGCTGCCTTCGTGATATGGGTGGGATCGAACTCGATGGGACGCGAAGTGTTCTCCATGCACCGAGATTAGGCGATCAGTCGGCCTTCGCACAGGCAGTCACCGCAGTGAACGCCGACTTGTCCGCGAGCACCTTGGTCAATGTGCTGACCGGCACGAGCAGAGACTTACCCGTCGAGGTCTTGGCGTAGACGACCCCGATCACCTCACCAGCCTCATTGAGTGCGGCCGAGCCGCTGCTCCCAGGTTCGACAGCGGCATCGGTGACCAGGACTTCGCCGAGATTCTGATGGAGCGGATCGGTGGTGCTCCCGACGACGGACCCCTGGGTGACCGTCAACCGCCCGCCTTCCGGGTAGCCCACCACGGTGACCGGGTCGCCGGTTGCCGGGTCGGCTGTCGCAAGCCTGGGTGAGGAGGGTAGATCCTCGGCGGTCCGCACGATCGCCAGGTCTGCGAGGTTCGCCGTGCTGGCCGTCCGAGCGGTGATGTCGTGGCCGTCATAGGTTTGCACCTGGAGTGAGCTGGAGTTCTTCACCACATGCTTATTCGTGATGAGGGTGCGCTTGTCGAGCGCGAACCCGGAACCCGTCGACAGGCTGTCGCAGCCCACGTTCCGGATCCGCACGGCCATCCGGTCCACGGCGTCGAAACCGTCGGGGGACAGGTTCTCAGCCCCGTCGGGAGTGGACTGGGGTGCGAACGACGGCACCACGGTGTCGGGCATCGGCGGCGGCAATGAGGGCAGAACCCCGCACGCCGTTGTGAGGGCGAGCGCGGCACCCACCGCTGAAGCGGGCAACCACCGCCGACACACGGCGATCACTTCGCGAGTTCCCGCTGGAGTTGGGTGTTCGCTTCCGCCGCTGCCGTGCAGAGCTGATTGACCTGGGTCGCGAACTTGTCGATCTCGGAAGCCTTGTAGGACTCACGGTTGTTCAGGTATCCGATGAGTTCCGACTGTGCAGTGGTGCATTCTCCAAGCGCGGCCGCGACATTGCCGGCGGCCTGTGAGACCCGGTGCTGATAGTCCAGATACTTGAGGGAGGCGACGTTCTTGTCGCCCAACTGAGCCTTCTCGTTGGCGAGTTCTGTGATGCGTTTCTGGGCTGTCTCCAGCTGCGACCGTGCTGACTCCAGTTCCGCGTTCGCGCCGTCGAGTTCTTCATCGAGCCGGGCCACATCGTCCCCGAGGTCGCGAGAGGCCGACTCCCATTGGGCGCTTCGGTCCTGCCAGCTGTTGGTGGTCACCCACAGATAGGCGCCAATACTTGTAACGATGATGAGCGCGGCGGTCAGGGCCGCGATCACCACGATCGCGCGGCGTGGAATGGTCAACTTACCGCACCGGTGTACTTCTCGCCGGGACCCTCACCCGGCTGGTCCGGATAGGGGGAGGCCTCGCGGAAGGCGAGTTGCAGGGAGCGCAAGCCGTCGCGCAGGGAGCGCGCGTGCTGGCTGCCGATGTCGGGGGCGGAGGCCGTCACCAAAGCGGCCAAGGCGTTGATGAGTTTGCGGGCCTCGTCGAGGTCGAGGTGGCCCTGTTCTTCGGCGTCCTCGGCTAGCCCGCACTTGACGGCGGCGGCACTCATCAGGTGGACGGCGGCGGTGGTGATGACTTGAACGGCGGCGACGTCGGCGATGTCCCGAGTGGCCGAGTCAACCGCATCGGTCGAGGGGACATGTGCGTCGTCGAAGGTCATGGGGACATCCTTCCATGGGTGTGGGGGCCGGGGTGCATGCCACCCCGGCCCCCACACCGGTGCTCACTCCCACATCGAGGTGCCGTGGTGGGAGGCGATGACTATTGCAGGTTCGCCCGGAGCTGGGCGCCGAGGTCGGCATCCACGTTGGTCCAGTACTGGATCGCCCGCTCACGGATGTCGTCGCTGCGGACGGCACCGACGTGACCGGTGATGGTGTCGAGGAACCGCTTCTTGGCGTCGTCGTCGAAAACCTTGCGGTACAGCGTGCCCGCCTGGCCCCAGTCGTCGTCCTCGGCGTGCAGCGTGCTGGCCGACCGCACCAGCTCGCCGTCGGATTCCCAACCCCGGGACTCGGCAGCGCGCGCCGGGTCGGCGTGGGCGCCGCCCACGCTGTTCGGTGCATAGACCGGCACCGAAGGGTCGGCGAAGGAGAACCGCATCGGGCCGTCCTTGGAGAACGAGTGGCCCGCGGGGTCCGCGTTCTTGGCCTGGTTCACCGGAAGCTCGGCGTGGTTGGCGCCGATCCGCCAGCGGTGGGCATCCGCGTAGGCGAAGATCCGGGTGAGCAACATCTTGTCGGGGCTCGCCGCGATCCCGGGTACGAAGTTCGACGGCGCGAACGCGGCCTGCTCGATCTCCGCAAAGTGATTCCGCGGGTTGCGGTTGAGCTCCATCACACCGACCTCGATCAGCGGGTAGTCCTCGTACGGCCACACCTTTGTCAGGTCGAAGGGGTTGAACCGGTAGTCCTTGGCGTCCGCGTACGGCATGATCTGGACCTTCAACGTCCAGCGGGGAAAGTCCCCGGTTTCGATGTGCTCATACAGGTCGCGGCGGTGCACGTCGCCGTCCGTGCCGGCCAGCATGGCGGCCTCGTCGGCCGGCATGTTCGCGATGCCCTGCTGGGTCTTGAAGTGGTACTTGACCCAGAATCGCTCGCCGGTGGCGTTGATCCACTGGTAGGTGTGCGAACCGAAGCCGTCCATGTGGCGCCACGTCTTGGGGATCCCGCGGTCGCCCATCAGCCAGGTGACCTGGTGCGCCGTCGCCGGGGTCAGCGTCCAGAAGTCCCACTGCATGTCGTTGTCCCGCAGACCGGAGCCGGGTAGCCGCTTCTGGGAGTGGATGAAGTCGGGGAATTTGATCCCATCGCGCAGGAAGAAGACCGGGGTGTTGTTGCCCACCAAATCGTAGTTGCCCTCGGTCGTGTAGAACTTCAGCGCGAAGCCACGCGGGTCGCGCCAGGTGTCGGGAGAGCCCATCTCGCCGGCGACGGTGGAGAACCGTGCCAGCATCTCGGTGGTCACACCCGGCTGGAAGAGCGCTGCCCTGGTGTACGCGGAGACATCGGCTGTGGTGGTGAAGGTGCCGAAGGCGCCGTGGCCCTTGGCGTGGACGACCCGCTCGGGTACCCGCTCCCGGTTGAACTGGGCGAGCTTCTCGATGAGGTAGTGGTCGTGGAGGACGATCGGTCCGTCGGCGCCGACGGACAGCGAATGGTCGTCGGACGCTACCGGTGCGCCCGAGTTCGTGGTCGTGAACGGTGTGGTCACTGTCATACTCCCTCATTGGATGGCGAATCAGGTGGTGGACGTGCGACCCCGGCTGGGGTGCACGGCGGCACAGGAGGGGCACCAGCCCCAATAGGTGACCTCGGCGGTTTCGACGGTGAACCCGTGAGTGTTGACCGGGGTCAGGCAAGGTACGGAGTCGACCAGGCAGTCGACGTCTGCGACGGTTCCGCAGCCTTGGCACACGAGGTGGTGGTGGTTATCACCGACTTGTCGTTCATAGCGGGCGCGATGCCCCGCCGGTTCGATTCGACGGAGAAGTTCTTTAGAAGTCAGAGTATTGAGAACGTCGTAAATTGCCTGCACCGACACGGCCCCGAGCGCCTCACGGGCCAGTCGCAGCACATCGTCGGCGTCGGCATGCGGATGGCGCTCCACGGCGTCAAGGACGGCGATCCGGGTTGCGGTCACGCGCATCCCATTGGCTCGGAGTTCGGCTTCGTGTCTCAACCGACGGTCCTGCGCGGACTCCGGGTCGATACGCAGCTCAGCGGTCTTTCGGGTGGTCACGCTCGCAGGCTAACTCCTAGATTGGAGTAGATCCAAATCTGGAACTCTTCGATTCTGTATCGTGGAAAGCCGATGGACAGCTGTCTCGCCGGAAGTGTTCGTCTGCTAGAGTCATCGCTGACCGACTCATGTGCCCTGCTTCGGCTGGTCGCGCGAGTGCGCAAGTGGATCTCCATCCCACCCGAGTCTCGACGGTGTTCACACACGACAGAGGCCGGGTCCGGTACACCGTATGAGCCTCACGGCGCATGCGGTCGCGTTGTCACATCCGACAACGATGGCCTCCACCTGGCGTTCAGGGACGGAGGCCAGTTTCGTCTCCTGATGGTCCACCAACGACTTTCAGGAGCCTCACATCAGCGAGCCTCGCATCAACGATCGGATCCGCGTCCCCGAGGTCCGACTCATCGGTCCCGGCGGGGAGCAGGTCGGAGTCGTCCGCACCGAGGTCGCCCTGAGCCTTGCCCAGGACGCTGACCTCGACCTCGTCGAGGTCGCCCCGGACGCCCGCCCGCCCGTTGCCAAACTCATGGACTTCGGCAAGTTCAAGTACGAGTCCGACATGAAGGCACGTGAGGCGCGGCGGAACCAGACCAACACGGTTCTCAAGGAGATCCGCTTCCGGCTGAAGATCGACCCCCACGACTACGGCACCAAGAAGGGCCACGTCGAGCGCTTCTTGAAGGCGGGCGACAAGGTCAAGGTCATGATCATGTTCCGCGGCCGTGAGCAGTCGCGCCCGGAGATGGGCATCCGCCTGTTGCAGCGGTTGGCCGAGGACGTCGCCGAGCTTGGCTTCGTGGAGAGCTCGCCCAAGCAAGATGGCCGCAACATGACCATGGTGCTGGGGCCGACGAAGAAGAAGACCGAGGCCAAGAGCGAGCAGCGACGGCGAGCAGAGGGCGCCGAGCCGAAGCTCACCAAATCGGCTGCCAAGGCCGCGGCGGCGGCCGCCGAAGCACAGGCCGCCTCAGTCCCAGCCCCGGTGTCAGCGGATGAGAAGGTCTCCGCAACAACGCCGATTGCCGCTGAGCCGATCCCCGCGACGGAGACGGTTGCCGCTTCAGCCCCGGCAGCCGAGGTTGCTGAGACGGTTGCTGAGGCCACGCCGATCGTGGCGGTGAAACCGGTGGCGGCCAAGCCTGCCGCTGTGAAGCCGGTGGCGGCGAAGCCTGCCGCTGTGAAGCCGGCTGCGGCCAAGCCGGTGGCGGCCAAGCCTGCCGCTGCGAAGCCGGCTGCGGCCAAGCCTGCCGCTGTGAAGCCGGCCGCCGCACCGAAACCGGCAGCAACCGCCAAGCCTGCGGTTAAGCCGACGGCCGCGGCGAAACCGGCGGCAGCCCCCAAGCCCGGTGCACCCCGGACGGCACCCAAGCCAGCCCCGCGAGAGCAGGCCGGCTGACCGCAGGACACCAGCGCTGGGATGGGCCCATCGGCCCTGACCTGAACATGTCGATTACCGCGAGGTGACCGACCGACCACAAGGAGAGCGGCAGTTATGCCGAAGAACAAGACGCACTCGGGTGCCAAGAAGCGCTTCCGTATCACGGGATCGGGCAAGGTCATGCGCGAGCAGGCCAACCGTCGACACCTGTTGGAGCACAAGGCGACCACTCGTACCCGTCGTCTGGCCCAGGACCAGGTGGTTTCGGCCGCCGACATCAAGTCCGTCAAGAAGCTGCTCGGCAAGTGATCCGACCGGCGGTGCCACGAGCGCCGTCGTCAACGATCCCCTGAGCCCCGAACTGCAAGGAGCATCACGTGGCACGCGTGAAGCGGGCGGTCAACGCCCAGAAGAAGCGCCGTACGACCCTCGAGCGCGCCAGCGGGTACCGCGGCCAGCGCTCGCGCCTGTACCGCAAGGCCAAGGAGCAGGTCACTCACTCACTCGTCTACTCCTACCGTGACCGCAAGGCGCGTAAGGGTGACTTCCGCAAGCTGTGGATCCAGCGCATCAACGCTGCCTCGCGTGCGCAGGGACTGACCTACAACCGACTGATCCAGGGCCTGAAGGCCGCTGGCGTCGAGGTTGACCGTCGCCTGCTCGCCGAGCTGGCCGTCAACGACGTGGCCGCGTTCAACGCGCTCGTCAAGGTGGCCAAGGACGCCTTGCCGGCCGATGTGAACGCCCCCAAGGCCGCGGCCTGAGTCGCGCTCGTACTCTGAACGCCCGGACAGGGCAGACCTCGCCTGCGGGCGACAGTCGACCGCCCACAGTCAGCGATGCGGATTCCGTGCTACGTAATCCGCGCGCTGACCGTGTGAAAGCGGTCCGTGCCCTGTCCGGGCGTTCCGCGCGTCGGCGGCACGGTCAGTTCGTGATCGAAGGCCCCCAGGCGGTTCGGGAGGCTGTCAGATACGCCGGCACCGCGGTGCGGGACCTTTACCTCAGCGCTCCGGCGGCCGAGCGGTATGCCGAGATCCTCGACGATGCCCGCGCCGCGGGGCTGCGCACTCACCTGGGCACACCCGAGGTGCTGGCTGCGATGAGCGCCGACGCCCAAGGCGTCCTGGCCGTTGCGGACCGCACCATTCTGGACGTTCCGCTGCCCGTGGCCCTGACCGCGGTGGGGGAGCGCTCGAATCGTTCCCCCCGGCTGGCCGCGGTGCTCGCGCATGTCCGTGATCCGGGCAACGCGGGGACGGTGATCCGGGTCGCCGATGCTGCGGGCGCGGACCTGGTGGTTCTCGCTGGACACTCCGTGGCGACCGACAACCCGAAACTCATCCGGGCCACGGCCGGATCGCTCTTTCATCTGCCGGTGATCGAGGGCGGCGACCTCACCGAGGTGCTGGGTGCCCTGCGTTCCGCGGGGCTCGCGGTCATCGCCGCAGACGGTTCTGGTGACCTCGATCTCGACGACCTGGTGGATGTGAGGGAGGCGAGCCGCGCCCCAGGCCGGGTCACCTCCCAAACCCATCCGCTGGGTCCGGATACGCGGGAGAATGCGGATCTGCGTTTACCGACTGCCTGGCTCTTCGGTAACGAGGCGTGGGGTCTGCCGGAGGCGGACCGCGAGCTGGCTGATGCCGTCGTGCGGGTACCGATCTTCGGGGCCGCCGAGTCCCTCAACCTGGCCACGGCCGCCGCCGTGTGCCTGTACTCCTCCGCGCGGGCACACCGCCCCCGCCGCACCGTGCCGGGCGACGATACGCCCTAGCCTTCATGCGACTTTTCGCTGCGTTGTACCCGGACTCGGCGGCCGCCGACAGCATCGAACGTGCGCTGGCTGGTGTGCAGCTGCTGCAGTCGGCGGCCGGTCCGCCGCCGCTTCGTTGGGTGCCCCGTGAACGATGGCATCTCACGCTGGCGTTCTACGGCGAGGTGCCCGACGGTGCCGTCCCGGACCTCACCCGGGAACTGGCGGACGTCACCGCGACGACGGGTCACTTCGAGGTGGTTCTGCGAGGTGCCGGCGTCTTCGATGACCGGATCCTGTGGCTGGGCGTCGGTGGAGACTCCCATGCGTTGCACGACCTGAGCGCCGCCACGGTGCAGGCCGGCGAGGCCGTGGGTCTGCGGCCCGATCGTCGTCCCCGCTACCGGGGTCACGTGACCGTCGCGAAGGCGGGTCACACGGTGCGTGCCGCTGCCCGCGTTGCTCAGCGGCGTGCCCTGCGCGGGCGCCCGGCCGATCAGCGGGTGCTGGAGCGGGTGCTCGCCCAACCGGCCGCTGCCCTGGCCGTTTACGCCGGCCCGGCATGGCAAGCCGAGGAGCTCTGCCTGGTCGAGTCCGAGATGGCGCAGTCACGGCCCACCTATCGCATCGTGGAGCGGTTCACCCTCGGCGGCTGATCGGACGAGAGTCGCGTACGTCCGACGCGCGAAATCCCCGGCGCCCAGCATCGGGACACGCCTAGACTGTCACGTCGGCCGTGCTGTCCGCGGCCCCTGGAGACGACGGAAAGGCTCGCATGTCTGGCCCCGAAGCAAGTCCCGATGCGGCGGGCGAGTCCGCCGTCCCATCCCCCCTCGACGCCGCGGCCATTCAGCGTGCCGTCGATGCCGCGCTGACTGCGGTCGGTGCTGCGGCGGATCTCGACGCCCTCAAACAGGTCCGCATCGAGGTGACCGGGGACCGCAGTCCGCTGGCACTCGCTAACCGGGAGATCGGTTCATTGGCTCCGGCGGATAAGAAGACCGCCGGCCAGCTTCTCGGTCCGCAGCGAGGGAAGGTCAACCAGGCCATCGCCGCCCGGCAGGCCCAGCTGGAGGCCGAACGCGAGGAGCGGATGCTCATCGAGGAAGCGGTCGATGTCACGCTTCCGGTCGAACGGCGAGCCGCCGGTGCGCGCCACCCCCTGGAACTCCTGCAGGAACGCGCCGCGGACTTCTTCATCGCGATGGGCTGGGAAATCGCCGAAGGTCCGGAGATCGAGGCCGAGTGGTTCAACTTTGATGCGTTGAACTTCGGTCCGGATCACCCGGCTCGCCAGATGCAGGATACGTTCTACGTCGAGGGCCGGCCTCTTCCGCAGGGTGGCCACGCGCCGTCGAACCTGGTGTTGCGCACCCACACTTCTCCGGTGCAGGCACGCGCCCTCCTGGAGCGCGAGCTGCCGGTCTACATTGCCTGCCCCGGCAAGGTCTTCCGCACCGACGAGTTGGACGCGACGCACACCCCGGTCTTCCACCAGGTGGAAGGCCTCGCGATCGACAAGGGGCTGACGATGGCCCATCTGCGCGGCACCCTCGACCATTTCGCCCAAGCCATGTTCGGACCCGAGGCTCGCACCCGGCTTCGCCCAAGCTTCTTCCCGTTCACCGAGCCGTCGGCCGAGATGGATCTGTGGTTTCCCCAGAAGAAGGGGGGCGCCGGCTGGATCGAGTGGGGTGGCTGCGGCATGGTTAACCCGAACGTCCTGCGGTCCGTCGGGGTCGATCCTGACGTCTACTCGGGATTCGCCTTTGGCATGGGGATCGAGCGCACCCTGATGCTGCGCCACGCAATCGCTGACATGCACGACATGGTCGAAGGCGATGTGCGCTTCGCGACCCAGTTCGGGATGGAGATCTGATGCCCCTCGTCGATTTGGACTGGCTCGGCGAGCACGTCGAGCTGCCGCAGGATCTGACCGCCGAACAGCTGGCGGCCGATCTGGTGCGCGTCGGTCTGGAAGAGGAAGCCATCCACGGTGCGAACGTCACAGGTCCGCTGGTCGTCGGCCGGGTGCTCGAACAGCATCCGGAGCCGCAGAAGAACGGCAAAACGATCAACTGGTGCCAGGTCGACGTGGGCGCGCACAACGTCCTCGACGACTCCGGTAATCCCACCGTGGCCCGCGGAATCGTCTGCGGTGCGCACAACTTCGGCCCGGGCGACCTCGTCGTCGTCGCGCTGCCGGGCGCAGTACTGCCCGGACCATTCGAGATCGCCAGTCGGAAGACCTACGGCCACATCTCCGACGGCATGATCTGTTCGGAACGCGAACTCGGGTTGGGAGACAACCACGACGGCATCATCGTCTTGAGCCGTCTCGGCTACACCGCTGAGGCCGGTCACGATGTGACGCCGGGCGCCGACGCGATCGCGCTCCTCGGGATCGGGGAGGAGACGCTCGAGATCAATGTGACCCCGGACCGGGGCTACTGCTTCTCCTATCGGGGGGTCGCACGAGAGTTCGCGCACTCCACCGGGGCAGCGTTCACCGACCCGGGCCTGCGGGACGGTCTGCCGGCGGTGACGGCCGACGGTTTCGCCGTCGAGGTCGACGACGCCGGGTTGAACGGTCAGGTCGGTTGCGACCGGTTCGTCACCCGCATCGTGCGGGGAGTAGACCCCTCGGCGCAGTCTCCGGCCTGGATGCAGCAACGACTCACCCGGTCGGGGATGCGGCCGATCTCGCTCGCCGTCGACGTCACGAACTACGTGATGCTCGACCTCGGGCAGCCGCTGCACGCCTATGACCTGGACAAGGTCGCCGCCCCGATCGTGGTGCGGCGTGCGCAGGCCGGTGAACGCCTCACCACCCTGGACGACGTTGACCGTGCGCTGAACACCGAGGATCTGCTGATTACCGATTCCCCGGCGGGGTCGCGGGCCTCGCGGGTATTGGGGCTGGCCGGGGTAATGGGCGGGGCGTCCAGCGAGATCTCGGCCCAGACTTCGAGTGTGCTGGTCGAGGCCGCACATTTCGACCCGATCACCGTCGCCCGGACGTCCCGGCGGCACAAGCTCTCCAGCGAAGCAGCCAAACGTTTCGAGCGGGGCGTGGACCCCGAACTGCCGGCGGTGGCTGCCCAGACCGTGGTCGATCTGCTGGTCGAGTACGGTGGCGGCACCGCTGACCCGGCCGTCGGTGATGTGAACACGGTGTCCGCCCGGGAGCCCATCGAGTTCGTACTCCAGGACGCCTCACGGCTGGTCGGTGTCCGGTACGAGGATGCCGAGGTGATCGACGTCTTGGAGAGCATCGGGTGTCGGGTGGGTCCTCTCGACCCGAACGACAACCTGGGCGCGGTCATCCCACCGAGCTGGCGACCAGACCTCATCAGCTCAGCCGACCTGATCGAGGAGGTCGCGCGGCTGCGGGGCTACGACCAGATTCCGTCGGTGTTGCCCCCCGCTCCGGCCGGTCGCGGGTTGACCTTCGGTCAGCGCACTCGTCGTTCTGTGGCTCGTGCGCTCGCCGAGGCCGGGCTGGTGGAAACGCTGACCTACCCGTTCGTCAGCCCGGGGGACCACGATGCCCTGCGGCTGCCAGCCGATGACGAGCGCCGCCAGGCCGTGTCGTTGGCCAACCCGATGGCCGATGATCGTCCGGAACTGCGGACCAACCTGCTCGTCACCCTGCTGGAGGCCGTGCGTCGCAACGTGGGGCGGGGGTCGGCGGATATCGCGCTTTTCGAGATCGGGCTGGTCACGCTACCCCGGGTCGATGCGACAGCCCCGCCGTCGCTGCCCGGCGGCGTGCGGCCTGCGGATGATGACCTGGCAGCTCTCCACGCGGGTGTGCCCGTGCAACCTCGGCATGTCGCCGGTCTGCTGACCGGTCAGCGTGACCTGGCTGGCTGGTGGGGCGCCGGTCGCCCAGCGGAGTGGACCGACGCGGTTGCCTGTGCCGAGATGGTGGCCGACCGGGTGGGTGTGGCGGTCCAGGTGCTGCCCGACGCAGAACGGGCTCCCTGGCATCCGGGGCGCTGCGCACGGCTTGAGGTGGCCGGTGTCGTTGTCGGGCACGCGGGGGAGCTGCATCCCAAGGTTGTCGAGAACTTCGGTTTGCCTGCCCGTGCGGTGGCCTTCGAGGTGGACCTGGACGCGCTGATCGGGGCGGCTCCTGGTCCCGTTCAGGCCGCGCCGGTCTCCACGTTCCCGGTCGCGAAAGAGGACTTGGCTTTCGTCGTCGACGAGGGTGTCTCGGCTGCCGCGCTGACTGCGGGGCTCGTCGCGGGGGGTGGTGAGTTGGTGGAGAGCGTGCGGCTCTTCGACGTCTTCACCGGGCCTCAGATCGGCGAGGGCAAGAAGTCATTGGCGTTCTCCGTGCGGCTACGTGCGGACGATCGCACGCTGTCTGCCGATGACGTCGCCCGGGTGCGTGCGGACCTGGTCGCTGCCGCCGACACTCTGGGCGGAGTGCTGCGGGCCTGAGGGGGAGAGGGGCGGTGTTCGCGCCGCCTTCCTCCAGGGATGCAGAACGTCCCAGCCGCCGTCCTCAATCCGTGCGGGTCGCGATCACGAAGATCCGGCGGAAGGGCAACAAGGTGCCGAAGTTGTGTGCAGGATAGGCCGCCCGGAGGGCCGCACGGTAGTCGTCCTCGAACCGTTCCCGGAGGGCGCCGGTCAGCGCCCCCAGGACGGGTCGTGCGGCGGTGGCGGAGATCCACTCGAAGACCGGGTCCGCGCCTTGAAGGACATGCAGGTAGGTGGTCTCCCACGCATCCACCTCCCACCCGGCGGCCGTCAGTACGTCCAGATAGTCGGCGGGGTCCGCCGTGGCACGCCGTTCCACCGGCCCGACGACGTCCGCATAGGGAACGCGGCCGGCGACCTCGCGAAGCAGTAGGTGGCTGGGGGCGTCGTGGTTACCGGGGACCTGGAACGCGAAGGTGCCCGCCGCGCGATCAGCGAGCATCGGCAGCTGCCGCAGATGATCGGGCACCCACTGGAGAGCGGCGTTGGATACGATCAAGTCGGGCTTGTCGGCGGGTCGGTAGTCCGTGAGGTCACCCACCAGATAGGTGCCGTCGGGGTCTGCCTCGGTGGCGCTCGCGATCATCTCCGGTGAGGAGTCGATCCCGGTGATGGCGGCACCCGGCCACCGTCGACGCAGGACGGCCGAGAGATGGCCCGGGCCGCAGCCGAGGTCGAGGACCGTGCGCGGCTCGATTCGCACTCGGGAAAGCAGATCGTGGAACGGTCGCGAGCGTTCGTCCGCGAAACCGAGGTAGACGCCCGGGTTCCAGGCGCTGGGGTTCGACATTTGCGTCATGGGTGAGTTCCGATCACGACGGCGACAGGTGCCAGCGGAGGAGGGACGTTGGGACGGCGGCTTCGATGGGTGTTTCCTGTGGTGGGTAATCGCAGACCCGCCCCGGTGGCCACCACCGCCAATGCGAGTCGACATCGGCCCGCCCGACCCCAGCCGGTCGGTTCTCGACGCAGGAGTCGTTGTTCGTGATACCGAGCGCCACACTCGCGTAGTACAACGCGAACACTCCGGTGATCAGCACCATGAGCACGGTCACCGTCCGGCGCAGGGCAGGCGACGGGCCGTCATCCTCTTCATTCGGGAGCGGCGGAACCCAACTCCAGCTCACGCCCCGACCCGTTCCCTGTTGCCGCCATCGGTGGCTGCGGCGTCGGTGAGCAGGAGCACCTTGCCGGTAGTCGCACGCCCCTCCAGCGCTCGGTGGGCGTCCGCAGCTTGGGCCAACGGGAACCGTGCCCCGATGCGCACGTGGAGGCTTCCGTCCGCAACCGCTCCGAGGACATCCGCCGCCCGCTGCTCCAGCTCTTCCCGGGTCGCGATGTAGTCGGTGAGATTGGGGCGCGTGAGGAACAGCGACCCACCCGCGTTGAGGCGCTGGGGGTCGAATGGCGACACCTGACCGGATGAGCCACCGAAGAGTACGAGCATCCCGCGGCGGCGCAGCGACCGGAGCGAGGCTTCGAAGGTGTCCTTGCCCACCGAATCGTAGACGGCCGCCACGCCCACCCCGCCGGTCAGTTCGCGAACGGCCGCCGGGAGTTCGGCAGTCATGTCGGAAAACTCGGTATAGCGGATGGCGTCGCTTGCACCGGCAGACCGTGAAAGCTCAGCCTTCTGCGCGGTGGACACGGTCGAGATGACCCGGCCGCCCCGGGCCACGATGAGCTGAGTGAGCAGCAGGCCCACCCCGCCGGCGCCGGCATGAACCAGAACATCCTCCCCGGGTTGGACGGGGTAGGCGGAGCGGCACAGGTAATGCGCGGTGAGCCCTTGCAGCGCGGCGGCGCAGGCGACGTCGAGATCGACGCCGTCCGGGACGCGCAGCGCCTGCGCTGCCGGGAGAGTCATGACGTCCGCGTAGGAGCCGGCGGACTCGGTCCAGAGGACCCGGTCGCCGGGAGCGAAGAGCGTGACCCCACTGCCGACGGCGATCACAGTGCCCGCACCCTCGGCACCGACGATGTGCGGGAACTTCATGGCGTAGACGCCCGCACGTCGGTAGGTGTCGATGAAGTTGACCCCGGCCGCCGCGACCCGGACGGCAATCTCACCCGGGCCGGGTGTGGGTTCTCGGAGTTCGACCAACTCCAGGACGTCAGGTCCACCCGCCTCGCGGGCCACGATCGCGCGCATTACCCCAGCCTAGGGGGGCGGGCGGTACGCCCATACCCAGTGGGCGGGCCTCACGACCACCGTGCTGGTCGCTCCAGGATGATCTCCAACCCATCCTCGGCGTCCCATTGCTCGCCAGTGACGACGAAGCCGTACTGGTCGATCAGCGCGCGCGAGGGCTCGTTGTCCGGCCGAATGCTCGCGCGGACCGTCCGGACATCCGGACGCGCGGATGCGACGTCTAGGAGGATCGTCAGTGCGGCCCTGGCATGGCCCCGGCGGCGGTGGCCCGGGTCAACCGCATAGCCGATCTCCACCATGCCCTGGGCATCCGGGCGGCCGTGGAAACCGGCGTGCCCGACGGCCGTGCCGCTCGTTTCGTCGATCAGCAGGCGGGTCACCCACGCGGCATCCGCCGGGTAGCGGGTGATCTGGTCGCGCCGCAGCTTCCACAGCCAGGTGTCGTTGTCGGTGACGTACGGGCTGAGCGCCCACGGCGTGAGGCTGGCGGCAGTGCGGTGATCGCCGGCGGCCAGTGCGGTGAGGAGCTGAGCGTCGACTCGCACGAGCCGTCGACCGATGGCCGGGGCCGCGGGGGAGGTCCAGGGGTCCTCGAATATCGGCATCGGTCGATCGTAGGGCCAGAAGTCTGGGTGTGGGAGCCCGGGATGGCTACCCGTCCGAGGGCCTAATGCCCTAAGTGCCGGACGGTTCGCCTGAGGTCGCGACTTATTCCGCACAGCCTGCTCGGGCGGGCAGCAGCGTCAGGGGTTGGAGTCCGCCGTCTGGGTGCCAAGAGTGCTGGATCGTATCGCATACGGTTCGCATATGTGTCAGGACACATACTTGAGCCGTCGGTCTCGTGATAGATGGAGGATCTGATGGCCACTCGTTCGTACGAGGAATTCGCCACGCCTGCCCGCAGCGCGTGGGGTTCGATGGCTGTAGAGATTTCTGAGCGACTCGGTAGGCAGCTCGACCAGGAGATCAGCGGCCAAGAGGCGCTCGGGCGCGAGCTTCGAGCAGCTCGGAAAGCGGCTCGTCTTACCCAGCCAGAACTCGCTCAGGTTTCTGCCGTTCAGCAAGCGGAGATTTCACGAATCGAGCGCGGGCTGGGCAACCCCACCAGTGACACCCTCCTGAAGCTCACTGAACCTCTCGGCATGCGACTGGCTCTCGTCCCCGTCCCGGGGGCGGCGCATCGAGTGAGTTGATCGCAGGGCAGGCCCACTCGCCCCGGCCGGGGCCGAGTCCACGGGTCCCCTTCGATGCCTCGGCGTGCCGTATACCGAAACGCCGTTCGGCGCGACTGCATAAGTATGTATAGTTCTGCATATGACGATCAGCGTGGCGGTGGCCGGTGCCTCCGGAATGGCCGGCGGCGAGACACTCCGCCTGCTCACCGGGCACCCCGAGGTCACGATCGGAGCGCTCACCGCCAACTCGGCGGCCGGCTCAGGCCTGATCGAACACCAACCCCATCTGCGGTCGTTGGCCGACCGGGTGCTGCTGCCCACCACTGCTGAGCACCTCGCGGGCCACGACGTCGTCGTCCTCGCTTTGCCCCACGGGGCATCGGGGGAGATCGCCGCGCAGCTCCCGGACGACGTGCTGGTCATCGACCTGGGTGCCGATCACCGGCTGGAGTCCGCGGAGGACTGGACAGCCTTCTACGGGTCGCCCCACGCAGGCACCTGGCCCTACGGGTTGCCGGAACTACTGCGGGTCCACGCCACCGACAACGGAACCGAGTACACCCGCCAGCGCGAGTACCTGGCCGGTGCGCGCCGGATCGCCGTGCCCGGATGCAACGTCACGGCCGTCACGCTCGGCCTACAGCCGGGAGTGGCAGCCGGGTTGATAGAGGGCCGCGACCTGGTTGCGGTTCTGGCCAACGGTTACTCCGGCGCGGGAAAGGCACTCAAGCCGCATCTGCTCGCCACCGCCGCCCTGGGTTCCGCCCAGCCGTACGCCGTCGGCGGAACCCATCGGCACATCCCGGAGATCGCACAGAACCTGCACTCCGCAGGCGCGCCGGAGGTCACCATCTCCTTCACCCCTACGTTGGTGCCCATGACTCGCGGCATCCTCGCCACCGCGACCGCGCGGCTGGCCCCCGAGCATGAGGGCGCCTCTGACGCCGAGGTCCGCCGGGCTTGGGAACAGGTCTACGAGGCGGAGCCGTTCGTCACGCTGCTCCCCGAAGGGCTGTGGCCCACAACGGCGATGACGGCCGGGGCGAACACCGCGCTCATCCAGGTGGCAGTGGACCGGGCTGCCGGGCGCGTGGTCACGGTCACCGCCATCGACAACCTGGTCAAGGGCACAGCGGGTGCCGCCGTCCAGTCCATGAACATCGCCCTGGGCCTCCCGCAGGCCCTGGGCCTGCGTACTGAAGGAGTTGCCCCGTGAGCGTCACGACACCGCAAGGGTTCCGGGCTGCCGGGGTCGCGGCCGGGCTCAAGTCGGGCGGCGTCACCGACGTCGCCCTGGTGGTCAACGACGGGCCGCTCGATGTGGCCGCCGTCGTGCTGACCACCAATCGGGTGCAGGCCGCGCCAGTCGTCTGGACTCGGCAGGCGGCCGCGGACGGTCGCGCGCGTGCGGTCGTCCTGAACTCCGGCGGCGCGAATGCCTGCACGGGTCCGGAGGGGTTCGCCGACACCCATCACACGGCCGAGCACGTGGCCGCGGCGCTGACGGCCGCGGCACTGTCGGCGGGGGCCGCGGCGGTCGGTGCGGGCGACGTCCTGGTCTGCTCCACCGGGCTGATCGGCGAACGACTCCCGATGGATCTGCTGATCGCCGGAATCGACGCGGCCGTGGCTGCCCAATCGTCCGACGGCGGACCGGCGGCCGCCCAGGCCATCATGACGACCGACTCCGTCCCGAAGACGGCCGTCGCGCAGTCGGCTGACGGCTGGTCGATTGGCGGCATGGCTAAAGGCGCGGGGATGTTGGCCCCCGGACTGGCGACCATGCTCTGTGTGGTGACCACTGACGCGGTCCTGGACGCCGCGACTGCGGACGCCGCCTTGCGCAAGGTGACCGCCGCGACCTTCGATCGCGTGGACTCCGACGGCTGCATGTCCACGAACGACACCGTGATATTGCTGGCCTCCGGGGCCAGCGGCGTGACCCCGATCGAGGCGGACTTCGTCGGTGCGCTGCAACGGGTCTGTGGTGACCTCGCTCGGCAACTCGTGGCGGATGCCGAGGGCGCCAGCCACGACATCGCGGTGACGGTCCAGCAGGCGAGTACCGAGGCCGCGGCGCTCGCCGTCGCCCGCGCGGTGACCCGGTCCAACCTCTTCAAGGCGGCCGTCTTCGGCAACGACCCGAACTGGGGTCGTATCCTGTCCGCCGCGGGCACGGTCCCGGTCGAGGTCGCCCCCTACGATCCACTGCTGCTCGACGTCTCGATCAACGGTGTGCAGGTCTGCCGGGCCGGCGGGGTCGGTGAATCGCGCGAACTCGTCGACCTGGCGAACGCGCGGGAGGTGCGCGTCGAGATTGACCTGCACGCGGGGGACGCCTCCGCGACGGTCTGGACCAACGACCTGACACACGATTACGTCCACGAGAACAGCGCATACTCGTCATGACCAGCAAACCGGAACCGCTTGCTCCCGCCCCCCATGACCCGGCCTTCGACCCGCGGGCCCACCTCGATCCTGCCCATAAGGCCGAAGTCCTGATCGAGGCATTGCCCTGGCTCCAGGAGTACCGCGACGCCCTCATCGTGGTGAAGTACGGCGGCAACGCCATGGTCGACGAGACCCTCAAGGTTGCCTTCGCCCAGGACATGGTCTTCCTCCGTCAGGTCGGCCTACATCCGGTGGTCGTCCACGGCGGCGGCCCGCAGATTTCCGCGATGCTCGGCCGGCTGGGAATCGCGAGCGAGTTCCGTGGTGGACTGCGGGTGACCACCCCCGAGGCGATGGACGTGGTTCGCATGGTGCTGACGGGCCAGGTCTCGCGGGAGCTCGTCGGCCTGATCAACGCCCACGGTCCCTATGCGGTCGGCCTTTCGGGGGAGGACGGTGGGTTGCTTCAAGCGGCGCGTCGTTCGGCGACGGTCGACGGCGAGCCGGTGGACGTCGGCTTGGTGGGCGATGTCGTGGAGGTCCACCCATCTGCGGTGCGTGACCTGCTCGACGCCGGCCGGATCCCGGTCGTCTCCACGATCGCCCCCGACATCGGCGACCCGACCCAGGTGCTGAACGTGAACGCCGACACTGCTGCGGCGGCGCTCGCCGTCGCCCTCGGGGCCAAGAAGCTGGTGGTCCTGACCGATGTCGAGGGCCTCTACACGTCGTGGCCGGACCGGTCGTCCTTGGTGGCCGAAATCGGTGCCCCGGAGTTGAGCGAACTGCTCCCGACCCTCGAGTCGGGCATGGTCCCGAAGATGGAGGCGTGTCTGCGGGCGGTCACCGGCGGGGTGCCCGCAGCCACCGTGATCGACGGGCGGGTGCCGCATTCGCTACTGCTGGAGATCTTCACGGCGCAGGGCAACGGCACCATGGTGGTTCCCGGCGATCAGGAGGAGATCTCATGAACGGGCTGGTGCCGAACCCGGGCGCGCCGCAGACCACCCCTGCTGCGCACGTGGCCGGGGTCGCCACGCAGGCGGATTGGGTCGATCGGTACACCCATGCGGTCATGGACACCTTCGGCCCACCCCAACGGGTGCTCGTCAGAGGTGAGGGCGCCTATGTGTGGGACGCGGACGACAACCGCTACCTCGACCTGCTCGGCGGGATCGCGGTCAATGCCCTCGGGCACGCCCACCCGACGCTGACGGCGGCGATCAGCGCCCAACTGGGGACGCTAGGACACATCTCGAACTTCTTCGCCTCACCCACCCAGATCACCCTCGCGGAACATCTCATCGCGGTAGCCGGGGCGCCGGCCGGCTCGCATGTGTTCTTCACCAACTCCGGGGCCGAGGCCAACGAGGCCGCTTTCAAGATGGCCCGGCGCAACGGTGGCGACGGCACCCGGACGAGGATCGTCGCTCTGGAGGGCGGCTTCCACGGCCGGACCATGGGCGCACTCGCCCTCACCTCCAAGGCGGCCTACCGGGAACCCTTCGAACCGTTGCCCGGGGGAGTCGAGTTCCTGCCCTTCGGCGACCTCACCGCCCTGGCGGAAGCCTTCGAACCGGCCGCTGTCGCCGCGCGCGGCGGTGTGGCCGCTCTGGTCGTCGAGCCGATCCAAGGGGAGGCCGGAGTCCGTCCGCTGCCCCCCGGTTACCTCGCAGCGGCCCGTGGGCTCACCGAGGCGGCGGGGGCGTTGCTCATCCTCGACGAGGTCCAGACCGGCGTCGGGCGGACGGGCTCCTGGTTCGCCTTCCAGCAGCACGACATTGGTGGCGGGGCCCAGCCTGATGTCATCACCGTGGCCAAGGGACTCGGCGGCGGGTTCCCGGTGGGAGCCGTGATCGCCTTCGGTGAACGGGCGGCCACCCTGCTGGGCCGGGGTCAACACGGCACGACCTTCGGGGGCAACCCGGTGGCCGCCGCGGCCGGTCTCACCACCCTCGGAGTGATCGAACGCGATGACCTGATGGGCAACGCCCGGCAAGTCGGTGCCCTGCTGTCTCGGGGCATCACCGCCGCGGGGAACCCCCTGATCGCCGGTGTCCGAGGCCGTGGACTGCTCCTGGGCGTGCAGCTCACCCGGCCGGTGTCGACCCAGGTGGCCGCAGCCGCACTCCGCGCGGGGTTCATCGTCAACGCGGTGGCCCCGGACGCGATCCGGCTGGCGCCACCCCTCATCCTGAGTGCCGACCAAGCTCGCGACGTCGTGGGCTTCTTCGGCGCCCTCACCATCGAAGACGAGGACTGACCATGCCCGTGCCGCATTTCCTGCGTGACGACGACCTGACCCCCACCGAGCAGGCGCAGGTGTTGACTCTGGCCTGGAAGATGCGTGGCGACCGGACCGGGTTCACGCCGTTGGCCGGTCCGCGGGCAGTCGCCGTGATCTTTGACAAACCGTCCACCCGCACCCGGGTGTCGTTCAGCGTCGGCATCACCGAACTCGGCGGGTACCCGCTCGTCCTGGAGTCCGGGGTGAGTCAACTCGGTCGCGGGGAACCGATCGAGGACACCACCCGGGTGCTCGACCGGCAGGTGGCCGCCATCGTGTGGCGCACCGCCGGCCAGGAGCGGGTGGAGGCCATGGCAGCGGTCAGCCGGGTGCCGGTCGTCAACGCGCTGACCGATGAGTTCCACCCCTGCCAGGTCTTGGCGGATCTCCTGACCATCGCCCAACACCGAGGTGGGGTCGCAGCGCTCGCCGGTCAGACGTTGGCCTATGTCGGCGACGGTGCCAACAACATGGCGCACTCTTACCTCCTCGGCGGAGCGACGGCCGGGATGCACGTCAAGGTGGCCGGTCCTGACGGTTGGCTGCCCGAGCCAGGTGTGGTGGCCGACGCCGAGCAGATCGCCCGGGCCACCGGCGGCTCGGTGACCGTCACCACCGACCCCGCCGAGGCCGTGCGGAGAGCCGACGTCGTCGCCACCGACACCTGGGTGTCCATGGGCGATGAGGCGCAAGCGGAGAGCCGCGCGCAGCCCTTCATCCCATTCCAGGTCAACACGGAACTGATGGCGCTCGCCGCTCCTGACGCCGTCGTCCTGCACTGCCTGCCGGCCTATCGCGGGAAGGAGATCACCGCCGAGGTGATCGACGGCAAACAGTCGGTCGTCTGGGACGAGGCCGAGAACCGCCTCCACGCACAGAAGGCGTTACTCACCTGGCTCCTGGACCGGCAATGACCGCGCAGACGACCCAGCCGACCACGCGGGCGGCTCGGCACGCGCGGATCGTCGAGATCATCCAACATGCCGAGATCCACTCGCAGGCGGAGCTCGCGACGGCGCTCGCGGCCTCCGGGGTGAGCGTCACGCAGGCGACCTTGTCGCGGGACCTCATCGAGTTGCGGGCCGAGAAGGTGCGACAGGGCTCCGGCGAGCTTGTCTACGCTGTTCCAGGGGAAGGCGGAGATCGTACCTTGCGCGCGGGGGACTCCGCCGAGTACCTGGCGACGCGGTTGGCCCGGCTGTGCGCGGACATGTTGGTCTCCGCCGAAGCCTCGGCGAATCTCGTCGTCCTGCGCACCCCACCGGGCGCAGCGAACTTCCTCGCCTCGGCGATCGACCATTCGGTGCTGCCCGACGTGCTCGGGTGTATCGCGGGGGATGACACGATCCTGGTGATCGCCCGCGACCCGGCGGGCGGGGCCGACCTCGCCCGCCGTTTCCTGGACTTATCCGGGTGATGAGCCAGGTGATGGCACCCTGTGGTGTCACACCGGGCCGTACCCACCGCTTTGCCCCCTGTCAGTGCTCATCAAGAAGGAAGACCTCATGACTGAACGCGTCGTGCTCGCCTACTCCGGCGGCCTGGACACCTCTGTTGCCATCGGCTGGATCGCGGAGGCGACCGGGGCCGAGGTCGTTGCGGTTGCGGTGGACGTCGGCCAGGGGGGCGAGGACCTTGAGGTCATCCGTCGCCGTGCCTTGGACTGCGGCGCGGTGGAGGCCTACGTGGCCGACGCGCGCGAGGAGTTCGCCGCCGAGTACTGCATGCCTGCCCTGCGGGCGAACGGCATGTACCTTGACCGCTACCCGTTGGTGTCGGCAATCTCGCGTCCGGTGATCGTCAAGCACATGGTGCGTGCGGCCCGTCAGTTCGGCGCCACCACCGTCGCCCACGGCTGCACGGGCAAGGGGAATGACCAGGTCCGGTTCGAGGTGGCCACGACGTCGTTGGCTCCTGACCTCAAGACCATCGCCCCGGTCCGCGACCTCGCGCTGACGCGCGAGAAGGCCATTGAGTACGCCGAGAAGCACTCGCTGCCGATCGCCACCACGAAGCACAACCCGTTCTCGATCGACCAGAACGTCTGGGGTCGTGCCATCGAGACCGGCTTCCTGGAGGACATCTGGAACGCGCCCACCAAGGACGTCTACTCCTACACCGACGACCCCACGTTCCCGCCGGTCGCCGACGAGGTCATCATCACCTTCAAAGAGGGCATCCCGGTGGCCTTGGACGAGGTGCCGGTGACGCCGTTGCGGGCAATTCAGGAGATGAACCGGCGCGCCGGAGCCCAGGGCGTCGGCCGGATCGACATCGTCGAGGACCGGCTCGTGGGCATCAAGTCCCGGGAGATCTATGAGGCTCCGGGCGCCATCGCCTTGATCGCCGCCCACCAGGAGCTGGAGAACGTCACCGTCGAACGCGAACAGGCCCGGTTCAAGCGCGGGGTTGAGCAGCGCTGGTCCGAGCTGGTTTACGACGGCATGTGGTTCAGCCCGTTGAAGAAGTCGCTCGACGTGTTCATCGACGACACCCAGCGGTACGTTTCGGGTGACATCCGTCTGGTGCTGCACGGTGGACGGGCGACCGTCACCGGCCGCCGTTCCGAGTCCAGCCTCTACGACTTCAACCTCGCGACCTACGACGAGGGCGACTCCTACGACCAGTCCCAGGCAAAGGGCTTCATCGAGATCTACGGCTTGACCGCGAAGCTCGCTGCCGCCCGCGACGAGAAATTCGGCCACGGCGTGGACTTCGGAACGGGGAGCCTGCATGACTGATACGAGCCTTCCCGAGCAGCCCGGGCGTGTGTCCCTGTGGGGTGGGCGGTTCGCCGGCGGTCCCGCCGACGCGCTCGCGGCCCTGAGCAAGTCCACGCACTTCGATTGGCGGTTGGCCGGTCAGGACATCGCCGGGTCGTGTGCGCACGCCCGGGTCCTGCACCGGGCCGGACTGCTCGACGACGCGGAGCTGGCGGGCATGCTGGCCGGCCTGGAGACCCTCAGGGCGGATGTCGAGTCGGGGGCGTTCCTCCCGGCTGACGACGACGAGGACGTGCACACCGCGCTGGAGCGAGGGCTGATCGAGCGGGCCGGGCCGGTGGGCGGCAAGCTGCGGGCCGGCCGCTCGCGCAACGACCAGATCGCCACCCTGACCCGGATGTACCTTCGCGATGCCGCGCGGATGGTGACGCGACTGACGTTGGATGTCGTCGAAGCCCTGGTCGACCAGGCGGCGGCCCACCCGGGTGCGCCGATGCCTGGACGGACACACCTTCAGCACGCCCAGCCCGTGCTGCTGGCCCACCACCTCCTGGCGCACACGTGGCCTTTGTTGCGCGACGTCGACCGGTTCATCGACTGGGATGTCCGGGCGGCGAAGTCGCCTTACGGGTCCGGGGCGCTGGCGGGGTCCTCGCTCGGTCTCGACCCGGCGGCGGTGGCGGCCGAACTTGGTTTCGCCGGGCCGGTGGAGAACTCGATCGACGGCACGGCCGCTCGAGACGTCATGGCCGAGTTCGCGTTCGTCTGCGCCATGCTTGCCGTCGATCTGTCCCGGTTGGCTGAGGAGGTCATCCTCTGGTCGACCAAGGAGTTCGGTTTCGTGCGGCTTCACGACTCGTACTCGACCGGGTCGAGCATCATGCCGCAGAAGAAGAACCCGGATGTCGCCGAACTTGCTCGGGGCAAGGCAGGCCGGCTCATCGGCGACCTCACGGGGCTCCTCGCGACTCTCAAGGGGCTGCCGCTGGCGTACAACCGTGACTTGCAGGAGGACAAGGAGCCGGTCTTCGATCAGGTCGACACTCTCGAGGTGTTGCTGCCGGCCTTCGCCGGGATGATCGCCACACTCACGTTCGACACTGACCGGATGGCGACACTCGCTCCCCAGGGCTTCTCGCTGGCGACCGACGTGGCCGAATGGTTGGTGCGGCAGGGGGTGGCCTTCCGGGTGGCCCATGAGGTGGCGGGCGAATGTGTCCGGGTCTGTGAGGACCGCGGCTTCGAGTTATGGGATTTGACCGACGCGGACCTCGCCGCGATCTCGCCGCATCTGACGTCCGGTGTACGGGATGTGCTGAGCGTTGAGGGGTCCATGGCATCTCGTAATGCGGTCGGTGGGACAGCACCCGAGCGAGTCGCGGAGCAGCTGGAGCAGGCGCGCGAACGGTTGGCGGAGTACCGGTTCTGGGCTCAGGACTGAGTCGGTGAGCACGTCCGTGGCCGTGCTCACCGACCTGGTCGACTTGGTGCGGTCGGGGGCGGCTCGCTTGGGTCCGGCCCAGCAGACCCGGCTGGTGTTGGTCGACGGTCCGGCCGGATCGGGTAAGTCGAGCCTTGCGGCGCAGCTCGGCACCGCCTTGCCTGCGCAGGTCGTGCACATGGATGACTTGTACCCGGGCTGGCAAGGGCTGGTCGACGGCATCGATCGCCTGGGCAAACAGATCATCGACCCCTTGCAGTTCGGTGCGCTTGCGCGGTTCCAACGTTACGACTGGGAGCGGGGCGAGTACGCCGAGTGGCATGAGGTGCCGGCTGAACCGGTGCTTGTGGTCGAGGGGTGCGGAGCGGGCGCCCGGCGGTTCGATCCCGTGACCACCCTGCTGATCTGGGTGGAGGCCGACGACGCTCTCCGGCTACGCCGTGGACTCGCACGCGACGGCGAAGCGGTTCGGGCCGAGTGGATGCGCTGGATGGCGGACGAAGCGTCCATCTATGCGGCGGAAGAGACTCGAGACCGCGCCGATGTACGGTTGGACGGATTTGGCTCAGTGGTCAACCTGGGACGGGCCGATGGTCTTCGTTGACCGCGACTGGTGTGACCGCCCGGTGCTCGACGTCGCCCGGGAACTGCTGGGTGCGCGGGTGACCGCCCGGGCGGCGGACGGCGTCGTCGTGGTGCGGTTGACGGAGGTCGAGGCCTACGGTGGCGCTGATGACCCGGGTTCGCATGCCTTCGGTGGTAACGGACGTCGCAACGCCACCATGTTCGGGGAGCCCGGGGGGCTGTATGTGTACCGGCACCTCGGCCTGCACCATTGCGTCAACGTCGTCTGCGGTCCGCCGGGTACCGCTTCCGCGGTTCTGTTGCGGGCGGGGGAGATCGTCGAGGGGGCAGATGTGGCGCGGTCCCGGCGGGTGGCTCGGGGCACGGTGCACACCGATCGTGATCTGGCCAGTGGTCCGGCGCGGCTCGCAGTCGCGCTGGGAGTCGATCTGAGCGATGACGGTGCGGAGCTGGCCGGAGCGGGTGGGCGGCTGGCGATCGAGCTGCCTGGGGACCGGTTCCCAGAGGTGGATCTCAGTGAGAGCTCCCCGCTCGGGCGGCCGGCAGGGACTGGGGAGGCTTCGACGGGTCGGCCCGTGATCGCGACGGGACCGCGTGTGGGTGTCGGTGGGGAGGGTGGGAGTGGTCAGCGCTTCCCATGGCGGATGTGGTTGGCCGGTGAGCCGACGGTGTCGGCCTACCGACCAGCGGGCCGGCGCAGTACGAAGCCACCGGCCGTGAAATGAATGGGCACGAACAGTCGTGGGCCTACTAGGGTCGACGCGAGCCGTACGCGATACCTAGGGAGTGGCCGTGAGTGACATTCTGGACGAGTTGCAGTGGCGTGGGCTGGTCGCGCAGACCACCGACGAGGCAGCCCTGCGAGCGGCGTTGTCCGGTGATGAGCCGATCACCTACTACTGCGGTTTCGATCCCACGGCGCCGAGTCTGCACCACGGCAACCTTGTCCAGCTGATCCTTCTCCGCCATCTACAGCTCGCCGGCCACAGGCCTGTCGCGCTGGTCGGTGGCGCCACCGGCATGATCGGTGACCCGCGGCAGTCGGGGGAGCGGACTTTGAACACGAAGGAGGTAGTGGCGGCCTGGACCGAGCGCATCGCGGGTCAGGTGGCACGGTTTCTCGATTTCGAGGGTCCGAACGCGGCTCGGGTGGTCAACAACCTGGACTGGACCGCCGGGATGTCTGCGATCGACTTCCTGAGGGACATCGGCAAGCACTACCGGCTCGGGACGATGCTCGCCAAGGACACCGTGGCTCGGCGTCTGCGCTCCGATGAGGGCATCAGCTTCACCGAGTTCAGCTACCAGATCCTCCAAGGGCTGGATTACCGCGAGTTGTTCCTGCGGCATGGGGTCACTCTGCAGACCGGTGGCAACGATCAGTGGGGCAACCTACTCTCCGGGGTCGAACTGATTCGTAAGGCGGAGGGCGCCGGTGTGCACGCCATGACGACGCCGCTGATCACCAAGGCGGACGGCACGAAGTTCGGCAAGACGGAGGGGGGCGCTGTCTGGCTCGATTCCGAGCAGATGTCTCCCTACGCCTTCTACCAGTTCTGGGTGAACGCCGCCGATGCCGATGTCGTGGCATGGCTCAAGGTGTTTACTTTCCGCACACGGGACGAGATCGAAGAGCTCACGCGTGCGGTCGAGGAACGGCCAGGGGCACGCGAGGCCCAACGGGCACTGGCTGGCGACGTCACCACGTTGGTGCACGGTGCTGACGCGACCGCGGCCGTAATCGAGGCTAGTCAGGCGCTGTTCGGGCGGGGTCAGCTGAGTTCGTTGGACGAGGCCACGCTGGCGGCCGCGGTCGCCGAGTTGCCGCAGGTCTCGGCCGACGCAGGAACCCCGATAGTGGATCTCCTGGTGGGCTCCGGGCTCGTCGCGTCGCGCGGCGCGGCGCGGCGTGCGATCAACGACGGGGGTGCGTACGTCAACAACGCGAAGGTTGCCGATGATGAGGCGGTCCTCGCTGCCAGTGATCTGCTGCACGGTAGGTTCGCGGTCATCCGGCGCGGGAAACGAACGCTGGCCGTCGCGAAGACTCCGACCGAGTGACGAACGGGAGCGGTCATGTCGCCGAGGTGCTGACCGGGCGCCGATGCCGTGTTCCCGTGTACGGGCTGTCATGTGCCCCGCGCAGGGAGTAGCGCCTCCGTATGCAGATGGACTCTTCGAGTCTGCCTTTGAGAGGCCTGTGACCAGGGAGAATGGTGAAGGCGGGCGGTTAACGCAGGTACTAGCGTCCGGTCGGACGGCCCCGAAGGCACCTTCGGGGTTGGCAACCGCCTGGAGAGCGTGTAGAGTCTTCAAGGTTCGCCCGACAGCGGAACGGACAGCACCGCCGAAAGAAGCGAGGGCTGGACGTGCAACGGGTGAGACTCCCACTGAACAGAACGCGGTTGCGCATTTCGATGCGGATCTGGTAAGTTGCGTGGGTTGCCCCTTTCATTCTGCGTCTTGGTTGGTGTGGGGTGGGGTGTGTGGTGGTTGTTTGTGAACTCAACAGTGTGTTTGTTTGTCGATGCCGTTTTGGTGGGTGTGGGCTGTTTGGTTGCCGTTGTGGTGGCTGGGT
>JAVBNE010000118.1:0-13936 GCA_031551755.1 Cellulomonadaceae bacterium | reverse complement strand
CCCCCCCCCCACCGCCCCCCCCCCCCCCCCCCCCCCCCCCCCCCCCCCCCCCCCCCCCCCCCCCCCCCCCCCCCCCCCCCCCCCCCCCCCCCCCCCCCCCCCCCCCCCCCCCCCCCCCCCCCACCCCCCCCCCCCCCCCCCCCCCCGGCCCCCCCCCCCCCCCCCCCCCGGGCCCCCCCCCCACCTTGTTCTCCTAATTCACAAGACGAACAAAAAGCAAGGTCGCGCCATTCGAGAGTTGGCAGATGAGTTGAGGTCATCAGCTGCTGAAGACTATTTACCGATCTACAGATTTTCTGTCCATGTAGAAAGAGTTCTTTGACGTGCAGGCGCCATCGTATTTACCATAAAGAGCCGCGACTTGACTCTCCAGCCGATACCGGAAGCCGCACTTGACGTTTATGCTTCACCATCAAGAAGCCACCGACCTCAGTCAGGATCGAGCTCGTAACTACAGACCACCAATTGCTACACCGAGATTGGCTTAATAAGGTCACTCTCAATATTTCCCTCGTTGTTTCTTATCGTCATCATCATCCTCTTCCTCCATCTGCGCACACGACTTGGATCTTGCCAATTATCAACAGCCCCCAGGCCTCAAAGGGAGAATAAGGAGAAAGGCCAATGATGCTTGTTTATGCCACTTAATGAGCGGTTGTTATTATTATTATTATGTCCTGAAGCAGCATCTGTCAGTGTGTTCTGTCCCCTGTCCTCCCCTCAAATCCTTCGACGACTCATTTTGATTTCAAGCCTTTTATTGATTCCACGTCGATGTTCTTCTTGTTGTTGTTGTTGATGATGATGATGTTGTTGTTGTTATCGTCTTTGCGTTTCACTGAACAGGAAGTCAGAGCTGAAGATGACGCTTATTGCAACGAATTGTAAGGCTTTCGGCGTCAAGTGGCTTTGGCGTTGAGAAAGGTGTTGACGACGTTGATTGAATTTTTCGTAATTGGCAGAGGAGATCGTATTCTCTTGCTCACGCCCACTTCCACCCTCGCTTGTCCAGTGAGGGCCGTGGCGTCGTTTTATGGGAACACAACTTCTCGGCTTGTTGTCTCGCGGGATTCGTCGAATTAATGAAGGTAATGATTCGGGCGTAGCGACGACGACGACGTCTAGCTTGTTGGCGCAATCGGTAGCATTATTGCATGGGTATTTACAGGTTCAATCCTGACTAAAGTTGGTGGTTTCTTCAGGGTGGAGGAAGAAACGTAAAGTGCGCCGCCTTCCGTTATCGCGTTAATGAGGTTCTTTAACGTCGGTCTAGCAGATGCTTAAGGCTATTTATCCACGCTGAGGGCGGGAGGGCCGAGCTTCGAGAAATGTTGCAGATCTACACTTTGTTTTCGTCTAGAAAGGATTATTTGACGGGCAAGCAACATTGTATGCACCCACCACACGAGGCCACAGCCCTTCGTCCCATCCGACAACGGAAAGCCATTTAAGGTTTACCCTTCTCCTGGAAGAAATCATCGACCTATATCAGGAACGAGCCTGTGGCTCCAGGCCAAAGGTCAAGCGTGTGAATCATCAGGCCACCACCGGCTTTGGTGGCGCAGTGGTTAGCGCACTGTGTCTGTTATCACAGGTTCGATCCTGACCAAGGTCGGCGGTTTCCTTAGGGTGGGAAGGAAACCTCAAGTGCGCCTTCCGTCGTCGGATGGGAAGTCAAGCCATGGTCCCATGTGGTGCATACGATGTTGCCTGCACGTAAAAGAACCCCTTCCACATGGAGTAAAATAGACGTGTGGATTGGCAAAATTTCCAGGATCTCATCCCCCCCTGGCGTCGATCAATAACCAAAGCAGTTGATATACCGACGTGAAATAACCAAATAAACAAACAATCATGCCACCGAGGGTGGTCATTTTCAGATTGGATGTCAAGCCATGTGACCCCGTGTGGTGGCGCATACGATGTTGCCTGCGCATCAAAAAAACCCGTTTCTACGCTGGCAAAACATGTGTACATCAGTAGAATTACAAAGAGATCGACCTCTGGTGTCGGTAAATAGCCTTTAACGGCTGATAGGTCGAAGTGAAATAACTCTATCCAAATCACTAATGGTTTGTGGTGGGAACGCCGCCGGCTGCGGGCATGGGGACGGACGTCTGAGGTCTGCTGCCCCCGTTTGGATAGGGGTTACCTTTTCCTTCATGGTCCCTTTTGATGGTGTCGTTGTCTTTCGGAGGCGTCACTCTCATGGTGGGAGGAGAGCCGTTCTGAAACTCGCTGGCCGTGATGATGGGCGCAATCATTGTCTGCCGCTGGCCAGTCCTTCTCTCGTACAGGGTCGGGGGGTGGCTCATCCGTCCTCGTCGCCGGTCAGAACGTTTGACGTTTGTCTAGGTTGAAGAGTTGAAGTCGAGGTGGCACCTGAACTGAAAAAAAAACAAAAAAAAAGGGGCGATTGTACGACACTGATGAAATAAGGCGACTTCGCAGAGACATTGTATTCAAGAAGTATTTTGTGAATAGTCCTTCATAAGGGGGCGGGGAATTGGAGGAGGAAGGGATGGGAAGCGGTGCAGAATCAATCACGTTGTTATTGAATGTGCATGCGCTATGACACAAGAGCTGCTGCTAGGTAATTAGATGTGATTTGAGGGTTGGAGCGGTTGCTAGTGACGCGAAGGGGCTCGTTGTCATGACAACGAGTTGGCGTTTTTTCTCAACTGTGGAAGCGGGAGCTAGTGCTGCTACCTAGCGTTAGTCAGATCATTTTTCTATGTGGCCAAGATATGAAAGCGGGCGAAGCTAATGACCTCAACCCCAATTCCATGTTCCCTTCCAACCCCCCCCCCCAACCTGCCCTTTACTCCCTTTCCCTCTTTCCCTTCTCACTCCTTGTTCTCTGTTTACTGTATATGCTACCCCTTCGTCCTCAGTTAGCTTAATTGAGCTGCTTGTTGTCGCGCGTCATGGAAACGGATAGTTTTTCTAGAATGTAGAGCACATACATGCACATAGGGCTGTCAGGGGCTTTTACCCCCCTCCCCCCCATGGGTGAGCAATTTGGTCGCTGTATGCCGATTTGGGGGAAGTAAATCACCCTTAACTGCAAGATTTGATGCATACATGACTTTCTTAGTGCACTGTGGCTCATAGTGCACGTCTTAACTATCAAACAGAATAATTACGTACCCATACCCACCAGTCAAACTGCGATCTTAACCCCCCCCCCCTCCACCGGCAAACTACCATCTTACCCCCCTCGCCAAATAGATCTTATCCCCCTCCATTGGCAAACTAGGCATAGCATCTTAATCCCCCTCGCCGGCCTACCTTGCGCATATATATATATTCTAGGGTGCCATCAGGCCCGCAAACATGGAGGGGAGGGTACTGGTGATCAATCACCACGTCCCAGGTGTCCCCTCAAGGCAGAAGGGACCCCGGACGCCACTTAGCTAATGAGCAGGTGGCCCGGCTTCACCGAAGCCCGGAAATCCTGGGTGCCATTATCACTGACGTTCGTGGCCGGCTTGGCTGCACTGACGACGGTGGCAGCTTCATGATGAGAACTGCTTGATTGTTTGGTTATTTCACGTGGGCGTAACCAGCTTCTTGTAGCTTAGCTACTTACCGTTGCCAGGGGTGGAATTCCTGGGAATTTTGCCCTCCTGCACATTCCCTCCCCTCCCCCGCGTTGAAGGGGGTTCTTTGATGTGCAGGCAACATCGTATGCACCACACTAGGTCACAGCTTCACTTCTCATTCGACGATGGAAGGCGCACTTGAGATTTCTCTCGCTTACACTAAAGAAATAACCGTCCGAGGACAGGATCGAGCCTGTGGCAGCAGACACCAAGATCAAGTCAACTTACCAGTGCACCGTCGAGGGCGGCAGCTTCATGGGAAAGGATACGTAGCCGCCAGCGCCACCCCGGTAGGTTTGCCTCGGTGGTGCAATCGGTAATGTGCTTGGCCTGTGCATCTGCGGTCACAGGTTTGATTCTTTAAGGCGAGGGAGAAACCCTCAGTTAACCTTTTGTTTCTCAAGTGTAGTTGCGCATCGAGGAGCCCTTAGTATACGGGCAGAAAATATGTAGATCAGCAAAATTTTCAGGAACTCTCACCTCCTCCACCACCCTGGCGTCGGTAAATAGCCTGTCGCAGCTGACCAGACAGCGTGAAATAACCTATCCCTGACCACCTGCCCGATTGCGTTACTTAATAGGTGCAGGTTCAGTTCTAGGCAGGGTTCTCTGTAGAATATTTTGACTCCTGCGCCAGAGACAATGTCGTTGTTAACGTGTTTACTTCAGCATCTTCTGTGCTGGCCTTGGTGGCGCTTTTGCCGTTATGTCTGGTCACAGGTTCGATTCTGACCGTTATCAAGCCTGACCCTCATTAGGATGAGGAGAACAAAACCCTGATGTCCTACTGCGTTTCGGGAAGGCAAGCTGTGACCCAGTATGGCGCGTAGGACGTTTCTTGCACGTCGAAAATGGATAGAAAGTTCATGGATTGGTAGAATTCCCAGGCACTCATCCTGACCCCTGGCCACGACGTCAGTACCATGGTTGTGACGAACAGGTTGGCCAGTCTGGTAAGGCCCCAGAAGGTCATTCGGAATGTTTCGAACAACGTTTCGCCGTCACCGGCCTCGGCGGCGCCGTTAGCGCACTTGGCCATTGTGTCTGTTATCACTAGGTCGGGAAGGAAACCTTCAAGTGCGTCTTCCGTTGTCGGATGGGAAGTCAAGCCGTGGTCCTTTGTGGTGGATATGATGTTGCAGACACGTCAAAGAACCCTTTCCACATGGAGAAAAACAGACGTGTGGATCGGGAAAATTCCCAGGAACCCATCCCCTAGAGTCGGTCATTAACCAAGTAGATGATACCCCGACTTTTGTGGCGCAATGGTTTGCTTGCTTGGCCATTGTGGCTGTAGTTACAGGTTCCATCCTGACTTAGGTCGGTGGTTTCTTTAGGGTGATAAGGAGACCCTCATGTGCCGCCGTTTAATGCACGGGGGTGTAAAATTGTTGAAGGTGAGCACCAGAATGAAGTCTATATTTTGATATAAATCAATTACTACGGAGCAATTCACCTGGAACAGGCGTGTCCTCCTCCCCCTTCCCCTTCAGGCTGAGAAAAGGGATGAGTGAATGTGACAAGGTGTCGCCATTGCTTTGTGACTGCCATACAACCTGTTGAACGTGCTCCATATCCTGAGTTAGTATGTTTTTTCCCATCTTATTTACACTAAGAATGATGATATTGATGATAAAAGAATTATTAACCTTCTCCCATTTCCGTCAAAAGTGTCGAGTGGTGGAGGAGGAGGAGGAGGAGGAGGAGCAGCAGTAGCAGCGCCGGGGAAAACCCGTCTTAGCAACGCTAGTCCATGCCATTGGACGTGGTCGCCATAATCAAGCCACCTTCCTTTTCTTCCATCCATTTCTAGTCTTCTATTCCTTCGTCCTCAAGTGGTGTGGTCGGTGGCGGGCCAATGGACACCATGATATGTTAACCGCCTCGTGACGTCATAACGATGTTTTTCTAGCGACGAACGATTTGTTTCTCGTGTATAATATAGTGGTGATCTACTAAGAAATCCAAAAATAGGCCAATGCCGTTGTTCGACGACGTTCAATTGAGTTTATTTTTAGCTACCGGTGACGTCAACACTCGAGTCACACGCCATCCACGACGCTCCACCTCTTCGACTCTTTAAGTTCCTCCTCCGCGTTGTTCTTTGAAGAGAACGACGCCGATTCCATTCCAAAAGTGCGGTAGCTTCACGGTAGCGGCTCCAAAGAATTATGGAGCTTTTCATTAGCGAAGAAGAAGAGTGAGCTCTGTAGCGAGTTGAACTCGCTCTCGAAGCATTTTTCCCCACCTGTTAATTAACAGACATTGGTGGTGGTTTATTTGAACGTCTCAGTCGACATCTGCTGTCGTTGGATCTTTTTTCTCACGTCCTCGCTACTACAGAACGATAATTAGATGCTACACCTGGGAAATGTTGCATTCGCCCCTTAGGACGACTGCGAATGACACCTGAGCGCCGCCAACGGCCTCATGGTGCAGTGGTTAGCAGCCTTGGCCATTGTGTCTGTTCTTACAGATTCGATCCTGGCTGAGGTCGGCGGTTTCTTGAGGGTGGGAGGGAAACCTCAAGTGCGCCTTCCGTCGGATGGGAAGTTAAGCCGTGGTCCCGTGTGGTGCCTACGATGTTGCCTACACGTAAAAGAACCCTTTCCCCATGTGGATCGGCAACATTTCCAGGATCTCAACCCCTGGCGTCGGTCAATAACCGTAGGCAGTTGATATACCAACGTAGAACAAACAAACGACCCTGAGCGCCGCCACATTGAGCCTGCTCGTTCTTTCTCTGGCGGTGAGGAATGGCAGTTCGCAGGCCCGCAGGCCCGCACACGGGGGGGGGGGGAGGATGGTGATCAATCACCAGGGCCCGGGTGTCCCCTCAAGGTGGACGGGGGGGGGGCCTCGGAGGCCGCTCAGTCGATGGGCGGGGGAGGAGAGGGGTCCGATGTTACTGGGGCCCAGAAATCCAGTGTGCAAGCCTGGGCAGCCGTCAAGGGGACTCTCATCAACCCAGCTCCCCAATTAGGGCCCCTGACAGGAGAGTTCCGGATGACTACGATGCAGTATCTTTCTCCTGCAAGGTAATCTCGAGACCAAGGTGACGACGATGGCAGAGGTGAAGGACGTTGAATGCTAGAATAGCGTCGGGGTCATCCACGAATTGAAGTAGATGCATAGGATGACTTCTTCAGTTGGAAAATTTCCACACGGTAGTAAGGTGAAGTGAGGAGCTACTGAGGTGTCAGTAGAGGAGGGGGCGCTCACTAAGTGTCCGCCCTTTGCCCTCCCCCCTCCCGCCCCTCCTCATTTAGCTGAACGCGTCGATGACGCGGATCACTGTGGCATTGATGTCATTGTTGTCGCCCCAAGGTGCAAATGTAAACACGCACGTTAAGCAGTCAATAAACGTGGAGATGGAAATGAGGGAAACCGGTCAAGTGAATGACGTCCTAGAAGCAGACCTCCTCTTGAAAGCGGATATGGAGCGGGACTGGGGGGGAGGGGGGCCTGTGCACTCGACACCCTCTTCTCGGGCACTTAATCTACCAGGATCTGTACTTCGTGTCAGTCAGTAGGTGAACGTAGCAGCAGGAGGAGGAGGACGGTGGCAGCAGTCTGTTGATGAGGGGTCTCAAACGAGGTTAACAGGTCACTGACGGGTCATTTGTTCCGCTCCACGTGCATGCCAAACAGCAACTCGATCTAGTTGACTAATGAGACGGAAAGTGATGAGGAGTCCTGTTGATCTAGTTCCTCACCCTCACTTCCCTTTCTCTGGTAACTCTGCTGTCTGGTTTTTCTTTCCTCAAGACTGACCACACCACTTTCATCGACCTCCCCTTTCTATATATTCATCTTATATCCAATGTGGTCAAGGATTCTAGCATGGCGTCTGCGCACACGTGATGTTGTCCCGCCTACAATACAGACGACATTCGCTGCAGAAAGTCAAGAGCGACCATGCCAACTTCTGTTTATTCCTCAGAACGGTTATGCAACCTGGACAGACGAGTGGGGTGGGGTTGAGGGTGGAGGAAAACCGGGGAAAAAACTATTGCATCGTCATGGAGGGAGCAATAGGTCATCAACGAAGATGTTAACTCACCTCAGACTAGAGATGACTTGAGATCGCCACTCCTGCAGACGATTTGCCTGCATCGTGAGTTCCTAGTCGATGATGGCCTGTGGTGGAGTGGGAGACGAACTGATTTCCTTCCCCCCCCCACCAACTCTTTCTCCTGATAAAGAAGAGTGTGCATGGGGTAACCGTCGCAGGGTGGAGCCCGGGTGTGGTTGGCTGTTCGAGGCGCGCCCATGACGATGACACCATGGAGATGGCGAAAGTGTTGCAGTAGATAATAGGCGACGTGTTTTTGGTGTTTGACGACGACGCCCAGGAAGCCAAACGAAAGACACGTCTCGCAGAGGCCTGGGAATTCCATGTTGGTGCTGGCTTCAGGGAGTAGTCCCAATTTTAAGGGGACGGGGACGGGGAGGGGGAGGAGGAGAGAGTGTTGAAAGCAGAAGAGAAAGATGCCAGTGTCATAATCCGTCGTCGTTGAGGGTGCTCCTATTTTGCGCAGGGCACCTGCTGAACACTGGCTCCTTGACCTTGATAACTAGTGGACGCTGCTGCTGCTAGTGGTCATCACCACTAGCTGCTCACCTTGGCTGTGGGACAATTGGGAATTCCCACAAATGAACACAGAGGTTTGTCTCTTACCTTCAAAGCAGGCAGAAAAGTAGGATGTCAGAGAGGAGAGAGAGAGGTGAAAGGTCACAAGACGTCTTCTTTTGTGGGATGTTGCACACGATGTGTTTGGAGACTGATGCACCTGTGTGTCCTCCTGCAGTACAACTGAAAGGTGGACACACAATGTCAGCAGGAAACACAGTGACCACGATCTCGGAGATGGTGGCACTGGACGTTCTTGGAAGATTGTGTGAAATCGTGTCGACACCGAAATGTTACTCCAGGTCCCGAATTCAGGGAGGAGATGGCCTTGTCGTATCAATCACTCGTTGGACGTCATCATCGTATTGACGACGACGACGATTTTGATGCGATCTTCGGCGTAAAGATACATCATCACGGTTGCCACCACCTGATCATTGCTCAAGTCACTCACGACCGAGGTCTATAGCAAAAATCTGAAGTACTGCTGATCAGCAACGTCACCTGGCCTTATTTTTTGGGTGATTGTCCCACACCTTTGATGTTGTCGTCGCTGTTGCCGAGTTTTGCTATTGACAACTAACCACGTCTACACGCGTCGCTCAACGGTTCACTTGTGCGCACTGGTCGCCGCCGTTCTTGGCACATGGCTCGCGAGGCGTCCAAAGCGAAAACGGCGGCGGCGCCACTGTTGGACGAGTCGACGCGTCATCGTGGGAGGGGAAGGTAGAGAAAGTGGAGCCGATCGGTACAAGCGCCACGTTCCATTTGAACGAACCGTGGAACGACTGGGAAAATATGGCGGACACCGTCTGACGTTCTGAACCCTCCTTGCCTTATTTCAGATATTTCTAACGGACACCGCCGCTGACCAGTGGTCAAAACGATTGAAATTTTTTTTCTCACAGCGTCAAAAACGGGAAATGGAATATCCGATCGTCGTAGACGAACTTGATGTTGAGATCCACCACCTGCTACTCGTTATCATCCTGGCAGGGACAAGGGCGTCGAGATGATGACCATTGGTCACGGCGCGGCGGCTCCAAAGCATGGCGACGATGGATTATGGGCTGTTATGAGGTAACTTCAATTTCCACCCTTGACCGTGACAGGCATGAGACGGACGGATGGTGGAAGGGTTCATCCTTTAAAACAAACGTAAGAGTGGCGTGCCGTGAGATCGCGTCCGTGGCCAGGGGCTTTTCGCTCGGTGATAAGCCGGAAGTTCAGAGTGTTGTCATCTTTCTCTAGTATCAAAATGGCAAATCTATCGTCTGGCATTGAAACGATTGATTGTCGATGGTCTAAACTTCGTTTATTTTCATAATTAAACTTCCACCCTTCGCTCCTCGTTTTTTCTCCTCACGAATTGCTTGTTTTCGAGTTATTTTTAGCGATGGATAACGACGACGAACACCTCCTTTGTGCGTAGTGAAAAGTTCCCAGGGTTCGTCCGATCAGTGGACTGAGTTATCTGATGTCCTCATCTTCATTGGTGGCACCACCTGCCCCCTGTTTCACCCATCCGTTTTTTTCGTGGCATTTTGCCCGCCACACTCATCATCAAGGTGAAATCAAACGCATGTCGTGCGTAATATATTCAGGGAAGGGGACCAACAACCTTCCTCTTCCACAACCCACCCTCTCTCAAAAAACACCTCGGACTTGGCGCAGTTGTTATTGTTGACGGGCGGCGGCTATTTTGTTTGGTCGTCGACACGAACGACAATGGCGACGGTCACGACATCATTCCGTAGTTTAAAGGCGTCTTCTTTCAACTTGTTGAATCTAGTGTTGTGAAGACGGCGCTCAGGGATTCCAGCATAGATCTGTCAGTGCCCAGCGGTACGACATCGGCGGACACGGACTGGACTCTGGTCCATCATCAGTTGTCTGCCTTTTCCACTTCCCTTGACCAAAAGGAATAATGTGGCTCGGCCCATTTCGTCTTGCTGATGGTTTTAAAACGACTACCCTTGCTCAGGGTCGAACCTGCTGTAGTCAGGCTGTGATGAGGAGCATGTGTCCAAGAAGGGGGAGGGAGGACGTTAGTCTTTGCACCAACCCCTTCACCAGAGCTTGATTTCAATTTCAGGCGAATTACCGTCGGCCTATCACCTGCAAAACACTGTTTTACCGACAACGTCGTAGGGCGAGATTCTAGGAATTTTCTGCGTAGAAATGGTCCTTTGACGTGCAGGGAACATCGTATGCACCACGCGGAACCACGGCTCGACTTCCCATCCGACGGAAAATCCATCTGATTTCTCTCCCTCGGCCTGAAGAAACTACCGAATTCGATCAGGATCGAACCTGTGCCTAAAGACAATAAGGTCAAGAACACCCTTCAGGGCAACTCCCCCTCCTTCTGCCTTTTGAACCGCATCTCTCATATATCATTGCCTTCCTCATTGACGCACTGGTTAGTCTGCTTGGCCTTTGTGTCTGTAGTCACGGATTTGTGCTTGACAGAGGTCGGTGGTCTCTAACGTGAGAGAGAAACCCTCAAGTGCATACGATGTTGCCTTGCACGGCTAAGAGCCCTTTTCACGCAGGAAAAAAATGTGTGGGTCGGCAAAATTCTTAGGAACTCGCCCATCAGGAAGTCAGGAAATAGCCAACCTGAAAAAAGCTGATAAACCGACGTTAAATAACCTAATAATCAGTCCAGATGCCGTTAGAGGGCGTGCAAGCTGTTGTGTTTGGGAAGTTGTCACCCCCTATGAAGAACTTTTTTGTGAGTTCGTGTCCCTGACCCTCTTTCTCAAGTTTTGCAGGATCTTCCACCACTTTTTTCCAGCGTTAATTACAGGCGTTCTCAGTAATGTATTTGACTCATGATGGTACGGTAGCAGGTTCAAACCTAGGCAGCTGTATGATAGTTTCTTTTGTGTCAGACCTTGAGAGACAGACAACAAAGAGAGGATGTGACGCCGGACTCAATGCACATTAGTGGAGTCGTTGCTGTCAATTTGTCGACTCGTTGATAGACGTTATCACACTCGTAACGATTTGTCTGCTTGACAGCCAATTTATCATTCGTTTTACCAGTCTATATTGACATCCGTTAAGTGCATTTCGACTAGATTTCCAGATATAGAACATTTTCTCGGTGGCCCTGAGCCTTACTCCCTTTAGCCCGAGGTGAGATTGGAAGAGAAGGAGGAAGCGGCGGAGGAGGTGGGAAACTTTAACATCAATGACAACTCAGGTTCTTGAGTAAATGACGTCAAAGTCACAGCATTTCCTGTACAAAAAAAATAGTCTTCCTTCACGTTCGGCATGGCATCATCGTCAACTTAATTTTTAGAATGGGTTCCTCTTTGATTTCCCTTCACTCGAAAAATAGAAACTTTTGTAGACGTCTGAGAGCTGAAATCTTCGGGATCGAACCTCTAACGTCATGCAATCACGACACAGTATTGTCTCATTAGAACTCTACCATAACGCCCATGCGCGATATAGAAAATAACGGGATGGGTGATGGTTAAGATATGACAGGGGGAGGGAGAAAATTGATGCCCTCTGATGACCTTAGAACAGATGACTTCTCATCTGTAGAGCGTACTGCATATCGAATGCATGTTTGTGGGGTATGCATATTATTGGAATTGCCCTACTCTGTAACCATAGCAACGGAGGTGGTGACTTCACATCTCTCAACCCTTGTAACCCTTCACTCTGATGTTACTCTCTTCATCCTCCTCTTCTGCTTCTCTTTCTTGTCATCTGACGGGGGATGAGGGTGAGTGAAGGGGGGGGGGGAGGTTGGAGAGGGGGAAGGGGAAGGGGCCAAGGGTTGTCGCGACCTTTGGCGAGCGTTCTCAAGTGCCGACATCATCGCCTAGAAACCAGCGACGGGGTTGGTGCCTTGTTCCCTGTTAAGATGATCACAAGTGCACCACCCTCATCGTTTGATTAAAGAGCTCTGCCTCGAAAACTTTAATCATGGCATGGAAAGGGGGGGCGGGGGGCGAGGTGGGGATGGTGATGGTGGAGTCAAATTAATTGAGGAGCAGAGAAACGATCAAAGTAAAAACCTAATCAACCAACAGCAACAGGATACAAACATTTGAAAGAGAGATGCATCGCTGCAGTTTCTTGAACCTTTTTTTTTGATTAGATTTTTGCCTGCAACAACTGCTTCTTGAGTCTTAATTGAAACCATCAACTCGGGGATCGATCCCTCAACTCTGAGGGAACGAGAATTAAAAGTGGAGGCATTGTGAAAAGAGAGACGTTGACGACATTGAAAGCCACGAGGCTCTCTTCAGGAGGAAGAGGAGGAGAATCTCAAGGGACCAGGAGACGGAGACGACGACGACGACGAGGGGAGACTTTGAAGTCGGACAGTGGAGGGAACACAGCCCCAGGCTCGCTATACGATTGACTTGATGGCAGGATTCGCACAAGTCACTTCTAGATTGTGAATCAATCCAAATGAGTTCATTACTTCCTTCTTATTTACTTATCAGTTAATTAGTCAGAATTGAACGCCTGACTCTCTGCATCACGTTTTCTCCTTGATTGCGTCAACCGGACGAGAGTGTCACTTTGACGGCATAGACGGAAGTTTGAAAGGGAACGGAGACGGGCCCCCGAAGCGCGAGTGGGCCAAGGAGTCGACGGGGAAAAACAAGGGAGAAAGACGTGAGTAATAATGGTTTGATGATCAGTTTTTATTTCCCTGTTTTGTTTTGTTTCAGACATTTTATTTGGTTAATTCACGGACGACGCCACTGAGGGGTTTCAATGACACGGAGGAGAGCAACGGCTCCGTGAAGAAGCGAAATGGGCTGCTGATGCTGCACTGAGGAGGACGACGCTCTGCAAGGAAAAGGGCAAAGAACCGCTGTGGCGGGAAGCTGTTGGACAACAACACATTTTCGCTGAAAATTGAGGACGAAAAACAGTAAAAAAATACAATAATGAATCTGTTGACGATCGATTTATTTCCTCCCTTAATCAAATTATAATAATAATTAACCAATTTCCTGTTTCTTCAAAGACGGCGTTGTAGCGACACTACTGGAAGGTGTGAAATTTCAATGAGGTTCTCCGAAATGATCGTGTTGTAAGCCATACATTTGCCCGGAAATGAATTGCATCGAACGACGACGAAGACGACGTCAGCGTTTATTGTCTTTTTGCATCCGGACTATGCTCACGACGTCATTGGAGAGACGTAGAGAAAGAGAAAGCGTTCAAACGCCGGCAGCAGCCTTCAAGCGGCGGATTTGGACTGCTGAGGGAAATCCTGCGCCGCTTGTAGACACCGGTTCAATCCTCAGGCTCTTCTACTTCGATCGTTTCTCAGCCGTCGTTTACTGCGAGGCTCTAGCTCCTTTTTCAGCAACAGTTCTCAGAAATAGTAGCTCACGACCTGACATCTAGCGCTGAAAATAATCTTTAAACGTATCAGTTGACCTTATCGACACTCGATGGCGCTGACGGTGGTAACACTACGACTGATAATAACAGGGGCACTGATCAGCGCGTCGCCTTTGGTAAGTGGCTTACGTTGTTACCCTGTGTAATACTACCGTTTCTCTACTTATTTAACGTCGGCCTATCAGCTGCTTGGGATGGCTGTTTATATACGCCAGGAAGCGAGTTTCTGCGAATTTTGCCGATTCATGTGGAAAGGGTTCTTTTAAGGCGGGCTTCACAGGTACCGGTTTACCGACAGGTATACCTG
>JAVBNE010000058.1:0-69447 GCA_031551755.1 Cellulomonadaceae bacterium | reverse complement strand
TGTAGTTCCTCAGGACGTTGTGAACAGCGTGGCGTGAGTTGAGGGGGTGAGGACCTCCGGTATCGAAGGGGTTACCACACCAACCTTCAGCCCGGAGGTCCTCGTGACACACGCTAACGCCCCGCTGACCCCGACCGGCCGGACCAGGCTGGCCAGGGCGATCGTCGAGGACGGCTGGACCGTGCGCCGCGCCGCCGAGCGGTTCCAGGTCTCACCGGCCACGGCCTGCAGATGGGCACGCCGCTACCGCGCTGGCCTGCCGATGGTCGACCGGTCGAGCCGTCCGCACCGCAGCCCGCGACGCTGTGCACGGCGCCTGGAGCGGCGGGTCGTGGCGTTGCGGTTCACTCGCCGGTGGGGACCGCACCGCATCGCCTATCACCTGGGGCTGCCTCGTTCGACCGTGGGCAGGATCTTGGACCGGTACCGGATGCCGCTGCTGGCCCACCTGGACCAGGCCACCGGCCTGCCCGTGCGCGCGCCCCGGACCGTGCGCTACGAGGTCGCCCGTCCCGGGCAGCTGGTGCACGTGGACATCAAGAAGCTCGGCCGTATCCCCGACGGTGGCGGGTGGCGGGCTTTCGGGCGCGGCTCGCCGCAGGACCGCCAGGCCAGAGCTGCCGGCGACCGTGCAGCACGGGCCGGTGCGACCCCGTCACGGGGCTACACCTACCTGCATCACGCCCTCGACGACCACTCGCGGCTGGCCTACTCCGAGATCCTGGCCGACGAGCGCAAGGAGACCGCCGCCTCGTTCTGGCGCCGCGCCCGCGCCTTCTTCGCCCAGGCCGGCATCACCGTGACCGCCGTCATGACCGACAACGGCGCCTGCTACCGGTCGCACGCCTTCACCGACGCACTCGGAGCCACGGTCCAGCACCGGCGGACCCGCCCCTACCGACCACAGACCAACGGGAAAGTAGAACGCTTCAACCGCACCCTCGCCACCGAATGGGCCTACGCCCAGCCCTACCTCAGCGACACCGCACGCGCCGCGACCTACGACGCATGGTTACATCACTACAACCACCACCGACCCCACACCGGCATCGGCGGCCAGACCCCATCAGAGCGCGTTCACAACCTCACGGGGAACTACACCTAGACATTGCCCTTCGCGGTTCTACGGGCCCTGCCGGGTCGGGCACCCTGCGCACGGCCGGGGCCACCCGTGGCCGGGCTTCGGCGTCGCTGCGACCCTGCGGCCCGGCGGTCCGGCGGCGGAGCGCCCGCGGTGCGGCCGGTGACGGGACGGTCGTGGCCGCGGCACGACGGACGGCGCGCCGCGGGCTGTGCTCCGCGCGGCCGGGCTTCCTCGACGCCGCGGCGGCCCGGTCACCGGGCACTGCACGGCACATGGCACGGCGGACGGCTCGGTCGCGGCCGTCCGCCGTGCAGCGTCGGTGGTCCTACGGTGTCGGCTCGGGGTCGTCGACCGTGTCGGCGGTCGTCGCCGCGGCGAAGTCCTGGCCGGGGGCAGCCTCGTCGAGGTCGGTGTCGGTCAGGGCGTGGAAGTGCGGGTCGAGCCCGTCGCCCTCGGCGACACCCCGCGGGACCGTCGTGGTCTTCTGGGAGAAGAACTCCGGGTTGCGGATGTTGTTGTAGACCAGCAGGAGGATGCCGAGCAGCAAGATGGCAGCGCTGAGGATGAACACCAGGCCCAGGCCGCCGACGTTCGAGCCGCTGCCGTAGTCGGGGGAGGCGGAGGCGACCAGCTCGTGGAAGAACATGAAGGCCAGGAACATCCCGCCGATCGCGGGGAACATCAGCTGGAAGAAGATCCGCCGGATCGCCGGTCGTCGTGTCTCGCGGCTGCCGAGCTGCCCGAACGCGCCGATCCACTGGCGGCGGAAGTACCAGACCGCCGCGAACGACGTCAGACCGTAGTAGAAGCAGATGAAGATCGCCGTGGTCAGCATGGTGTCGCCGAGGATGTTGTCCGACAGCGGGCGCATCACCGCGTAGTAGCCGCCTGCCACGCACCCGGAGACGATCGTGGCCGTGCCGGGCGTGGCGTAGCGCGAGGTCGTCGCGAACTTGCGGTTCAGGCCGCCGTAGTGGCCCATGGCCAGCATGGTCCGGGCCGGCGAGATGAAGGTGGACTCCAACGACGCCAACGACGACGACAGCACCGCGAGGTACACCAGGATGGCCGCACCGCTGCCCAGCACCGGGACGGCCAGGGTCGCGAAGACGTTCTCGCCTTCCTGGATCCGCGTCCCGTTGAGCCCCAGAGCGTCCTTGCCGACACCGGCGAACATGATTACCGCGGTCACGACGAACAGGTAGTACACGGTGATGATGAGGATCGTCAGGGTCGCGGCCCGACCGGGCGTCTTCTGCGACTCCCGGGTCTCCTCGGTGATCGTCAGCACGACGTCCCAGCCCCAGTAGATGAACACCGCGACCGTCAGGCCGGTCGTGACACCGCTGAGGCCGAACTGGGACAGCGCGGCGAACGGGTTGAACCAGTCGAGCGAGAAGTCCAGGCCCGGCGGCACGTCCGGCCCGCCGTGCCGCATGATCGCGACCACGGCGAAGATGAACACGGCGGCCAGCTGGAACGCCACCATGACGTACTGGAACCGGGCCGTCAGCTTCAGGTCGTGGTAGCACATCCAGGTCGCCCCGGCGGTGAGCAGCACCACCGACAGCACGTTGAACCAGGCGTGAGAGTTGAGGTCGGTCGTGCCCGCCCAGGTGGCGTCGCCGGTGACACGCCTCACCGTCCAGTCGATCGTCTCGTACAGGAATGCCACCGCGACCTGCGCCAACGATGCCAGCACGGCGATCGTCGAGGCGATCAGGCCCCACCCGGTCAACCAGCCGAACCGAGGGTCGACAGCCCGCGCACCCCAGGTGAACGACGTGCCCGAGTCAGGGATCGCCCGGTTCAGCTCGCGGTACCCCAGGGCCACGAACAGCATCGGGATCAGCCCCAGCCACACGATGGCAGGCGTGTACTGGCCCACGGTGCTGGCGGCGCTGCCCAGGGTGGCTGTCAAGGTGTAGTCGGGCGCGATGCACGAGACCCCGATCGCGACGGCGCCGACGACGCCGATCGTTCCCTTGGCCAGACCCTTGTGGGACAGATGCCGTCCGTCGGCGTCGATAGGCATAGGTCCTCCTTGGGCAGAACGAGACCGACCGGGCACGACAAGGTGCTGCAATGCTCAACGCCCTCGATAAGCGCTCGGTCGGACGATGCCGTTCACCTGTCGCCTCAATCGGGCTGCGGCGAATACTAGTGCGGGCGATCCCCGGTCCGTCGCGGCGTGACATCACGACTGGATAACGATGCCGACCGCCAGGACGAAGGTCGGCGCGGCCGCCCGGGAGAGCCGGACCGCACGGTGAGGGGCACGCCTCGTCCGACCGGGGGAGTCCCCGAAGCCGCCCAGGGTCTGCTGCCGATGGGCTGGAGGTGCAGGCAGCAGTACGAGTCCGTCGGTGGCGTCGCTACGGCGCCGACCGGGCGTTTGTCGTGGACGCCTGTGGCTCTCCGCTCGGCTCGGTCGACCTGACCTCGGGGCTGGTGGACCTGGTCGAGCCGGAGCACGAAGGGCAGGTACGACGAGCCGTGCAGGCCTACCTGCGCGCCGAGGGCGACGAGGTCGTCGTGCCGCAGCAGCACGTCGCGATCGAAGGCCTGACCGTCGCCGACGAACAGCTGCTCCGGCAGTGGCTCGGCGCCCCCATCATGCTCGGCGGCCCCGGGCACCAGGTGGACCAGCCGGTGCGGGCCCAGCTGGACCGGCTCGGCGACACCGGCTGGACGGTGGCCCACCAGGTGCCTGTCGGGCTCCAGGGCAGCAGCTGCCCGCACGTGCTCGTCGGGCCGTCCGGAGTGTTCACCGTGCGCCGCGTCGGCCGGGTCGGTGCCCTGGTCGAGGTCGACGGTGCCGCCCTGGTGGTCGACGGTGTGGCCTCGAACACCCTGCGTGACGTCGTCTTCGAAGCCCGCAGGATCCGCACCGTGCTGGTCGGGGCGACCCCGTGCCGCGTGCAGGTGCGTCCAGTCCTGGCTGTCACCGGGCAGCTGGTGACCACCGGCCCGGCGTCGTCGCCCCTGGTCGTCCCCGCGTCCGAGGTCGGCGAGGTGCTGCGCCGGCTCGAACCGACGCTGCGGCCCGTCGAACAGCTGGCGCTGGCCCGCGCCGTGCGCCGCGAGTCCACCTGGTGGTCCTGACGCCGTGGCCCTGACCTCTGCGTGAGGCGACAGGGCCCCAGGGCCGTGTCAGATCGTCGCGATCCAGTGGATGATGGGACGGTGACCAGCGAGACGCCTCGACCGCGGCGACCCGGACGGCTCGACCCGACCGGGGCCGAGGCCATCGGCGGCGCGCCCGACCCTGCCGAGCTGGCCGACGCTGCGCACACCACCGCCCAGGCCCTGGTCCACCGGGGACGGGCCAGCACCGACCCGGACGTCGTCGCCCGGCTGGTCGCCCTCGTGGACACCGAGGGCATGGAGACCATCGCCGGCCTGTGGTCCGGCAGCCCGGCCGATTCCCTGCCCGGGGTGCTGTGGCGGCTCTACGCGCTGCGCACCTGGGTGCGGTCCGACGCCCGGATCGTCGCCGACCGGTACCGCCAGGGCGTCGCCGTCGCCGCTGTGCACGACGTCGTCGCCGGAGTCGCCCACCTGCCCACCGCCACCGACGTCGTGCACCTGGTCGACCAGGTCCTCACCGGCGTCTACACCCGCGACCTCGACGTCGCGCTCGAACGTGCCGCCGCCTTCTGCCGTGTCGTCGCGACCGGCACCGCGTTCGACGCCGACCACCTCGACACCGTCGACTCCGTCAGCGCCGACCGGGCCACCCGCAGCGCGGCCAGCCTCCTGCGGACCGCCGACGAGCTGACCCGCGCCGCCGAGCTCTGGCGCCAGGGCCGCCTGGAGTAGTCCTCCCGCGGGACCCGCGTCGGCGTTCGAGGCCGCACGCCGGGCACGAGGTCAGAACCTCGCGCTCTGCCTCGCACGTCACCGGGCGAGGCCAGGCCGGTCACCGGACGACGGCGGCCACCGCGCTGATCTCCACCAGGGCGCCAGGGACCCCGAGCCCGGCGACCCTGGCACTGGTGACCAGCGCCGGATCCGCGGTGGCGAGCCTCCCCGCAATGGCTCCGTAGGCGGCCCCGATGTCGGCGCCGTCGACGAAGAGCACCGTCCACTGCACCACGTCGGTGACGGACGCCCCCGCGGCGGCCAACGCCGTCTCGACGTTGTCCAGGGTGCGGACCGACTGGGCCGCGACGTCGTCCGCACCGACGAGCCGCCCGTCGGCGTCGACCGCGTTCTGCCCGCCGACATAGATGGTGGTCGCCCCCGGCGGGACGACAGCGACATGGCTGAAGGCGGGGCTCCGGACCAGACCCTCAGGGCGCAGGCGTTCGACTCTCACCCTCGCGAGCCTAGGCCCGGAGGCCGACGGCATCGAGCCGGCATGGGCGTGCCCCAGCCCGGCCCGCCTCCCCGCTGCGCGAGGGCCCGCACCGGCGGGCAGAGCCGACCCCGCCTGGCGAACGGGGGAGGTGCCGGTGGGGCGCGGGGCGCAACGGTCGTAGAATCTGCGCGGCGGACCGTGGGGTTCGTCGTCCCCCACACCTGAGACGGAGTACCCGCGTGCCTCTGGCAACCCGGCCTGACCTGCGGAACGTGGCGATCGTCGCGCACGTCGACCACGGCAAGACGACCCTGGTGGACGCCATGCTGTGGCAGACGGGTGCCTTCGGCGAGCACGACCACGTCGAACGCCGCGCCCTGGACTCCGGCGAGCTGGAACGGGAAAAAGGCATCACGATCCTGGCGAAGAACACCGCGGTGCGGTACGCCGGGGAGCACGCCGCCGCCGTGGGCCAGCCCGACGGGGTGACGATCAACGTCGTCGACACCCCCGGCCACGCCGACTTCGGCGGGGAGGTCGAACGGGGGCTGTCCATGGTGGACGGGGTGGTACTGCTCGTCGACGCCTCGGAAGGCCCCCTGCCGCAGACCCGGTTCGTGCTGCGCAAGGCCCTGGCGGCGAAGCTGCCGGTGGTGCTCGTGGTCAACAAGGTCGACCGGTCCGACGCCCGGATCGCCGAGGTCGTCGAGGAGACCCACGACCTGCTGCTCGGGCTGGCGTCCGACCTGCACGAAGACGATGCCGAGCTGGACCTGGACGCGGTGCTCGACGTGCCCGTCGTCTACGCCGCGGCCAAGGCGGGGCGGGCCTCCCTGACCGCCCCGGCCGACGGCCAGCTGCCCGACAGCCCGGACCTGGAACCGCTGTTCGCCACGATCCTCGACCGGATCCCCGCCCCGACCTACGACCCCGAGGCGCCCCTGCAGGCCCACGTCACCAACCTCGACGCCTCGCCGTTCCTGGGGCGCCTGGCGCTGCTGCGGATCTTCAACGGCACCCTGACCAAGGGGCAGCAGGTGGCCTGGGTGCGGCACGGCGGCACGACCCAGACCGTCAAGGTCACCGAGCTGCTGGCCACCCAGGCCCTGGAACGGGTGCCGACCGCCACCGCGGGACCGGGCGACATCGTCGCGGTCGCCGGGATCGAGGGCATCACCATCGGCGAGACCCTGGCCGACCCGGACGACCCGCGCCCGCTGCCGCTGATCACCGTCGACGACCCGGCGATCTCCATGACCATCGGGATCAACACCTCCCCGCTGGCCGGAAAGGGCGGCAAGGGCCACAAGGTCACCGCCCGTCAGGTGAAGGACCGGCTGGACTCCGAACTCGTCGGCAACGTCTCGCTGCGGGTCCTGCCCACCGAACGCCCCGATGCCTGGGAGGTGCAGGGGCGTGGCGAACTGGCGCTGGCGATCCTCGTCGAGCAGATGCGCCGAGAGGGTTTCGAGCTCACCGTCGGCAAGCCTCAGGTGGTCACGAAGACCATCGACGGCAAGGTGCATGAGCCAATGGAGCGAATGACGATCGACGTGCCCGAGGAGTACCTGGGCTCAGTCACGCAGTTGCTCGCCCAGCGCAAGGGCCGCATGGAGACGATGTCGAACCACGGCACCGGATGGGTTCGGATGGAGTTTGTGGTGCCAGCCCGTGGCCTCATCGGTTTCCGGACGCGGTTCTTGACCGACACCCGAGGTACCGGCATCGCCTCTTCCATCTCGGAGGGCTACGAGCCGTGGGCCGGGTCCATTGAGACTCGTTTGACGGGCTCGCTCGTTGCGGACCGGGCCGGTTCGGTGACGCCCTTCGCCATGATCAACCTCCAGGAACGCGGTTCCTTCTTCGTGGACCCCACGCAGGAGGTGTACGAGGGCATGATCGTGGGGGAGAACTCCCGCAACGAAGACATGGACGTGAACATCACCAAGGAGAAGAAGCTCACGAACATGCGGTCCTCGACTGCCGACAACTTTGAGAACCTCGTCCCGCCGCGCCACCTCACGCTCGAGGAGTCGCTGGAGTTCGCCCGCGAGGACGAATGCGTCGAGGTGACGCCCACCACGGTCCGTATCCGCAAGGTTGTCCTCGATCAGACGGAGCGCGCCCGGGCCACGGCTCGGGCCAAGCGCGCCTGAGCATGGGCACCGCCGACCGTGTCGGCGCCGGGAACGACGCCGAGGACTCCGGCAGCACCCGGCACCAGCATTCCGTCCGGCCGAAGGGCCGGTTGGTGGCGGTCCATGCCCATCCCGACGACGAGGTGTTGTGGACCGGGGGACTTCTCGCGACCTGGGCCGCGGCCGGGGAGCCGGTCACGGTCGTGACCTGCACCCGTGGGGAGCGCGGTGAGGTGATCGCTCCAGCCGGGGAGGCGGGCGCCGCGCTAGCTGCCTTGGAAGGCGACGGCCCGGCCCTGGCGGCGCACCGCATGACTGAGCTGGCGACATCGTTGGCGGCACTCGGGGTGCGCGATCATGCCTTCCTGGACGGAGCCGATGGTCGCTATGAAGACTCCGGTATGTCTTGGTTGGCGCCCGGTATCAGCGGGGCCGCTGCGTCGGTGCCGACCGGGGCGTTTGTCGTCGCCTCGGTGGCGGAAGCTGCCTCGAAGTTGGCGGCCCTGCTCGTGGACCGGGATCCGGCCGTTGTCGTCACCTATGAGCCGGGCGGGGGCTACGGTCATCCCGACCACATCCGCGCCCATGAGGTGACAGTTGCGGCCCTCGCGCTGCTGCCCGGCCCCGGCCCGGAGCTCTGGGAGATCGTGATCCCCGACGATGCCGCTCGCGCCGCGCGGGCGGCGCTGGCGAGTTCCCCACGAGTCGCCGACCTTCTTGCGCGCGAGCCACGACTCGCGCTGCCAGCCGTTGACGCGCCGTACCCCGCCGCTGTCCGGCCGGCATCCGAGCTCGATGGCGCGGTGGTCGTGGAGCTGGCGCCCGTTCTGGCGCAGGTTCTCACCGCCATGGGCGCTCATGCGACTCAGATCCAACACGCGACCGCCGCCGATGGCGAGGGCGTTGTGGGGTGGTATGCCCTGAGTAACGGCGTCCTCGCGCCCCTCCCTTCACAAGAGTTCTACCGAGCGTCCGAGGTCGCGACGCGGCATGCGCGCTGGACAGTTCCCGCAAGCAAGTAGCCTGTCCGGGTGGAATCAGTCGGAACGCGAACCGTGTGGCGCGCCCTCGCAAGTGTGCTCATCGGTGCTGTCGTCGGGCTGGTGGGGACCGTTGCGCACCGGATCGTGATCGGCTCCGCCGAACTGCCCGTCGGGATTGTGCTGGCTTTGCTGGCCGTGTGCACAGGGGCGGTTTTCGTGCGGGCCTGGGCCGGGTGGGTGGCACTTTTCGCCTACGCGGGTGCGGTGATGGTCGTGGTGTGGCTGCTGGCCTTCGGGTCGGCTGGCGGCGACGTCCTGGTCCCCGGCCAGGCGGTCGGCAACGTGTGGGTGATCGGCAGCTCAGTGGTCGCCGCCTTGGTTGCGTTCGCCCCCCGATCGTGGTTCGTGGATCGTTCTGCTTCCTCAGTTCCGATCAGGCCGCCATACCCCCATGGCTAGAATGAGGGACCTGGACAACGGCACCCTTTAGTCCGTCGCATACCTTTTGTCTGCGACCTTTCGTCACGGAGATTCGATGGGCCAGTCGACCGGCCAAGACAAGAAGCCAGGCAGCGAGCCGATTCCGGCCACGCCGCAGGAGTCTGTTGCGACCCCTGCACCGAAGGCCGACGCACCGACCGCTGACGCACCCACTGTGGTGGGATCGCCAGTTATCGACGACGACAGCACCCCCTACGTGCCCCGCGTCTTCGCCTTCGACCCCAAGGTCAAGGCGATCGTGTACGACCCGGAGGCTGACCCGCAGGCGCCCACCGCCACATCGACGCCCGCCGTGAAGCCCGCCGATGGTCCGGTCACAGCGGCGCCCGTAACCGAGTCGGCCGTGCCCGTGACCGCCCCGGCCGTTGCACCCGTTGGAGATGCGGCGAAGGCAGCCGCCTCGAGAGCACCAGCGGCGGACTCGGCTTTGAAGGCGACCGAGCCAGCGGCGCCCACGACCGCGTCCGCGAGCGCGACTTCCGCAGACTCAGGGGGTACGACACCGGCAAAGTCCGAGATCACTCATCCGGCGACCCCGGCTGGGATCGCTTTGCCCCCAGCCGCCATGGCACCAGCCGTCGCGGCGGCGTTGCGTCCCGGCACCGGCTCAGTTTCCGTCGCCCCGGTCGTCTCTGCCGAGCCCGCCGCGCCGGCTCCGTCCGCCGGACCCGTGCCTCCGACCGCGTCGGCTCCGTCCGCCGGCGCATTCCCGGTTCCGAATGGTTCGGCTTCTCACGACATTCCAGATGACGAGACCGTCATCTCCACACGGAACCAGGGTCCGGCCGCAGAAGACTTCGATGAGACCGTCATCTCGGCGAACCGGACCGTCGAGGAGGACCCGGACGAGACCGTTCTTACTCCGCGTCGCCCGTTCTCGTTCGGCGGGAACGGCCAGGCGACCGGCGCTCCGGATGATGATGCGGACGACACCGTGTACAGCCCACGCCGTGAGGCTCCGGTGGCTCCGGTCCGCACCTCGGTGACCGGTTCGGCCGCCGCGGGTGTCGGAGCTGGTGCGGCTACGGCTCCGTGGGTGCGGCCCGCCGTGCCCGTCCCCGTCAGTGCTCCGACCACCCCAGCAGCCGGAGAGGCCACGGCGCTCATGCCCCCCGCCGCTGCGGATGTCACTGCGGTCATGCCTGCGGCCGACGCGGCTGCGGTTTCGGGCGCCCCGGGGGTCGCGGCCGCCACCGCGAGCACCTCCTCACCTGCCCCGACGACTCCGCCCGCCCTCCTCCCCGCGCAAGGGCCGGTCCGCACAGCCGGTGAGGCAGATGCCGGGGCGCTTTCGGCCGTCGGTACTGAGAAGACAGCCGGTGCCCCGAAGCCTGCCGTCAAGAAGCGTCGCGGCTCGCGCACGGCTTTGCTGATCGCCGCAGCCGTCGTGCTGCTCGGCGTCCTATACACCGGCGCGCAATGGTTCTTCGCCGACAAGGTGCCCTCGGGCACGACGGTCGCCGGGGTGGAAGTCGGCGGTGAGTCGCGTCAGGGTGCCCAGGCCAAGCTCACCAGCACCCTTGGCACCGAAGCGAAGAAGCCGATCCAGTTGTCCGCGGGCGACGGTAAAACCACGCTTGATCCCAAGACAGCTGGGCTGACTTTCGATGCCGCCGCCACAGCGGACTCGCTCACCTCGTTCTCCATGAACCCGGTCCGGCTGTGGGAACAGCTCACCGGGGGCGGTGACATCAAGCCGGTCATCAAGGTGGACGAGAAGAAGCTCGCGACCGCCATCGCGGGTCTGGGCGACGCGCTGGAGAAGGATCCCGTCGACGGGACGGTTCAGTTCGTCAAGGGCGTGCCTACGGCCACCGAGGCCAAGGACGGCACGGCGCTCGTCACTGATGAGGCCGCCGCCGTCATTCGGTCGGGCTGGCTGGTCGAGAAGAAGTCGTTGACCCTGCCCACGAAGCCCAAGGCACCAGCCATCACCCAGGCCAAGACTGACGCGGCCCTCGCGGTCGCCAAGACCGTTGTCAAGGCGCCCGTGGTGGTGAAGGTCGGCGAACAGCAGGCGGAGCTGCCGCCCGAGACGCTCGCAGGGGCGGCCTCGTTCGCCGCCAAGGATGGCGAGCTGACCCTCGTCTTCGACGGTGTGAAGCTGTCGACAGCCGTCGTCGAGCGCACCAACAATCTGCTGAAGACTCCGGACGACGCGCATTTCGTCTTCGAGGGCGGCAAACCGAAGATCGTCGGAGGTGAACCCGGTACCCGGATCGACCCTGCCGAGCTTTCGGCTTCTGTCGCCAAGGCAGCCGTGGGCGACACCCGGACGGCCTCGGCGAAGATCATCGCCTCCGACCCGGCCGAGTCGATCGAGAAGCTCCAGAAGCTCGGTATCAAGGAGAGAGTCTCGGAGTTCTCGACCCCGTTGACCAATGAGCCGATCCGGACCAAGAACCTGGTGGTCGGCGCCCAGAAGCTCAATGGGACTCTGATCCAGCCCGGCGAGGTGTTCTCGCTCACTGAGGCGCTCTCACCGATCACCCGCGAGGGCGGCTATTACGCCGCCGGAATCGTGCAGGACGGCAAACACGTCCAGGGTGTCGGAGGTGGCCTGTCGCAGATGGCGACGACCACCTACAACGCCGGGTTCTTCGCGGGGTTGGAGGACGTTGAACACCGGCAACACAGCTACTGGTTCACCCGCTACCCGGCAGGCCGGGAGGCGACCATCTTCGTGGGCTCCCTCGACATGCGGTTCAAGAACGACACCCCCTACGGTCTACTCATGCAGTCCTGGGTGGCGGGCGGGCGTCTCCATGTGGCGATCTGGAGCACCAAGTACTACACGGTGGAAACCTCAGCGAGCGGGAAATCGGGCATCGTGCAGCCCACCACCGTGACCCACACGGGTGCGGATTGCGTGCCGCAGGGAGCCGGGAACCCGGGCTTCTCGATCACCAATTACCGCAAGGTCTATGTGGACGGCAAGCTCGTGAAGGATGAGCGCTACCCATGGACATACAAGCCCGACAACCGCGTCGTCTGCGAGCCCTGATGCTCGGGCGTAGCGAGGGGGAGTCGGGGCCGCAGGCACTGCGGGCGGCGGTTCGCGCGGGCTGGGCGTCGGCCGGCTCGGAGCAGGACGGCGAACCGGAGGCGTTGCTCGATCTGGGGTCGACTTCGGCCACGCTCGACACCGTGGCCTCGATCGAAGGGCTCCACGCGGTCGTCCATCTCGGTCACCCCGGGCAGCCCGCCCACAACTTGGAGAGCGCCCTGTTGGATGCCTCTCCACGGTTGCTGGTGACCGCTGCGGTCTCGGTGCCGGCGCGGTGGATGTGGGTCGGTGCCTCGGCTGAGGTCACCGGTGCCGTCGTCATCGACGAGGTCGGGATGCGCGACCGTCGGCACACCCTGCGCACGATGGGCGCCAGCTTGCGGTTGGTCCCTGCACGGATGCCGTTGGCGGAGCGGTTGGCCTTGGCCGGTGACTCGGGCAGCCTTGTCCTGGAGCAGGAAGTTGTTCCGCCGGGCTATGTGGAGCTCGCGGGAAGTGCCGCCCTGTGCGCCGGTCCCGAGGTTTGGTACGGCCTCGTCGAGGCACGCGCGCAACTTCCGGAGTTCAGTGAGCCCTCCCAAGTGTGGCTGGCCTTCGGTCCCCACGATGATCACGAGGGTTCGCTCCGGGAGACACTGGGACTGATCGCGGATTCCGGCATTGACCTCCAGCATCTGCGCAGTGACCGGTCGGCCGCTGGGCCGCACATCTTCTTCAGCGCCTTCTCGTGCGCGGACTCCGCACTGCTGACCCGACTCACCAAGGGCTTTGACAGCCGTCGAGTCGCCCACCGCGTGCTCGCGGTGATTCCGGGCAGCTCGTTCGGGCCCGGTGAGGACGTGCTGGTTCCGCAGTGGAGCGCACCACCGGGTGGCAACACGTGACGGTCGCCTACCTGGGGCCGGCCGGCTCCTTCACGCACCAAGCAGCATCGACCTGGGCCCTACGGGTCCTCGGCGCCGATGAGGGTGAGTTGGTGCCCGACGACAACGTGTCGCAGGTCTTCGACCGGGTCGCCACGCGCTCGGCGGCATACGGGGTCGTCGCCATCGAGAGCACCGTCGAGGGGTATGTGGTGCCCTCACTCGACGCGATCGTTTCCAGCCCCGACGTGGTGGCCGTTGACGAGGCCGTCGTCGATATTTCCTTCGATGCATTCGTGCGGGCGGACCATGGCACGCTCACCGAGATCGTGGCCCATCCTCACGGACTGGCGCAATGCCAGCGCTTCGCAGCGCAGCGGGGCCTGCCGACCGTGCAAGCCGCCTCGAATGCGGCGGCCTGTCGGGACATCGCGGGCCACCAAGTGGCGCTCGGCCCGGCTATTTGCGGCGAGCTCTACGAGTTGCGGACCCTGTCGGAGCGGGTGGAGGACTTTGCGGGAGCGCGCACCCGGTTCCTGGTCCTGGTCCACCGCGATGACGCCCCTGGGCATCTGGCGGCATGCGAGCATATCTCGACCTGGCGCACGATGGTGGCCATCACCCCGACGGCTACCGGCCCGGGGGTGCTGGCCAGGATCACAGCGGCCTTCGGCGCCCGGGGAGTCAACATGTCCAGCCTCATCACACGGCCGATCAAGGCGGTGGAAGGCAAGTACGTCTTCGTGGTCACGGTGGACGGTGCACCCTGGGAACCGGCTCCCCAGGTGGCCTTGCGTGACTTGCTCGCCGCCGGGGACTCGCTGAAGACCCTGGGTGTGGTGCCCCGGCGCGGCGAACTTGACGATGCGGTCCACCAGGGTGTCAAGACCACCGATGTGCCGGTCGGCAGTGTGCGGGCCGATTTCGATCCCATCGAGGTCTCCCGGGGGCTGCTGTGGGCGTCCGAGTAGCGGTTGTCGGGTTGGGGCTGATCGGGGGATCACTTGCGCTTGCGCTAGCCGAACAGGGGGTTTCGGTACACGGCTACGACGCCGCCGGAGCTACCCGGCGAGCGGCTGTGGCGAGTGGGCTCGCGGTTTCGCCGTCGATCGGTGACCTGTGCGCCACCGATCCGGATATCGTCGTCCTGGCCGTTCCCTTGCGTGCGATGCATCTGGTCGCGGCGGAGGTGGCCGCGCATCTGCCCGCGGGCAGCAGGGCCACGGTGACGGATGTCGGCAGTGTCAAGGGGGCGGTTCGAGAGGCGGTGTGCCGGGCCGGTCTGGGGCAGCGATACATCGGCGGACATCCGATGGGCGGGACGGAATACGCCGGCTTCGGCGCTGCCTCCGCCGCTGTTCTGCGCGGCGTGCCGTGGGCGGTGACGGTGGATGCCGACAGCGACTCGGCCCGCCTGCGGTCTGTCCTGGAGCTCGTGACCGGACCACTCGCTTCCTCGGCCTATGTCCTGGAGGACGAAGCACATGACGAGTCTGCGGCCCTGGTGAGTCACGTCCCACATGTCCTGGCTACCCAGTTGCTCAACCTTGTCGCGGGAGCGCCGGTTCGTGAGGTGGCCCTGCGGTTGGCGGCGGGGAGCTTCCGGGACGGCACCCGGGTCGCGCGCACGGACCCGCGGCGGACGGAGGCCATGGTGGTGGAGAACGCCGCCTGGGTGGCACCGGCGCTGCGCGTCGTTCTCCGAGACCTCGAGCGGCTCGCCGATCAACTCGAGTCGAACGCCCCCGTGGCCGAGTTCTTCGACCGGGCCGAGGGCCTTCGGCAGCCCTTGTCGCTGACGGGATCCGAACGGGTTCCCCTGGCCGAGGGGTGGCCGGCCATGCTCAGTGCCGCCGGCCGCGCGGGCCGTGCGGTGGTCCGGATGGAGGCCGACGCCGTGATCCTGGCCTGACCCCCGCGCAGCACCTTGGCCGACGCCACTCCCGCCACCTGGGCCGGTCAGCGGCGGCGTTCCGGTCTTGGGGGGATCCGTTTTGCCTTCACGATGTCGGCGATCGCTATCGTCTGCTCAGTGTCTTCATCGGTCGTGTCAGCGCCGGAGGGTGCTCGCCCTCCGGCATCCGGGCGCAGCACGACCACGGTGTCATTCACCTTGGTGACGACCCCGATCAGGTCGGTCACCTTCTTGCCGGACTCGACCGCCTGTGCTGCGCTCAGCCGACGTCGCACGACGACGCGTGTCCCGGGCGTCAAGTCCGTCCAGGGCGTTAATTCGAGTGGCATGGCCATCCTGTTCCGGGCGAGTTTCGCCGATGGGCTCCTGAGCGATACTAGTGAGTAGTCCGGTGGTCGTGTCCGGGCGGGTAACTGGACGAAAGGTTCAACTGACGTGACCTATGTGATCGCTCAGCCGTGCGTCGATGTCAAGGACAAGGCGTGCATTGAGGAATGCCCGGTGGACTGCATCTACGAGGGTAAACGGTCGCTGTACATTCACCCGGACGAATGCGTGGACTGCGGCGCCTGTGAACCCGTCTGCCCCGTGGAGGCGATCTACTACGAGGACGACGTACCGCAGGAGTGGAGCGACTACTACCGGGCGAATGTCGAGTTCTTCGACGACCTCGGTTCGCCGGGTGGCGCGGCCAAGCTCGGGATGATCGACAAGGATGACCCGATGATCGCCGAGCTGCCCCCGCAGGCCTGATCGGCCGTGGGCTTCGCACCGTTCGATCTTGAGTATCCCTGGGACTCTCTGGTTCCGTTCGCGCAGCGCGCCGCCGCCCATCCCGGCGGGTTGGTCGACCTGTCGGTCGGTACGCCGGTGGACCCGACGCCGAGCCTGATCAGGGAAGCGTTGACCCAGGCAGCCGACGCCCATGGCTACCCGATGACCCACGGCACCCCGGCACTGAGGTCCGCCGTCGCTGACTGGTTCGCCCGTCGCCGTGGGGTGCCGCGGCTGGACCCGGTGAACGTCCTTCCGACGTTGGGTTCCAAGGAACTCGTCGGACTCTTACCGTCATTGCTGCGGTTGGGTTCCGGCGATGTCGTCGTCCACCCCGAAGTTGCCTATCCAACTTATGACGTAGGTGCGCGGCTGGCCGGGGCCACGCCCGTCCCAGCCGATGACGTCGGCTCCTGGGCGGGCCTCGACCGAGTACGGCTCGTGTGGGTGAACTCTCCCGCCAATCCCACCGGGCAGGTCCGGAGTGTTGCCGAGCTGGCCCGCATCGTGGCGGCGGCGCGGTCGGTCGGCGCGGTGGTGGTCAGCGACGAGTGTTATGCCGAACTGGCGTGGGCCGGGGAGTCCGCCCGTTCGGGGGTTCCCAGCATTCTCGATCCTGCTGTGTGCGACGGCAGTCATGAGGGCCTCTTGGTGGCCTACTCACTGTCCAAACAGTCGAATATGGCCGGTTACCGAGCGGCTTTCGTCGCCGGGGATGGCGACCTCGTCGCGGGGTTGTTGGCGACCCGCAAACACCTCGGCATGATCGTTCCGGGTCCGGTTCAAGCGGCCATGGCGGCGGCGCTCGCCGACGACGCCCATGTGGCCGCGCAGCGCGCGGTCTACGGCCGCCGACGGGAGGTGCTTGTGGACGCGCTGACCGCTGCCGGGATGGTCATCGAAGACAGCGAGGCGGGCCTCTACCTGTGGGCACGGCCGAAGGGGCCTGCGGTTTCGTGCTGGCAGACGGTGGCGAAGATGGCCGATCTGGGCATCCTGGTCGGTCCGGGCTCGTTCTACGGCGAGGCCGGCGCGGGGCACGTCCGGGTGGCCCTGACGGCCTCGGACGAGCGTGTTGACCAGGCCGCACAGCGGTTGGCCGCTGTCTGAGGTCGCCCGTCTCAGGCGGTGTGAGGCGCATCACCGCCAAACCAAGACAGATGGACGCCCGGTGGGGTTGGCTGGTGAGAATTCACCCTGTACCGTCGCCCCGACAGCGCTACCTCGCGATCGGTGAGATCCGCGCGGTGTGACTGCCACGGCAACTGCCGTCCACGCCTGAAGGAGGCTCTATGACCGACACAACGCAACTGGCCGTCAATCTGCAGGTGGGCAGCCAAACGGTTGACCTGCCGATCGTCAATGCCACGGAGGGAAACGACGGCATCGTCGTGGCCTCGCTACTCAAGGACACCGGTCTGGTCACCGTCGACCCCGGTTTCATGAACACCGCCTCCTGCGAGTCGGCCATCACCTACATCGACGGCGATGAAGGTGTGCTCCGCTACCGCGGTTACCCGATCTCCCAACTGGCGGCCAAGTCCACCTTCCTGGAAGTCGCTTACCTGCTGATCTACGGCGAGTTGCCGAGTGCGCCCGCCCTGGAGTCCTTCGTCAACCGGGTGAACCGGCACACCCTGGTGCACGAGGACTTCCGCACCTTCATGGGGACCTTCCCGCGAACTGGCCACCCGATGGCGGTCATGGCCTCGGCGGTCAACGCGCTGGCAACCTTCTACCCGGAGTCCCTGGACACGAGCGACGACGAGGCGGTCGATCTGGCCACTGTCATGCTGCTCGCCAAGTCCCGCACCATCACCTCCTATCTGCACCGGCGCCGGGTGGGCGAGCCGCTGCTCTACCCGGACTACTCGCGGGGATACGTCGAGGACTTCCTCCGAATGACCTTCGCGACCCCCTACGAACGCTATGACGCGGACCCGGTGATCACCGAGGCATTGGACCGCCTGCTGATCCTGCACGCGGACCACGAGCAGAACTGCTCGACGTCAACGGTTCGCGTCGTCGGTTCCTCGCAGGCGAACCTCTATGCCTCGGTCGCCTCGGGGATCAACGCCCTGTCCGGCCCGCTGCACGGCGGTGCGAACGAGGCCGTGCTGACGATGCTCGACAAGATCGCGAACGCCGAGTACGACGTCGACACCTTCATGGCCAAGGTGAAGAACAAGGAGGACGGTGTCCGGCTGATGGGATTCGGCCACCGGGTCTACAAGAACTACGACCCGCGCGCGGCCATCGTGAAGCAGAGCGCCGATGCGGTGCTGGCAGGCCTCGGCAAACAGGATCAGCTGCTGGACATCGCGATGCGCCTCGAGGAGATCGCCCTCGGCGACGACTACTTCGTGGAGCGCAAGCTCTACCCGAACGTGGACTTCTACACCGGGCTCATCTACAAGGCGATGGGCTTCTCGCCGGCAATGTTCACACCGCTGTTCGCTCTGGGCCGGATGCCCGGGTGGATCGCCCAGTGGCGGGAGATGACGAAAGACCCGCAGACGAAGATCGGTCGCCCGCGGCAGGTCTACACGGGTGCCACGCGGCGGGAGTACGTCGCCCTCGAAGACCGCTGAGCGGGCGGTCGGCCGCGCTCGCGGCCGACCGTCAGGACCGCACGCTACGGCCGGTGACTGGTGTTCAGTCGCCGGCCGTAGCGATGCGCACGTGCCCGGTGACGGGGGCTTCCTCGGAAACCTGCTGCCACTCGCCCGTCTCGCGTGACCAGCGATGGTCTGTGACCTGGACGGAGTCGGCGCCCGTCGCGTGGGCGGTCGCCACGGCCCATTGGCCCACTGCCCAGGCGGCCCGGGCCGGATCGTCGGCCACCAAGCCGCGGGCGTCCACGGTCACCCCCGAGGCGGTCGCGGTCTGGGGGAGTGTGCCGAGATCGCGTTCGATCCGGGTGCGCAGGGTCGCGGTTCCGTCGGTCGCGGCGGTGTCCGGCGCGCCGAGCTGACAGGTGATCGCCGCCGGCGTGTATCCGGTGAGCCCCGAGGCCCAGGCGCGGGCCCGCAGCTCATGGCGCGCATACGCTTCCGGAAACGCCGATCTCTGGACCGCCTGCGCCGCGTCGGTGATCTCCATCGTCTCGTAGCCCTCGACGGTGGCCAGCTCGTCGTAGAAGGCGTTCGTGGCGTAGACGGGGTCTTGGACCTGGGCGGCCGTGCCCCAGCCTTGGGAGGGTCGTTGCTGGAAGAGCCCGAGCGAGTCCCGGTCGCCGTAGGCGATGTTGATCAGCTTCGACTCCTGCATGGCCGTAGCGATACCGATGGTGGCTGCCCGTGCCGGCAATCCGCGCCGGACGGCGGTGAGGGCGACCAGGGCAGCGTTGTCCGCCTGTGCGACCGACAGGTCCCACTCGCGATCGGTACCGGCAGCGGAACAGCCGTCGGCCCGTGGTGGTCCCTCGCTCAGGTGGTTGAGTGCGAAGACCACACCGACCGTGGCGACGATGCCGACGATCAGCACGCCGGCAACCGTCCGCCGCAGTCGGCGTCGTTGGCGCCGGCGCCGTGCGGGCGATGCACGCTGCTGGTGGACGGCCGCCGGGGAACCGCTGGTAGGCGAAAACGCCATCAGTTCGCGTGCAACGAGGCGTTGAGCGTGATGCCCTGACCGGTGCGCGACACGGCTTCGACAGCACCGGTGAGCGAATGCCGCCGGAACAGTAGGTTGTCCCGGCCGGCCAGGTCGCGAGCCTTAATGATCTGCTCGCCACCATCCGGGCCGATGACCCGCACCTTCGTCCCGGCAGTCACGTAGAGACCCGACTCCACGACACAGTCATCGCCCAACGGGATGCCGAGTCCGGAGTTCGCACCGAGCAGACAGCGCTTGCCCACGGAGATCACCTGGGTGCCGCCACCGGACAGGGTGCCCATGATCGAGGCCCCGCCACCGACGTCGGAGCCGTCCCCGACCACGACACCGGCGGAGATCCGGCCCTCGACCATGGAGGTGCCCAGGGTTCCTGCGTTGAAGTTCACGAATCCTTCGTGCATGACCGTGGTGCCTGGGGCCAGGTGGGCGCCGAGCCGGACGCGGTCGGCATCGGCGATTCGGATACCGGTGGGCACGACGTAGTCGACCATCCGGGGGAACTTGTCGACTCCATAGACGGTCACGGCCCGCCCGTTGGCGGCGCGCAATCGCCAGCGGGTCTCCTCGAAGCCGTCCACCGCGCACGGTCCCGCGTCGGTCCACACCACATTCGCCAGGCGCCCAAAGATGCCATCGAGCGACAGGCCGTGCGGTGCCACGAGCCGGTGGGACAGCAGATGCAGGCGCAGGTAGGCGTCAGCGGCGTCCACGGGCGCGGAGTCGAGATCGATCACGGTCCGGACGACCTCCACGCGGACCCGCCGGTCATCGTCCGTGCGGGTGAGGGCAGTCAGCTCGGCGGGAGCCTGCGGGCCGTCGGTGGTCGGCCCACCCAGTGCGGGGGATGGATACCAGACGTCCAGGGTGGTGCCGTCGAAGGCGACTGTGGCGAGGCCGTCGGCCCAGGCGATACGTGGGGTCGGGGTCATACGCCAACCCTAACCGCCGCCGGTAGGGTGGTCCGGTGACCACAACGGGACCCGCGCTGGATCTCACCGCTGATCTGTCCGTGCTGTTCAGGGCGTTGTGCGATGTGCCCTCGGTCAGTGGTGCCGAAGCTCCGCTCGCGGATCTGGTGGAGTCGGCCCTGCGCCGTTATCCCCACCTGGAGGTCGTGCGGGACGGCGATGCCGTGGTCGCACGGACTCGGTTGGGTCGCGACCGGCGGGTCATCGTGGCGGGGCACCTCGACACGGTGCCGCTCACCGACCCGCCGAACCTGCCGACCCGCCTGCTCGGCGAGGGCGCCCAAGCCGAGGTGTGGGGACGGGGGACCGTCGACATGAAGGGCGGCGTGGCGGTCGCGCTGTGGCTCGCGGCTGAGCTGGCCTCGCCGGCCCAGGACATCACCTGGGTGTTCTACGACCACGAGGAGGTGGCCGCCGAGCTCAACGGCCTCGGCCGGCTCGCGCGGACACATCCCGAACTGCTGGCGGCAGATTTCGCCGTCCTCGCCGAACCAACGAATGCCGGGCTTGAGGGGGGCTGCAATGGCACTCTGCGGGTCGATGTCGCGGTGCCGGGACGGACCGCCCATTCGGCTCGGTCCTGGATGGGGCAGAACGCCATCCATGGGGCCCACGAGGTGTTGGCCCGGCTGGCCGCGTACCGTCCCGCCGAGGTCGAGGTCGATGGACTGGTCTACCGCGAGGGGCTGTCCGCCGTCGGGATACGGGGCGGCGTCGCCGGCAACGTCATTCCGGACTCCTGCGTGGTGTCGGTCAACTACCGCTTCGCCCCAGCGCATTCTGAGCAGGAGGCGTTGGCCCACGTGCGGGAGGTCTTCGCCGGATACGAGGTGATGCTCACCGACTCCGCACCAGGCGCGCGGCCGGGACTCGACGACCCGTTGGCGGCCGACTTCGCGGCCGCCGTCCTATCCGTGACCGGGGGCTCCCCGGCGCCGAAATACGGATGGACGGATGTGGCGCGGTTCGCGGAACTCGGCATCCCCGCGGTGAACTTCGGGCCGGGGGACCCGCTCCTCGCCCATGCCGACGACGAACGCTGCCCGCTCGCGCAGTTGTACTTGTGCAAAGACGCCTTGGGGTCATGGCTCTCGGGCGCCCCGCTACCGCTTTAGGCTCATCCCCATGACCGATGACGGAGTGGCCCAGGTAGGGCGCGGGTATCGCAAGGGACCCGTGATCCTGCGGGGCGATCAGATTCCGGCGCAGACAACCGATCAGCGCCTGCTCGATTCGCGTGGCCAGGCCGACTGGGTGCATTCGGACCCCTGGCGGGTCTTGCGGATCCAGAGTGAGTTCGTGGAGGGTTTCGGCGCGCTCGCGGAGCTCGGGCCGGCGGTGTCCGTGTTCGGGTCGGCGCGCACCCGCCGCGATCACCGCGACTTCGCGCTTGCTGAGGATGTCGGCCGCCTGCTCGCCGAGGCCGGCTATGCGGTCATCACGGGCGGTGGACCCGGGGTGATGGAGGCGGCCAACAAGGGTGCCACGGAGGCCGGGGGTACCTCGGTAGGCCTGGGAATCGAGCTGCCCTTCGAGCAGGGGATGAACGCATATGTGAACCTTGGGGTCCATTTCCGCTACTTCTTCGCCCGTAAGACCATGTTCGTGAAGTATGCCCAGGGCTTCATCGTTCTCCCGGGCGGTTTCGGTACTTTCGATGAACTCTTCGAAGCCCTCACTCTGGTGCAGACTCAGAAGGTGACACAGTTCCCGATCGCCCTGGTCGACCGCGGCTACTGGGCCGGGCTGTTGGAGTGGGTGCGCACCTCGGTGGTCGGCAGGGGGGTCATCTCTCCCACCGACTTCGATCTGGTTCATGTGTGTGATGACCCCGCCGAGGCCGTGGATTACGTCTTGGCGCGATGCGCTGAGCTGCGCGCGAATGGCTTGGCCCAGGATCGGTTGGCAACCGGGGAATGAGCGAGGTCGCAGCTGGTTCGTTGCCCGGGGTGCGACTCCCCGTCGGCGTGCCGGCCGCAGCGGCGCCCTTGGTCCTGCGGGGTCGGCGATTCGATCGGCCCGTGGTCATGGCGATTGTCAACCGGACGGACGACTCCTTCTACCCGGGTGCCCGGCAGCTCGACGACCAGGTGGCGCTGAGTGCGGCTGTTCAAGCATGGGAGGAAGGCGCCGACATCCTCGACGTCGGTGGCGTCCGTGCCGGGGTCGGGCCGCGGGTGACGGCGGCCGAGGAGATCGCCCGGGTGGTGCCGTTCGTCGCCCGGGTGCGAAGAGTGTTGCCCGATTTCCTGATCAGCGTGGACACCTGGCGGGCGGAGGTCGCACGCGCGGCCGTCGACGCCGGCGTGGATCTCCTCAACGACACGTGGTCCGGTTACGATCCCGACCTCGTCGAAGTCGCCGGGGAAGGTGGGGTAGGGGTGGTGTGTTCGCATACGGGTGGGGCGGTGCCGCGCACCGATCCGGTGCGGGTGGCCTACCCGGCCCACGGCGACCCCCCCGATCCGCGGGATGGGGTGCTCCAGGATGTCCTGTCGACGCTGACCGCAGCAGCCGCCCGCGCGGTCGAATGCGGTGTCCCGGCGGGGAGCGTCCTGGTCGACCCCACCCACGATTTCGGCAAGAATACGTGGCACTCGGTTCATCTGGTGCGCCGCACCGCTGCGCTGGTGGATCTGGGTTTCCCGGTACTGATGGCCCTGTCCCGCAAGGATTTTGTGGGGGAGTCCCTAGGCCTGCCTGTCGGGGACCGGCTGGAAGGCACGTTGGCTGCGACGGCCGTCGCCGCATGGCTGGGGGCGCGGGTGTTTCGCACCCACGACGTTGCGGCGACCCGGCGGGCACTCGACATGATCGCGGTTATTCGCGGAGAACGTGCGCCGCATGCCCCCAGGCGGGGACTGGAATGAGCGATAGGACGCGCCCGGAGGTCGCCAATTCGACGAGTGGACCTGATTCGGTGGGCTCGCCTGAGAAGGGTGGGGTCCCGCAGGCGCTGGTCGTGCGTGTGGGCAAGAGCTTGTCCGGGTGGCGGTCGTGGCCCGGGTGGGTGCAGACCTTGGTCGTCTATGGTCTGGCGCGGGTGGCCACGGCAGTCATCCTGCTGGTCGTGGCGCGGACCCAGGAGGCGACGGCCTGGACCTCCGCGCACCCGTCCTACATGTCTTATGTGGCGTTGCCGTGGGATGGGTCGTGGTACCAGGAGATCTACGACTACGGATACCCGGAGTTCCTTCCCACAGGTGCCGACGGCGTGGTGCGGCAGAATCGCTGGGCGTTCTTCCCCCTGTTTCCCATGCTCGTGCGTTTCCTCGACGCTCTGACCGGGTGGGGCTGGGAACTGTGGGCTCCGCTGCTCGCGTTGCTCAGTGGTGCGGCGGCGATGCTCGTGATCCACCGGTTGGTGACTGTCGCAGCCACCCGGGCGGTGCGTAAGCGGCCGGGGTTGCCGTTGGCGACCGTGGCGGTCGTGTCGTTCTTCCCCACCGCTGTTGTCATGCAGGTGGCCTACACGGAGTCCTTGGCGCTGCTGCTGATCGCCCTGACGCTGCTCCTTGTCTTCCGAAGGCGATACGAGTGGGCCATGGTGACGGTGCTACTCCTCGGGCTCACCCGGGCGGTGGCACTGCCGATCGCAGCGGTGGTGTTGTGGCACGCGATCATGCGGATACGCGCCGGAGCAGTGCGGAGTCGTGACGTCCTGCGGCTCGGCGCGCTCTTCGTAGTGTCGCTGGCGAGTGGCCTGATGTGGCCGGCGTGGTGCGGATGGGTGACCGGCGACCCCGATGGTTATCTGCGAACGCAGGCGGCTTGGCGCGGTGCCGACGCGATGCAGCCGTTCCTGCCGTGGTTCGGTGTGGCCCGCTGGCTCGGCGGTCCGGTCGGACCCTGGATCCTGGCTGCTGTGCTGATCGCGACTGTGGTGCTCATTTTGAGCCCGGTGGCGCGACGCCTCGGTCCGGAGATGCAGGCGTGGTCGGGTGCCTATCTCGGTTACCTCGCGATGGCGGTGCCACTGTCCACCAGTCTGTACCGCTTTCTTCTTCTCGCCTTTCCGCTGGGGGCGGTCACCATTGGGTGGACCCGTTCGCGAGCGTGGTTGTGGTTGGTCATTGTCGCGTCAATCATTGGTCAATGCTGGTGGGTGTGGGGTTTGTGGCGGCTCACACCACCCTCGGGTTGGCCGCCATGACGGTGTCACGCCACGGCGCGTCCCGGGACGAGCCGTGGCGTGAACTAGAATGGGCGCAGGCGTCCTTGGTGGTCGGGCGCGGGAACGGGCGGTGAGTCGCCCTGCGCCGTACCGACTGTCGAAGGCACACATGAGGCACTAGGAACGGAGAGCCACCAATGGCCGCGATGAAGCCACGTACGGGTGACGGCCCGATGGAGGTCACCAAGGAAGGCCGCGGCATCGTGATGCGCGTACCCCTCGAAGGGGGTGGCCGACTCGTGGTGGAACTCAATGCCACCGAGGCGAGCGAGTTGGGCGAGGCGCTGCAAGCCGTGGTGGGCTGATTGGCTGCTCGGGTGCCGTCGACGGCGGTGGACACTCCTCAGGTCCTTCCTGATATCGAAGCACTGCCAGGGTCGCTCGCGACTCTCGAGTGGGGCGGCGACCCGGCGGTGAGTGCCGTCGTCGTTGCCGTCGCACCCGCGCCGGAGGAGGGGGAGGGTGTTCAACCCCGGACTGGGACCGTCGAAGTCGCGATGCGTTACGGCATCGATCTGGCCGAACTCGCGGATCGTACCGGGGGGTCCGCCTTCGCGGGCACGGCCGGCGACGTGGCGACGGTCGACTTGCCGATGGCCCATGCCGGAGGTGACGCCTTTCCTTGGTCGGATCTACCCCGTCGCATTATCTTGCTCGGCATCGGTGCCGGAACGATTCGGGACCTGCGTCAGGCCGGCGCCGCCCTCGCTGGTGCAAGCCGCGGGCTAGATCACGTGCTGTGTGCTGTGACGGATGGCGCTGAGCAGGCGGAAGTCTCCGCCTTCGCGGAGGGTTACCTCCTCGCTGCCTACCAGCCACCGCGTATCGGTTCCGGGGCGGACAAGGTGAAGCCTGCGGCCGCCCGGCTGCTGCTCGTCGGTGCGAGCGAAGCGGGAGTCGAGGCTGCCCAGCGGTCCGCCCGCGCGACGTGGCTCGTCCGTGACTTGACGAATACTCCTTCGAACATCAAGAACCCGGCATGGTTCGCTGACCAGGCGTCGACCCTCGGTCGTGCGGCCAGCCTGGATGTGACCGTGCTCGGACCGAAGGAGTTGGCCGCGCAGGGTTTCGGAGCCGTGTTGGCGGTCGGTGCGGGGTCCGTCAGCCCCCCGCACGTCGTCGTTCTGCGGTACGTGCCTCCCGCATCTTCCCGTCACGTGGTGCTGGTCGGTAAGGGGATCACTTTCGATACGGGTGGTATCTCGATCAAGCCCCGCGAGTCCATGGTCACGATGAAGACGGATATGGCTGGTGCGGCGGTTGCCCTTGCGACCGTTATCGCCGCCGCGGAGGCCGGTCTGCCCCATCGCGTGACGGCGGTGCTGCCGTTGGCCGAGAACCATTTCGGCGGGGAGTCGTATCGGCCCGCCGACGTGCTGCGGACCCTTGGCGGACGGACAGTCGAGATCGGCGATACTGATGCCGAGGGCAGGCTGGTCCTGGCCGACGGGCTGAGCTACGCGGTGCGTGACCTCGAACCAGATCTGCTCGTGGACGTTGCGACATTGACCGGAGCGGCGACACTGGGCCTGGGGCGGGGGATGGCGGCGGCATTCGCGACCGATGACGAGTTGGCGCAGGCGCTTGAGCACGCAGCGGCGCAGACGGGCGAGGCCGTGTGGCGGATGCCGTTGGTCCGGGAGTACCTGCCGGCTCTGCGTTCGGAGGTCGCGGATCTGCGTAACGTCCCGATCGACTCTCCGGGTGGGGGGTCGATCACTGCGGCACTCTTCCTGGCGGAGTTCACAGGCGGGCTGCCCTGGGTGCACCTCGATATCGCCGGCCCGGCCCGGGCGACCACAAGCAGGCATGAGGTGACCGAAGGTGCCACTGGTTACGGCGCGCGCTTGCTGGTGGCCTTCCTGGCCGCGCTGAGCTAGCGCGAGGTCTGGACGGCGTCCACCGGCAAATCGACTGACGCCCCCTGGACCGCTAGCGCCGGACCGCCAGCAGCAGGCCGTCTCCGGAAGGAATCAGTGCCGGCGACACCCGGTCATCGTCGCGGAGCCGTCGGGCTGTCTCGCGCACGATGGTGGTGGCTTCATCCCGCCGTGCGGGGTCGGCGACCCGGTCCTGTGCCAGCGCGCCGTCGAGAGCCAGGATCCCGCCGCGGCGCAGCAGCCGCAGTGCCTGCTCCACATAGTCCAGGTAGGAGTGCACATCTGCGCCGATCAGGACCAGGTCATAGCCGCCGTCGGTGAGCCGGGGAAGGACGTCGCCGGCGCGGCCGGTGATCACGCGGGTCCGGCTGGTGGCGATCCCAGCTTCCGCGAAGGCCTCTTTGGCGGCGCGTAGATGATCGGCCTCGATGTCGATCGTGGTGAGAACGCCATCGGCGGGCATGCCTCGCAGCAGCCACACGGACGCGACACCCGCACCGGTCCCGATTTCGACGACTGACCGAGCGCCCAGAGCTTCCGCGAGCGCGCTGAGGAGCGCTCCGACGCCCGGTAGGACGGCGGGGCAGCCGAGTTCGGCCGCGCGGTCTCGGGCTCCCAGGAGGACATCGTCTTCCGGGACGAACTCCTCGCAGTACACCCAGTTCGCGGCCTTGGCGCGATAAAAGTCGCCTCCGACGTCGATGATCGACCTCCGCATGTTCGAGTGGGCATCGGCGTGTGCGTGACCGATCGTACCCGGCATGCCGCTCTACATACGCGCAGGTGCGTTTGTGGACGATTTGTGGTGGCTCGCGGGGGCATCCGGAGAGGTCGTTCAGCGCGGCGGGAACAAGGCCCCGGTGTGCGCCGTTGTCTGGAACGATGATGACTGTGACTCAGGACCAGCTCGAACAAGCCGCAGGCGGGGAGCAACCGTGGGTCGCGCCGTCCTGGGACCAAGTGGTGCGTGAGAACTCGACGCGCGTTTATCGCCTGGCTTACCGGCTGACAGGCAACCGCTACGACGCGGAGGACCTCACTCAAGAGGTTTTCATCCGCGTCTTCCGATCTCTCGCGACCTACACGCCAGGCACCTTCGAGGGGTGGTTGCACCGGATCACCACAAATCTCTTTCTCGACCAGGTCCGGCGTAAGCAGCGGATTCGCATGGATGCGATGGGCGAGGAAGCCGACCAGTATGCGATGCGGGGCGATCGGGCCGAGCCGGAGCGCGGTTTCGAGCACGCGAACCTGGATCACGATGTACAGCAGGCCCTCGATGCGTTGTCGCCCGACTACCGCGCAGCCGTGGTGCTTTGCGACATCGAAGGGCTGAGCTACGAGGAGATCGCGGTCACACTCGGAATCAAGCTCGGAACGGTTCGCTCCCGGATCCACCGGGCTCGGGCGCAGCTTCGGACTGCGCTCGCCCACCGTGGCCCGGTGGACCATCCGATGCCGGGGACATCGATCCCGGTGGATTCCAGGCAGCCCTGATGGCACACCTGGGCGCGCGGGTCACGGCGTTGGCAGACGGACAGCTGAGCGTGGTCGAAGCTGAGCGGGCCATGGTGCACGTCGTGCACTGCCCGCCGTGTGCGGCCGAGCTCGCGGCGGCGCGAGCTGCCCGGCAGGCGCTCGCCGGGGCTGGGGACATCCTGCCCGCCCCTGACCTCACCACTCGCCTGCTGGCGCTTTCGGACAACCTTTGCCCCCCTCCACCCAAACGACCCGGTCCTACCTACGACCCGCTGACGTCCACCTCCGTCCCACTGCCTCGTGGTGCGGGCAGCGTGGCGGAGTCCGGTGGGGTGCGACGGCGGGTCCTCGGGGTGTTCGTGGGGGCCGGACTGCTTGTCGCGGTCGGGCTCTTCGCTCTCGGCGACACTCCCATCGTCGTCCCGAATGCCCATCCGGCCGACCCACTCACGGTGCTGGGCCGGGCCGGCGCCGACACTCCCGTGGCGCCCGGAATCGATGTGGTGGCCACAGACTCCAAACCCGCCACCACGCTGGAATGGATGCGCAAGAACGGGTGGACCGAGCCGGCCGGCTTCCCCGCGGGCTACGCCGTGGCGGTTACCCGGCTGGAATCGGAAGGTGCCGTGCTGGAGGTCGATCTGACCGCGACGGGCGATACTTCCGCGGACATCGTGGTGCGCGAGCAGGTGGGTCGACTCGACGTGTCCTCGTTGGCTGGCCTCTCCACGTGGGATGTCGAGGGCCGCGAGGTTTACGTCCTGTCTGCTGAGCCGTGGCACGTGGTGTGGCAGTCGGGTGCGACGGTGGTTGACATCGTCGCCGATGCGGATCGTGCCGATATCGAGCAAGTCGTGGCGGCATTCCCCGCGCGAGATTACGATTCCGGGGTCCCGGCGCGCATTCAGCGAGGCTGGACCACCATGACAGGAGCTTTGCGGTCCCCATGAGCGATCCCACCACCGGCCCGTGGCAGCCAACTGGTTCGGCCCAGCCGCCCACCGACGATGCGGCCCCGGGTCCGCAACCGGATGCGCCGGGGAACCCGCCCCCAGTCGTTCCGGCCGGGGGCACTCCGCAAACGCCCTCGCCGTTCAGACCCCCGTCGTCGTACCGGGGAACAGACCCGATTCCGCCGTCTTACCCGCCGGCCGTGTCGGTTGCTGGACCCTTAGCGCAAGGACCGGTGACGCCCCAGCTGCCAGTACCGCAACCCACCGAGTCGATGGCCCCCCCACCAGCTCCCGGGAGTCAGCCGGATCAGGGGGTCCCGGCCGGCCCGTGGGGGGTAGCGCCGCCTGCCATGTCCGAGACACCTCGGCGCCGTCGCGCCGGGTCTCGTGCGGCCGCCTTCGCCGGTGTGGCGGTCTTGGCCTTGGCTGCTGGCGCTGTGGGTGGGATCGGCGCCGAACGCCTCCTGGACGACGACACGCCAGCATCCGTACAGCTACCGCGGTCCGCTGATGTGACTATCGAGCGGGCCGAAGGCTCGGTCGCAGATATCGCGAACAAGGCGCTGCCGAGTGTGGTGGCGCTTCAGGTCGATGGTGCGGACGGCGTCGCCACCGGATCCGGTTTCGTACTTCGGTCCGACGGCTACATCCTGACCAACAACCACGTGGTGGCCGATCGCGGACCCGACGGCAAGATCGTCGTGCTCTTCGCCGACGGCCACGAAAGCACGGCGACGCTGGTGGGGAGCACCGCGGACTATGACCTTGCGGTCGTCCGGGTCAAGGAGACCGGGCTGACGCCGCTGACACTGGGTGACTCGGACAAGGTGGTGGTCGGGGACCCGGTTGTCGCCGTGGGGGCTCCGCTGGGCCTCAACGGCACGGTGACCACCGGCATCGTGAGTGCTCTGCACCGGCCCGTCCAGGCCGGCGAGTCCGCGCGAACCGCGTTCATCGATGCCATCCAGACCGACGCAGCGATCAACCCGGGCAACTCGGGTGGGCCGTTGGTCAACGCCGTGGGTGAAGTGATCGGCATCAACTCGGCCATCGCGCAGCCACCGGGGGCGACTTCTGCGACCGGGTCGATCGGGCTGGGATTCGCCATCCCGTCGAACCAGGTCCGGCGGACGGCTGAGGAACTCATCAACGACGGCGAGGCCACCTACCCGGTGATCGGGGTGGTGCTCGATTCGCGCTACCAGGGCGAGGGTGTGCGCGTGGCGACGGAAGCCATCGACGGGAAGCCACCGGTGACCAATGGTGGCCCGGCGGACAAGGCTGGCATCAAAGCCGGCGACATCATTTTGTCCATCGACGGGCGGCCGGTCACCTACTCCGACGAGTTGATCGTGGCGATTCGCGCCAAGGCACCAGGAGACAGTGTGACCCTCAAGGTACGCACTGGAACCAATGAGCGGGACGTCCGGGTTGTCTTGGACGAGGTGACAAGCGAGTAGTCTGGCGACGTGTTCTTCGGGATCAACGGAGGCGAGGCGCTCGTTCTGCTGCTCCTGGCCGTGATTGTCATCGGGCCTGAGCGGCTGCCGCGCTATGCGGAACAGCTTGGTGGCCTGGTGCGGCGCGCCCGCGACCTCCTGGGTGAAGCCAAGGCACGCGTCGACAGTGAGCTCGGCCCGGAGATGAAGGACATCGATTGGTCCAAACTCGATCCGCGACAGTACGATCCGCGCCGAATCGTGCGGGATGCGCTCCTCGAACCGCCTCCTTCCGCCGGCTCGTCGACCCCCCGGGTGTCTGCCGCGTCGACGGATGGGCCAGCGCCGTTCGACGATGAGGCGACCTGAGAGATTCGGTCCCGATGGCGCGGACCTGGCATCATGAGCAGATGTCTAACGAGGTCCCACTCGGAGCGTCCGCTGCTCCATCCGAAGCTCGTGTCGCCAGTTCGCCGCCGGTCGCACCCCGCATCTTCTCCGGCATGCAGCCGACGGAGGACTCTCTGCACCTCGGCAACTACATCGGTGCCCTTCGACATTGGGTGGCCCTCCAAGAAACGTATGAGGCGCTGTACTGCGTCGTCGACCTTCATGCCCTCACGGTGAACCCCGACCCGGCCCGGCTTCGCGAACGGACTCGGCGGACGGCCGCGCAGTATCTGGCCGGCGGGGTCGACCCGGAGCGGTCTGTGCTCTTCGTCCAATCCCACGTGGCTCAGCACGCGGAACTTGCCTGGCTGTTGTCCTGTCAGACTGGTTTCGGTGAAGCCAGCCGGATGACTCAGTTCAAGGACAAGTCGAGTAAACAGGGTGCCGAGGGCACCACGGTCGGTCTGTTCACGTACCCCGTGTTGATGGCTGCGGACATCCTGCTGTACGACGCCGCATTGGTGCCGGTGGGTGAGGACCAACGCCAGCACCTTGAACTGACCCGTAACCTTGCCGAGCGCCTCAACTCTCGTTACGGCGACGGAACAGCGGTGGTTCCGGACCCGTACATCGTGCGTGCCGACGCCAAGATTTACGACCTGCAGGTTCCGGGTGCCAAGATGAGCAAGTCCACGTCTGGCGGCAAGGGCGCCATCTGGCTGCTGGACGACCCGAAGGCAGCGGCGAAGGCGATTCGGTCAGCGGCGACCGATTCGGAGACCGAGATCCGGTTCGACGCGGTAGAGAAGCCAGGGGTCTCGAACCTCCTGACGATCTACTCGGCGTTGACCGGCCGGGAGATCCCCGCCATTGTCGACGACTACGCCGGGAAGGGTTACGGCCATCTCAAGGTGGACCTTGCCGAGATCGTGGTGGACTTCTTGACCCCCTTCCAGGAGCGGGCCAACAGCTACCTGGCTGACCCGGCCGAACTCGACGCTGTCCTGGAGCGTGGCGCCGACCGCGCGGCGGAGATGGCCGTGGCGACGATGGACCGCATTGTCGACCGGCTGGGGTTGATCCCCAGACGCGCTCGGGTTGGCGCACCACGATGAACCTTCCCGAAGCCCCCCCCGGGAGCACTCGGATCGGTGTCGCCATCGCGATCCCAGAACCGTTTCGTAGCCAGCTCCAGCAAGCGCGGGAGGAGGCGGGTGATCCACTGGCCTGCTTGATCCCGCCACACATCACCTTGTTGGGTCCCACCGTGGTCGCGGATGATCACCTGGGCGTGGCCGAGGAGCATCTGACGTCGGTGGCCCGCAACGCGGGTCCTTTCCGGGTTCATCTGCGGGGGAGTGCAAGCTTCCGGCCCATCTCGCCGGTGGTTTTCGTTCAGGTCGTCGAGGGCATCGCAGAATGTGAGCAGTTGGAGAGGGCCGTGCGCTCCGGGCCGCTGCGGCAGGATCTGCGCTTCAACTACCACCCCCATGTCACCGTTGCCCATGAGGTCCCTGAGGTCAACCTGGACAGTGCCTTCGAGGCGATGGCGAGCTATGAGGCGCAGTTCCCGGTCGAGCACATCCACCTGTATGCGCATGGGACCGATAACCAGTGGCGCCCGCAGCGGCAGTTCGCCCTCGGCGCTTTCTAGCGGCGGGGCGGGGACGGGAGAACACAGAACGCCAGTGCGAATCGCACTGGCGTTCTGGTTGAACTCGTTCCGAGCCGACTAGAAGGCGCGGGTGATCATCGCCCGCTTGACCTCCTGGATCGCTTTGGTGACCTCAATGCCACGGGGGCAGGCGTCTGTGCAGTTGAAGGTTGTGCGGCAGCGCCAGACGCCCTCCTTGTCGTTGAGGATGTCGAGACGCTGTGTGCCGCCTTCGTCACGGGAGTCGAAGATGAACCGATGTGCGTTCACGATCGCCGCCGGGCCGAAGTACTGCCCGTCCGTCCAGAAGACCGGGCAGGAGGTGGTGCAGCAGGCGCAGAGGATGCACTTGGTCGTGTCGTCGAAGCGTGCGCGCTCGGCCGCGGATTGGATGCGTTCCTTGCTCGGCTGGTTACCGGTGGTGATCAGGAAGGGCATGACTTCCCGGTAGGACGCGAAGAACGGCTCCATGTCGACCACGAGGTCCTTGACCACGGGCAAACCCTTGATGGGTTCCACGGTGATCGGCTTGTCGGGGTTGACGTCCTTGAGCAACGTCTTGCAGGCCAAGCGGTTGCGACCGTTGATCCGCATGGCATCCGAACCGCACACGCCGTGGGCGCAGGACCGGCGGAACGTGAGCGAACCGTCGTGCTCCCACTTGATCTTGTGCAGCGCATCGAGGATGCGGTCCGTGCCATGAGCAGTGATGGTGAAGTCGTCCCAGTAGGACTCCTCACCGTGCGCTGACTCGGGGGAGTAGCGGCGGATGCGGAGTGTGACCTGGAAGGTAGGGATCTCCCCGACCTTCCCGGCGCCTGCGGGATTCTCGAGAGTGGCGGTCATCAGTACTTACGCTCCATCGGCTCGTACCGGGTCTGGGTCACGGGCTTGGAGCCCAGCACGACCTTGTAGCCATCGAACCTGGCCACATGGTCGAAGTAGCCGGCCTGGTGGCCGTCCGCGGTGTCGCTGGCGGCCTCCGGGCGACGGTAGGCCATGGTGTGCAGCATGTAGTGGGCATCGTCGCGGTCCGGGAAGTCTTCCCGATAGTGCCCACCGCGAGATTCCTTGCGGTTCAGCGCGCCGATCACGCAGACCTCGGCGATGTCGAGCAAGAACCCCAACTCGATGGCCTCCAAGAGGTCGGTGTTGAAGAGCTTGCCCTTGTCCTGGACCGAGACCTTGCGGTACCGCCGTTGGAGAACCTTGATGTCCTCGAGGGCCTGGGCGAGGGAATCGCCGGTCCGGAAGACCTGGGCGTTGGCGTCCATCGTCTCCTGGAGCGCCTTGCGGACGTCGGCGACGCGTTCGCCGTCGGGACGGTTGCGCATCTCCTCGAGTTCGGCCACGACGGCGGCCGCCGGGTCCTCGGGCAGCTCGCGCAGGGTCGCGGTCTTGGCGTAGGCGGCTGCGGCTCGGCCGGCCCGCTTGCCGAAAACGTTGATGTCCAGGAGCGAGTTGGTGCCCAGCCGGTTGGAGCCGTGCACCGAGACGCAGGCGACTTCGCCGGCGGCGTACAGGCCGCGAACGACGTCATGTCCGTTGCGGAGCACTTCCCCCTCGACGTTGGTCGGCACGCCGCCCATCGCGTAGTGCGCGGTCGGGTAGACGGGCACCGGCTCCGTATAGGGCTCGATGCCGAGATATGTCCGGGCGAACTCTGTGATATCCGGAAGCTTGGCGTCGATGTGTGCGGGCTCGAGGTGTGTCAGGTCGAGGAGGACGTAGTCCTTGTTCGGCCCGGCACCGCGCCCCTCGCGGACTTCGTTGGCCATCGACCGGGCCACGATGTCTCGGGGGGCGAGGTCCTTGATCGTCGGGGCGTACCGCTCCATGAACCGTTCGCCGTCGGCGTTCCGCAGGATGCCGCCTTCGCCACGGGCCGCCTCCGAGAGCAGGATGCCCAAGCCGGCGAGGCCCGTCGGGTGGAACTGGAAGAACTCCATGTCCTCCAGCGGAAGACCCCGCCGGTAGGCCAGTGCCATCCCGTCGCCCGTGAGCGTGTGGGCATTGGAGGTGGTCTTGAAGATCTTGCCCGCACCGCCGGTGGCGAAGACGATCGCCTTGGCCCGGAAGACGTGGAGTTCGCCGGTGGCGAGGTCGTACGCGACCACGCCGGTGGCGTTGACCTCTTCGCCGTCCGGGACGTCGTCGCGGGCCAGATCGTGGTCCGTGATGAGGTCCAGGACGTAGAACTCGTTGTAGAACTCGACGTTCTGCTTCACGCAGTTCTGGTAGAGCGTTTGCAGGATCATGTGTCCGGTGCGGTCTGCGGCGTAGCAGGCGCGACGGACCGCGGCCTCACCGTGGTTGCGGGTATGTCCGCCGAATCGCCGCTGATCGATGCGACCCTCGGGCGTCCGGTTGAAGGGCAATCCCATGCGCTCCAGGTCGAGCACCGCGTCGATGGCTTCCTTGGCCATCGTCTCGGCGGCGTCCTGGTCGACGAGGTAGTCGCCACCCTTGACCGTGTCAAAGGTGTGCCATTCCCAGTTGTCCTCCTCGACGTTGGCGAGGGCGGCGCACATGCCACCCTGCGCTGCGCCGGTGTGGGACCGGGTGGGGTACAGCTTGGAAATGACGGCCGTGCGCACTTCGCTGGACGCTTCCAGCGCCGCGCGCATGCCGGCGCCCCCAGCGCCGACGATGACGACGTCGTATTCGTGGGTCTGCATCAGGTTCGATGCCTCCTGGCTCAGTCGAGTAGCGGGCGTTCGTCAGGCTGTGCAGAACGACGGCAGCAGATCCGCCGGGGAGTTCGTGGGGCACGGGTCGAACGTGAAAATCACGAGGGTTCCGAGCACGACGACGATCGCGAACCCGAGGAAGAGCGCGGACTTGAGGACGATCCGAGTACCGTCCCGTTCCGCGTAGTCGTTGATGATCGTCCGGACACCATTGGTGCCGTGGATCATGGCGAGCCAGAGCATGAGCAGATCCCAAACCTGCCATACGGGATTGGCCCACTTGCCGGCGACGAAACCAAAGTCGATCGAGTGCACGCCGTCGCCCGTCATCAGGTTGACGAACAGGTGCCCGAAGATCAGGACGACCAGGAGCGCCCCGGAGGCGCGCATGAACACCCAGCTGTACAGCTCGAGGTTGCCTCGCGTTGGCGAAAGCCGCTTGTACGGGTCGCGCGGGGCGGCGACGGCGACGGGCTCAGTGGTGGTCATCAGTGGCCTCCGAAGACGTTCATCAGGTGGCGGGGCAGGAACCCGGCCATCGTCACGACGAACAAGCCGACGACGATCCAGAGCATGGTGCGCTGGTACCGGGGACCCTTGGCCCAGAAGTCCACGAGGATGATCCGAATGCCGTTGAACGCGTGGAAGACGATCGCGGCAACGAGCCCGGCCTCGCCGAGGCCCATGATGACGGTCTGATAGGTGCCGATCACCGCGTTGTAGGACTCGGGGGACACTCGAACGACGGCTGTGTCCAGCACGTGCACGAGCAGGAAGAAAAAGATCAGCACGCCGGTCACGCGATGCGCGACCCAGGACCACATGCCTTCACGGCCGCGGTAGAGCGTGCCAGCGGGTGCACTGGGCACTTTAAGGGCCTCCTGTGGCATCTCAGGGATGCTCCGAACGGCCACGTCCAGGCCGCTGTCGGCATCACTTCCTCGGGTAACCATAGTGACACCGATGTCACCTCCGAGACACCGCCTGCCTTGCGGGCGTCGCCGCACCCACATCGTGAGACATTTCACAAACTCTTCTCGATATGCTGCGGGGATGAGGGACCCCCGTGCGCCGATCCCAGGTTTCTTCGCCGTCGTCCCGGCAGGTGGCGCGGGAACCCGCCTCTGGCCTTTGTCGCGGGCGACCACCCCGAAGTTCCTGTTGGATGTCACGGGCTCCGGACGGACACTTCTGCAAGCCACTGTTGACCGGCTCCTCCCGTTCGTCGGGGACGGCGGCGTGATACTTGTCACAGGGCGTCATCATGTCGCTGCGGCACGCACCCAGTTGCCCCAACTTGCGACGAATGCCGTACTTGCCGAGCCGTCGCCTCGCGACTCGATGGCGGCGATCGGGCTCGCGGCGGCGGTGCTCGAAGAGCGCCATGGTGATGTCGTGATCGGTTCCTTTGCGGCCGATCAGGTGATCACGGGTCAGGACGATTTCGGTCACTCGGTCCACGAGGCGGTGGCCGCTGCCCGCGCCGGCTATGTCGCGACGATCGGTATCGCCGCGTCGCGGCCCTCGACCGCATTCGGATACATCCACTCCGGCGAACCATTAGGTGTCGCGCAGGCGCCCAGCGCTCTGCATGCAGTGGGTTTCACCGAGAAGCCTGACGCTGCCACGGCTCAGCGCTACATCGCCTCCGGGGAGTACCGCTGGAATGCCGGCATGTTCATCGTGCGGACCTCGGTGCTGCTCGGCCATCTGGCGGATCAGCGTCCCGAGTTGCATGAGGGCCTGCGGGCCATCGCCGCCGCCTGGGACGGCCCGGATCGGGATGTGGTTCTCGATCGCGTCTGGCCCGGGCTGGAGAAGATCGCCATTGATCACGCTGTCGCCGAGCCGGTGGCCGCGGTGGGGGGCGTCGCCGTGGTGCCGGGGTTGTTCGGCTGGGACGATGTGGGCGACTTCAACTCGCTCGCCGCCCTGTTGCCGTCGGTGGACGGCGTCGGCTCCAAGGTCCTCGGCGACTCCACCCGGGTCGTGCGCCGGGAAAGCGCCGGCTCCGTGGTGGTGCCAGCGGCCGACCGCATGGTGGCCGTCCTCGGTCTTGACGACGTCGTGGTGGTGGACACCCCGGATGTGTTGCTGGTCACGACGCGCGCGCGGGCCCAGCAGGTGAAACTGATGGTCGACACGGTGCGCGAACGGGGCCTGGACGAGTTGCTGTGAACGACCCGGGACTAGTCTCGAAGCCGTGATCCCAGCGCAGTCGACCCCGGAGCGACCTGACCGGTCCGAGTCGTTTGACGCGCGCGACGCCTCGTCGTCGCTGACCGCCCGAATTGACCGGCTGGCCGGCCGCTATGACGACGCGATGATCGAGGTGCGCCGGGAACTGCATGCCAACCCTGAAGTGTCCCGGGCGGAGGTGCGCACGACCGCCTTGGTTGCCGATCGGCTGGCCGCTGCGGGGCTCACCCCGCGACTCCTACCCGTCTCCGGGTTGGTCTGCGACCTCGCGCCGTCCATGTCCACGACGTCCGCATCCACGCCCGATGCCGCAGGCGGGTTTGTCGCCCTGCGAGCCGACTTGGACGCCCTGCCGGTAGCCGATCAGTGCGGCCAGCCGTTCGCCTCGAGGGTCCCGGAAGTGGCGCATGCGTGCGGCCATGATGCACATACCGCCGTGGTTCTCGGGGCGGGGCTGGTGTTGGCCGATCTGCGTGCTGCAGGTGAACTGACCCGCGGTGTACGACTGATCTTCCAGCCGGCCGAAGAGGTCCAACCGGGTGGTTCGCTGGACGTCATCAGCGCCGGTGCCTTGGACGGGGTGGCGGAGATCTACGCGCTGCACTGCGATCCCAAGGTGGATGTCGGCCAGGTGGGCACTCGTATCGGGCCGATCACCTCAGCCTCCGATGGTGTTTCGGTGACCATCAGCTCCCCGGGTGGCCACACCTCGCGGCCACATCTGACGGGGGACGTCGTCTACGCCTTGGGGCAGGTGATCACCCAGGTGCCAGCCGTGCTGGGGCGGCGACTGGACCCGCGGTCGGGGGTGAATCTCACCTGGGGCGCCGTCCACGCCGGGTCCGCGCAAAACGCGATTCCGTCGACCGGCACGGTCCGGGGAACCCTGCGGTGCCTTGATGTGCGGGCCTGGGAACTGGCCGGGCAGGTCCTGCAGGACGCCGTCGCCCAGGTGGTCGCCCCTTATGACGTTGAGGTGACGCTGCTGCGTACGCGGGGGGTGCCGCCGGTGGAGAACGATGACCGCTGCACCCGGACGATGGACGCCGCCGCCCGCGACATCTTGGGGCCGGACTCGGTGGTACTCACCGAGCAGTCGTTGGGGGGTGAGGACTTCGCCTGGTATCTGACGAAGGTGCCGGGCGCCATGGGTCGGTTGGGTACGCGGAGCCTGGGCGGGCGGTCCTATGACATCCACCAGGGGGATCTGATAATCGACGAGCGTGCTATCGGAGTCGGTATGCGCCTTCTAGCCCGAATTGCGGCTGGCTGAGTTCGCCTCATGCCGGATGTTATTGGCGATGAAGTGATGGATCGGTTGTGATCGACTTAAAACAGGTATAAGCCTCTGTCGGCGCACCAACGTGACGCTTCGATAACAAAGCGCCGAAGCGCTGCTCTCAGCAGGTGCGCGGGTCGCGTCTTGGCTACTGTCGAGCGCACGGCCGACGGTGTGGGATGTGCGCGATGACGCCGACAACCCACGCGACCGCAGGTAGTGACCAACGAGAGCACAGGAGTTCCACGTGAAGAAGATTCGGTTCACCGCGGTCGTGGCGGTTGCCGCGCTCGCGCTCGCCGCCTGTGGGCAGGCGCCCGAGGATAAGGAAACCACCGAGGCCACCGCGACCCCCGCCGACCCAGCCTTCAAGCCCTGCATCGTCTCCGACCTCGGCGGCTTCGACGACAAGAGCTTCAACCAGCTCAGCTTCGAAGGCGCCAGTGAGGCTGCCGCACACTTCGGTGTGGACCTGAAGAAGGTTCAGTCGAACGCGGAGAGCGAGTACCCGGGCAACATGGAGAGCCTCGTCGACGAGGGGTGCACCGCCATCGTGGCGGTCGGCTTCGCGTTGGCGGCCACCACCGTAGCGTCCGCGAACGCCAACGCCGAGATCGATTACATCCTTATCGACGACGCCGCCGACACCGACTTCGACGGCAAGAAGGATGCCGAGAATGTCAAGCCGCTGCTCTACGACACGGCCCAGGCGGCCTTCCTGGCGGGCTACCTGGCCGCCGGATACTCGGAGACCGGCAAGGTCGGAACCTTCGGCGGCAAGTCATTCCCCACCGTGACGATCTTCATGGACGGCTTCAAGCAGGGCGTCGAGTACTACAACTCGCAGAAGTCCACAAATGTCCAGGTCATCGGCTACAAGGGTGGCACCGAAGGTTCGTTCACCGACGGCTTCGAGGCGAACGACCGGGCGAAGACCGAGGCGAAGAACGTGATCGACCAAGGCGTGGACGTGCTGCTGCCGGTCGGTGGCCCGATCTACCAGAGTGCCATCGCCGCGATCCAGGATTCCGGCCGGGACATTGCGCTGATCGGCTGCGACGCCGACCTGTACACGACTGACACAAAGGCCAAGCCCTATGTGCTGACGTCGATTCTCAAGGCGATGGACCTGTCCACCGACCAGGCCGTCACGGCCGCCGGCGAGGGCGCGTTCGACCCGGAGGCGTACGTCGGCACCTTGGAGAACGAGGGTGTCGGGATTGCTCCGCTGCACGATTTCGAGGACAAGGTCGATCCGGCACTGGTCAAGGAGGTCGAGACGCTGAAGCAGGCGATCATCTCCGGTGACGTGGTCGTCAAGTCCTACCTCGCTCAGTAACCGGTACAGCACTCCCGGGGAGGTTGGCGCCGATGTGCCAGCCTCCCCGAGGACTGTGCGCCCCTCGTGTGCGAAGGACCGCCATGAAACTCGAGTTGCGCGGGATCACGAAGCGTTTCGGCGACCTGGTCGCCAACGACCATATCGACCTGACGGTCGAGTCAGGCACGATCACCTGTCTCCTTGGGGAGAACGGCGCGGGCAAGTCCACGCTGATGAATGTGCTGTACGGCCTCTACGCCGCCGATGAGGGCGAGATCCTGATCGACGACGAAGTCCAGGAGTTCAGTGGGCCGGGCGACGCCATGGCCGCAGGCATCGGCATGGTGCACCAGCACTTCATGTTGGTTCCGGTGTTCACCGTCGCGGAGAACGTCATGCTCGGCCACGAGGACACCAGCTGGGGCGGCCGGTTGGATCTGGCTGCCGCGCGCGAGCGGGTTCGCGCCATCTCGGCGCGGTTCGGCTTCCACATCGACCCCGATGCTGTCGTCGAGGACCTGCCGGTCGGGGTGCAGCAGCGGGTCGAGATCATCAAGGCGCTCTCTCGCGACGCCCGGGTCCTGGTCTTCGACGAACCGACGGCCGTGCTCACCCCCCAGGAGACCGACGAGCTCATGGCGATCATGCGCCAGCTGCGCGACGGCGGTGCCGCGATCGTCTTCATCACCCACAAGTTGCGTGAGGTGCGCGAGGTCGCAGACACCATCACCGTCCTGCGGTTGGGGGCGATCGTCGGGACCGCCTCACCGGATGCGACAGATGCGGAGCTGGCGTCAATGATGGTGGGCCGCTCGGTCGCGTTGACCGTTCGCAAAGAGGCCCCGCAACTTCAGGCCACGGCCCTGCGGGTTCAGGACCTCACAGTGACCGACCCCCAGGGGCAGGTGTTGGTCGACGGTGTCACGTTCGAGATTCGGGGCGGGGAGATCCTGGTCGTCGCCGGCGTGCAGGGTAATGGCCAGACCGAACTCACGGAGGCGATCATCGGGCTCCAGCCCCACGTGACCGGGAGCGTGCAGCTCGACGGCACTGAGTTGGCCGGTCGTTCGGTCCGGCGGATCCTTGATGCGGGAGTCGGATTCGTGCCGGAGGACCGGACCGTCGACGGGCTGGTCGGGTCGTTCACGATCGCCGAGAACCTGATCCTGGACCGTGCCCATGGGCAGCCGTTCGTGCGCCGGGGGAGTCTGCTTGTGGAAGCCCGGGACAAGTTCGCCCGGGCCGTGACCCGAGAATTCGATGTGCGGACGCAGGGGATCGACACCCCGGTCGGGCAGTTGTCCGGCGGTAACCAGCAGAAGGTCGTCCTTGCCCGGGAGCTGTCCCGGGACCTGCGCCTGCTCGTGGCCGCGCAGCCGACCCGCGGGGTCGATGTCGGCTCGATCGAGTTCATTCACCAGCGCATCGTGGCGACCAGGGACGCCGGGATCCCGGTGCTGGTGGTCTCCACCGAGTTGGACGAGGCGATCTCCCTCGGTGACCGCATCATGGTGATGTACCGGGGCCGGGTGGTCGGCATCGTTCCGTCCACTACCCCGCGCGACGAACTGGGCCTGATGATGGCCGGCGGCGCCGGAACCCGGACAGGAGAAGCCGCATGAGCCTCACCGACGCCGAACCGCGGGTCGGAGAACCGCAAGAGCCCGACCAACGGTGGCGGGAAGCCGGTCGGCAGATCATGTCCGGCGGCTGGGCGGTCTCGGCGGGAGCCGCATTCCTCGCGGTCATTGCAGGGTCGATCATGATCGCTTTCACGGACCCGCAGGTCCAGGAGTCCCTGCCCTATTTTTTCGACCAGCCCGGGGACACGTTCCGAGCCGTTCTGGATGCCGTGGGCACGGCCTATTCCGCGCTTTTCCAAGGTGCGGTCTATGACTTCCATGCGGATAACTTCGCGGATGCGATCCGACCGCTGACCAAGACGCTCAACTTCGCCACGCCTTTGATCGCGGCCGGGCTGGGAGTTGCGGTCGCCTTTCGTTCCGGCCTCTTCAACATCGGTGGCCAGGGACAGCTGCTCGCGTCTGCCGCCGGCGCCGGGTGGATCGCCTTCGCGGTCGATCTCCCTCCGGTGATCCACCTGGTGGTGGCCCTGGTCGTCGGCATCCTCTGCGGTGCGGTGTGGGCGGGGATCGCCGGGTTGCTCAAAGCCCGGACCGGCGCCCATGAGGTGATCGTGACGATCATGCTCAACTACATCGCGGTCGGCCTGGTCGCCTATCTGCTGTCCACTAAGGGACTGCTCCAAGCGCCGGGGACGGACAACCCCCTGGCTCCGCCGCCGGACCTCGACGCTCAGCTGCCGCGGTTGCTGGGCTCAGACTTCGCGTTGAACCTCGGGTTCGTCCTCGCATTGCTCGCTGTGGTCGGTGTGTGGTGGCTACTGAACCGTTCCGCCGCCGGATTCGCTTTCCGGGCGGTCGGCGAGAATCCGCATGCTGCCAAAGTCGCCGGTGTCGATGTCTCCCGCGTGACCGTCTCCGCGATGCTGATTGCGGGTGGACTTGTCGGTTTGGCGGGGGTCACGCAGGTGTTGGCTGCGGGCTCCACGGGCTTCGGCCCGAATGTGGATGCCGGCATCGGTTTCGATGCGATCACGGTCGCGCTGCTGGGCAGTTCCACACCGGTAGGAGTGCTTTTCGCAGGGATCCTCTTCGGTGGGTTCAAAGCCGGGGGCACGGCTATGAAGGCCAGTGAGGACATTCCGGCCGAGATCGTGTTGGTCGTCCAGTCACTCATCGTCTTGTTCATCGCCGCGCCGCCGTTGGTGCGGGCGATCTTCCGGCTGCCTCAACCGCGTAAGCAGCGCAGCCGGACACGGGCGCGGCGGCTCGCCACTCAACCGGACGCCGGGTCGGCTGATGGGGCCGATCTGACCGATGCCACAGGGACAACCAGTGGCGCCGAAACGGCCAGCGGTTCACCAGGACCGGCCAGTGACGACGGAAAGCAGGACCCGCGATGAGTGCCGTAACCGCATTCGAGGGGACCGTGACAACGCGTCGGGTCGAGGTGGTCAACTGGAAGACGACGGCTGCACTGGGCATCCTGACGGGAGCGTTCGCGCTGTTGCCGTTGCTCGCGCCTCGTGCCGGTGACGCGACGTTCACACTCGCCACCGACAGCGACTTCGCCCAGCTTCCGCAGGTGGTGTTGCCAGGCACGCAGACGGCGTGGATCTGCGTCGCGATCATGGCAGTGCTGACCGCGGTCGCCGCGGTGCGCACCCGCGCCGCCATGCCGGTGGGCGGTTGGGTGCTGGCCGGGTTCGGGGCGGCGCTGATGGTCGGCTTCTTGGCCTGGGCGGCGGCAGGGGGTTCGGGGTCGGTGGGTATCCCGAGCCTGTTGGGCGGCGCCATCGGTCTGTCCGTGCCGATCGTCTACGGTGCGATGAGCGGGGTCATCGGTGAACGTGCGGGCGTGGTGAATATCGCCATCGAAGGACAGCTGCTCTTCGCCGCTTTCCTCGCCGCCATCGTCGGCTCCCTGACCCAGAACCCCTACCTCGCGGTCCTGGCGGGTATCAGCGCCGGCATGATCGTGGCGCTCATCCTGGGCGCCTTCACCATCAAGTACGCGGTTAATCAGATCATCGTCGGGGTGGTTCTCAATGGACTGGTCTTCGGGCTGACCTCGTTCTTCCTCGCCCAGGTGCTCGAACCCAACGAGTCGACCCTGAACAGCACGAAGCGGTTCACGCGCATTGCCATCCCGGGTCTGGAACGGATCCCGGTGATCGGCCCAGTGCTCTTCAACCAGACGATCGTCATCTACGTGATGATCCTCGTCGTCGCGGGTGTGTGGTTCATGCTCTACCGCACCCGGTGGGGGCTGCGGCTGCGAGCCGTCGGGGAGCACCCGCAGGCTGCCGACACGGTGGGGATCAAGGTGCTGCGTACCAGGATGCGGGCGTTGCTCGTCGGTGGCGCGCTCGCGGGAATCGGCGGCGCGTTCTACACGGTGGTGTCCATCTCGGCGTTCAACCGGAACATGACCGCAGGTGCGGGCTTCATCGCGCTCGCCGCCGTCATCTTCGGCAAATGGGACCCGATCAAGGCAGCGCTGGCGGCGCTGCTCTTCGGTTTCGCGTCGAACCTGCAGAGTGTGTTGAACGTGGTCGGATCACCGGTGCCCAGCCAGTTCATGTTGATGCTGCCCTACGTGGTGACCATCCTGGCGGTCGCCGGTCTGGTCGGGGCCTCCCGGCCACCCGCCGCCGATGGTGTGCCGTATGTGAAGGAGTGAGTGTGAACCCAGACTGGCCTGAACTGAGGTCCCGAGCCCGCGACGTGATGACCCGGGCTTACGCCCCCTACTCCAACTACCCGGTGGGCGCTGCCGCACTGGTGGACGACGGCCGGGTGGTGTTCGGGGCGAATGTGGAGAACGCCTCCTACGGGCTGACCCTGTGCGCGGAATGCTCCTTGATCAGCCACCTGGTCTGCACCGGGGGAGGTCGCCTGGTCGCCTTCGCCTGTGTCGACAGGGCGGGTGTCGCGCTGATGCCGTGCGGACGTTGCCGTCAGCTGCTGTGGGAGCACGGGGGAGCCGACCTGTTGATCGACACCCCGGAGGGGATCATGTCCATGGCCGATGTGTTACCGCAGGCATTCGGCCCCGATCACCTCAGCGCGTCGTGACCGCCGGGCCGATGGGCGGGGGAGTGCCGGGGCCGACGACGGCCGCGGTGGCGGGGCGGGCGTCTTCCGCGGAGCCGTTCGACGCAGTCGACGTCATCCGGGCCAAACGCGACCACGGTGTGCTCTCGGCCGCGCAGATCGACTGGGTGATCGACGCCTACACCCGGGGGGTGGTGGCCGAAGAGCAGATGGCGGCGCTGGCAATGGCCATCTTCCTCAACGGTCTCGACCGTGCCGAGACCGCCCGGTGGACCGCTGCCATGATCGCCTCGGGGGAACGCCTCGACTTCTCCGGACTGGCCCGGCCGACGGTCGACAAACACTCCACGGGCGGGGTTGGGGACAAGATCACGCTTCCGTTGGCTCCACTGGTCGCCTCCTTCGGGGTCGCCGTCCCGCAACTGTCCGGGCGCGGGTTGGGGCACACCGGCGGCACCCTGGACAAACTCGAATCGATCCCGGGGTGGCGAGCCGAGCTGAGCAACCCGGAGATGATCGCGACGCTTGATCGGGTCGGCGCGGTGATCTGCCAGGCGGGGGCCGGGCTGGCCCCGGCCGACCGGATGCTCTACGCCCTACGGGATGTAACGGGGACGGTCGAGTCGATCCCGCTCATCGCCAGCTCGATCATGAGCAAGAAGATCGCCGAGGGCACGGGTGCCCTGGTGCTCGACGTGAAGGTGGGGACGGGTGCCTTCATGAAGGACCTCGCGGCGGCCCGCGAACTCGCCCGGGTGATGGTCGACCTCGGGACGGACGCCGGGGTCCGGACGGTCGCCCTGCTCACCGAGATGTCGACGCCCTTGGGGCGCACGGTCGGCAACGCACTGGAGGTGCGGGAGTCGGTCGAGGTCATGGAGGGGCACGGGCCGGCTGATGTCGTCGAACTCACGGTGGCGCTCGCGGTGGAGATGCTGGCGGCCGCCGGGCGACCGCAGGAGCCAGATGACGTGCGGTCCGCCTTGGTGGAAGGGGCGGCCCTGGCGGCTTGGCGGGAGCTGATCGCCGCCCAGGGCGGCGACTGGGCCGCCCCGCTGCCGATCGCCCGGGAGACCCATCAGGTCGTGGCTGCTCGTGACGGGGTGCTGGCGCGACTGGACGCCTACGCCGTCGGGGTCGCCGCTTGGCGGTTGGGCGCGGGCCGGGCCCGCAAGGAAGACCCGGTTCAGGCAGGCGCCGGCATCGAGTTGCATGCGAAACCCGGCGAGGCGGTGCGCCGGGGCCAGCCGGTGCTCACCCTGCATACCGATACCCCCGAGCGGTTCGAGCGGGCGGTTGAGGCGTTGGAGGGCGCGTGGGAGGTCGCCGATCCGAGCACGGTGGTGGCTGTGCCACCGCTCGTGTTGGATCGGGTGGTATGAGGTCGCGACTACACCTGACGACAGTCCTCGGCCCTCTGGCCGGGAGTCCCGGGGTGCAGCCTCCACCGAATGATGCGTACCCGGTGGCTGACCCGGCTACCGCGGAGGCGGTGTCGGCCGGAATGGTCCGGGCCTTGCGCAGCGGACACCCGACCGAAGTGGTGGCCCGGTGGCGGGCGGCCGTCGAGGCCGCTGAACCTGGGCTGCGCCGCTGGGTTCTCGACCCGCTCGACCGTGCGGTTCCCCGATCATCAGGAGACAGCCCGCTCGTGCTGGGTTCCCGGGCCGCGCGGCAGGTCGACCCGACCACCTGCGGTTCGGCGGTGCTCGCCCTCCTGGCGGCCGCCGGTGACCCGCTGGTTGCGTGGGGCCTGGCGACCGCTAACGACCCGTCCGCACGGTTCGATGCCCTTCAGCTCGCGGTCAAGCAGACCACGAACCGTCACGCCTGCGGGGTGCTGCCGTGGCCGCATGCGCTGGGCACGCCGCCGTGGGCGGCAGCCCGCCATGCGCGATTCGCCGACGTCGTCTACTCATCCCGTCCGGTGGACGATGCCCGGCCCGCTGGGCGTCGGGTGATCGTTGCCGCGCTGGCCGCCGCTGCCCGAGGGGTGCCGGTGCCGCTCTACACCGGGGGAGATCTGCGCACCGGATGGTCGACGGCGATACCCCGCCACGTGGTGCTGCTCACCGCCACTGACGGTGATCGGTGCACAATCTACGAACCCTCCGGAGGACGGCTGCACCACGTGCCCGCGGCCGGGTTGGTCGACCCGGGTGAATCGGTGCGTGCGGCTCTTGGCTGGCCCCGGGTGTGCTGGGCGCTCCTGCCGGCCGGTAGGAGGGGCCGGAGGGCTGGTGGTTCAACGCTCACCGGGCGATGATAGGAGTGTCGAGGGGAGCCAAGAATGAGCACCGTACCTGGGCAAGATGCATGGCGGGATGCCGGACTCGTGGATCAGCAGGACGACATCGTCAGCCTTGTTGAAGAGGTCACCACGGCGGCGCAGGCCCCGGCGACCGACCGCGAGGGTTACCGTCCCGGCACGCCGCGCCCGGATCTTGTCGGTGACGCCGATGAGGCAGATGTCGTCGAGCAGGCCGCCGGGATCGTGGAAACCGACGACGAGCGCAGCTGAGGTGCGGTTCAGGGACGGTCGCCGCCGGTACCGTGAGCCCATGACCCCGAGTGTGACTCCAGAGTTGATCAACCGCTTGCCTAAGGTCCTGTTGCACGACCACCTGGACGGCGGCCTGCGGCCGCAGACGGTCGTGGAACTCGCCGCGGAGGCTGGCTATGAGCTGCCGCGATCGAATGCCCGGGAGCTGGCTACCTGGTTCGCGGAGTCGGCGGACTCGGGTTCTTTGGTGCGGTATCTGGAGACGTTCGAGCACACCGTCGGGGTCCTGCAGACGGCGGACGCACTGCTGCGAGTGGCCCGTGAAGCCGTCATCGACCTCGCGGCCGATGGCGTGGTCTACGCCGAGCTGCGGTGGGCACCGGAACAGCACCTCCAGTTGGGCCTGTCGACGTGGGAGGCCGTGGACGCCGTGCAGCGCGGGATCGTGCAAGGCGTGGCCCATGCGGCCGAGTCGGGGCAGACGATTCGCGCGGGCCAGATCGTCACCGCGATGCGACAGGCGGACCGTTGGCAGGAAATCGCCGAACTCGCGGTGGCGAACCGGGCGGCCGGTGTCGTCGGCTTCGACCTGGCCGGGCCGGAGGAAGGGTTCCCACCGGACCGATACGAGAGGATCTGGCGCTATTTGGCCGAGAACAACTTCCCGGTGACCGTGCACGCGGGGGAGGCTGCCGGCATCGAGTCGATCGCGTCGGCCGTCCATCTCGCACAGGCCAGCCGCATCGGACATGGGGTGCGGATCGTGGAAGACATCACCTTCGACGAAGGTTCGCAGACGGCGGCCCTCGGGCACCTCGCCCATTGGGTGCGCGATCACCAGATCCCGTTGGAACTGTGCCCCGTCTCGAACCTCCAGACGGGCGCCGCGAAGTCAGTATCCACGCACCCGATCACCCGGCTCAAGGAACTCGACTTCGCGGTTACGTTGAACACCGATAACCGGTTGATGTCCCGCACCTCGATGACGAACGAGATGACCCGCCTGGTCGAAGAAGCCGAGTGGACGCTCGACGATTTGGCCGACGTGACGATCACGGCGGCCTGGAACGCCTTCATCCACCACGACGAACGCCGGGCGCTGGTCGACGACGTGATCCTGCCGGGTTACCAGAAGATCGAGGGTTCGCTGCGGTAGGTGCGCGGGGGCACGTGTCGCACGGGTGCCGCTGGGTCGCGGAAGTGGAAGTCGTCTTGTGCGCGCCGTCAGGTTGGTCAAGTTGGGTATGAAGCCGGAGGAAGAATGTGGGTCGGCGTAGTTTCAGCGATCGTGGGAGTGCTTGTCGGTGCATTCGCCACAGTCGGAACCACATGGATACTGACGAGAAGGGCGGAAAGGCGAACCTGGCGGGCTGCGACCCGGTTGCTCGCCATGGAGATGTACCGGGTGCAAGCCATCATCGCGCCGATCCGTGAGTCCGGAAGGCTTGGCCCGGAGAAGGGGCCACTGACTGTCGACTCGTTCGACCGGCATGCCCTCGCCCTTGCCCAGGACCTCTCGTTTGGTCTCTGGAAGCAGGTCGAGGGGACGGTGTTGGGTGTGAGAAGGCTTGACGGAATTCTGGCGGAGTCTCACCAGTCGAGAAAGGAATTCAGTCCCCAAGATCTGGCAGATTTCGAACGAATCGGCGCTTTTCTCGACTCCACGGTGAGTGAACTTGTTCGGGTAACTCGCGGACGTCAATCCGTTGGAACGGTGGCGGGTTGGGTACGTGCTGTTCTTGAGCGGCGCTCGGTGAAGAAGCGAACCGAACTATAGGTGCCGGCGGCGGCAGCCGTTCATACCGGCTGCGAAGACCAAGCAATGAGCGCCATCGTGCCGATCAAACCCCCGGTCAGAACGGTAATGGTCTTCTCGCGATTCTCCCGTTTGACGGCGAAATGCTGTGAGGCCAGTGCGACGCCAGCGACGAGCACCATCGAAAAAGTGAGAGTGGACTGGCCCATTGCTATGCCCCCGTGTTCCAGAACTGGTTCCGGATCGACCACTCTAGCCCGTGTGCATGGAGTATTGCTGGGTGCGTTCACTTCGGCCAAGTCTTGGGGCTCACGCCGTTAAATCCCCTTTGGGTGCCATACCGTCTTGGTTTCGGTGAACGCCAGGATGCGGCTCGGTGAAGGCGCGGCGGCCCAGTCCGGCTCCACGGCGACGCCGTCGGGATCCATCGCTGGCCGCAGCACCCGCTTCACACTGTCGGCCGCCGTCGCCGCCAACTCGCCCCAGCTCACGCCGTCGGCCCCCGCGACCCCGCCGAGGTCAATCGCGTTCACATCCAGATGTGCGGCCAACCCCGGGGCCAACTCCGCCACATGACCGGTGAGCACATTGACCACGCCACCGGGCACATCGGACGTGGCCAACACCTCAGCCAGTGAGGCCGCAGGCAGCGGCCGGTCCTGCGAGGCCACGGCGACCACCGTGTTCCCGGCGACCAACGCAGGAGCCACGGCTGAGACGAAACCCAGCAGCGACGAGCGCTGCGGCGCCAGGACCACCACCACACCCGTCGGCTCCGGCACGGACAGGTTGAAGTACGGCCCCGCCACCGGGTTGGCCGCGCCGGCGATCTGCGCGATCTTGTCGGTCCACCCGGCATACCACACCCACCGGTCGATAGCGGCCGAGACCTGGGCGTTCGCCGCCCGGTCATCGATCCCTTCACCGGCGCCGACCTCAGCCACGAACTGTTCCCGCCGGCCCTCCAGCAACTCCGCCACCCGGTAGAGCACCTGCCCCCGGTTGTAGGCGGTCGCCCCGGCCCACCCCGGCTGAGCCGCCCGCGCGGCCACGACGGCCTCCCGGGCGTCCTTGCGGGAGGCCAGCGCCGCATTGGCCAGAAACCGGCCCGTGGCATCGGTGACCTCATACGTCCGGGCCGACTCGCTCCGGGGGAACTTCCCCCCGATGGCGAGCTTGTAGGTCTTGCGCACATCCAGCCGGGCGGCGCTCTGCTTGGCGGCCATCAGTAGGTGCTCCCCTCAACGAGGTACGGGGCGAGTCCGTGACGGCCGCCCTCCCGGCCGTAGCCGGATTCCTTGTAGCCGCCGAACGGGCTGGCCGGGTCGAAGCGGTTGAAGGTGTTGGCCCACACGACGCCGGCCCGCAGGCGGTCGGCCATCCACAGGATCAGCGACCCCTTCTGCGTCCAGATGCCCGCCGAGAGCCCGTAGGGCGTGTTGTTTGCCTTCGCGACCGCCTCGGCCGGGGTGCGGAAGGTCAACACGGAGAGCACCGGCCCAAAGATCTCCTCACGGGCGATCCGGTGCGCCGCGGAGACATCCGTGAAGACGGTCGGGGCGAACCAGTAGCCGGTGGACGGCAGCTCACAGGCCAGTGTCCAGCGGGTCGCCCCCTCATCAACGCCCGCGTCGGTCAGCGCCGTGATCCGGGCGAGCTGTTCGGGGGAGTTGATCGCCCCGACATCGGTGTTCTTGTCCATCGGGTCACCCACCCGCAGCGTGCTCAACCGCGACTTGAGGCGGGCGATGAACTCCTCCGCGATCGACTCTTGGACCAGCAGCCGCGACCCCGCGCAGCAGACCTGACCCTGGTTGAAGTAGATGCCGTTCACGATGCCCTCGATCGCCTGATCGAGCGGGGCGTCGTCGAAGACGATGTTCGCGGCCTTGCCGCCCAGCTCCAACGTCAGGTGTTTGCGCGTCCCGGCGACTTCCCGTGCGATGCGCTTACCCACGGGAGTTGAGCCCGTGAACGCGATCTTGTCGACGTCGGGATGGTTGACCAGGGCCGATCCGGTGCCGCGACCGCCCGTGACGATGTTCACCACCCCGGGTGGCAGCTCCGCCTGCCGGAGCAGATCGGCGAAGAGCAGCGCGGTCAACGGTGTCGTCTCGGCCGGTTTGAGGACCACCGTGTTGCCGGTGGCCAGCGCCGGGGCGACCTTCCACGCCAGCATGAGCAGGGGGAAGTTCCAGGGGATGACTTGGGCGGCGACGCCGTGCGGGGTCGGTTGGGGGCCATATCCGGCGTGTTCGAGCTTGTCGGCCCAGCCCGCGTAGTAGAAGAAGTGGGCGGCGGCGGTGGGCACGTCCACGTCGCGGGACTCGCGGATCGGCTTGCCGTTGTCCAAGGTCTCCAGGACGGCGAACTCCCGGGAGCGCTCCGCCAGCAGCCGGGCGATCCGGAACAGGTACTTGGCGCGCTCCGCCCCGGGCAGCGGCCCCCACACCTTCTGGTGGGCGGTCCGGGCGGCGGCGACCGCACGGTGAACGTCGGCCTCAGTGCCCTCGGCGACCTCGGCCAGGACTTCCTCCGTGGCTGGGTTCACCGACTTGCGGGCGGAACCGTCCGACGCCGGACTGAACTCCCCGCTGATGAACAGGCCGTAGCTGGAGGCGATGTCGACGACGGCCCGCGACTCGGGTGCGGGGGCGTACTCGAAGGCGGGCATGGTTTCCTCGGATCGATGCGAAGGTGAACGCCGGGGCGGTCAGTCGAGGGTCAGATAGTCGGCGCCCCAGTAGGTGCCGGAGGCGAGCTTGTTGCGTTGCAGCAGAACGTCATTGAGCAGCGAGGACGCGCCGAACCGGAACCAGGTGGGAGACAGCCAGTCTTCTCCGGCGACCTCATGGACGGCCACGAGATAGGAGATGGCGTCTTTGGCGGTCCGGATACCACCGGCGGGTTTGACGCCGACCTGCACACCGGTGGCGGCCCGGAAGTCGCGCACCGCCTCCAACATGACCACGGTGACCGGCAGCGTCGCGGCCGGACTGACCTTGCCCGTGCTGGTCTTGATGAAGTCGGCGCCGGCCAGCATCGCGAGCCAGGAGGCCCGCCGGACGTTGTCGTAGCTGACCAGTTCGCCGGTCTCCAGGATGACCTTGAGATGGGCGTCGTGACCGTCAGCGTGGCAGGCCGCGCGCACGGCCACGATGTCCTCATAGACCTTGGCGTAGTGACCGGCGAGGAACGCACCCCGGTCGATCACCATGTCGATCTCATCGGCTCCCGCCCGCACGGCCTCAGCCGTATCGGCGAGCCGGACGTCACGCGAGGCTCGGCCGGAGGGGAAAGCGGTGGCAACGGCGGCCACGTGAACGCCGGTCCCGGCCAGGGCCTCAACGGCCACCGGCACCATGTCGGCGTAGACGCAGACGGCCGCCACCCGCGGGCAGCTCGGGTCGTTCGGTTCCGGCCGGACCGCTTTCGCCGCGAGACCCCGTACTTTGCCCGGGGTGTCGGCCCCTTCGAGGGTGGTCAGGTCGATCATCGAGATCGCCGTGTCGAGGGCCCACGCCTTCGATGTCGTCTTGATCGATCGGGTCCGTAGCGCCGCGGCCCGGCCGTCGGCACCCACCTGGTCGACGCCCGGCAACGCACCCAGGAACCGTCGCCAGGCAGCGTCGTCGAGGTCGGTACCGGCCACCGACCGGGCGAGGTCGGCAACGGCGGCCGCGGTGCGGCCCGGGGACTGGGCCGGCGGGGCGGAGGTCATCCGGCCAGGCTACCCGCGTGTCGCCGCTTGCGCGGTGTCGAGCCCGAGGGCAGTCCGAACACCGACGGCGACGAGGTCGAGGCGTTCGCGGGCCGAGTCCCGGACGGCGGTGAGTTGCTCGCGCGTGGCACCGGACGGGACGGGGAGGACGACCTCCAGGTAGCACTTCACCTTGGGTTCGGTACCCGAGGGGCGGACGATCACCCGGGTGTCGTCCTCGGTCAGGATTCGGACGCCGTCCGTGGGTGGCAGGCCGTCGAGACCCGCGCTCAGATCAGTGACCGAGGAGACGGGTGACCCTGCCAGGGAGGCAGGCGGCGCCGATCGTAGCCGTGCCATGGTCGCGCCGATCTCGCTGAGATCGGTGAACCGCGCGGAGATTTGGTCCGTCAGGTACAGGCCGTGGCGACGTGCCAGGTCGTCCAAGGCGTCGATGAGAGAGCGGCCGTCGGCCTTGAGGCGGTTGGCCAGCTGGGCCAGCCGCAGCGCCGCGCTGATGCCGTCCTTGTCTCGCACGAGGTCCGGGTCCGTGCAGTAGCCGAGCGCTTCCTCATAGCCGAAGCCCAGGCCGACCACCCGGGAGATCCACTTGAAACCGGTGAGCGTCGTGGCATGGGAGACCCGGTGGGCGACCGCGATCCGCGACAGCAACCGGGAGGACACGATCGAGTTCGCCAGCACGTCGACCCCACGGTCCGCGGCGTCCTGCCCCAATAGGGCCCCCACCTCATCGCCGTGCAGCATCCGCCAACCGAAGGTGCGTGCGGTCTCCGGCCCGCGGGCGATCGCGGCCCGGGGGTCGCGGACGGCGGCCGCGCAGCGGTCGGCATCGGGGTCATTCGCGATTACCAAGTCGGCGCCGGTTTCCTGGGCATAGGAGAGCGCCAGGTCGATGGCGCCCGGCTCCTCGGGGTTCGGGAACGCCACCGACGGGAAGGCCGGATCGGGGTCACGTTGTTCGGTCACTGGGATCACGTCGGTGAACCCGGCGCCGGCGAGCACCCGCGCGAGCGTCGCTGCCCCCACCCCGTGCAGCGAGGTGGTGACGATCCGCAGATCTCGAGGCGCGCCATCGGCCCGGGTAAGCACCGAGCCGATGTACTCCTCATGCAGCGTGGAGTCCAACACCTGCCAGCCGCTGGTCGCCCGGGGAACCGTGCGTGCAGGGCCGACGGCCGCGATGGCGGTAGCGATCCGCTCGTCGAACGGGGGCACGATCTGCGCCCCCTGACCCGAGTCTGTGACCACCCGCCCGCCGAGATAGACCTTGTAGCCGTTGTCCTGCGGGGGGTTGTGGCTCGCGGTGACCATCACCCCGGCATCGGCCGACAGCCGGCGAACGGCGAAGGCCAGGACTGGCGTCGGGAGCGCGGACGGGAGCAGGGAGACCGAGATCCCGGCGGCCGTCAGGACGGCCGCCGTGTCGTGTGCGAAGGTCTCGGAATGCCGCCGGGCGTCGTAGCCCACCACGACGATGGGCGGGGCGGCGGACTCGTCGAGGGCGGCCGTGAGGTAGGCGGCCAACCCGGCTGCCGCCCGGATGACAACCGCGCGGTTCATGCGGTTGCGGCCGGCCGCCATCGCCCCGCGTAAACCAGCGGTGCCGAACTGCAAATCGGCCGCGAACCGGTCGCGCAGTTCCTCGGCGGCGGCTCGAGCGTTTGCTCCCTCCAGCACCGCCGCCCCATCGGTTGCCGCGGGGTTGCCGTCATCCGCAGGGTGACCATCGGTCGCTGAGCCACCTTCAGCCGAGGGGCCGCCGGTCTCGGCTCTGCGGCCGAACACGGCCCCGCTCCGGGCCGTGTCGATCAGCCGGCGGAGTTCTTCCTGGTCGGCGGGGTCGACATCGTCGGCGATCCATTGCTCTGCCGCCCGGATGACCTCGTTCAGGGGTGTGTTCACCATCAGATCTTGCGGGCGATCTCGGCCAGCAGCGAGCTGATCCGCGGCCCGGCCGCCGCGCCCGCCTCGATGACCTCCGCATGGGACAACGGGTTCGCGCCCACCCCGGCCGCCAGGTTCGTCACCAGCGAGATGCCGAGGATCTCGAGGCCCGCTTGCCGTGCGGCGATCGCCTCGATCGCGGTGGACATGCCCACCAGGTCGGCGCCCATGATCCCGGCCATCCGCACCTCGGACGGGGTCTCGTAATGCGGGCCGGGGAACTGCGCGTACACGCCTTCCGGCAGCCCCGGGTCGACCTGCCGGGCGAGATCGCGCAGCCGAGCCGAGTACAGGTCCGTCAGGTCCACGAAGGTCGGCCCCTCCAACGGGCTGCGGCCGGTGAGGTTCAGGTGGTCGGAGATGAGCACGGGAGTCCCCGGACCCCACGCCGCGTTGAGCCCCCCGCAGCCATTGGTCAAGATGACCGTGTCGGCGCCCGTGGCGGCCGCGGTGCGGATCCCGTGGGCGACCCGTCGCACCCCGGTCCCCTCATAGAGGTGGGTGCGGGAGCCGATCACGAGTGCATGGCGCACTGAGCCGTCCACCCGATCGATCCGGATGGAACGCGTGGTGGCGACATGACCGGCCACGGCAGGGGCACTGAACCCGGGAATGAGCTCGGTCTCCACCTCGCCGACGACCTCACCCAGCAGCTCAGCGGCCCCACCCCAGCCGGAGCCCAGGACCAACGCGATGTCGTGACCGCTCACCCCGGTGTGGGTAGCTATGACATCGGCCGCTTCCCGGGCGACCTCGAACGGATCGGTGGCCGGGTCATCGAGGGACAGCGATGTCGTCATGCTCGACAGGCTAACCGGTTCCTCGCCTGGCGGTCCGGTGAGCCACAATGGCATCCGTGAGGAACCAAGACGAAGACGTCCGATCAAACCGTATTGTCATCATTGGCGGTGGCCCGGGCGGTTACGAGGCAGCGTTGGTGGCGCACCGGCTGGGCGCCGACGTCACCGTGGTGGAACGGCAGGGACTCGGCGGATCCGCCGTCCTGACCGATGCCGTCCCGTCGAAGACGCTGATTGCGACCGCCGAGTGGATGACCGACGCCGAGCGGGCATCGAGCCTTGGTGTGCGGGTCTCGGGTGCCGCGACTGTCGACCGGGATGCGCGGCGCGAGGTCATCGACCTCGAGGCGGTCAATGCTCGTGTGCTGGCGCTCGCTGCCGCCCAGTCCGCCGATATCCGTGGGCGCCTGGAACGCGAGGGTGTGCGGGTGGTGATGGGCGAGGGGCGGCTGGACGGTGCCGACCGGGTGATCGTGGACGCTACCGGCGGCACCCAGTCCTTCGACGCCGACGCGATCCTCCTGGCCGTCGGCGCGACCCCACGGGTACTGCCCACTGCGGTTCCTGACGGTGAACGCATCCTGACGTGGACACAGCTCTACAACTTGACGCAGATGCCACACAAGCTGATCGTTGTCGGCTCCGGTGTGACCGGCGCCGAGTTCGCCAGCGCATTCCATGCGCTCGGTACCGATGTTGTGCTGGTCTCCTCACGCGACCGGGTGCTTCCCGGCGAGGACGCCGATGCTGCCGAACTCATTGAAGGTGTGTTCCGGGGCCGGGGGATGACGGTCATGTCCAAGTCGCGCGCGGAATCTGCCGTGCGCACCGCCGATGGTGTCGCTGTCACGCTGGCCGACGGCCGTGTGGTCGAGGGATCCCATGTGCTGATGGCGGTTGGATCGGTGCCGTCGACCCAGGGGCTCGGATTGGCCGAGGCCGGGATTCGGCTCACGGCGAGTGGGCACATCGAGGTGGACAAGGTGTCGCGGACCTCTGCGCGGGGCGTCTATGCGGCCGGCGACTGCACGGGCGTGTTGCCCCTGGCGTCGGTGGCGGCCATGCAGGGGCGGATCGCGATGTCCCATGCGCTCGGTGATGCGGTTAGCCCGATCTCTTTGCGTTCGGTCGCCTCGAACATCTTCACGGCACCGGAGATCGCCACAGTTGGGCACGGGGAGGATTCACTGAGGGCTGAGGACGTGCGGTTTTCAACGGCCACCTTGCCGTTGGCGCGCAATCCGCGCGCGAAGATGCTGGGCATGAGCGACGGGTTCGTCAAACTCTTCGCCCATCCGGAGACCGGCATTGTGCTTGGCGGAGTCGTGGTGGCGCCGCGGGCAAGTGAGCTGATCTTCCCGATCACCCTGGCCGTGGCCCACCGGCTGACGGTGGACAACGTGGCCTCGGCGTTCACGGTGTATCCGTCGTTGACCGGCTCGATCGCTGAGGTCGCGCGGATGCTCCACCACTAGCCTCGATCTATTGCCTGTTACGGTCTTGTGCACTACTGAGAGCCACGGCTCGGGGGATTGGGTGCGCTTGTGAACGAACCAGCGGCATCGACCTATGCACCTTTTGCCTTGTCCTGGCTTTTTGTGGGCCTCTGCTTCTCATCTCCGTCGCTATTGTCGCGCTCACGATCGTCGCGAGCAGGAGGTCCGGGTGGAGAATCGCCGTCATCATTGGCTTAGCCGGTTTGCTCGGCCAAGTAATCGCGCTGGTGTTCTTGGTTGCCCCGGTTGTGACTGACGTGTGGTTCTGCGATGAGTTCGGCTCGGAAGCGCGCGCTTCCCGGCAGTGAGCTGTCGGCAATAGATGCTGCCTGTCGCCTGCAGGGAGAAACTGTAGTTCGCAATTGGCTTGCCATTGGCGTCGTTGTCGGAGCGGTGACTTGCGGGCTGCTGCTCGTGCGAATCTATCGCTCAAAGAGGTCCTCCGCCGGGTAAGAACGGGGCATCCGGGGCCTTCCGGTTCCAGGCCGGCATCCCAGGTGCCAGGCAGCATGCCGAGCGGCCACGAGCGCCCCGACCGCGACCAGCACCGCGCGCCCGTCGACCCTGAGAGAGGCCACCAGTACCACGACCAGCCCGGGGGCCGCGAAGGTCGCCAACGCGGTGACAGGCACCGTGATCACTCTACCGCCTGAGGTTTCAGGCAAAGATGTGTTCTCCCAGGTAGGCACCCTGGCGGGGGAGCCCGGTGGTCGGGTCGCCGGCAACCCCGGGGGGAACGGCCCAGAGGCCGGAACCGGTGTGCCGCAGGTACTCCACGAGCAGGTCCCGTTGTGCCATCTTGGTCTGCATAGGGATGTACTGGGTCGCGGGGTTGCGCACATAGGCGAGGAAGAACAGGCCGGCATCCAACCGTCCAAGGCCGTCGGACCCGTCGGTGTAGTTGTATCCCCGCCGCAACATGCGGGCACCGCCGTTCGCCGAGGGATGGGCCAACGCGACGTGCGATGCCGGGTCGATCAAGGGAACTCCGCCACGGCCGGTAGCGCTGAAATCCGGTTCGGTGAACTCCGTGCCCCCGGACATCGGACCGCCCTCTCCCTTCGTCCTACCGGTCACTGCCTCCTGTTCGCGCAGGGACGTCCGGTCCCACGTTTCGATGGTCATCCGGATGCGCCGGCCCACCAGATAGCTCCCACCAGCGAGCCAGTCGGCCCGGGGGTCGTCGTCGGCTGCCACCCACAGATGCTTCGCCGTTTCCGCCTGCTCCTCGGCCTTGAGGTTGGCGGTGCCGTCCTTGAAACCGAAAAGGTTGCGCGGGGTCAACTGCGAGGTCGAGGTCGAGGAGGTCCGGCCGTAGCCGAGCTGGCTCCACCGCACGGAGGCGGTGCCGAAGGCGATCCGAGCCAGATTGCGGATCGCATGCACGGCCACCTGAGGGTCGTCCGCACAGGCCTGGACGGCCAGGTCGCCACCGCATCGAGCCTCCTCGAGCATGTCGCCCGGGAAATGTGGCAGGTCCTGGAGGAGTTCGGGTTGCCGATCGGCGATGCCGAACCGGTCGGTGCCGTCGGCGGTCCGGAAGAACGACGGACCGAAACCGATCGTGATCGTCAGGTTTGACGCGGGCAGGTCGAGCGCTTCGCCGGTGTCGTCCGGTGGGGCGTCGTAGGGTCCCGAGAGGGGTCCGAACTCCCCAGCGGGCTTGCCGGCGGTCATCCGGGCGGCCGCTGCCGTCCACGCCTGCAGCAGTCGGATCACTTCGTCGCGCGATTCGGTCGTCAGGTCCCAGGTGGCGAAATGCAGGCGGTCCTGGGCTGGAGTGACGATGCCTGCCTGATGCGGACCGGTGAAGGGCACGACGCCAGCCGTCGTGGCGACCGGGGTGGCGGCGGTGGCGCGCCCCGTGGCCACGCCACCCACGAAACCTCCCGCGAGGCCGGCCCCGATCAGGCCGCCGAGCAGCGCCCGACGGGAGAGGCCGCGATTTTCACCGGACGAGTCGGCGGTGTCGGAGCCGGTGGTCACCAGGCTGGGTTTTGCGCCGGGCGATGGTCGCGCGGCGGGTGCCGGGCCGGCCTGCGCGGTGGGGCCGTCCTGTGTGCCGGGAGTGTGCGCACTCATAGCACGACGGTCGCGGTGAGTTGGGCGAGCGGTTCGCCGAGGGCATCGACCGCCGTCGATAGTTCCTTGACCTGGCCTGGAGTCAGCGTCGTGTAGGACACGAAGCCTTCGCCGTCGCGGTACTGGTCGAGCAGCGACTGCAGCGACGTGAAGCGTTCGTCGAGTTCTTTGGCGAGGTTCGCATCCTTGGTCGCCACGACGTCGCGCAGGCCCTCATAGGCGACCTTGGCGCCGTCGACATTCGCCTGGAAGTCCCAGAGGTCGGTATGCGACCAGATCTCCTCCTCACCGGTCACCTTGCCGGTGGCGACCTCGTCGAGCAGGCCCTTCGCGCCGTTGCCGATCGCCGAGGCGTCGATCTGCTCGGCGAAGTCGGCGGAGTGCGTGCGGTCGTACAGCTCCTGGGTGTCGGCGAGGAGTTGGTCGGCGTACTGGGTGCGTTGCGCGGCGGTCAGCGGTGTGTAGGCGATCCCACCGTTCGCGGCCGGTTGCGGCTGCCAGAGATCCTTCTCCAGCAGATGCCACCCGGTCCATTCCTGCCCCTCGGCCAGGTCGGCTTCGCGCAGGTCCATGCGTGGGTCGAGGTCGCCGAAGGACTCGGCGACCGGTTCGATCCGCTCCCAGTGGGCCCGGACCGGGGCGTACAGGTCCTTGGCCGCAGCGTCATCATTGGCCTTGTAGGCCTTGACGAACTCCTCGGTGCCGGTCAGGAGTTGCTCGGTCTGGTCCTTGACGTAGGCGACGTAGAGGGTGCTGGCCGCCTCGATCTGTTCGGCGACCTCGCCGGTCGGCGCCACGTCGGCACCCGAGTCGGTCACAGTAAACTTGGCGCGGATGCCGTCGCCGACCATGCCGGGCTTGCAGGCGGTTATGTACTCACCGGGCTTCGCGGCGAGGACGAGGTCCCGGGTGATCCCAGGGCCGATATTCTCCACCTCCGAGACGATTCGCAGCCCGTCGGCGGCCAGCAGGTAGAACTCGGTGACCTCATTGCCACCGTTGGTCACCGAGAACACCACGTTTCCCGACGGTGCGGTGTCGGCCGACACCGTGCATTCCTCAGCGGTCGACTTCACGGTCAGGGTGGCGGGACCGTCCCCGCCGGCGGGGGAGTTCGGTGTGCATGCGGCGACGCTGGCGCCGGTCAGGAGGGTGGCGGTGAGCAGGGCGGGTCGGGACAGCTTCATCAGACTTCCTTCAGGACGACAACGGGACCGCGTCGGTACGCGGCGCGGCGGGGGACGGGGTGTGCCCGAACCACACCGTGCGTATGAACAGGAAGGTGGTGGGCGCGACGTAGGCCACCCAGGCGGTCAGCTCCAGCCACGTGGTGGCGGGGGAGAAGTTGAAGATCCCCTTCAGCACCGTGCCGTACCAGCTCGAGGGTGGGATCTGAGCGGAGACGTCGAAGGCGAGGTTCGTCAACCCGGGCAAGATCCGGGCCTCTTGCAGGTCGTGGACCCCGTAGGCGAGTACGCCGCCGGCCACAATGATCAGGAACAGGCCGGTCCAAGCGAAGAAGACCCGCAGGTTGAGCTGGATGGCCCCGCGGTAGATCAGGTAACCGAGTGCGATCGCGGTCGCGATGCCGAGGATCGCCCCGAGGAGCGGTTTCGTGGTGGCACCGGTCGCCTGCGCACCCGCCCAGAGGAACAGCGCGGTTTCCAGGCCCTCCCGGCCGACGGCGAGCAGTGCCATCAGCACCACCGCCCACTTTCCGGCAGCGATGGCGTCGTCCAACCTGTGTTGCAGATTGCTCTTAAGGTGACGGGCGGTGCGCGCCATCCAGAAGATCATCCAGGTGATGAGCCCGACGGCCAGGATCGAAAGGCTGCCACCGATTGCCTCCTGCGCCTCGAAGGTGAGCCCCTGGGGGCCATAGGTGAGGGCAGCGCCGAAACCGAGCGAGATGATCACTGCCACCCCGACGCCGGCCCAGAGGGCGGGCAGGAGGTCGCGTCGGCGAGTGGTGACCAAGTACGCGACCAAGATGCCGACGACAAGGGCGGCCTCGAGGCCCTCGCGTAGCCCGATGAGGTAGTTCGCGACCACCGTCGCTCCTAGGGTTGCCCGGGCCGACTCTCGGCCACGAGAGGAAAGGCTACCCTAAGAAAGGGGGTCCTTAGTTCGTCGTCTCCATCTCTACGATTTCGCAGATGGTGGTCCCAGTCGTGACGTTGGCGCCGACCTCGGCGGACAGCATCCGGACCACGCCCGCACGGTGCGCCACCAGTGGCTGCTCCATCTTCATTGCCTCCAGCACCACGACCAGATCGCCCTGGGCGACGACGGTGCCGTCCTCGACGGCGACCTTGACGATCGTGCCCTGCATCGGGGTGGTCAACGCCGCACTGCCACCGTTAGTTGTCTGAGCTGCTGCCCGGCGCTGTGGTCGGCGAGCAGCGTGCGCGGCGCGTGCCCTCCCGGATGCCATGGCGAGCCCGGCGGGAAGAACGACCTCCAACCGTTTGCCGCCCACCTCGACGACTACCCGTTCGGTGGCAGGCGGTGACTCTGCCTCCGGCACCGTCGACGGGGCTACCTTGGTTGTCAGCGCCGCGAGTTGGTCAGTGAACTCGGTTTCGATCCAGCGGGTGTGCACCCGGAAAGGCCCCTGTGTGGGGACGAAATCGGGCGACTCCAGGACAGCCTGATGGAACGGCATGACGGTCGGCAGGCCCGCGATTTCGACCTCGCGCAGGGCGCGCCGGGCCCGGTCAATGGCCTCGGTTCGCGTGGCCCCGGTGACGATGATCTTCGCCAGCATCGAATCGAAGGCGCCCGAGATCGTGTCCCCCTCGGTCACGCCGGAGTCCACCCGCACGCCCGGCCCGCTCGGGTAGCGCAGCGTGGTGATGCGGCCGGGAGCTGGGAGGAACCCGGCCGCTGGGTCCTCCCCGTTGATCCGGAACTCGATGGAATGCCCGCGAACCTGGGTCGACTCATAGCCGAGCGGTTCGCCTGCGGCGATGCGGAACTGCTCGCGGACCAGATCGATCCCGGTGACCTCCTCAGAAACGGGGTGCTCCACCTGGAGGCGGGTATTGACCTCGAGGAACGAGATGGTGCCGTCCGCCCCGACCAGAAACTCGCAAGTGCCGGCGCCGACGTAGCCGGCCTCGCGCAGGATCGCCTTCGAGGACTCGTAGAGGCGCGTTTCCTGTTCTGTTGTCAAGAACGGCGCCGGCGCCTCCTCGACCAGCTTCTGATGGCGGCGCTGCAGGGAGCAGTCGCGGGTGGAGACCACGACGACGGTGCCGTGGGCGTCGGCCAGGCACTGCGTCTCCACATGTCGAGGGGTGTCCAGATAACGCTCGACGAAACACTCGCCGCGACCGAAGGCGGCGGTGGCCTCGCGCACCGCCGAGTCGTACATCTCGTCGATCTCGGCCGTCGTCCGTGCGACCTTCAGCCCGCGGCCGCCCCCACCGAAGGCTGCCTTGATCGCGATCGGCAGTCCGTTCTCGGCGGCGAAGGCGTGCACCTCCGCGCTGCCCGAAACCGGGTCCGGGGTCCCGGGGACCAACGGTGCCCCGGCCCGGGCGGCGATGTGGCGTGCGCTGACCTTGTCACCCAGGGACTCGATCGCGCTGGGTGGTGGCCCGATCCAGACGAGACCGGCGTCGATGACCGCACGGGCGAAGTCGGCGTTCTCGGCGAGGAAGCCGTAGCCCGGGTGCACGGCGTCGGCATCGGAGCGCCGGGCGACGTCCAGGAGCTTGGCGATGTCGAGGTAGGTTTCGGCGGCGCGAGCTCCGGAGAGGGCGAATGCCTCGTCGGCAAGCCGCACGTGGAGAGCCTCGCGGTCGGTGTCGGCATAGACCGCGACGGAGGCTAAGTGTGCGTCGGCACAAGCACGAATGATTCGGACAGCGATCTCGCCACGGTTGGCGACCAGGACCTTGGTGAACGGGGTGGGCACGGCTCACCGTAGCGCGTTGCCCGCGGCCGAATCACCTCCGGTCCGGATCCGCCGTGCAAGATTGGCGAAGAAACCAACTCCGATCGCGGTGTTTTGGAGGTATCGGCAAAGAACTGAGGCGATTGGCTCCATAGCGGGCGAAGCCACTTGTCCCGTCCCCACAACTGTGCGTGGAGTCGGTGTGCTGCCGCGACCGGTCGGGCGTTCCCGGCCAGGAGGTCTCACAGACCGGTTGACCTCCGTCAGGCGGCCGGCGAGGTGCGCAACTCGCGCCAGGCGATGTCCATCTCCTGGAGCAGCGTGCGCAGCAATGGCAGGCTGACCCCGACCACCCCGTGGTGATCGCCCTCGATCCGCTCGATGTACGGACCGCCGAGGCCGTCGATCGTGAAGGCGCCTGCGACCTGAGTCGGCTCGCCAGTTGCGACATAGGCATCGATCTCGGCGTCCGCGAGGTAGGCGAAGTGCACCGTCGTGGAGCTGGTCGCGCCGAAAGTGGCACCAGTTCCGCCGTCCTTTGTGGGCCGCAGGTCGATCAGCCAGTGACCGGTGTGGAGCACGCCGGACCGCCCGCGCATCGCGCGCCACCGTTCTCTGGCCTGCGCCGGTCCATCGGGTTTACCGACAGCGACGCCATCGAACTCCAACATCGAGTCGCAACCCAGTACCAGGTCGGCGGGGGCCATGGCAGTATCCGGTCCGGGCAAACCGGCGGCCCCGGTATCGGGGTCTTCCGCCTCGGCCTCCTGCGCCCGGGCGACATCCTCGGCCTTGGCCTGGGCCAGGAGCAGCACCAGGTCCTCGGGCGCGAGTTCCCCGTGCCGCTCGGCCGCGGTCCGGAGCACCGCCTCCTCATCCACCCTCGAAACCCGCACGCGCGGCTCGACGCCGGCCGATCGCAGGGTTGCGAGGCGGGCGGGGGAACGGGAGGCGAGCAGAAGTGTCAGCACAGAGGGAAGGCTACCCGTCCGACATCTCCCGCATGATGGCATCGGCCCATTCGCGCTGGTAGCGGGCGATCACCAGATCGGCATCCGCCGTGCTCCAGATGGCGACGGGGTCGCCCGTACGTGGTGGCGGGCGGTCACCGACCGGTTCCAGGGTCCAACGCCGGATCTCGACGGTTCCAGCAGCGGTACTGAAGGACAATGACCCGCGGAGCTTGCGCCCGCCGCCGTTATGCGCGCGACCTGACCTCTCCCGAGTGGGAGTCACGATCACTGTGCCCGTGGCCCGGTGGGGAGCCGCGCACAACGCCGTCCACTGGCTGGCTCGTCGTGCGGCCTGCCGGTCATCGCGATAGCGCACGAGGGCTAGCACGGCAGTCGCGACCAGGCCGGCGCTCGCCGCCATCGCCACCCACTCGGGTACAGTCGCGGCCAGCCGCGTAAAGGCGACCGCAGCCACGGTGGGAACCCCGGCGACGGCCCAGCCGAATCGCCGCCACCACGGGTGCGACACCGCTGGTTGGGGGCCGGTCGGTTCGGCCTCCACCTCGTCGGGGGTGTCCACACGGAAGAGTTCGGCAGCGGCCGTGACTGTGGGTCGTGATACGTCGGTCACGATTGCAGGCTCCAGCGCCAGGCATCGGCGTTATGCCGGCCGGAACGGCCGCCGAATGACTTTGCGGTCGCACCATCGCCTGTCCCGCGCAGGCCGCGCGCCCGGTTTGTCCACTCGGCCACAGGGGCATAGTCATCCGGCAAGGTGGCGGCCGCGGCTGCGGCCAGGCCGGCCACCAGTGCGGCGACCTCGAGCTCATCCGGTTCGCCCCGGACGACCCGAAGCTGAGCTGGGGTCTGCGCGGGCGTGTCAGGCGTCATGATTCGCCGTCCTCAGGATCCTCAGGGGTGTCATAGCCCTCGAACGCGGTTACTTGCCCTCGGGTGGCCGCCCATTCCAGTACATCGAAGCCGGCCTCGGTGAGCCGGTCGGTAGCGCTCGCGCCGATGTTGTCGAGGATGTTGAGCACGTCGTCCAAGTCGTCGTCCGGCCGGCCGGTCGCCGTGACCACGAAGCCGAGCGAGAACAACTCGGCCGTGGTGACCCCGCCTCCGGTGGGGGGTCCGCCTTGGGTCCAGACGGAGGAGGTGAGATCCGCATGCATCCCTAGCGCATCGTGGACGGTGTCGAAGAGGTCCGCGTTGAGGGTGCCGATCCGGGCCTCGGAGGCCAGGATGCGGGGGTCCTCGTCGGCTTCGGCGGCACCGAACTCAGCCCGGACCCCCACGGCCTGATCGACGTAAGCATGGAGTGCGGAGCTGAGCGCCTCGACGGCACGATGCAGGGGTGCGGGGTTGACGCCGGGGAGCGGGGTGGCGCCGTGGGTCGCGTCCTCGTGGCTCACAGGGGGATGTTCCCATGCTTCTTCGGCGGCATTGCTGCGCGTTTGGTCCGCAGCGCCCGTAGTGCCCGGATGACCTGGACCCGGGTCTCGGAGGGGTGGATGACGGCGTCCACATAGCCGCGCTCCGCCGCGTCCCAGGGGTTGACGATGGCGTCTTCGTAGTCCGCGACCAGTCGGCTGCGCTCCGCCTCGACGTCGCCGTCGGCATCTGCCACCTGCTTGAGCGCTGCCCGTTGCAGGATGTTGACCGCGCCACCGGCGCCCATCACCGCGATCTGGGCGGTCGGCCAGGCGAGGTTGATATCGGCACCGAGCTGCTTGGAACCCATCACGATGTAGGCGCCGCCGTAGGCCTTGCGCGTGATGATGGTGACCAAGGGAACGGTCGCCTCCGCGTAGGCATAGATGAGCTTGGCGCCGCGACGGATGATGCCGTTCCATTCCTGGTCCGTGCCGGGCAGGAACCCGGGAACATCCACCAGGGTCAGGACGGGGATGTTGAAGGCGTCGCATGTCCGCACGAAGCGTGCGGCCTTCTCGGCGGCGTCGATGTCCAGGGTGCCGGCCATCGCCAAGGGCTGATTCGCCACCACTCCGACAGCCTGACCTTCGATGTGGCCGAAACCGACCACGACGTTCTTGGCGAAGAGGGGCTGAACCTCCAGGAACACCCCCTCGTCGAGGACGGTCTCGATCACGGTCCGCATGTCATAGGGCTGCGAGTCCATGTCGGGGATCAACACGTCGAGGGCGAGGTCCGTCTCAGTGGTGGTGAGGTCGGTCTCCTCCGCGGGGAAGGCCGGCGGATCAGACAAGTTGTTCTGTGGCAGATAGCCGATCAGGTGACGGACGTAGTCGATCGCGTCGTCTTCATCGGCTGCGAGGTAGTGCGCGACCCCGGAGCGCTCGTTGTGCGTCTGGGCGCCCCCGAGTTCCTCGAAGCCGACATCCTCGCCGGTCACCGCGCGGATGACATCCGGCCCGGTGATGAACATGTTCGATGTCTGGTCGGCCATCACGATGAAGTCGGTCAGTGCGGGGGAGTACACCGCGCCCCCTGCGCTCGGACCGAGGATCAGCGAGATCTGGGGGATCACCCCGGAGGCGGCCACATTGCGGCGGAAGATCTCCGCGAACTGGGTCAGTGCGGCCACACCCTCCTGAATGCGGGCACCGCCGCCGTCGGAGATACCGATGAGGGGCACACCGGTGCGCAGGGCGAGGTCCTGGACCTTGGCGATCTTCTGGCCGTGGACCTCGCCGAGGCTGCCGCCGAAGACGGTGAAGTCCTGTGAGTAGACACACACCTGACGGCCGTCTATGGTCCCGTGCCCTGTGACGACACCGTCACCGACGATCCGTTTGCGGTCCAACCCGAAGTTGGCCGACCGGTGTTTCGCCAAGGCGTCGAGCTCGACAAAGCTGCCCTCATCGAGCAGCGCGGCGACGCGTTCACGTGCGGTCTTCTTCTTCCGGGAGTGCTGCCGGGTGCGGGCAGCTTCCTCGAGAGCGGATTGCGCGTCCTCGCGCCGTACGGTCAGCTCAGCAAGCCGTTGTGCGGTATCGGTCACCCGTCGAGCCTAATCGCTGGATGTGTTCGGCTCGATGGGGAGAAGTCACCATGCTGCGGCCACCGCCTGGTTGGATCCGGCAACGGTGAGGGAGGATGGAGCATGACTCCGACCGCCGCAACGCCGCGCAGCCCCCGTAGTCTCCCGGTGGACCGATCCGCACTTCCGGTCGCCTTCCTTCGCGAGCTGCTGCTGGCGCCGAACGGCCCGTTGTCGCGCGTAGAGGTGGTCGAATCTGTTGACTCGACCAACAGTGCGCTGCGTCGCGAACTCGCTGCCGAACCCGGGGCATGGCCCGCACCTGCCCTCTTGCTGGCGGAGTTTCAGACGAGTGGCCGCGGACGCCAGGCGCGTCGTTGGGAGGCTCCGGCCGGTTCTGCGCTACTCGGTTCCGCGGTGGTCCGTCCGGGGGTGCCACGCGAGCGTTGGGGCTGGTTGCCGCTGCTCGCGGGTCTGGCGACGGTGCGGGCGGTGCGGGCCACCGCCGGGTTGGCGGCCGTCGCGAAATGGCCCAACGACGTGCTCGTCCCGGCTGTCGGGGAGGCCGGCGACGTCACTGGCTGGGGCCGCTACCGCAAGGTGGCCGGCCTGCTGGCCGAGGTAGTGGACGAACAGAACGTCATCCTCGGCATGGGTCTGAATGTGACCCAAGGCGCGACCGAGCTGCCTGTGCCCAGTGCGACCTCACTGCTTCTGGCGGGCGGAGCGACAACTGACCGGGTGGTGTTGGTGACAGCCACTCTGGAGGCCCTGGGAGAAGTGTTGGATCGGTGGCGTGTGGCCGCTGGTGATGCGGAGAGGGCCGGGCTGGCCGCCGAGTACACCGAGGTGAGCGCGACGCTGGGTGCCCGGGTCACCGTAGCTGAGGGGATCGCAGGTGCAGTCGGGCGGCCGCTGGAGGGGCTCGCCGAAGGGCTCAGCGCCGACGGCGGGTTGCTGATTCGTACCGACGACGGTGAGGTCCGTGAGATTCGTAGCGGCGATGTGCACGGAGTGCGGGTGCTGGATTGACCGAGGCAACTGGCTAGGATCGACCACGTGCCAGGTGATGCGTCTCACACAACAGCCGGGAGGCATGACCTCGACGAACCGTTGCTGGGCGGTCCGCGGGTTTATACCGTAGGCGAACTCGCGGCAAAGGTCGGCGTCGAGGAATCCGTGGTGCGGGACTACTGGCGCACACTCGGGCTGCCAGTAGTCGACGCCACCGACCGTGCCTTCACCGATCACGACGCGGTCGCGCTCGCGGCTGTCTTCGGGATCGCTGAACAAGAGGGTTTCGACGCCCGTGCGCTGACCACTCTGATCCGGTCGACCGGGCATACCACCGAGCGGCTCGTACTCTGGCAGGTCGAGGCCATCGTGGAGAATCTCACCAAACGCGACGGGATCGATGACACCAGTGCCCGTCTACTCATGCTGGATGGGCTACCCGAACTCGCCCCCATCCTCCAGATGCAGCTGGTGCACGCGTGGCGCCGCCAGCTCGCGGCGATCGCCGGCCGGTTCGCGGTCGAGTTCTCGCAGGCCGATGCGGCCGATCGCGATTCCGAAGAACTGCCACTGCCGCGTGCGGTGGGATTCGCGGACATCGTGTCCTTCACCCGTCGAACCTCGGGGATGAACGCGAGCGAACTCGCGGAGTTCGTCGAGCGGTTCGAGGCCGGGGCACGTGACGTGGTGACGGCCGCCGGGGGGCGCGTGGTCAAGACGATCGGTGATGCGGTGCTCTACGTGGCGGACGACGTCGTCACCGGTGCGCGGGTCGCCTTGGGGTTGGCTGAGCCGAGTCGCGAGCTCACCGGGGTGGAGATGCCACCGGTGCGGGTGAGCCTCGTCTGGGGTCGAGTGCTCTCCCGGTTCGGTGACGTATTCGGTCCGATAGTGAACCTGGCGGCCCGGCTGACCGACGTCGCCGAGCCCTCGACGGTGCTTTGTGACCCGGCGACGGCCTGTCTGCTCGCCGATGATCCTGCGTTCGCGCTGGTCGACTGGCCAGCGGTCGATCTGCCGGGACTCGGTCTGGTTTCCCCGGTGCAGCTTCAATGGCCACCGTCGGCGGTCGCCGACGGGTAAGGCAATAGCAGGTTCGGCCCGTTGTTCGCGACGGAGTTCACCGCTGTCGAGACCGCGACGGTCTCCACGTGCAGGCTCGGGGTGACCAGCAGATCCCGGACTCCGTGGGCATCGACCGCTGGATCGAGCCACCGGTCCCACGCCGTCGGCGGCAGTATGAGCGGCATGCGGTCGTGGATGTACGCGATGTCGGCCATGGGTGTGGTGGTAATGATCGTGGTCGTCACCAGCCACCGGTCGGGGTCATCTTGGGCCTTGGACTCATCACGCCAGAACTCGTAGAGACCCGCGAAGGCGAACCCTGCCGGGGTGCGCAGATAGATGGGCTGCTTGGCGGGTCTGGGGCCGTCGGAGAGGTGCCGCCATTCGTAGTAGCCGTCCGCCGGCACCAGGGCACGTCGAGCGCCGAGAGGATTGCGAAACATGGGCTTATCGAGAAGCGTTTCAGCTTTTGCGTTGATGTGTCGTGCGCCTTGTTGAGGTCCCTTTGCCCAGCCCGGGACGAGGCCCCACCGCGCGCATTGCAGCGAGCGTCTGACCTCGCCCTCGGCGGCGCGTTCGACGACTATTCGCACCGGATCAGTGGGGGCGACGTTCCAGGAGGGCGGAAGCAACCGGGCGTCCTGGGCTATCTCGGCAATGGCGAAGTCATCGGCCAGATCCTGGGCCGAACGGAATGCGGCATAGCGTCCACACATTCCTCCATGATGCACGTGACCTCTGACACAGCCCGATGTGATCTCCGCTGGACTTTCACGAGTTCCCCGTCAGCTGCCATGCCGCTTCGTTGGTTCACCCCGTAGGCTGCGGGGGTGCCCAGCCGTTCCAAAGCCCATGTGAAGCCGGCCGCCGCCTCGAGACCTGATAAGTCGCTTCCTCCGCGGCATGCGCAGCGAGTGCGGACGCATCGTCTTGCTCGCGGTGTGGCGCTGGTGACGACGGCGGTGGTGGCGTTCACGGGGACTCTTGCGGCGGCT
>JAVBNE010000073.1:0-3494 GCA_031551755.1 Cellulomonadaceae bacterium | reverse complement strand
TCCGTGTCGTGGGCGCACGCCAGCGAGCTCGTCGATCCGACGCCCTGGCTGCTGGGCGCCGAGGTGATCATGACGGCGGGTCTGGCGGTCCCCCGGGACGCGGCCGGGCAGTGTGCCTATCTGGAGCGGCTGGACGACGCGGGCGTGTCCGCCCTCGCGCTCTCGGCGCAGCTGCACATGCCGCCCCTGCACGACGCGTTCTTCGCGGCGGCCGAGGAGCGGGGCTTCCCGGTCCTGGAAGTGCCGCTCGCCGTCCCGTTCATCGCCGTCGCCCAGGAGGTCGCCGCCTCGGTCCAGGAGGACGCGCGGTACCGGCTGGGCGCGCAGCTCCAGGTCTTCGGTTCGCTGCGCTGGCTGGTCGCCGAGGATCTCGACACCCCCGCGCTGCTGCGGCGTCTCGAAGCGCTGTCGGGTTACGACGTCTACCTCTGCACACCGCAGGGCCGCCCGCTGCTGCCGGGCGTTCCCACCCCGGACCCGGGTGTGCTGCCCGCGTCCGTCGACGCCCCGCCCGCCTTCGTCGGCGCACCCGTCTCCGTCAGCGTATATGTCCCCTGCGGCAGGCCGGTAAAGCTCAGCTCCCCGTTGCTCCCGCTCATTTGTACGTTCTGGTAGCCCGCAGGCAACGCCGATCCGGCGTTCGCTATAAGCGTGAACTCCGCGCCCTCCAGCTTCAATGTCGTGTTGGCGGCGTCCACCTTCACCACCTTGAACTGACCCTTCGCCTCGTTCTTCGCCGTCAGCGTCCCCGACGCGAACTCCGCGCTCGCCGTTCCGCTCGCCGCGGTCCCATCCGCCACATACGCGTTATACACCGCGTTCCCGTCATAGATCGTCGTGTTCCCGTGGATGTCCACCACCACGCTCCACATCGGTTTGGGCGTCGGCAGCGCGTAGTTCCCGCCCGGCGCAACCGTCTCCGTCAGCAGGTAGTACCCGTGCGGGATCTCCGCAAACCCGGCCTCGCCGCCGCCCGCGGTCGTCTGCTCCGTCCCGAACAGGCTCCCGTCCGATTTCGTCAGCGTGAACTTCGCCCCGTCCAGCTTGATCCGCGCGTCGCCCTTGTTCACCTTCAATATCTCGAACTCGCCGAGCGCCTCGTTGTCCACCTTCAGCACCAGCGAGCTCCGGCCCGATACCGGCTCCAGCAGGGTATCGTCGGTCGTTCCCGTCGCTTCCGACGTCACGATTACCGTCCCGCCCGCCGTCACCGTCACGTACCACGTCGGCGTCGGCGAAGGCGTGCCGTAATCATACGTCGGCGTGCCCGTCGTCTTCACCGGACCCCGCGTCTCCGTCAGCGCGTACGTGCCCACCGGCACCCCCGCAAAGCTCGCGTACCCGTTCGCGTCCGTCGTCGCCGGGTTTGTGATCCCCGCCGGCAGCGCGCCCGTTCCGTTCGTCGGCGTCAGCGTGAACTGCGCGCCTTCCAGCGCCACCGCGCCGTCCGCCTTGTTCACCTTCAGGATGTCGAAGTTCCCCTCCTGCGGGATCTTCACGTTCGCAACCGTCAGCATCCCGCCATTCAGGCGCTCTGCCGTTGTATTGTCCCCGGTCGCTTCCTTCACCGACACCGTCCCGTCGCCCGATACCGCCACGTTCCACGTGACCACCGCGCCCAGGCTGTAATCCGTCGGCGGCGTGGTCTCCGTCAGCACATACGCCCCCTGCGTCAGCCCCGCGATCACCAGCTGGCCGCTGCTCCCCAGCGTCCCCCGCGTCGTCAATGTCGAAACCGCGCTTCCGCTGGCGCTCACCGTGTACGTCCCGCTCGGGCTCTCCACGAACTTCACCGGCGTGTTCGGCGTGCCCACCTTATCCAGCGTGAACTCCGCCCCAGGCAGCTTATAGCTCGCGTTCCCGCTCTCCACCTTATCGATCGTGAAGCCCGTGAACTTCTTGTTCGGAATACGGACGTGGCATGCATTGTCCGAATAGCCACCCTCAATCACTTCGGAGAACGCCACCGTCGCGATATACGCAGCGTTCTGCCCAATCGAGATGTGCGCCACCTTCAGCCCGCCCACAGGCATGGGCTCATACCCCGTCGGCGCCACCATCTCGTACAGGTCGTACTCGCCCACCGGCAACCCGATCAGGCGCGCGTTCCCGTTGGCAACACCTGAAAATGCTCTGGTGACCACGTTCGTCACGCCGCCGCTCTCCACGCACTCCCACTCAAGCGTGGGCACGTTCTGAACGAAACGCATCACCGCGCCGTCGCTGGTCCTGCGCACCTGGAACTCCGCGCCCGGCAAACGCATCGACCAATTCGCGTCCAAATCGTACCGGGTGCCGTATATCCCCTTGAAGACACACAGTGCCGAACGGTAGTTATTGATCTCGCTCACCGTCTGGTTCCCCGGATTCTTGATCGTCGCGACACCCGCCGCTGTGATCGTCACCGTCCACACCGTCTCGTTCTTGATGAACCCGTACGGCGCCTCGATCTCCGCCATCTTATACGTCGTGCCCGCGATCGAATACGGCACGCCCGCAAACGTCACGTTGTTGCCCGCGTCCCCGGTCGACGTCGCCACACTGATCGCCTTCGCCTCGGTGTACTCCGTCTCGCTCGCCTTAAACAACCCGAACTTCACGCCCGCCACCGGCTTCACCGTCTGCGTCGCTTCCACCTTCTTGAAGCTGAAGCTCGTCAGCGGCGCGTTCCACACCATGATGACGTTCCCGCACGTTTTGCTCGACATCGCTCTCTCGGTCGTCTCCACGCATGTGGCCACCGGGATCGCTATGCGCTTGGGGTTGCCTGCGTTGTCCTCCTGCTCGATCGCCACCGAAATCAGCGCGATGAGCTCTCCGCCCGCAGGCACCGGCTCATATCCGCTCGGCGCGGCCGTTTCCCACAGCTCGTATTCCCCCACCGGCAGCCCCAGCAGATGCACGTACCCCGTCGTGGACACGATATCCGCCGTGCCGCCCGTGCTCACCGCTTCCCATTGGTTCGCCACGCCGGTCGGCTTGAACAGCTGCGGGCTATCGTCCGACTTCAGCAGCCGGAACGTGGCCCCCGCCACCCAGTTCCCCGTCTCCGTCATGCCGCCTTCCGTCGTCCCGGTCTTCACCTTATAGATGCACAGTGACGAGCGGAAGTTATTGATCCGCGTCGCGTCCCCGGCCGCCGTCGCGGCGCCGCCGGTGCTGTTGTCTTTGATGCTCACAGCCCCGGTCGTCGATATCGTCACCGTCCACGTCGCCGTTTGCACCGCATATCCGTACGGCGCCTCCAGTTCCTTCATCAGATAACTCGTCGCGCTTCTGGTGCTATACGCCACACCCGTGAAGTTCACCTTCCCGTCCGTGCCCGACGTCTGCACCTGGATCGCGTTCCCCGCCGTCATGTCGCCGTCCGCCGTCCCCACAGCGAACAGACCGAACTTCGCCCCCCCCAGCACTACTGCCGGGGCGTTCGTCGCGTCGTATTTCAGAAAGTAGAAATTCGTCTCTTCCGATCCTTGGTCGTTCGGCACGTTTTC
>JAVBNE010000010.1:0-42358 GCA_031551755.1 Cellulomonadaceae bacterium | reverse complement strand
CGCCGTCGTCGTCAGCTGACGTAGACGCCGAGACGGGGTGGCCCCCCCCCCGGGGGGGGGGGCCCCCGGGGTGTTTTGGGGGCTGAGGGCGGGGGGGGGGCCCCCCCCCCCGCCACCCCCCCACCCACCCCCCCCGGGCGCCCCCCCCCCGGGGCCGGGCGCCCCCCGTCTCGGCGTCTACGTCAGCTGACGACGACGGCGAGGACATCCCGGGCGGAGAGGACCAGGTAGTCCTCGCCGCCGTACTTGACCTCGGTGCCGCCGTACTTGCTGTAAATCACCTTGTCGCCGACCGCCACGTCCAGCGGGACGCGGTTGCCGTTGTCGTCGACACGGCCCGGGCCGACAGCCAGGACCTCGCCCTCCTGGGGCTTCTCCTTGGCGGTGTCCGGGATGACCAGACCGGATGCCGTCGTGGTCTCGGCCTCAAGGGCCTTCACGACGATCCGGTCCTCGAGCGGCTTGATGGGGACCGACACGTCGGACCTCCCCTTTCGCTGTGAGAACTGCTACGGATGGTTGTGCGCGAACGGCCACCGTCGTCGCGGGTGCCGGAGGCTGGTCACGCTCGGCACTGAACGTGCCTTCCGTGTCAATCTAGGTCGCCGTTAGCACTCGGTCAAGGCGAGTGCCAGCGAGTCGCCGAGCAGGCTTGACCCTCGACAGCCGTGGAAGGATCGGAACATGGACGCCACCGCGCTGACCAAGCTCCTGAGCCCCACCGGGTGGTCGCTGTTGAACGCGCTGCCCGCCTATGACGAACGCCAGGTACTTGTGCTCTCCAGTGGCCTCAAGGCTCGCGGAGTTGATCCCGACCTCGTCGCCGCGGCCTTGACCCAATCGCGTCTGAGGGCGGCCGCCCGCGCCAAGTTTGGGGACTTCGCTGACGGGATGCTGTTCACCCAGGCCGGATTGGAACAGGCCACCCGCCTGGTCGTCGCAGCCCGCCACTCGCAGCGGTACCTGGCGGCGGGCGTCACCAAGATCGCTGATCTGACCTGCGGGATCGGCGCCGACGCGATGGCTTTCGCCGGCACCGGCCTCCAAGTGCTGGCCACCGACATCGACGAGATGGTCGCCTCGATCGCGACCGTGAACCTGCGCCACTTCCCGGAGGCCGAGGTCCGGCATACTGACGGTCTGACCCTCGACCTGGTCGCCGAGGGGGTCGGCGGGGTCTACGCCGACCCGGCGCGGCGCACCCGTGGCGGCGCCCGCGTCGTGAACCCACGCGCCTACGCTCCCCCGCTCGACGACGTCTGGGCGCTGCGGGACACCGTGCCCGCCCTGGGCATCAAGGTCGGCCCGGCGATCTCACACAACGGCCTGCCCACCGATGCCGAAACCCAGTGGGTCTCGGTCGACGGCGACGTCGTCGAAGCCGGTATCTGGTTCGGACCGCTGGCGCCGCGCGGCCCTGGGCGCAGCGCCCTCATCCTACGGACCCTGCCGGACGGAACCACCTCCGCACGGGAACTGGCCCGGCTCGGGGACGAGGTTGACATCCGCCCTGGCGTCGGCGACGTCGGCCACTACCTCTACGAACCGGACGGCGCCGTCATCCGAGCCGGCCTGGTCGCACAAGCCGCCGCCGAACTCGATGGGCGGCTGATCGACCGTACGATCGCGTACATCACCACGGACAGCCCGGTCACCCTCGACCAGCAGGGTCTCGCCCGAGGGCTCGCCACCGGCTACCGGATCCTCGACGTCATACCCTTCGGACTCAAGCGACTCCGCGCCTACCTGCGAGAACGTGATGTCGGGCGGCTCACGATCAAGAAGCGCGGCACCGCCATCGTGCCGGACCAACTCCGCAAACAGCTCGCCCTGAGCGGCAGCGCCGAGGCCACGATCGTGCTCACCCGGGTCGCCGGTGGCCAACGGGTCCTGGTGGTCAGTCCACTCCGGCACTCCGGGAGCGACAGCACGGCGGCGGGCACCGACAATGGCTGACATGCACCTGCCCTTCGCGGCATCCGAGCGTTCCACGGTGGGGCTCGAATGGGAACTCGCACTGGTCGATACCGATTCCGGTGACCTGCGCCAAGCCGCCCGGACCATCCTCGAAGGCGTCCGGCCGCCCGGACACTCCGAGCACCCCACCATCCGCGCCGAGCTGCTCCTCAATACCGTCGAGGTCACCAGCGGTGTCTGCCGTACGGTCGGTGAGGCCGGACGCGACCTGGCCGCCGGCATCGAAGAGCTGCGGGCCGTGGCCGAGCCGCTGCGAGTCGAGTTGATGTGCGCGGGCACTCACCCGTTCGCCAGCTCGTCCCAACAGCGGGTCACCGACAAGGAGCGCTACAACACGCTCATCGACCGCACCCAGTGGTGGGGCCGGCAGATGCTCATCTACGGGGTGCATGTACACGTCGGGATCGAGAGCCGCGACAAGGTCCTGCCGATCATGAACGCGATGCTGTGCTATTTCGCCCATCTGCAGTCGTTGTCGGCATCATCACCGTTCTGGGGTGGCGTCGACACCGGCTACGCCTCCAACCGGGCGCTGATGTTCCAGCAGTTGCCCACCGCGGGGATCGGGTACCACTTCGACAAGTGGTCCGAGCTGGAGGGGTATGCCGCGGACATGATGCACACCGGGGTGATCGACCAGTTCGACGAGGTGCGCTGGGACCTGCGGCCCTCCCCGCGGTTCGGCACCTTGGAGACCCGGGTGCTGGACGGCGTCACCAACATGACCGAACTCCTCGCCCTGGCCGCCCTGACCCACTGCCTGGTGGAACACCTGTCGACCAGGCTCGACGAGGGCCGGGAGCTACCGACGCTTCCGCCTTGGTTCGCTCAGGAGAACAAGTGGCGATCCGCCCGCTACGGCATGGACGCCATCATCATCACCAACCGTGCCGGCGACGAGGAACTGGTGACGGACGCCGTCGCGAAGCTGCTCACCGAGCTGGAACCGGTCGCCGATCGGCTGGGCTGCGCCGCTGAGTTGCACGACGTCCAGCTCATCCTGCGCCGGGGCGCCTCCTACCAACGCCAGCGAGCCGTCGCTCGCAGATCTGCCGGAGACCTCGGCGCGGTCGTGAACTCGCTGGTCGCGGAGATGCGGGCGGGCCGGCCGCTCTAGGCGGTCAGGCCGCCCCCGACCAGCGCGTACACGACGCCTCCCGTCCCAGACCGCCCTGCACCGCGATCATGGTCGGCCGGGCGCGACGCCTCCTATACCGCGATCGTGGTCAATGGCATTGACGAATCCACCCCGATGCCGAGCGAGGACGGCGCCACCCCTGCCCGCACGATCGCAGAACCGAGTGCGGCGATCATGGCACCGTTGTCCGTGCAGTACCGGATCGGCGGAATCCGCAACGTGATGCCGGCCTCGGCACAACGGACCGCCGCCATTTCCCTGAGCTGAGAGTTCGCGCTGAAACCTCCGCCGATCACGAGTGTGTCGACACCGTGACGTCGACACGCCGCGATGGTCTTGGCGGTGAGCACGTCGGCCACCGACTCCGCAAATGACGCCGCGACATCCGCGACGGGAACCTCGTCCCCGCGGTCGACGCAGGCCTCGACCCACCGAGCGACAGCCGTCTTCAGCCCCGAGAAGGAGAAGTCGTAGGCATGCTTCTCCTGGTCTTTCGGGGCAGTCAGGGCACGAGGGAACCGGATCGCCGCCGGGTCACCCTCGCGCGCCAGCCGATCGATGTGCGGGCCGCCTGGGTAGGGCAGGCCCAGCAGCCGGCCGACCTTGTCGAACGACTCCCCCGCGGCGTCGTCCAAGGTGGAGCCGAGTTCGACCACATCGGTCGCGATGTCGTTGACGAGGAGCAGCGACGAGTGGCCCCCGGAGACGACCAAGGCAAGCAGGCGGTCGGGGAACGGGCCGTGCACGAGTTCGTCGACGGCCGCATGGCCGATCACGTGGTTCACCCCGTACAGCGGCTTGCCCAAGGCGAGCGCGAGGGCCTTGGCGGCGGCGGTGCCGATGGTCAGCGGCCCGACCAGCCCCGGGCCTGCGGTGACCGCGACCGCATCGACCTCAGCCAAGCCGACTCCGGTATCCTCCAATGCCCGTTCGATCGTCGGGATCATCGCCTCCAGATGTGCCCGCGACGCCACCTCGGGCAGGATTCCGCCGAACCGGGCATGTTCATCCATCGAGCTGGCCACAGCGTCGACCAGCAGCTCGCGGCCGCGCACGAGGGCCACACCGGTCTCGTCGCAGGAGGTCTCGATACCGAGGACGAGCGGGGTATCGGTGTCGTGGCTGGGCATGACATCAGGGTAATCGTGTGGTTGGAAACCCGTTGGCGACGCCGGCCGGCTCACACCGCACTCACAGGTGCCCGCGGTCGAGTGCTGTGTTTTCGGTCGAGTGCTGCGGCTTGAACCACAGCACTCGAGAACAAAGCACAGCACTCGTCGACGGACCCGGTCGGCGCAGGAAGGACGGCAGGGCCGTGTCTGCAAGGTCACATTCCGATGAGGATGAACGCGACCGCCACCGTTGGTTACCGCAAACATGACCCTCGACACCCTCGCCGACACCGATTTCGAGCAATTGCTTGCCATCGACCCGGAGACCGCCGACCTGCTCTTCCGCGAAGCCCGCACCGTTCACACCTTCGCCGACAAGCCCGTCAGCGGTGAACAGATCGCCGCAGCCTACGACCTGATGCGGTGGGGTCCCACGGCGATGAACACGCTTCCGTTGCGTCTGCTGGTCGTCCGGAGCACAGCCGCCCGCGAACGCCTCGCGACCCACATGAACGGTGGCAACCGCGACAAGACGCTGGCCGCTCCCCTGACGATCGTGGCCGCTGCCGACCCCGGCTTCCACCAGCACCTCGACATCCTCGTCCCGAACAAGCCGGGCGCGAAGGAGAAGTTCGAAAGTGGCGGGCTCGAGTTCCGCAGCCCCTTCGCCCGGACCTCCGCCCTCATTCAGATCGGCTACTTCATCGTCGGTCTGCGAGCTGCCGACCTGCACGTCGGACCGATGACCGGCTTCGACGCCGCCGGCCTGGATGCTGAGTTCTTCGCGGACAGCGGCTGGCAGTCGCTCGTCGTGCTCAACGTGGGCTATCCCGCCACGGAGGGTGCCTCGCATCCGCGCCAGGGTCGCCTGACCTTCGCACAAGCATCCGCGATCATCTGAGCGTAGCCCGACGGCCGGTTCCGCAGGGAACCAGCCCTATGCCCCGACGGCCACTGGTTTCGACTGATCGGCCGACCATTGCGACCAGGAACCAGGGTAGAGGGCCGCCTCGACTCCGATGGCGGCCAGCGCCGCCGCTTCGTGGGCGGCGGTGACACCCGAACCGCAGTACAGCCCGACCCGCTGCCCGTGTTCTCCTCCACGCCGCTCGGCATCCGCAGCCGGCACGGCAACACCCAGCGCGGCAAACCGCGCCCGCAGGGCCGCGTCGTCGAGGAAGACCCCCGCCGCGGTGAGGTTGTCCGCGGTGGGTGCGCTCACTGCCCCGGGGATGTGCCCGGCGCGAGCGTCCACAGGTTCGGTCTCACCACGGAACCGTTCGGCCGCGCGGGCGTCGAGGAGCACGGCGTCGGAGGCGGCTGCCCACTCCCCCGCCTGCTGTGCATCCAGCATGGGCAGGCTACCGAGGTGCACCTCGAAGTCGCCCGGCGCCGGGTCCGCCTCGCCCCGTTCGGTTTCCAGCCCGGCCTGCTCCCATGCCTGGATACCGCCGTCCAGGATCCGCACATCACGATGGCCGGCCCAGCGCAGCAGCCACCATGCTCGGGCGGCCGACATTCCCCCGACGCCGTCGTAGACGACCACCGGGCGGTCCGTACAGATGCCCCAACGGCGTGCCGAGGACTCGAGAGCCTTCGCATCCGGCAACGGGTGTCGGCCGTCCTCGGCTGTGGGCGGCCCGGCCAACTCAGTTTCGAGGTCGACGTAGACGGCCCCCGGCACATGCGCCGCAAGGTACCGTTCGCGTCCGTCCGTGCGGCCAAGTGCCCACCGGACATCCAGCACCACGGGCGCTGACCGGCGTGAACCGCTGCCAGTCGCGATCGCCAGCTCAGCCCGCAGGGCCGCCACCGTCACGAGCACCCGGGAGCGATCACCGGTGAGGTCCAGCCGCATCGTGTACGCATCGACATCTTCCGGCTGGTAGTAGCGCTTTCGCACCCGCACCTGCTCGAAGCCGTACTTCGCGTACATCCCGAGAGCCGCGCGATTGTCCACCCGGACTTCCAGGAGCATGGCTTCCGCCCGCAACTCCCGTGACCGGGCGATCAGGGCGTCCATGAGCTGGGAGCCGATGCCGAGGTGTTGCTGGGCCGGGTCGACACCGATGGTCATCACCTGGGTGACCTCACCGTCGAACCACAGTCCGGCATAACCGACGACGGGTTGCGGCCCGGCCGCATCGGGCCGGATCGGCTCAGCCGCGACGTACCAGCGACCAAGTCCCGCCAGTTCGTCGGCCAACATGCCGTAGGTCCAGGCACCCGAGCCGAACAGTTCGCGTTCGAGCTCGATAACGCGGTCCAGGTCGCGCGCCCGCAGCGGACGCAGCCGGACGGCGGTCGAGGCAGTGCTGGTCTCAGTCATGTGACCCTCCGGGGATCGCCGGGCGCGGCGCCCGGTTGACGGTAGTGGGCGGCTCGGTGGCCCGTTTCCGGGGGGCGGGCTGCTGGACATCGGGCCGCCTCAGGTACAACGGGTCGGTGGGCTGGGCGACTCCCAGTGCCTGCCGCCCGACCGCCAACCGGCCCAGGGTGGCCGCGATGCCGTTCACCGCCGTCCACCCGGTGGCCGCCAGCACCTCGGGGTAGGCCGCAGCCCCTTCGCCGACGATGACGGCCCCCACCGCCTCGGCCGCGACATCGGCGGCCGCACCGACCCCGGGACCCGCGAGGAGCACTGGGTCGACGGTCGCGGGCATGGCGTCAGGTCCGCCCCCCTCAGCGGCCGTGGCCGATGACCGCGCGGCGGGCGACCCGGCCCAACTCATCCGATACCGCGCCCAGTACACCTCACGGCGAAGGGCATCGGCCGCGACAAAGACCTCCGTTCCCGCGACCAACCCCAGGTCGATGGCCGCCTGGGCGGCCACCGCATCCAAGCTGCACACCCCCCACACCGGAATGTCGAGCGCCAACCCCAGCGTGCGCGCGGTGACCAATCCGACCCGCAGGCCGGTGAACGGCGCCGGTCCGGTACCAACCGCGACGGCCGTCAACGCGGCCGGCTGCGATCCGCCGCGGTCGAGCACGTCGCGGATCATGGGCGACAGCACCTCCGCATGACGCCGTCGCGACTCGATCGCGTCGGCCGCGAGCACCGTGCCGTCATCAGCGAGCAGTGCGACCGCGATGGAACCGGACGTGTCGAGGGCGAGAACAGGCACGAGCCCAGCCTACTGTCGCGTCAGGCCGACCGGGCCGCCAGTGTTTCCCGCAACGACCGCAACGCCTGTGCGGACCAGCGCGCCCCGATCGCCCGGACGGTCACCGACCGGCCGGTACCGTCGGCATCGCCTCGGGGCCGGTCGATCACAATCTCCAGGCGGTCCTCCGTGAGCGCCTCCGCGAGCCCCTCGCCCCACTCCACGACCGTCACGGCCTCCGCCAGGCTGGCGTCCAGGTCGAGGGCGTCCATCTCCGCCAGTGACCCCAGCCGGTAGGCGTCCACATGGACCAGCGGCGGACCGTCAGCCAGTGACGGGTGTTCCCGGGCGACGATGAAGGTCGGCGACGCGACCTGTCCACGCACGCCCAGCCCGGCCCCGATGCCCTGGGTCAGGGTCGTCTTGCCCGCCCCGAGATCACCGGTCAGCACCACCAGGTCGCCGGCAGTCAGCTCCCCGGCGAGCGCACGGCCGAAGGCCCGCGTGTCCTCGGTGTCTGTGAGGGTGTAGGTCAAGGCGGTCATGGTCTCCAACCGATCTGCGAGGCGCCGTGATAGCGGCGCGGAACACGCGCACCCAGGCGAGTCACGATCTCGTAGCTGATCGTGCCGGCCGCTTCGGCCCAGTCCTGGGCGCTCGGTGTGTCGATGGGGTCGTCGCCGGCCGGACCGAAGAGCGTCACTACGTCCCCGGGCTGCTCGGTGGCCCGGGGGCCGAGGTCGAGCACGACCTGATCCATACACACCCGTCCCGCGATCCGCAGGATGCGCGCTGTCTCGCCCTCCCCGACCAGCATCGGCCCGCCCAGGCCTTGCGTCCCACCGGAGGCGTGCCGGGGTATGCCGTCGGCGTAACCGAGCGGCACGAGCCCGAGCATGGTCGGCGCCGTGGTCGTATACGCATGGGCATAGGAAACGCCTTGACCCGCGCTGACGGCCTTCACATTCGCGAGGTGGGCGCGCAGCGCCATCGCCGGGACCAGGCCGAACCTCTCCGGGCCGCCCACCTGCGGCACGGGGCTCAGCCCATAGACGGCCAGGCCGGGGCGCACGACGTCGTAGTGCACCCGGGAGTCGGTGAGCGTGGCGGCCGAGTTCGCCAGATGCCGCACCTCGAGGTCGGCGCCCAGGGAGTCCGCGAGGCGCAGGGCGTCGTCGAAGACCTCCGCCTGGTGGCGCACGGTCGGATGGCCCGGCTCGTCGGCGAAGGCCATGTGGGACCACAGGCCGACGAGCCGGATCACACCGTCCCGCTCGGCGGTGAGGGCGTCGATGAGCAGCGGGCGCAGGTCGGCGGGCATGCTCCCGCCGCGGCCCAGGCCGGTGTCGACCTTGAGATGCACACGCGCGACCCGGCCGGTGAACCGCGCGGCGGCGATGGTCTCCGCCAGCGACCACGGCGCCGCGACCGAAATGTCGATGTCGGCCTCGATCAGCTCGGCGAGCGGTGCCCCCGGTGCATAGAGCCAGGTCAGTATCCGTGCCTGGTCGGTGGTGATGCCCGCCCGTCGCAACGCCAGGGCCTCGGCCACCTGCGCGGCACCGAGCCAGGTCGCACCACCGGCCAGGGCGGCATGGGCACTGGGCACGAGGCCGTGCCCGTAGGCGTCGGCCTTGACCACGGCCATCACCTGAGCGGTCGGCGCGTGTTCGCGCAGGGCGCGGATGTTCGCGGCGATGGCGCCGAGGTCGATGTCGGCCCAGGCCGGGTAGTAGTCGAAGGTCACGAGAGCCGATTCTCCCACCATGTGCTCAACGGTCGATCGGTGGTGAATCGGTGTGGCCGGTCACTGAGTGGGTCGATGAACTCGACCGAGCGGGCGACCAGCTGGAGCGGGCGGGAGTAGTCCTGCGGATCGACCTCGTAGAAGTCCGGGTAGAACGCGTCGTTCAGGATCGGCAGGCCCAGACCGGCCATGTGCAGGCGCAGTTGGTGGGTCTTGCCAGTGTGCGGTTCGAGCCGGTATCGGGCCAGTCCGCGTCGCTCGTCGGTCTCCATCAGGTCGATCCGGCTTTCGGCATTTGGTTCCCCGGGCACCTCATAGGCACGCAAGACCCCGCGCTCCTTGACGATCCGGCTGCGCACCGTGACCGGCCATCGGCGTTCGGGGCCGATCCCCGCGACAGCCTCGTACACCTTACGGACTTCTCGCCGGGCGAAGAGTTCCTGGTACGCGCCCCGGACCTCGGGACGCAGCGTACAGACCAAGACGCCGGCCGTCACCCGGTCCAGGCGGTGGGCGGGCGCGAGGTCCGGAAGCTCAAGTTCGCGGCGGAGCCGGACCAGGGCGGACCGGGCGACATAGGCGCCCCGCGGGGTGGTCGCGAGGAAATGCGGCTTGTCGACGACGAGCAGGTTCTCGTCGCGGTGGAGGATCGGCAGGCTGAACGGCACCTCGGGTTCGACCGGCAGGTCGCGGTGGACATAAATCAAACTCCGTGCGATATACGGAGTTCGTTCTGTCAGTGGCTGCCCGTCGCGATCGACGACATCACCCGCGCCCAGCTTTGCCTCGACCTCGTCGGCGTCGACTGCGAACCGGTGACGCAGGTAGGCCAGGACGGTCGCGAACCGTGCCACGGACACCGGATCATGCGGCAGCACGACCCGGGTCGGAGTCAGGCCGTTCCGCCCCCGCGGCGCACGGACCGTCACTCGCCCAGCAACTCCGCCACAGCGTCCGAGACGTGATCGGCAACCTCGAGCGCCGCGACCGGGCCACCCGGATTGGCGTGGGCGGCGGCGAGCCCGTGGACGGCAACCGCAGCCGCGGCCAACTCGGCAGCGAACCGCGGTGACTTCTTCACCTGGTCGCCGTGTGCCGCCAGCACCGTGCCCAGGATCCCGGCGAGCACGTCGCCCGAACCGGCCGTGGCCAGCCAGGAGGGCCCATCGGGCTGGGCGAAGACCGACCCCTCCCCGACGACGACCGTCACCGCGCCCTTGAGCACCACGGTCGCGCCGGTCAGTTCATGGGTTCGCACAGCCCATCGGACCGGTTCGGCCTCGATATCCTCGCGCACCACGTCGACACCGCGCGTAACCAGCAACGCGGCCAACTCACCAGCATGGGGAGTCAGCACCACCGATGCCGGCACCCGGGGTGGCAGGAGCGACAACGCACCGGCGTCGACCACCGTGGGCACCCGCTCGACCACACCCTCCGCCAGTTCACCGCTGGCCGCCGCCAGGGCGTATCGCACCCGGTCGTGCTGCACGCCGACATCATGCGATACGGCTTCGCCGTCTTCTGGCACAGGCGGAATCCCGGAACCGAGAACCCATGCCTGCACCCGGCCGTTGGTCGGCACTACCTCAGGGCGGGCATCCAACACCAACTTGGCGACCGCATCCGGGCCGCGATAGCGGACCATACCCGCCCCTGTCCGCACCGCTGCCGTCGTGACCAGCACCGCCGCGCCCGGATAGGCGAGCGTCCCGGCGATCACGCCCAGTACCCCGCGGGTGTACTTGTGATCCCTGGCGGTGGGCACGGCCCACAACCGCGCGACATCGTCCGCTTCCAGGCGGCGCACCGCAGGGTGTCCGGACATGTCGAAGCCGAGATCAACGACGGTGCAGCGCCCGGCGAGCGGGGCTGCGGGCGGAAGGACAAGGCCGGGTTTCGCGGCCCCGAACGTGACCGTGCGATCGGCGGCCAACACCGGACCGGCGACCGTGCCGTCGTCCACCCCGATCCCCGACGGCACATCCACCGCGACGATCCACGGGCGCCGCCCGGACTCGGCGAACCTGCCGTTGAGGGCCTCGACCAGCGTCCGGCCCGGTCCCCGCAAGGCTCCCCCGGAACCGATTCCCACGATCCCGTCGAGGAGGGCGTGTGCGCGGGCGGCGGTGTCCAGGGCTTCGGCCTGATCTCCCGTGTATGCGTCGAGTACCCGTCCCCCAGCCGACTTCAGTGCCTTCAGGCCCTCCGGATGCACGGTCTCGGCAACGCGGATCGCGACGACCTGGGCGCCCCGGCGGGCGAGATTGGCGCCGGCGAAAAGCGCGTCACCACCGTTGTTCCCCGCGCCCACCAAGAGCGCAATGCGCGAGCCGGAGACCCGCCGATCACGCCGTCCCCGCGGATCGGCGATGACTGCCGGACCGACCAGATCCCGGGCAACGATAGCGGCCAGGGCGAAGGCCGCGCGGTCCATCAACGGCACGCCTTGAGTCAGCAACGGCGCTTCGGCCGCACGAATGTCAGCAACAGACCAGGCGGAGATCATGTCTCCATACTGCCAGGGCTGTTGGACAAGCCGGACAGGCACCGTGCCGGCCTCGACACGCCCGGAGCGGGCTTGGCCACGACCGGCCACCGACGGGGTATAGCGCTTGCGGGGCATTTGGCGGTTCGCGTGGCGAGCCGCCAGATACCTGGGGATAGATTGCTGGCATGCGATTCGGACTCTTCATTCCGCAGGGCTGGCGGCAGGACCTCGTGGGCATCGACCCCGCAGACCAATGGGAGACCATGCACTCGCTGGCCCGGCACGCGGATGCCGCCCTCGCGGGCGAGGGTTTGCCGGGGGCGCGCAACGCCTGGGAGTCGATCTGGGTCTACGACCACTTCCATACTGTTCCGGAACCGACCCAGGAGGCCACCCACGAGGCCTGGACTCTGATGGCAGCCTTCGCCGCCTCGACCCAGCGGGTGCGGCTCGGGCAGATGTGCACCTGCATGGCGTATCGCAACCCCGCCTATCTCGCCAAGGTCGCCGCCACGGTCGACGGGATCAGCGGCGGGCGTACCGAGATGGGCATCGGAGCGGGATGGTACGAACACGAGTGGCGGGCCTACGGCTACGGGTTCCCTCGTGCGGGTGAGCGGATCGCGATGCTCGACGAAGGCGTGCAGATCATGCGCCAACTCTGGTCCACCGGCACCGCCACCCTCGACGGGAACCACTACCAGGTGGACGGCGCCCGGTGCTTCCCACTGCCTGCCCAGGCCGACGGGCCACCCCTGTGGATCGCGGGCGGGGGCGAACGTAAAACGCTACGGGTCGCGGCGCAGCACGCCCAGTACACGAACTTCGACGGTTCGCTGGAAGGGTTTGCGCACAAGTCCGAGGTCTTGCGCGGTCACTGTGCCGAAATCGGTCGTCCGTTCGAGGAGATCACCCGGTCGGCGAATTACAACGTGGTGATCGGTGCGACCACGGCCGAGGTCGAGGACCGGCTCGCCTGGATCGAGGACCACTACCGCAAGACGGTGCCTAGCAGTGCGGCGAAGAGCACCGACGAACTGCGTCGCGGCCCGCTCGTCGGCACCCCCGAACAGATCGTGGAGACCTTGACCATACTCCGCGGGCTCGGCCTGGCCTATGCGATCAACTACTTTGCCGAGGCCGCCTACGACCGCAGCGGTATCGAACTCTACGAACGTGAGGTCATTCCAGCGCTGCAGAAGGAAACGCCGCTGTAGGGAGTGCGCCGGTGACGGTGCCGTACTACGGCATCCGCAACACCCGGACCGGGTCGCGGAACCCGGCCGCCAGCGCCGACGGCAACTGCGCGGCGGCGCTCCCGCTGACCGCTGTCACCAGGAGCACCACCAGGAACACCCAGTCGGGGCCGGAACCGAAACGTAGTGCCGTGATCCCCGCACCCACCCCCGCGCCGAGGGCAGCACCGATCGCCACCACCATGGCACCCTGCACGAGGACCAGGACGACGACCGTGGTCCTGGTCGCCCCCAGCGCTCGCCGTCGGCCGAATTCCTGCCGTCGGGCATGCACCATGAGGACGGACAACAGCGCCATCACCGCGAACGAGGTTGCCATGGTGGTGACGACGATCATCGACCCATAGGTCGCGACCGTCACCGAGATCGCTCCCCGAAGGTCGGCGGCGTCCCGGGATTTATCGATCGTGAGTTGCCCGGAACTGGTCGTCTCAGCGAGCGCCGCAACAGCCTTGGTTGTCAGGTCGACGTCGGCGAGCTGCCGGACGGTGATCAGGACGGATCGCAACGGCGCGCCTGGGGCTGCCGGCACCAGCACCGAGGTGGGGGCACGCCGGTGTTCGGGCTCGAAGGTTCCGACCACTGCCCACTGGGTACCACCATCCGTCCGTACCCAACCACCAGAGGCATCGATCCCGAGCACACGCACCGACTCAGTGCTGACGATCGCCTCCGCGGGACCGTTCGGCCAGCGTCCGTCGATCAGCCTGACGGGCATGTTGCGCCATTCCCCGGCGAAGGTGTGGGCGGCGACCCGCCCCCGGTCGGGGAAAGCACCGTTGACCACCTCGAAGGCCGGGCCGAGTCCCCATGATTGGACCACCGTGGAGTACCCGATGGCCCGCTCCGTCATCGACGAGGGGAGCACCCCCGCGCCGGCGGTGTCGATCACTTCGACGGTCCGATACTCGGGGCGCTCGAATTCCGCCGCTACCCCGGCGCGCTGAGCCTGCGCCTGGCCGACGAGGGCGACGACGACCAGCGCGGCCAGGAAGGCGATCAGGCTGAACAGCGTTGAGAAGGCCCGCGACGACCTGGCGGAGCGCCCGCATTCCCCGACGAGTGCCCGTGCGCGTCTGGCGCCGGCCGCGACCATCCCTTCGGGTCCGACCCCGACAGGCCCGGACGCGATCTCACCTTTGGTCCGCGATGTGCGCCCGGCCTGCCATCGCTGTGGGCCGGTCATGAGAGCACGAGCCGATCGTGGCACTTTGCCATCACGGTGTCGTGGTGGGTGGCGATCAGCACGACACACCCTGAGTCAGCCGCCTGAGCCAGCGCCCCGAGGACCACCTGGGTTGATTCGTGATCGAGGTTGCCAGTGGGCTCATCAGCGAAGATGGCGGTTGGTTCCAGGAGAAGCGCCCTGCACAGCGCCACCCGCTGCGCCTGCCCGCCGGAGATCTCGCCCGGACGCGACCCGGACTGATCCCGCACCCCGAGACGATCGAGAAGCGCCAACGCGCGGTCAATCCGTGTCTCGCGCGGCACCCCGGCGTAGAGGCATGGTTCCAGGACGGCGTCCAGAATCGTGCGGCGTGGGTCGAGCGCGAAATCCTGAAAGACGAAGCCTGCTTGGCGCGCCCGCAACGCCGACCGTTCCGGGTCGGAGAGCGACCCCAGCTCGACGCCATTGAACCGGACCGCCCCGGACCAGGGTGTCAACATGCCAGCCAACAGGTACAGCAGAGTGCTCTTGCCTGTTCCTGAGGGTCCTGTGAGCGCACACATGGACCCTGCCGCGAATGATGCGGTCAACCCCTCAATGACGGGCCGCCCACGGGTGTAGCCGTAGGTCAGGTCAACCGTGCCTACCGGTGCCTCATGCGGGAGCATCGTCGACCCGTATTCGCATCCCCGCCGTCAATCCGTCCACCACCGCCATGCCACCGGCCGAACCGAGGACCGTGACTGACGCCTGGGTGCCATCGACCTTGAGCACGTAGGTGGTGTCGTCTGCGGCCGTCTGGATCGCCCGCACCGGCACGCCGAGCCCCGTGCGTTTCGGGACGACGTCGATGCTCACTTCAACGTTCACGGTCGGCTTTCCGGCCAGCAACGCGGCACACGCGTTCGCCGCACAAAGGTCCGCCTTCCCATCCTTGGCGGTGAGTACGAGCGCCAGAGCGCCGCTATCGCCACTGTCTGCCTCAGCGGTCTCCGCCGGGGCGGGCTGGGCGCCGGTCACGACGGCGTTCAGCGCGCCGATGTGGGCGATCGACCCCGCCGGAACCAGCGCGGCCTGTTCGGCGGTCACCGGAACCGTCAAACGCGGCGTGCCGGCGGCCACCATGAACGGCCGGTCGGTGGCGGCGAGAGCACCGCCCGCGGTGGTGGCTGAGGCGGGGACCACCGATACCGGGAGCCGGGTGAACCACATGATGTCCCCCGCGCGTACCACCCCGTCGGCTTCAACACCCAGCCTCTTCTGCCAGGCCGTCACCGCTCTGGTCAACGCCGCGGTGAACTCCTCCCCCGCCCCGCAGGCACCGTGGCCCACATCGCACATGAACTGCCTGAGTTGGCGGACATCCGACCCGCGGTCACCCTCCTGGAGGTCACGAAAGGCGGGCGTACTGCCCTGCCCGGCCACCACCGGGCGCAGGGCAACCGTCAACAACACATCGTTGGTCTTGACCACCGCGCCCGAACCGATCGGCATACCTGTCACGATCCCCTCGACATTGGCCAACGGTCCCGGAACACTCGAGGCCGCGAGGGTGCCGACGAAGGTCAGGCTCCGTCCGATGCTCTCTTCTTTGACCGTCCACACCAGCTCACTCGCGGTCTGCGACTCTTCGGTGCCCGAAGCCGCGGAGATGGACTGCCGCCCACCGAGGAAGGCCAAGGCACCGACCGCAAGGATCGCGACTGCCCCAGCCGTCACCCGGAGGACGGCGCGGGCGGTGACCCGCCGGCTCATGAGGCCCCGGTGACGGTCACCAGCCGCGCCGCGCGAGCCGACGGCGGTGTGGACTCAGAGTTCACCGGCGGCCGCCCATTCCTTCGGACATGCCTTCTCGATCTCTTCAGCGGTGATCGGCCTGCTGGACTCCAGCGCGTTGAAGTCGCCTTCCGTCTCCACATAGACCTCTTCGGTAGGCCAGGTCGTCATCGGGAATCCCTCTTCGATGAGGCAGTCGCGCAGCTTCGAGAGTACCCGGTAATCCGAGCGGATCTCCTCCGGCGTGATCTTCCGCAACAACCCCGCCTCCATGATCTTCGCGTCACATTCACGGTTGGCTTGGTCGTAGGCTGCTGACTGGGAGCCAGTCGGGTCCTTGAAAGACACCCCACCGGAAGCGCTCCGCGTCACCGCGAACCCTTTTTCCAAGAGGCAGTCATAGCGCATCTGGTTCGCTTGCGCGTCCTTGTCGGCGAACGAATTCACGTCACCTGGATCCTCCCCCGCACAGGCAGCGAGCGAGACGAGCAGAGCGAAAGCTCCCAACGCGCCATAGATACCTTGAACCTGCTTCCGCATTCACTTTCCCTCTCGGTAGTCTTGCCACACATCGTGGCCTATTCCTGGGTCAACGCGCGCATCACCGCACGTGCATAACTGGAAGACTCCACACTGCACACATCGCCGGCGGCAGAGCTCTGCCGCACGAACTCGGCGAACCCGCCTCGGCAGTTCCCCGTTCGAGCCGTGACTTCGGCCCGCAACCGACTGCCCTCCAACGGCCACGCGCCGTCGGCCGCGTGAACGGCAAGGGCGCCACCGAAGAGCTCCAGACTGGCGAGATCCGCGGCGTCGGTGGTCGAAAGCCACCTCCGCAGGGAACCGGCCAGAACCACGGCCGCAGGCTCATCGTCGATAATCCCGGCTGCATCGAGTGCCAACAGGAACCGAATGACCGACGGTGCCGCAACATCGGGTCCTTCGGCGAGCCACCGGTCCGCTTCCCCCGGCGCCAACCCCGGGAATGTCACCGGAACATCCATCGCAGTCGCGCACTCCGCGATCGCTGCCCAGGCCATCGCCTGCTCCACTGTGAGTGATCCCCGATCGAGCGATTCGCTCTCCAACGCCTTCTTGACAACGGCCGTTCGCTCAGTCGGCGTCGCGGAGTCACGGTCGAGCAAAGTGAGCAAAGCCATCCCGGCGAGAGTGTGCGAGAGGTCCGCATCCAGCAGTGGTCGGGTGGCCGCCTCGATCCCCTCTCTCGTCCTCGGACTCAGCGCGGTCGTCAGGGTGCCTTGGTCGGCGAAGTAACGGACCATCCGGAAGGTGGAGCCGACCGTACCTTCAAAATGTGCGGGGCTGAGGACACTGCCATCGGGCAGCACCCGGTGTTCATCGAAGCCCGCGGCCAGTCGCTCGGCCTTCGCCGGATCCGACAGCGCATCAGCACGGACCAGATACGCGTAGGTGAGGTCATCAGCCTTGATGCCGCCCTCGGCGATGGCCTGCAGCTTCGGCCCGCCCTCGACCCGCCCACCGGCTTCACTGCCGAGCCAGAGGATGAGCGCGGCGTCCCGTGGAGAACGGATCTCCTCAGCGTCGACCCGGGCGATCTCCTCACCGATGCCCTCGCCCGCATCTCCTGGATCCTCGGTTCGAGCAAGCTGTTCCGCATAGATCGCAGGCAGACGTTCCGGCCCTCGGGCGATCCTCTTCAGGACGCCACGCTCTTGAGCCGACAGCTCGAGTTCGGCATCGACACCCTCCGCGAGTCTGCTCGCCGCCCACATGGCGTCGACCGACTCCTGCCCGATTCCCTCGGACCACCAGCCGATGACGTCGGCCTTCGTCCACGGTCGTGTGGACGCGCCGACCACACCCGATTCCTCGATGAAGAGCGCCGCCTCCAGTTCGGAGGACTCGACGGCGATCGCGGCGTAGGTTTCAGGCAACGGGTGCGGCCAGGTCACGTCTCCCCCGACGGCGTGGGCGGCCTCGTAGCGGGCTAGTTCGGCCAAGAGTGAGGGATCGAGTGCACCCCAGAGCTCAGGCGGATAAAGCAGACCATTGGCCGTCCGGAAGGTATCGCCTGGTGCGGTTCCGGCAGTCGCTGAGTCCGCCGTGTGCTCGGTGGTGCACGCGGTCAAGGTCGCCAGAAGGGTGGCGACCATGACCGCGCCGGTGACCCGGGTCCGAAGGCCCGAGTCACCGGTGAGGTGAGCGCTACTCACCAAGTTGTCCAACCGGAGTTCATGGTTACTCCAGGGGCGGTCATTCTGGAACGGGCCGCCACGGATACCGAGGCAATGCTCACTTTCGCCGTTCCGTTCATCGCATTCGACTTGGCGGTGACCGTCCGGGACGCCGTCACCAGTCGGGTGGCGTTGTTCCTGATCGTCGCCGAAGGATTGGCGGAGATGGTCACGGACCCCGTCACCGAGTTCACCTTGACGTCCGAGTAATGCGTGAACCGGAGCGTCTTCGTCACACTCGCCGAGGTGTTCCAGCTGCAGTTCTGCAAATACAGCCAGCAGGACGTCGCCTTCACCTGATAGGTCACCCCACCAGAGCTCAGCTTGTCGCCTGAACTGAATGCGCTCGCTGGTGTCACCAAGCCGCCTGCCAGGAACACCGCGCCGACGCCTGCGGCTACCGCCCGCTTGATCGAGGTTGACTTCATTGTTCCGCTCCTCCTGTACGCCCATATTGGGCCGGTTGAGGATCAGACCGTAGCACATCGTCCGCATAATGATGCAATCTGTTCGCCAGAGGAGCGCGGCTTGGGTACGAACGTACCGAATAATTTGGATGCCGGCCGAGCCGGGCAATCAGCCCTCGGCGACCACCATGGCCGACGCGATCCCGGCATCGTGGGACAGCGAGAGATGGAACCGCCGCACACCCAACGTCTGTGCCTGCGAAGCGACCGTGCCAGAAATCTCCACCTCAGGCGGCCCACCCGGCACCCTGTGCACGGTGGCGTCTTGCCAGCTCATCCCCCCAGGAGCGCCCAGGGCCTTGGCGATGGCTTCCTTGGCCGCGAACCGGGCAGCGAGGGAGGCGTCGGGCAAGTCCCTTTCAGCCGGCGTGAACAGCTTCTCCCGCAGTCGCGGGGCGCGGCCGATGGCGGCCATGAACCGTTCGACGTCGACGACGTCGATGCCCACCCCGATGATCATGGCTACTCGACGGTGACGGACTTCGCGAGGTTCCGCGGCTGGTCGACGTCGAGCCCTTTCGCTGTCGCCAACGCGCACGCGAAGATCTGCAACGGAACCACTGCGAGCAAAGGCGAGAGCAGTGTTGGCGACCGCGGTACCCAGAAGACCTCGTCCGCGAACGGCCGCACGGCGTCGTCGCCGTCCTCGGCGATCACCAGTGTCCGGGCACCGCGCGCACGGATCTCCTGGATATTCGAGATCACCTTGGAGTGCAGCGAATCGCGACCACGCGGCGACGGCACGATCACGAAGACCGGCTGTCCCTCGTCGATGAGGGCGATCGGCCCGTGCTTCAACTCGCCGGCCGCGAAGCCCTCGGCGTGAATGTAGGCGAGTTCCTTGAGTTTGAGCGCACCTTCCATCGCGACCGGGAAGCCGACATGCCGCCCGAGGAAGAGCACCGACCCCTGATCCCGCATCGACCGGGCCGTTGCCCGGACATACTCGGCGCGCTCGATCACCGTCTGGATCTTGCGCGGCATATCGCGAAGGTCCTCGAGGATCTGGGCGATCTCGTCCGGGAACTTATTGCCGCGCAGCTGAGCCAAGTACAGGCCGAGCAGGTAGGTCGCGGTTATCTGCGACAGGAAGGCTTTGGTGGAGGCGACCGCGATCTCGGGGCCTGCATGCGTGTAGATCGCGGCATCGGATTCGCGGGGGATCGTCGAGCCGTGCGTATTGACGATGGTGATGACCTTCGCGCCCTGTTCGCGGGCGTGCCGCACGGCCATGAGCGTATCCATGGTTTCCCCGGACTGGGTGATCGCCACGACCAGGGTGCGCTCGTCCACGATCGGGTCCCGGTAGCGGAACTCATGAGCAAGCTCGACCTCGACCGGGATCCGGCACCAGTGCTCGATGGCGTATTTGGCGACGTGCCCCGCATAGGCGGCCGTCCCGCAGGCAATGACGATGATCTTGTCGATCGACCGGAGCACCGACTCATCGATACGCAGGTCGTCCAGCATGAGCTTGCCGCTCGCATCGGTGCGGCCGAGCAAGGTGTCTGCGACCGCCTGCGGCTGATCGTGGATCTCCTTGTCCATGAACGAGTCGAAGCCGCCCTTCTCGGCGGCGGCCGCATCCCAGTCGACCGTGTAGCGGACAGCCTCGGCCGGGTTGCCGTAGAAGTCGAGTACCTCGACGGTCCCCGGAGTGATCGTGACGATCTGGTCCTGCCCCAGCTCGAGGGCCTCACGGGTGTGTGCGATGAACGCCGCGACATCAGAACCGAGGAAGTTCTCGTCCTCCCCCAGCCCGACGACCAGGGGTGAGTCGTGGCGAGCACCGACCACTGTGTCCGGGAAATCCGCGTGCACCGCGAGCAGGGTGAAGGTGCCCTCCAGTCGGCGGGCGACGGCGGCCATCGCCGTGGTCAGGTTCTTCGAGTCCCGGTAGGCGCGAGCGAGTAGCTGCGCCGCGACCTCGGTGTCGGTCTCGGACAGGAAGGTGACGCCGTCTTGCACCAGCTCCGCTTTGAGGACGGCGAAGTTCTCCACGATCCCGTTGTGAATGACAGCGAGGCGTCCGTCATCGGCCACGTGCGGGTGGGCGTTCACGTCGGTCGGGCCACCGTGCGTGGCCCACCGCGTGTGCCCGATCGATGCCGTCGCCAGCGGCAACGGATGGAGGGTCAGTTCCTCGATGAGGTTGGCGAGTTTGCCCGCCTTCTTGGCCACCGCCACCTGTTCGAGGCCGGAGCCGACCACCGCGATACCCGCCGAGTCGTAGCCGCGGTACTCCAGCCGCGTCAGACCGTCCAACGCGACCGTCAACGGCCGATCGGTTCCCTGACCGCTTTCAGAGGCCGATACAGGCCCCGCGTAGCCCACGATTCCGCACATGGTTGCCGATTCTATCCGCGCGCTGGGTGGACGCGCGTGCCGCAGGTCGGCAGGATCGGGCAGAATCACCCCGTGGCCCGCTCACCTGAAGCCCCGCCGCCAGCGCCGCAGACGCCGCCGGAGGCATTGACCCCGTACGTCGACCTTGACCGGATGGCCTGGAGCCGCCTGTCCGAGTCGACGCCCTTGCCGTTGACCGATGAAGACGTCACCCACCTGCGCGGGCTCGGTGACCCGATCGACCTCGCTGAGGTCGACGCGATCTACCGGCCGTTGTCGCGACTCTTGGCGCTGTACGTCTCTGGGACGACCGGGCTGCATCAGGCGACGTCGACGTTCCTGCGGGAGGACTCCGGCCGCACGCCGTACGTCATCGGGGTGGCCGGGTCAGTCGCGGTGGGCAAGTCGACTACCTCCCGGGTGCTCGCCGAAATGCTGGCCAGGTGGCCGGAGACACCCCGGGTCGAGCTCATCACCACAGACGGCTTCCTGCTGCCGAATGCCGAGCTGGAGCGGCGGGGGTTGATGGACCGAAAGGGTTTCCCGGAGTCCTATGACCGCCGGGCCCTGGTCCAATTCGTCGCCGAGGTCAAGGCCGGCACCGCCGAGGTTCGGGCACCGGTCTACGACCACCTGACCTACGACATCGTGCCCGGGGCCCAGGCCGTGGTTCGGCGACCGGATGTGCTGATCATCGAAGGGCTGAACGTGCTCCAGCCGGCCCGGCCGAGCAGCAGCGACGAGTCGACGGTGGCCGTCAGCGACTTCTTCGACTTCTCCATCTACGTCGACGCCGCCACCACGAACATCCGCCAGTGGTACGTGGACCGGTTCCTCACACTGCGACGCACCGCGTTCGCGAAACCGGAGTCGTACTTCCGCCGCTACGCCGAGCTGAGCGACGACGAGGCGATCGCCAAAGCCGGGTCGATCTGGGATTCGATCAACGCGCCGAATCTCCTGGAGAACATCCTCCCCACCCGAGGCCGCGCGACGCTGGTGCTGACGAAGGGCGCCGACCACTCCGTGCAGCACGTGCGACTGCGGAAGTTGTAGTGGTGCGGGGTGGATGGCATGCGGCCGAAGACGACGAGAGCGCCGACGACGAGGGAGCTTGGCGAGTTCGGATCGCGCGTGCTCTGCTCATCGGTGGCCGAACACTGCCGGTCCTGGCGGTCGCTTCGGCTGCGTACAGTCGCCTCACGATGACGTCATGGGCGAACGCACCCAACGACGACAGCGGATTCACGACGGCGTGGCCGCCCAACATCGCCAGTGGCCTGTGGTTCGCCCTCGGCTTCGCGCTCCCGTTCATCGCGTTACCCATCGGCTCTTCGGCACTGACGACGGTCGACGCCGACACCATGACTGTCCACACGGTGCTCGGACGCCGGGCCGTTCACCTGCCAAGTGCCCGCATATGGCGGGCTTGGCTTCCCGGCAAGGGCGTAGACACCCAGGTCGCGTACGTCCGATCCGCTCTCGGCCGGGCCATTCTCCTGGCCTCGGAGACCTGGCATCCGCGGGACGACCTGCTGCTGACGGGCTCAGTCGCTGAACCGCGGCGCACACCAAAGTGGCTCCTCTACCTTCGCGGCATCCTTCTGCTCCTGTGCTGGGCGGTCACGACCATCGCATGCGTCGGACTCGGCAGCTCGTGGGCAGGGCTCTAACGCCTCTACACCGGTTGCGGTATCGGGTCGGGGTTGGCGGCAACCCACGCACCGTGGGCTCGGCCAAGCGGTCCAGGGTCTGCTCCGCACAGTTCCCCGTGCGCACGGCTGCACACAGTTCGTCAATCTCGCTGCTCCCGGCGACCTCATGACCGCCGGTCAGATGCCGTGCGAGCGCGTCCACCATCGACCGGTACTCGTCATCCCAGTTGGCCGACCCATTGTCGCGGATCGATCATTGTCTCTTCTCGGCAGCGTGGGAGCGGTCCTCGCCATGGAGCCACACCGCCTCCGACGCCCCCGCCTTCGCATCGGCGCCCGCCTCACCCTCCCCTGCGCGCCGTCGGGTCAGAAGCAGGTCGAGAACCACACCCATCGCGATGCCCACGACGACACCAACCACCATCGCCAGCAGGGGCCGGTCACCGAGCCATTGGGCGGCGACCAGACCGATCAGGGTGGAGTACGCCGACCATGCGACTGCGGCAATGGCGGAGAAGGCCATGAACCGTCGACGCGCATACCCCACGGCACCGGCCGTCATGTTGACGGCCACCCGACCCACGGGGACGTAACGGGCCGCGAGAATGAACACCGCGCCACGCTGCTGGAGGGCTCGCGTCGCCCACGCCACGGCCCGCCGTCCGCGTGAGCTGCGCAGGAACCGGATACGTTCGGTGCCCAGCAACCGGCCCAGTTGGTAGGCGATCTGATCACCGCACCACGCCCCGGCAGCCGCCACGAGGAGCACCAGAAAGAGCTCGGGCTCGCCGGTCGCGTGGGCCGAGACGGCAAGTGCGATGACCGCGGACTCGCTGGGGATCGGCGGGAAGAAGCCGTCGATCATCGCGAATGCGAACAGCGCCGGGTAGACCAGTGCGGAAGAGGCCAGGTCAAGAAGGCCAGACTCCAGCTGGTCGAAGAACGTCGAGATCGCCCCGGTCACGCTCCCAGCGTACGGATCACAGGCTCGGCGGCCATCGGGGATGGCCCTGATTCTTCCCTGAGCCTCGGATCCAGTCAGGCTTGACGACGGTACTTACGGACAATCAGCAACAGGACTCTGACCGCAGCGACAGTGCGATCCCATCCAGGATGTCGTGTTCGCTGGTCACCGTGTGAGTGAGTTGACCACCAGCGGCGGCGACGTCGGCCCGCACCCACCGCACGACCTCAGCCCAAACCAGCGCACCAGCCCCGATCACATCGACCCGTCCCGGGTGCATGAAGCCGAGCGCGGACCGCCGCGCCCTCGTCATACCGGTCAGCTCCGAACAGGCCCGAAGGACGTCGTCGACCGGCAGGGTGGCGCCATTGATGCGTTGTGGTTCGTACTCCGGTAGCCCCAGAGCGTGGGCCGTCACCGACGTCACCGACCCGGCCAATCCGACGAGCGTGGCCGTTCGTCCCAGGTCGACCACCTGCGCGGCTTCATCCAGCGCCGCCCGGACATCCGCTCGGGCCGCATCCTGCTGCGCGACGCTCGGCGGGTCGTCGCGCAGATGTCGTTCGGTCATCCGCACGCACCCGACATCCATCGACCACACCGCCTCCGGCGCGTCAGAACCGAGCACCAGCTCCGTCGACCCCCCACCCAGGTCCACCACGAGATAGGGACCGGGATGAGCCGCGGCCACTTGACCGGTGGCTCCCCGGAAGGACAACGCCGCTTCCTCAGCGCCGGAGACGACCTCGGGGTCGACCCCCAGCGCGGCCCGCACCCCCGCCACGAACTCGTCCCGGTTCTCCGCGTCCCGCGACGCCGATGTCGCCACGAATCGCAGGTGCTGCGCGCCGAGTTCCTCGATCACCGTCGCATAGCGTCGCGCCGCGCCGAGTGTCCGCTCCAGAGCCTCGGGGGCGATCCGGCCCGTCCGGTCGACGCCCTGACCGAGGCGGACGATCTCCATCCGGCGGTCGAGATCCCGCAGGGTCCCGTCCGGCTGCGCCTCGGCCACCAGGAGCCTGATGGAGTTCGTCCCGCAGTCGATGGCGGCCACCCGCTGCCCGGCAGTCGCCGTGCCCTCGCCCATCAGCAGGTACACCGATCGGCACTCCACAACTCCTGCATCCGCTTAAGCGCCTCATCGCCGAGCGGATTGGTGCCCGGGCCGGCGCCGAGGGAATGACCGACCAGCACATGGAGGCATTTGACCCGGCTCGGCATGCCACCGGCGGAGATACCGGCGATCTCCGGCACGTCACCGAGTTGTGCCCGCTGCCGCAAGTAGTGCTCATGAGCCCGCACGTATGCCTCGGCCAACCCCGGATCGGTGTCCAGCCGCTCGGTCATCTCGGCCATCACGCCATTGGCTTCCAGCGTCGAGGCGGCCGCCACAGCACCCGGCGACGTCAGGTAGAACACCGTGGGGAACGGCGTCCCGTCCGGCAGTCGCGGGGCGGTGCGGATCACCAGGGGGCTGCCGCAGCGGCACCGCGCGGCAATGCCGACCACACCGCGCGCGGGGCGGCTGAGCTGCGCGGCGAGAATCTCCTCGTCGATTGCGGTCATCAGCGCATCCGGATGATCGGCTGGGATGGCCAGGTGGGGTTCGGTCACAAGAGTCCTTAGGAACGGTCGGCGACCTGGACAGACTGCCAGATCGCCTCATACCAGGGGCGGGCGGGAGCGGTGGAGGACGGCGACGAATCGGTCGGAGCGGCGGTATTCGCGGAGTCCGGGTCCTCCACGGTACCGGCATCGAGGACTCGCCAGGGGGTGTCGCCAGGCATCACGAAGTTCAGGTGGTCGCGCGCCTGCCGGATGACGAACTCACGGTCGTCCCACCGGCTCAGTTCGTCCTCGAGAGCCGCGTGCTCGGCGTTCGCCGACGCGAGCTGAGCCCGCAAGGCGCGCAGTTCGCCTGTCTGGTTTACATACGCGCGGACGGTCGGCAGCAGCACCACGAGAGCCAGCAGCACCACGATCGACAGGACCATGGCCCGGACGGTCACCACCTCGGGCAGCATGGACCCGAACCGTCCCCGCGAGCGAGCGGCAGGTTCGGGCGCGACGATCCGCGGCCGGGCCGTCGCAGGACGAGACTTCGCAGCCGAACCGGCGTTACCCGCCGAGGCCGCGGTGGTGGAGCGCCCCGCGCCGCCGGTCCGGGTGGCATCACCCTGGGCGGCGGAACCCACGCGCCGCGAGGTCCGGTTCGCTGGGCGCGCCGCAGCCCCAGGGGTCGGGGGTCGGCGCGCGGAAGGCATGACACCAGTGTGCCCATCGCCGCGAACCCAGGCGGGCAGGGCGCGCCACCGCGCGTGCTTCCGCACGAGGTCTTCACGCCCGGCCTGGCGGATCGTCCGAACCTAGGCGAAACGGTCGCGGGCGGAGTCAGCTCCCAGCCGCTGGACGCCGATCGGGCGCGGCCCCCAGGACCGCGCCCGATCGGCGAATCGCAAGAAACTCAGGCTGACCAGCGGGGGAACGCCGTCGAACCCGCATAGCGAGCCGCGTCGTCCAGTGCTTCCTCGATCCGCAGGAGCTGGTTGTACTTGTTGATGCGCTCACCACGGGCCGGCGCACCGGTCTTGATCTGACCGGAGTTCGTCGCGACGGACAGGTCCGCGATCGTGGTGTCCTCTGTCTCCCCCGACCGGTGGGAGGTCATGGCGGTGAAGCCGTTGCGCTGCGCCAACTCGACGGCGTCGAGCGTCTCGGTGAGCGTGCCGATCTGGTTGAGCTTGACCAGCAGCGAGTTAGCGGCCCGCAGCTCGATGCCCTTGGCCAACCGCTCCGGGTTCGTGACGAACAGGTCATCACCCACGATCTGGACCTTGTCACCGATCTCCGAGACTAGCTTGGCCCAGGAATCCCACTCGTCCTCGGACAGCGGGTCCTCGATGGAGACCAGTGGGTAGTCGGCGACGAGCTTCTCGTAGTAGGCGATCATCTCAGCCGGGGTCTTGATGCCACCTTCGAATTGGTAGCCACCGTCGGAGAAGAACTCCGTGGAGGCGACGTCGAGGGCCAGCGCCACATCCACACCCGGCTTGAAGCCGGCCTGCTCGATGGCGACCAGGATCAGGTCGAGAGCCTCGCGGTTGCTCGGCAGGTCGGGAGCGAAACCACCCTCATCACCGAGACCCGTCGCCAGACTCTTGCCCTTGAGCACGGACTTGAGGGAGTGGTAGACCTCCGCGCCCGTCCGCAGCGCCTCACGGAAGGAGGCGGCACCAATCGGCGCGACCATGAACTCCTGGATGTCGACATTCGAGTCGGCGTGCGACCCGCCGTTGAGGATGTTCATCATCGGAACCGGCAGAACATGAGCATTCGGGCCACCGATGTAGCGGTACAGGTCCAGCCCCGCCGACTTGGCTGCGGCCTTGGCCACGGCCAGCGAGACTCCGAGGATCGCATTCGCGCCGAGCTTGCCTTTGTTCGGGGTGCCGTCGAGGTCGATCAGCGCCGCGTCGATGAGGCGCTGGTCCTCGGCCTCGAAACCCAGCAGCTCGGGTGCGATCTCCTCCATCACGGCGGTCACCGCATCCTCGACACCCTTGCCCAGGTAGCGGGACTTGTCACCGTCCCGGCGCTCGACCGCCTCGAAGGCTCCGGTCGAGGCGCCGGACGGAACGGCAGCGCGGGCGAAGGTACCGTCATCGAGGACGACCTCGACCTCGACCGTCGGGTTACCCCGAGAGTCGAGGATTTCGCGTGCTCCAACGGCTTCGATGCTGGCCACAGGTTCTCCTTCGAATGATCTAGGGAGGACGGCAGTCGCGCTTGCGCACCGCGCAACAAGCGTCCTGGGTTGTCCCGTCCACCCTAGTGCCCGTAACGAACACGTGCGCACGGTCCCGGGTCGCGGACCGCAATAGTCGGCCAGCGGACACGAGGATCACCCAGCGAACGCCATCCGCGCCCCCGATCCCGCACGGCGCGTAAGACACAGCATCCTCACAGAGTTGTCACATGGTCGATCCAGCCGCCCTCTCTACGGTCCGTGTTAGCCGGTGGTTGTCCGCCGGTCGCGCGACGCCGTCGCGCATCAGCCGACCTCGGGAGCCCTCGTGTTCTTCACCTACCTCCGCCGCGAACTGCGCGGACGTCGCAAGCAGACCCTCGTGGTCGCCATCGGCATGGCGTTGGCGATCACCCTGGTCATCGTGGTCAACGCATTCGCCTCCGGGGTCAAGGACGCCCAGTCGTCGGTGCTCGAGTCCGTCTACGGGGTGGGCACCGACATCACTGTGACGCAGACCGGCCAACCAGGTGAACGCGGTGGCCCGGGCTCCTTCGATTTTGGGGCCGACGAGGGCGCCGCGACGGATGACGGGTCCCGGCGAGTCAGCCAGGATCGCCTCTCCGTCTCCCCCGGCACCGCCTCCCTCGACGCCACGGCGCTGACCAAGATCACCGCGATCGACCACGTGAATGCGGCCAGCGCGACCCTGAAACTGACCAACACCCACGTCGACGGCGAGATGCCGGACTTCGACCAGATGCGCGAGCAGATGCAGCAACAGGGCGGTCCCGGCGGCACAGGCGAACAGGGCACCCCGCCGTCGGGTGCCGACGGTGCGGGCGGCAGCGCCTTCTCGATCGATTCCGTCACCGTCACCGGCATCGACCCGGCTGCATCCGCCGTCGGGCCACTCACGACCGTCGAGATCAGCGAAGGCCGCGGCCTCAAGACATCCGACGCCGAAGCCGACGTCGCCGTCCTGGACGCCACCTACGCCGCCGGCGCCGAAATCGCGGTGGGCGACACCATCACGATCGGTTCCGAGGACATGTTGGTCGTCGGTCTCGTCGCCTCCACCACCGGCGACGACGTGGCCACCGGTTCTGATGTGTACATCCCGCTGAAGGTCGCCCAGACCCTGGCAGGCCTCGAAAACCAGGTCACCAGCGTCTACGTACGAGCAGACTCCGGTTCCCACGTCGACTCCATCGCGACGGCCATCGGCAAGGCACTCCCCGACGCCTCCGTCTCGACCCAGGCCGACCTCGCCTCCGAGGTGACCGGTTCGCTGTCCACCGCCTCGAAGCTCGTCTCCACCCTCGGTACCTGGTTGTCGGCGATCGTGCTGGCCGCCGCGTTCGGTCTGGCCATCTTGTTCACCGTCTCCGGCGTCAACCGCCGTACCCGCGAGCTTGGCACCCTCAAGGCCATCGGATGGCCCTCCCGCCGCGTCGTCGGCCAGGTCGCCGGCGAGTCCGTGGTGCAGGGGCTGTTGGGCGGAGTGATCGGGCTCGTACTCGGGGTGCTGGCGGTGCTCGGACTGAACGCCGCTGGCATCACCCTGTCGGGCGCCTCCGGAGCGACGTCGTTCGCCGGTCCGGGCGGCGGAGCCGGCGGCCCGATGGAAACCGCCGGGCAAACCGGTGGCGGTCCGATGATGGGCGGTCCGGGTGGGGTGTCAAACGCCGTGGCCAGTGCCGTCGACGTCACCCTGCACGCACCCGTGAACGTGACCGTGATCGCGATTGCCGTCGGGTTGGCCGTCCTGGGCGGCCTTCTCGCGGGCGTCATCGGCGGCCGCCGGGTGGCCCGCCTGCGCCCGGCCGAAGCCCTGCGCTCGGTCGGCTGAGCCCCCAGACCCCCGCTGCCCGGCAGCGACCATCGAACGGAGACTTCCATGTATGAGATCAAGGGATTGACCAAGACCTACACCCAGGGAAAGCGCACGATACATGCCCTGCGGGGAATCGATCTGACCATCGCAGACGGCGAGTTCGTCAGCGTCCAGGGTCCCACCGGCGGCGGCAAATCGACGCTGCTGCAAATGCTGGGCGGCCTGGACCGGCCCACCTCCGGGTCCATCGCCGCCTGGGGGAAGGACCTCGCCACGGTGTCCGGCCGTGAGCTGACGGGCATACGGGCAGCATCCGTGGGGTTCGTCTTCCAGGGCTTCAACCTCATCCCGACTCTGACGGCCGCGGAGAACGTCGAGGCGGCTCTGGTGCCGGCGAAGGTCAGCGCGGAGGACCGCCGCGCACGGTCCGCGGCCGCCCTGGCCTCGGTGGGACTGGCCGACCGCACCGGACACCTGCCCGCTGAGCTCTCCGGCGGTCAGCAGCAGCGGGTCGCCATCGCCCGGGCGCTGGTCAAGGATCCGAGAGTCCTGCTCGCGGATGAACCAACCGGGAACCTCGACGAGCAGACTCGCGACGAGATCGTGGACATCGTCGAAGGACTGTGGAAGGAGCAGGGGCTGACGGTCATCCTGGTCACCCACGACTCTGTCGTCTCCGCACGCACCCAGCGACGCCTGCGGATCGCCGACGGGAAACTGACCGAAGTCGCCTGAGCCGGTCTCGTTGCCGGCCGATCTGGCCCCACCCGGGCCGGGTCGCCGCTACTCAGCGGCGGCTCGGCCCTCTCGGTCGGTGCCTTCCAGAAGGCTCAGAGCCCGGCGCAGGGCCGTGCTGGAGGTGTGGACCGTGTACGGGAAGTACACGACCTCCACGCCGACCTCCGCGAACCGGCGCTCCAGTTCGATGCCGCGCGGCGTGCCCCGCCAGTCGTCGCCCTTGAAGAAGACATCGAAGGGGCGCCGCCGCCAAGTCTCGACCTTATCCGGCTGCGTCTCGATGAAGACCTCATCCACGTAGGAGATGTGGCTGACGATCTCGGCCCGCTCGGTCACCGGAATGACCGGCCGCGCGCCCTTGGCCTGTTCCAGCATGTCGTCGTCGACGACGCCGGCGACCAGGTAGTCACACTGGCTGCGAGCATGACGCAGGATGTTGAGGTGCCCGACGTGGAACAGGTCCCACGCACCAGGCGCATATCCGATGACCGTCATCCGTACAATCCACTCCTTTTGGCCGCCCTGACCCCAGGGTAGTTCGTTACCTTCATGACACGTTGCGGCAGGCGCAGAACATCCACTGCCGCCTGCAATACAGCGGGTGAAATAGTCAATGGCGACCGCCGCCGCACCAGGATCCAGGGCAACCGGTCGACCCGCACACCGAGGCCAGCGTTCCCATCGCCCTGCCGACCGCCCGGCAGTGGCATACGCTGACCTCCGTGACCGCATCCGTCCTCGTCGTCTGCACGGGCAACATCTGCCGGTCCCCCGCGATCGAACGCCTGCTGCGACTCCACCTCGACAACCAAGTGCCGGTTGAGAGTGCAGGGACCCACGCGCTCGTGGGCTATCCGATCGACGACCCGATGGCGGACTACCTCGCGGCGGCCGGCGCCGACGTCGACGGGTTCATCGCCCGACAGTTGCGGCCCGACATGATCGCGCGGTCGTCGATCGTGGTGGTGGCCGCGCGTGAACACCGTTCCTCTGTGGTCCGGCTGGTCCCCGGTGCGGTGCACCGCACCTTCACACTGCTGGAGCTCGTGCGGTTGTCCTCGACCGTCTCAGCACCGCCCACCGAAAGCATCGCCCAGCGGGTATCGGCCCTAGCCGGTCGCGCAGCCGCACAGCGCAGCAGACATCTTGGCCACCGCGACCCCGACGATATCGAGGACCCCTACGGTCGCCGACGGGCCGCCTACCGCAAGTCCTATCGGGTGATCGAGGACGCTGTGACGGCCCTCGCCACGACCTTGCGTCCGAACCTCGCGCCGACCCGCAGGCGGCGCTAGCCACCGGGTCGGCGCGAGGACCGTCAAGCGACTACGAGGCCGGAAGCTCACCGCTGAACTGGGCAACCTTCGCGTCGGCACCGTAGTTGACCAGCACCGTCACCGGATTCTGGATCCCGTTCACGACCGAGAAGACATAGACACCTTCGGCGGTCTTGCCCGGGTCGATCGAGCCCTCGATCGGCGCGGCCGGCTTGGCCGTGGTCGGCGAGGCCGGTGCGCCGTCCTTGCCGAGCAGGGTCACATAGACGCCGGTGCCGTCGATCGCTTTGTCGGAGCCATTCTTGATGGACACCCGCACGGAGACGGCCTTACCGGCGATCTCGCCGGGGCCTGCAGCCTCCACCTTGACGTTGTCCAGCTTCTTCAGTGACACCTCGACCTCGCCGACCTTCGCGCTGTCGTCCAGCTCCACCGGCTTGGCGGTGGCGACGTCGCGGGGGGCGACCGTCTCCGTGATCGCCCCGCCCGACGGCGCCGGGACCGGAGTGGTGATCGGCGCGTTCGTGTCCTCCTTCTCACCACCGCAGGCAGCGAGCGCGCCAGCGGCAAGCCCCACGCCGAGGATCAGGCTCACCGCGCGGCGAGCTGTGGTGTTTCGGTTGACCCGGGTAGCAGATTGCGTCATGTTTTGTCACTCGTCCAGTTCATGCGGCCGTTGGTCCCGTCGGCGGGCGTTCGGGTGTGCGAATACGCTTTCGGAGCAGGTTTGTTGGCCCGCTCCGAGTGGCCCGTGGGTACACGCTTGCGGGTTGAGGTTAGCACCGTGCCGCAGGCCGTTTTACACACCTGGGATGATTTCCACCCGCTCTAACGTCGCTTTCATCCGCCCAATGCGCCGGGACTATTCTCAGAATAGAGCAGCCGTCGAAAAACCTCTGAATAACGACATTCGCCGGAAATTATGTAATGGCTCGGGGTCGGCGACTCGGGAGGTGGGCGCCGCCCGCCACGGCGCAGCCGGTGTCAGCGTCGGCGCCTGCGTCGGCGTCGGCCGGGGGTCAGCGTCGGCGTCGGCGTCGGCCCAACCTCGAGTGCTGTAGTTTGCGTCGAGCGCTGTAGTTCAAACCGCAGCACTCGACTGGAACCACAGCACTCGACCCGCGTTCGTGGGCGCCACACACCCGCGCCGGCCGGCCAGGCACTTGCGGCGAAGGCCTACTGCGCAGCCGTCCCCACCTGAGCTGCGACGCTCACGTCGCCCACGATCACTGCCCCGATCAGGGACCGCGCCCAGGCCAGCAGCTCGCCGCCACGCAGCGGTCGGCCCCCGATCCGGGCCGTCGTCGGGAACGGGACCAAGAAGGCGCGAATAGCCGGTTTGAGGATCGTCCCCGGATACAGCCGACGCAGCCGCAACGCCGCTGAATCGGGCAAATCGACCGGCGCGAAACGAATGAACTTGCCCTGGGCCGTCACATCGGTCAGCCCGACGGCGCGGGCCGCGTTGCGGAAGTCGGCCACCTCGAAGAGCGCCTCCGCAACATCGGGCAACGTGCCGTAACGGTCGGTGAGCTCCGCCCGAACCTCCGCGAGAGCCGCGGCGTCGACCGCCGCGGCAATCTTCTTATATGCCTCCAACCGCAACCGCTCGGTGGCGATGTACGTCTCTGGCAGGTGCGCGTCCACCGGCAGTTCGATCGACACTTCGGGCACCTCGGCCGGGCCGTCGCCCCGGAAGTTTGCCACCGCCTCCCCCACCATCCGCACGTAAAGGTCGAACCCGACACCCGCGATGTGCCCGGACTGCTCACCGCCCAACAGGTTCCCCGCACCCCGGATCTCCAGGTCCTTCATCGCCACCTGCATCCCGGCACCCAGATCAGTATGTGCGGCGATCGTGGCGAGCCGGTCATGAGCCGTCTCCGTCAGTGGCCGTTCCGGCGGATAGAGGAAGTAGGCATACGCCCGTTCACGCCCGCGGCCGACCCGGCCCCGCAGCTGGTGCAGCTGCGAGAGGCCGAGCATGTCGGCGCGTTCCAGAATCAGGGTGTTGGCATTCGAGATGTCCAGGCCGGTTTCAATGATGGTCGTACACACCAGGACGTCGAGCTCCTTCTCCCAGAACGCGCGGATCACCTGGTCGAGCTGCGCCTCGGGCATCTTGCCGTGGGCGACGCCGACCCGCGCCTCCGGTACCAGGTCGCGCAGGCGGGCGGCGGCCCGCTCAATGCTCTCGACCCGGTTGTGCACATAGAAGACCTGCCCCTCGCGCAGCAGCTCCCGGCGCAGCGCGGCGGTGATCTGCTTCTCGTCGTAGGCCCCGACGTAGGTCAGCACCGGATGCCGTTCCTCGGGCGGAGTCGCCAGCGTCGACATCTCACGGATGCCGGTGATCGCCATCTCCAAGGTCCGTGGGATCGGGGTGGCGGACATAGCAAGGACGTCGACATTCGTCCGCAGCTGCTTCAGCGTCTCCTTGTGCTCGACGCCGAAACGTTGCTCCTCGTCTATCACCACGAGTCCGAGATCCTTGAACCGGACCTGCCCCGTGATCAGCCGATGGGTGCCGATCACGACGTCGATGCTGCCGTCCCGCAGGCCGGCGACCACCTGCTCGGACTCGTGTGCGGTCTGGAACCGGGACAACGCCCGGACCGTCACCGGGAACCCCGCGTAGCGCTCCGAGAAGGTCTCGAAATGCTGCTGGACCAACAACGTGGTGGGAACCAGGATGGCGACCTGCTTCCCCTCCTGCACCGCCTTGAACGCCGCCCGGACGGCTATCTCCGTCTTGCCGTAACCGACGTCGCCACAGACCAGCCGGTCCATCGGCACGGTCTTCTCCATGTCGGCCTTGACCTCGTCGATGGTCGCGAGCTGATCGGGTGTCTCGATGTACGCGAACGCGTCCTCCAGTTCTCGCTGCCAGGGAGTGTCCGGCCCGAAGGCGTAACCCTGGGTCGCCATCCGGGCCGAGTACAGGCGGATCAGCTCGCCGGCGATCTCCCGGACGTGCTTCCTGGCGCGCGACTTGGTCTTGGCCCAGTCGCCGCCACCCATCTTGTTCAGGCTCGGCGACTCACCACCGGTGTACTTGGTGACCTGATCGAGCTGATCGGTGGGGACGTAGAGCCGGTCCCCCGGTTGCCCACGTTTGGCGGCTGCGTACTCGATCACCAGGTACTCACGCGTGGCCGCGTTCTGATTCGAACCGAGGCTGCGCTGCACCAACTCGATGAACCGGCCCACCCCGTGCTGCTCGTGAACCACGAAGTCGCCGTGGGTCAGTTGCAGCGGGTCGACAACGTTGCGCCGCCGGGCGGGCAGCCGGCGCATATCCCGCGTACTCGTCCCGGCCCGGCCCGTCAGATCGGCCTCGGCGAAGACGGCGAGCTTCAGATCGGTCGCCACGAACCCCGGCACGCCGCCGGCGGGGACCACGTGCACGATCCCCGGCTCAGGTTCGGCGGGGATCTCGGCGACCAGCCGTGCCGGAGTGTCCGCCGCCGACAACTGCTCGACCATTCGTTGCGCCGGCCCGTGCCCCTCGGTGGTCAACACCAGCCGCCATTCGTCGCGCTGCAGGGTCCGGACATCCGCCAGCGCCCGTTCCAGATCGCCCCGATACGACTCGACATCCCGGGCACCGATGACCGAAGCACCGGTCGGCGTCTCGTCGCCGGTCTCCCCCAGACCGAAAGCACCGACGGACCACCATCCCAGTCCACGCCGGTCGGCCACCGCACGGGTCTGTTCCAGCGTCTCGAAGGAGGCGGCCGAGAGGTCGATCGGGGCGGCCCCACCACTGACCGTGCCGGTCCAGGCGGCTGCCAGGAACTCCTCGGTCGTGGCGACCAGATCATGCGCCCGACGCCGCACCCGTTCCGGATCGATCATCACGACGAGCGACTGCGCCGGCACGATCTCCAGCACCGGGGTCATCGAGTCCACCAGCACCGGTGCCAGTGACTCCATCCCTTCGACGGCGATCCCTGCGGCCAGCTTGTCGAGCATCTCGACCGCCGCCGGCAGGGCCGGCACCAGCGCGGCCGCTCGCGCCCGCACCTGCGCAGTGAGCAACAGCTCGCGGCACGGCGGCGCCCAGAGACCGTGTTCGGCCACCTCGAGGCTACGCTGATCCGCCACGGCGAACCAGCGCACCTCCTCGACGTCCTCGCCCCAGAACTCGATGCGCAGCGGGTGATCCTCGGTGGGCGGGAAGACATCGAGGATCCCTCCACGGACCGCAAACTCCCCCCGCCGCTCCACCATGTCGACCCGGCTGTAGGCCGCAGCACTTAGCCGTTCGGCCACGTCGACCAGGTCGGCCCGGTCACCGGCCCGCAGTGTCACCGGCTCCAGTTCGCCGAGCCCTGCCACGACGGGCTGGAGCAGCGCCCGTACCGGCATGATGAGCACCTTCACCGGACCTGCCGGACCGGACTCCGCCGGGTGGGCGAGGCGCCTGAAGGCCGCGATCCGCCGGGCGACCGTATCCGCACGGGGGGACAGCCGTTCATGCGGCAGTGTTTCCCAGGCGGGCAAGACCGCGACCTGATCAGCCTGGTCTGCCGGCAGGTAGCTCGCCACGGCCCGGGCCAAATCGTCCGCTTCCCGCCCAGTCGCGGTGACGACCACCAGGAGGCGCCCCCGGTCGGCCATGGCGGCCACGAGCGGGGGCCGGGTGCCCGGTGATCCGATCACGGCGAACTCACCACCGGTGGGTACGTCCTCGACCGCTGCCCGCACCGCCTCGTCGCGCAACAGGACAGAGACGATTCCGGTGAGGTTCATACGGGTGGGCTCCAAGCGCGGCGATCGGGTACGCCGCCTATTCTGCCGCGCTCGGCCCCACTCGGCGCTCGCCCGCCGACAGACCGGTGAGCTCCGCCACCGTTGCGGGAATGGGTAGGCCGACCGACTCGTGCAGCGCGGACTGCACGGGCCGCAACTCGCCGTCATCCATCAGCGGGCTCGGCCCGGTCAACTCCGTCGAACGGGCCTCTTGACCGGTAGCGGCGGCGAAGTCGGCGAGGGTGTCGAAGTTCCGCCACGTGTTCCCCGGGGCGATCACGGACCAGCGGATCAGGAAGGGTGGCATTGTCTGCGCCGTGCGGTGGTAGACGTTGCCGTCGAACGTCAGCCCCATCTGATCGCCCGGCCGAGTGCCTGTCTGGTCGTAGACGCAGACCAGGCCGCACCACAGATCATCACCTGCAGGGGCCGTGAAGACGTTGTTCGAGACCTCGATATCGCGCGTGATCCACGAGATATCCGGGTCGGGGAAGGGCTGGCGATCATCGCGACCCACCGCGGACGGCGAGTCGGGCGAACGTGCATCCTGGTTGAGGAACAGCGTGAGCCGGCTGCCGGATACCGCGTTGTTCCAGATCCGCGCGTCCTCGGCGTTGTGCACGATGATCCCCGCGTAAGAGTTGTCCCGGATCCGGTTGTTCGCGATCAACGCCTTGGCCGACAGTTCGAAGACGACGCCGGTTTTGTTCCCGGAAGCTGTGCTATTGGTCACCGAGAAGTCGTGACAGGACTCGTCACACCACAACCCGGCACCGTCATTGTTCACGAATTCACTGCCGGCGACTGCGACGTCGCGGGCCCGGGTGACCTTCATCCCGCCGGCCACCGGACCCGCCAAGAAGTGCTCGGTGTTGTTCCCCGATACCAACGTATTCGACACCCGCAGGCCGTCCGCATGGTTTCCGTGAATACCCAGGTACCCATTTCGCGCAGTGGTCACCGACCGGACCGCCACCGACGGGGCGCTGATGCTCAGGCCAGCCGTCGCGTTGTCGCGAATCACCACGTTCTCGATAGTTGCCCCGGCGCCGGGCTGGTCGATCCGCACGGTGCCCATCTCCGGCAGCGGGGTGCCGTAACCACGCACTCCGATGCCCCGTACCGTGACGCCGGGTGTCTGAACGGCAATCGCCATCACCAGGTCGCTGGCCCGCACCTCATGGCCATGCGGATCACTGCCGAGATAGATCTCGTGGGCCGCGTAGTCGACGTAGAAGGTGCCGTTCTTCACCGCCGCGACCGAGCCCACCTGATGCTGGGCCACACCGTCGATCCACACCTGGTCGGGGTGGGCGGCCAGTGGATGATCCGCCGAGACGTTGCGCCAACCCGGGTCGGCGGAATCCGGCGCGCCACGAGTGAACGTGGGGCTCGCGTCGAACTCGGCCGTCCACCCCGGCTGCACCCAATTACCGCCCGCGTTGTCCCACTCCTGGATGACCGTACTGCCGTCGAACCACACGGGCTCATGCGGCGCGGACTGAATGGTCACCGGCTTGTCGACCACGGTGATCGACTCGTGGTAATCGCCCGCACGCAAGATGACGGTGCCTCCAGCCGGCGCAAGCTGGATCCCCCGCGCAACGGTCTTGACCGGATCGTCCGCGGTGCCCGACGCGGTGTCGACGCCGTTGGGAGCGACGAAGACCCCGTCGGCCGGGATCGGGTAATCGGTACTGCCGACCGTCGCCGACCCGGCCTCGGTGGACGAGACGATCGGCACGCCCCACGTGGCCACCAACGGCTGAGACATGGGGGGGCCGGGTTCGATACGGCCAGCCTCTTCCATGGCCTTCAGCAGCAGCGTCACCGCGATCGCGGCGATTAGGGCGACGGCAACCAGGAGCAACACCCCCCACACCACCAGACGCTTGCCTCGACTCGATCGATTCGGTTGTGCGCCAAACTCGCCCTTGGTACTCACGCCTGTTCCCGATCAGCCTCGCCGGGACGGGCGATCGCTTGTGGTGTCCACCTTCTGCCACTCCGGCGTGATTCCCGCCGTCGGCAGCGCCCGCGTGGTGGTGTCTTGAACCGGCCGGGCCTCGCCCGCCCGCACGGGTGGCTTGGACCGCCGGATCCGGGTAACCCCTGGGGCGGCCTTCGTCTCGTACTGGTAGGCCGACGACCGGCTCTCGCGCACCCGGTTGAGCACCACACCACGGATCTGACCACCGGCGGCGGTCACTGACTGCGCGGCCTCCGCCAGCTGGTTCGCGCGGACCCGGCGGGTGTCCGCCACGAGGATGACACCTGAGGAGATCCGGGACAGGATCACGGCATCGGCCACCGGCAGGAGCGGAGGCGCATCCACCAACACGATGTCATAGCGATCCTTGGCGATCGACAGCACGCTGCGCATGGGCGGCGAGTCGAGCAGTTCGCTAGGGTTCGGCGGCACCGATCCGGAAGCGAGCACATCCAGCTTCTCGCTGACCGGCTGGACGACGTCCTCCAGCGAAGCCCGGCCAATCAACACCGTGGTGAGCCCAACATCCGAGGTCAGCCCGAAGTGCGCCGCGAGCCGGGGGCGACGCAGATCCGCGTCGATGGCCAGCACCCGCTTGCCGGACTCGGCGAGCACCTCTGCCAGGCTGGCACAGGTCGTGGTCTTTCCCTCACCCGGCAACGCCGAGGAGAACACCACGCAGACTTCCTCCTGGCCCACGTCGAGATACTCCAGGTTGGTCCGCAGCCGACGGAACTCCTCGGCCCGGGCGCTGGTGTTCCACGTGGATCCGACGAATTCGTCCGGTTCGCCCCGCCAGCGGGACACCTTGGCCAGCACCGGGGTGTTCAACAGTTCCTCGACGTCCTCCGTGCGCCGCACGCGGGTGTCCAGCAGGTCACGGACGTAGGCCACTGCGATACCGCCGATCAGCCCGATCACGAAGCCGGCCAGAAGATTTTGGCTCGTATTCGGCGACGCCGGATAGCTCGGCGGGACAGCCTCCTTGACCACCCGGGCGCGCATCGTGGGCTCACCATCGGTGTTCTTCGGGGAGATCTGCTCCACGACCTTGGCGAGGTTGTTCGCTACGGAGTTGGCGACTTCGGAAGCGTGGCCGGCCGAAGGGTCGGTCACGGCGATCGACAGAATCGTGGTGCCCGTCGGGATGGTGACCGCGACGCTGTCGTCGAGCTGGGCCGGGGTCTGGCTCAGGTCGAGGTCGGAGATCACGCCTTGCAGCACCACCGGCATCCGCGCAAGCTGACCGATCGAGAGCATCTGGTCGCGGGTGTAGTTCGACCCGGTGGACAGATCAGTGCCGGAGCTATTCACCGTCACCAGCAAGGACGCGCTCGCCTTGTACTGAGGGGTCGTCAGCCACGAGAGGACGCCCATACCGACAGTCGCCAGGACGGTCAGCGCGACGATCAGCAACCAGTGCTTGCGCACTGACGCCAACATGTCGTGCACACTCATGTTTCCTCCACAGGTCGGGCCGGCGAGGTCACCCACGCGGCATCACTACGAACAGGGGCCGGCGCGGCGCCAACCGCATCTTTCGCACGCGCTCGATCGCGCGCGCCCTCGGCGGTGGCCACGACGGCCAGCCCGGCCATGAACCAGAACGCTGCTGCGTACTGGGTGATCAAAGCAACACTCACCAGTGCTGGTATCTGCGCAACAAGGGCGATCGTCGGCGGGTTGGCGTGACCGCGCAGGACCAGAACCACGGCGAGCACCAACCCGACCATGAGGAGCACCACCGGGATGATGCCGTACTCCAACCCGCCCAGGATCAATGCGCTGTCGATGGACTTGAAGTTCCCCCACCGAACCGTGCCGTCGACCGATTTCGACATCGCACCCGATACGCCCATCAGCCGCATGCTCGGGATGAGCGAGGTGAGCTGACCACGGTATTCGGCGCTATCCGACGCCTCGTCTCCCGCGCTCTCGAAGACGGACGTCAGCTGTGGCAACGCAGCGGCAGTCGCAACCACCACGAGGAAGGTGATCCATGCCTTGGCCCGGGTCGACAGACCGGTACGGAGGAAGAGCACGCACAGCACCAGACCCAAGAAGGAAGAGACGATGCCGATCCGGCTCAGTGTGACCAGTGCTCCGGAACACAAGGCGACGGTGACGGCGATCTTCCACCCCTGCCGCATCGAGCTACCGATAGCCAGGGGAACAGCCATCGCGCAGGTCGCCCCCAGGGCGATGGAGTGCCCGAAGGCACCCTCGGCTCGGATGAGCCCCCCGCGTTCCTGCAGCGAACCCCAGACGTCGAATGTGGGACCCGACGAAAAGAAGTGCACGAACGGGTTCCAGGTCGTCACGAACTCGATCACCGCGAGCGCTGCGGCCACGGCAACAATCGAGCTGAAGATGATGTAGATGACATCCAGCTCGAGCAGTTCGGCGATGAGCCGCCCGACCAGATAACCGGTTCCCCATTCGACCAACGCGACGAAGGTCGCGTTCAAATCCACATAACCTGTGAGGTAGCCGATCCCGACGAGCGCGAGAAAGAGCAGTACCACGACGTCGGCCCCGCGGATCCTGGCCCAGGCGGGGATGGGGATCGAGACCACGAGAACGCACGCCAGCGCGGTTGCCGGAGGAAGGTAGGCCAGCACCGTGATGCCCATCCAGTACGGGATGAAGCACAGGGTGAGCATCCAGAAGACCAAGGCCGCCCGAGGCCTGCTCCGCAATGCCACGGCCAGGACCAAGACCAGAACCGCGGCCACCCCCATGACCGCGAAACTATCGAGTTGCGCCGCCCCGATCACCGGCCACCTGCTCGCATGCCTGGGCAACACGAAGACGGCGACGACACTGCAGTGGTCGCCGCCGACTCATGTGTTTCGGGCGGAAAAAACATGGCTCCTCGGAAGGATCGATCGCGCGGACAAGCGTCCAGATCCTACTTTGATCCCGAACCCGAGAACTCCGGACAGCAGGGTGAAAGCGCACGTTCACCCTGACGGAGTATCGGAAACCGGATCGCGAGGCCTAGCGATCGCGTGCAGCCTACCGCGTGGGCAGCGGCCCGGAAAAGATCGCAGCTGGTGATGTGGTATCCACCAGAACAACTATTGTGACGGTTTTCCGACTATCTTTCGGTATCGCGAAGACGACGGTTCCAGTCACGGTCGAGCGTGCCTTGACGGTGGTCGGAAACCGCTTCGTCCGGCTATCGCTCGACACGCTGCTCGCCGGGGCGCCACTGCTGGAAAAAGCCGTCACATTCGCTGTCGCCAGCGAAATCGGGTGATCCGAGTCGTTGGTGACCGTCACCGGCACCGCCAGTGCCGGGCCGGCGATTTCGCCGACCCCGGTGGCCTTCGCCTCCACGGCGGTGACCTTACCCAACTGCACGCTGAGTCCCGCAGCGGGGGCCGCCGTCGCACCGATCCCCACCGGCTTCGCCGACTGCGCACCCAAGGGAGGAATCCCCAGGGCAGCGATCGCCTTGACGACGGCTGGGTCCACCGGAGCATCCGCGTCCACGCTCGAGTCAGCAGGGTCGGCTGGGCGATCGGCCGGCCGTACCGGCTTGCCACGATCGGTGCCCACCCCCGAATCGGCCGGTTCTACGGCGGCGGGCGCAGCCCCCGGACCCGGCAGCGAGTCGCCGCCGGTCCGCGCCACGCCCACTGCCCAGACGAACAGTCCCACCACCGTGGCCACACCGATCAGGACCGCCCGGTGGTACCGGCGGCGCGCGGACGCCGCCGGTACCACCGGTTCCTTCGTCACGGTCACGGAGTGACCGCCGTCGCCAGGAGACTGTCCCAGCGCGCCGTGACCGGTGCATTGGTGGACGACGAGGACAGGTAGGACCCGACGCCCAGACCGCCCGCGTCCTGCAACTGTGTCGTACTGTCCGTCCGGGAGATCTGCCAGGCGGTCGGCTCGGTCGTCCCGACCTTCCACACCTTGGCCCGGATGGTGGTCGGGGAGGCACCGACGGTCTGCGTGCGGATCCGCAAAACGTCACCTGGGGCGTAGGTCAGGCCGGAGATACCGACCGTCCCGAGTGAGGTCTCCGCATCGGAGATCGCCTGTCCCAGTTCGACGGTGACGGCACCGGCCGGGCTGACGAAGACCTTGGTCCGGTACTCCGTCCCGCCCGCAGTCGACCGCAGGGCCACATGGCCGATCACACTGCCCGGGCTGGACAGCTTGTCGAGTGACCAGTCCACGACCAGGTCGACGTCCCTGGCCGCGACCGAGTTCAGCCGGGCACGGGGACCGGCGGCCGGAGCGCTCATGGTCATGGTGCCGACACCCCCACCGATCTTGAACAGCGAGGCGGACATGTTCGCGGTCCAGGCGCCACCGGTGTCGGCGTTGCCCCATCCCGAGGTACTTGTGCGCCCGAAGTTGTCCTTGGCGAACTCGGTGACCACGGGTGCCGCCGTGACCACGACCTGCTTGGTGCTTAGCGCGGTCGCGCCGTCGTTGTCGGTCACCGTCAACGTCACCGTGTACGTACCCGCCTGGGCGTAGGTGTGATCCGCGACCTTGCCCGTACCCGTCGCGGCGTCCCCGAAGGACCACGCATACGAGGCGATCGAGCCATCCGGATCGGCCGACGCCGAGGCA
>JAVBNE010000036.1:0-3033 GCA_031551755.1 Cellulomonadaceae bacterium | reverse complement strand
CCACACCGGTCCCGCTTTTTTTACCTACAAAGGGCTCGGTGAAATCGACGCGCTCATCAACGAAGAGACCAAAAACGCTCCGCTGGTTGATTTCACCGCCGAAGACGGCATCCGCCATACCGTATGGCGGCTTGATGTGGAAAAAAGCGCCAAACTCTCCGGCCTCTTCCAGAGCGTTCCCTGCTTTTATATCGCCGACGGGCACCACAGGTCGGCCGCGGCAGCACGCACCATGAACGAATGCGCGCCAAAAAATCCGAACCATAACGGCAGCGAAGAGTATAATTACTTCCTCACCGTAGCCTTCCCCGCCGCCCAGTTGAGAATATTGCCCTACAACCGCGCGGTGAAAACCCTAAACGGGAAAAGCGAATTTGAATTCCTCAAAACACTCGAATCCAAATTCTACGTTTGCTCCAGCGCCGACGGCGAGCCCGAAAGACCCGGCTCATTCAAAATGTACCTCGCAGGCAAATGGTATTTGCTCTGCCCCAAATTCGACACCGGTATACTCGACGTGATCCAGCGGCTCGACGTATCAGTTCTGCAGGACAACATCCTCTCCCCGCTGCTCGGCATCAGCGACCCCAGAACCAGCAAGGAAATCGACTTCGTCGGCGGCATAAGAGGAACCAAAGAACTCACCAAAATGGTCGATTCCGGAGAATACGCCGTTGCTTTCTCCATGTACCCGACTACTGTCCAGCAACTTATGGATATCGCCGACGCCGGAGAAATCATGCCGCCAAAATCAACCTGGTTCGAACCGAAATTGCGCGACGGCATCGTTTCGCACAACTTCTGACAGGCACAGGAAACTTGGGGGAAGGAAAGCTTTTTACAAAAAGCCTTCCCTTCCCCCGAACCCCCATCCCTTTCAAAAACTGTAGATAGGATCGACGTCGTTCTACGCTTCGCGGCTGGCAGCAAGTCGCGTGAACAAGGGATCGCGCTTTTGGCAGACGCTCTGCGCATTATCCAAAAGCGCGGGACAAAAATTTTGAAGAGATGAGAGCTCGTGAGGAAGTAAATATTTGTTAAATGTAGAGTGTGCTATACAGCAAGTTGCGAAGCGTGGTGAGCCATCGCCTCAAAGGCGAGGCCGAAAGGTGCGAAGAAAAACAGATGTTGCTTTGCAACAGACTTTGCCATATCGGCAGATGGATTCTTCCACGCTTCTCATCGAGCAAGCGGACAAGAGTTGCCATTCCGGTGTCGATACTATCGACTTGGCGATGGTGGTTTCAGGGGGGCGGGAAGCCCCTTGTTGGGTCTTGAATTTAATCACAAATGGAAAAAAAAATGCTGGTAAAAGTCAGTAATATCAATATTGACAGCCGGATGGCGGCCAAGGTGGATATCAGGAGTTTGGCGGCGGAACGGCTGCGGATTCCGGTCAAGGATGTGCTTGGCTGCCGGATTGTGAATCAGAGTGTGGACTGTCGCAAGCAAGTGCCGATGGTGGTTTACACGCTGCAAGCGGAGGTGGCCAAGGCGCCGCCGCCGGGTCGCTGGGAGGAGTGCGAGGCGCTGGAGAGTAATTTGACAATACCGGAATTGCCGGCGGGCATGAAAAACCCGGTGGTGGTGGGTACGGGGCCGGCGGGGATTTTCGGGGCCTTGGTTCTGGCGATGGCGGGTGCGCGCGTCCGGGTGATCGACCGGGGGTTTGACGTGCGCAAGCGGTTTGTCGACCGGCAGGAATTTTTACAAAGCCGCAAATTGTCGGAGGAGAGCAATCTATTGATCGGCGAAGGCGGAGCGGGGACGTTTTCGGACGGCAAGTTATATACGGGGACCAAGGATGCGAACCGTTCGTTTATTTTGAAAACATTGTCGGAGGCGGCGGAGTTGCCGGAGCTGGAATATTTGCAGCGGCCGCATATCGGATCGGACAAATTGATCAAAGTGGCGGAATTTCTAAGGCGAAAGATCGAGAGTCTGGGCGGCGAATTCATTTTCGGCACCGAAATTGCCGACGTGGCGGTGGAAAACGGCGTTTGCAGAGGAGTGAGAACCGCTTCGGGCGAATTGATCGAAGCCGACGCGGTGCTGCTGGCGCCGGGGCTCGGGGGAAGAAAACTGGCCAAACAGCTTGCCGCCGGCAACATAAGGCATGTCGTCAAGGGATTTCAAATCGGCTGCCGGGTCGAGCATCCGCAGCGGTTGATCGACGTGAATTTGTATCATTTGCCCGCCCGCCCGGAAGTTTTGGGCGCGGCGGAATACCACTGGGTGTCAAAGCCGTCAGGCGCGCCCTCGGCAGCGACGTTCTGCATGTGTCCCGGGGGGGAAGTCGTGATGGCTTCGGCATGGGAGGGGCATGCGACCACCAACGGGATGAGTTACTTTGCACGCGGCGGGGAATTCGCCAATTCGGCGCTGGTGATGTCGCTGGCGCCGGAACTGTTCGCAAATCCGCTGGAGGCTTGGGATTTCCTGGAAAAGCTGGAAACGCGCGCCTTTGCGCTCGGCGGCGGAGATTATACGCTTCCGGCGCAGGATATCGCCGGTTTTCTGCGTCAGGAAAAACGGCTGAAAAATGTGGAAACAAGCGTCAGAAGCGGCCTTGCCGCGGCGCGGATCGACGAACTTCTGCATGGCGATCACGTTCAGGCGGTGAAGGCGGCGGTAAAGCATTTTGAAAAATTCTGCCCCGGCTTCATCGAACGCGGCAAACTGATCGGCCAGGAGAGTTGCATCTCCAGCCCGGTGCGTTTTCTGCGCGACGAACAAAATTTGAACGCGCAGGGGATCAACAGATTATACATCGGGGGCGAATTCGCCGGTTACGCCGGGGGGATCGTCTCCTCGGAGATGACGACCAGCGAGGGTGTGCCGGCCCGAGCTGAGGCAGTGAAGTCGGGCTGCTCGAGTTTGCTGAGCCCAACTTCGGTCATCGCCTCGAGTGCCGCTGCTTCATCTCGTCGGCTCGCAGGCGGAGGCCGGCACAGAGCGCCTCGTCCACTAGCGCCGAGCGGATGACAGCAGCTATCATCTCGTGGAGATTGGTGATTCCTTCCATCGTGTCAG
>JAVBNE010000106.1:0-14637 GCA_031551755.1 Cellulomonadaceae bacterium | reverse complement strand
GTTGAGATATTTCGTCCGCTCAGCACGGTCTTTAATGGATATATATGTCCTGTAATATTCCCCCAAGTCTATATTAAACATGATTTCCAACATAATCATTATTTCTTTTATGTCGGCGTTGCCATTGTTTACATACCCGCTCGATTCAAAGCCATACCCAAATTCGACCAAGGCCACTTTGGGGCCAGTCCAATTTAAATTGTTGGTAGGAAGCGAAGCCCTGTTTTTATTTATAATCGTTTGTTTGTCTATACTAAGCATTTTCTTATTCAGGTAAATGCGCAGCATTTCGTTGCAAATAATTTTTGCAATCTTGTAATCATATACGGTGGAAAACAGAGGGTCGTGGATGTATTGCGTACTGTCTGCACATAATTTCGGACACAATTTCCCACGAACAAAGTAGTATTCATCCATGTAGGTTGCTTTAGTCCGGTAATACTGGTAGAAATCAAGGTGTCGTTCAAAGAAATACGTTATGTTGCTGAGTTTGCTTTCGTAGTATTCCTTTTGCGTATCATTGCTTCCCGTAGGGCGGTTTAGTTCGATATTGTGTATTTTATGGAAATACAACAACTGTCCCAACACTTCGGGTTTCATCTCCTTGAAGAACATTATTTCTTCTTCAACAGTCATGGATTCTTTGGCAAGAAGATAGCTTCGTAATTCCAAAAGGCATTTTTTGAGAAACTCAATCATTACCACAGATTCATCGAGAGAAATATCGCAGCCTTCCAAATCAATAACTTGTAATTCGATTTGGATAGCATCGAACATTTGTTTGAAATAATCTTTCATACTGCATTTATTTACGTTTTCTTCCCACAAAAACATTTATTATTTGGCATATTTAAATCAAAAACAACCTTCATTTATAATTCGAAATCAGCTATTCCTTATTATAGAAAGCTCTCGGCGTTCATGTAATTTTCCTCCCCTATACACATTTGTTCTTACTATGCCTATTGCATTAGAGAACCACTCTACAACATATACGTTGATAGGTATCCCGAAGCTTTTTATTTCCATATTATAACCGATTTTCATACACGTCCATGTACCAAGCGGAGTTGTAATTAGTTCGCTAATCTCCAATATTTCCCGGTTAGCAATCTTGCATGAAACTGTCATTCTTCTCCCTGCAAATTCCCCTTCCGTCTTAAATTCCAGTTTTGAAATGATAGTATATTCCGATTGATGTAACATGGGATAGTCGAGAAAAGCGTAATCTCCGGCCTTATTTTTTCCCATTGAAATCAAAAGATTATTCTTATTGTTTCGAAACAGGCTCCTTGTTTCATCCACTTTTTCTCCATTTTTATATTTAATACTTTGTCCAAAAAAAGTGTTGTGATCTACATCTACAACTTTATATTCCTGAGATGCGACTTCCCTTCCTTTTCCATCATACAGGATTTTTACAGTAGTCTGATTTGGATTAAAATAATACAAGCCCGGTGCTGTTTGTGAAAAAGCGGGAAAGGATACTGATACTAACCAGATAATTATAATTACATTTTTCTTTCTTACAATCAGCATTTTCATTTTAGACAGCATATCCTTTACTGCCATCTTCATATCACAGAATGAATCGTAAATCATGATAATGGTTCCTAATGTTCTCATTTTACAATTATATTTAAGATATTATTTCTAAATGGCGTTTCTTTTTTTCTTCAAGAATATCGCTTTCCGCTATCAGGATGGCTGTTTCCTCAACATTCCCAAATTCGCGATTGATAGCTGTTCCCAAAGAACGCATGTGTGGTGTAAGGCTCATGTATGCATTAAATAAAGGGGGAATATTTATTCCGTAACTTCTGACTTCCCGATGTAGCATCCTGATGTTATCTTTCAGATTACTGTGCTGAAACAGTTTGTTTATGTTATATAGATTAATTTCTGTTTCGACAGGATGTCGCGATTGAAGAAGATTATCAGAATCCGGAAATATTTTTTTCATAAAATGAAGAATTAAATTTCGCGCATTTCGATTATAGTTCGGATACATAGTTACTTTTCCGAAGAAGTACTTCATCGAAGGATCTTTGGCTATCAGAGTAATAAGACCATCCCATAGGTTATCCAAGATATAAATACTTTTTCTCGCATTTTGCGTAACCTGATGTTCCACACAAACAAAGGAACGACCAAGTTCTATGGTATGCGGTAAAAAATCTTCCATGAATTTTTGGGAGAAATGGAAAAGACCGGATGTTGCCAATTTTGGCTGCCCTTGTTTGTCTATTTCTGCATCTTTTCCATACAAAAACCGATAACCGCCTAAAATACATTGCTCTTGCGAGTTCCATACGATTAATTGACGGTATGGATTCTGCATTAAATCATACTCGTCTATATCTACCGACTTTCCTGTTCCTCCACCGCAATTGCGGAATGCAATTTCCCGTAACCGACCGATTTCACTCATTACATTCGGGGCAGAATAGGCATCTATAATATGCAATTCATTCCCTGCTCTATTTGCTTTGCGAAAGAACGTTAGCGAGTTCAGTTCTTTTTGAAGCAACAAACTGCTTATTGGTTCGATAATTCTTTCCATGATTATATCTTTAAAAACTATATACTTGTTGCTCTATACATAATGTTTTAGAATTTATATCCTACGGATAATTCCAGATACTCAGCCATTCTGAAATTGTGAGCTTTAATAGAAGCTCCGAAGAAGATATTGTTAGAAGGCGGGATATAGTACCTGAATCCGGCTCGCTGGTAAAAACGGCTCTCTTTATTTTGTTCTCCCAGTTCTCGGTAAGCATAATATCCAAAGGCGGCAAATAAGGAAGCGTTTTTATAAAATACTTCCTGATTAAGTGAGATGCCAATGGACAATGGATTGTATCTGAGTGAAGTATTTCCGTTCAACAATTCAGCATCCCATTCTTTCAGTTTATTGGTATGCGGTACGTAAAATACATCTACTCCCACACCAGTCCCATATTTGCGAGAATATCTATACATCGCATCTCCTGAGAATGAAAACTTAGGGTATTTTTTGAAATCCTTTTTCTTCTTATCCGGATCGGTTTCTGCAACCGAGTAAAGATTCCATTCTTCTAAGGAACTTTGTAGCCCTCCACCTAATACGAAATGATAATAAAAGTGATTTTTATATTCTTCTTTTTGCTGCATCTTCGGATAAACGGATGGTTGAGTGTCGAAAAAATAGCTTGCAGAAACGCCCGCAGCTAAAATGTTTATACCCTTATTGGGCATTCCTAAGCGTCCGTTTGAAAAATGTCGTGCTTCAACACTTAATCCTATTGCAAATTGATTGGTTAGTTTGTACTTGGCGTTTAAGCCGAAACCAATATATACCATCAAAGGAGAGCTGACGAAAATATTATCGGGATTCTTAATGGGGTCGTAAGGATTGCTTGCATAACTCAATCCGGCACTCAACTTGTAGCCAAAACTTAATTGATTTGTCCGGATAAGGCTCCTGTCTATAAAGCCATATAGGGTATATATGTTGTTAATGCTTGATTGATTTGTCAGACAGACATTGCTAAAATCTGCAATGGAAAGACCTAATCCGAAGACAGGATAATTGTAGATTGATGCAAAACGAGAACTGTCGGAAGGCAGTGTGTTATAGTTTAATGAAATATCAAAAAATCGGAGATTTTTGTTAAGCAAAACATCTTTTACTTCCGAATCAACTTTTGCCATATTTCCAAAAGAAACCTGTCCCTCGACTGATAAATGTTTTCTGTCGAATTGTTGGGCTTGTGTCACCGTTCCTATGCAAAAGCCATATAATGATAACAAAAAAAATCTTTTACTCATGCCTTTTCTATATTGATTACTATTGCAAAGTAATTCATATATACTCGGCCATACAATACTGATAAATCATTAATATACAGTAATATAAAACTGAAAAGCACGCAAATTTAACGGTCAAATATATTGACCGTAATAATGTTTAAGGAAGTGAGTATTTATTCTTTCGAATAACTATACTTAAAATAAGGGAAGGAAAGGAAAATAAGAATTATAGCCGTTATAGATATTATATTATGCACCAGCATAGGAGAATCTACTAAAATAAATAAAAACTGCACAAACAATGAAGCGATATACCCCATAAAGTGATTTGAAAAATTAATCAAAGCAGAAGAATAACTACGTTGCGATGAAAATTTCAACATCACATTCCGTAAAGCAAGTAAGGTATGTCCTCCGAATCCGATATTAAATACAAATAAAACAACCGACAATTCAACAATTGAATGCACCCCCGTAATGAAATAATATCCTAAAGATGCCCCCAAGGCTATCAGTACGATCGCGCTATTCAACTTATAAACGGGAACTATCCCCCGTTTTTTCTCCATAATATTTACAAGCAATTGCCCGGCAATAATGCCGGCAACAGTTGGGATAGAGATTAACCCATATAATGAAGATGGCACTTGCAACTGGTCGATAACAAGAAAAGAGGAATAAGCCATCAATGCGCCCTGAAATAAAAAACAGGCCAGCGATGTACTTATCAGCCCTATAAAGGGGCTTTTAAACAGTATGCGAGAGTAGTCGTTGATGATCTCTTTCGCCGATATGCTTCGTTTAGCATGAATAGGTGGAGGAGGTGTTGTCTTGTTTATAAACAATAATGCCAGGAATGAAAGTATGGCCATTACATAAAAATTATATCGCCAAACAAACAGGTCGTTGATGATGCCGCCTAAAATCGGAGCAATTAATGGAGCAAAACTCAATACGATAGTTAGATAAGAAAACAGCCGGGTTATATTATTTTCTTTGGAACTTTGCCCTATCCACGTTTGTCCCACAATAACTATCGTTGCTGCACCGGCGGCCTGTAAAGCCCATCCCAGTAGTAATACAGAGAAATGGCCGGTTATAGCTGATAAAACCGCCCCGATAAAAGTGATGAAGGATGCCCCTACAAGTAGTCGCCTCTTATTCCAACTATCGCCCACCATACCCACAATCAGCATAGTAAGGGATAGGATGAGGGAATAGACCGAAAGCAAATTCCCGGCTTGCGATTCAGTCAAATTGAAGTCGGATGCAATGTCCGGCAAAGACGGAATATAAATGTAAGGGGCTACATTCGACACAAAACTGACTGTCAGAAGCGGTAAAAGAGCCAGGAAGATGCTATTTCTTGTTTTCATTTACTTTTCAATTTCAAAACCCTTGATTCGTCCAACTTCCGTATCCAGAGAAGACCTTGAATTAAACTTGCTTTTCTGCAAGTTGAATCTATATCTGACTGATAGTTGAACGTATGACAGATCATTATAGAACGAATAATATACTGATCGATTGTTCATTGTAGTATAAGATTTCATTTTTGCCGAACGGAATACATCATCCCACGTAAGGGAAATATTCAGTTTATCCTTGCAGAAACTTCTTTGCACGCCGGCATCCATCCTGAACATCGGCTCCACATTATAAACATTACTAATTCCTTTAGTATAATACCCGATATTGGCGTTAAACTTTATTTGATAGGGTAACGCTATATCTATTCCCGAATAAAGATACCACATAGGTCTTTTTAGATTGACAACATGAAACAAATCGTCGTTACTTATGGTGTAAATCATACCTGTAGCTACATACGCCGTCAACGTTTTGTTCTGGTAAGGCAACATCAAATCGACAGTATAAACATCCGACCGGTCGATGTTTTTTTCAATAGCCCTTGATATATTCGGATTATCAGGATCCTGATCTATATACCATGAATAAGCATTCTTTTTGCGCGTATAGCTAAACCCCAGGCTCGCATAATCCATAAAGGTAAGTTTAAATTCGATACTATTCTGTATTTCAGGCAGCAAATTAGGATTGCCCTGCAAGTAAGACAATGTATCGACGTAGGTTATCGCTGGGTTAAGCTCCTGAAATGTGGGGCGGGTAATACGCATGGCATAATTGGAAAGAACAGCCCACTTGTCATTTATCCTATATTTGATGGATGCACTTGGAAATAGGTTTAATTTTACAGTATCTTGAATCACAGCATTTGTTTCGGCAAAAAGTCCCGCAGCTTCCAATCGCACACCTGCCTCTATATCCCACCTCTTTACACTCTTACCGGCAAGCAAGTATAAAGCCGCGATCTTTTCGGTATAGTAATAACTAACCTCTTTATTAAGAAAATTGCCCGAAAGAATTTTTGTATAACTATCATTCCGCGAGAAAGTCAGTTTTGTTCCCATATCTAACCGATAATCCTTCGGCAATTCAATACTTACATCCGACTTTACCGACATAATATCAATAGCCACATTTTCCAGGCTGTTTTTATCTGAACGATCCCCCGAATAACTTTCTGTGATACCCAAATTCTTTTCCGTATCATACAAAGATGCATCAACCAACGAGTTCCATTTTACCTTACCCGAACGGGATATATAATCATAAAACCCTGTCACGGATGAATATTGTTTGTATTGGTCGCCTTGTTGGTAAGAAGTGATTATATCGCTCAAAGCGGAATTCAGATCAAATATATTACTGCTATTGTTTATTTCCATTTCAGCATTGCGGTATTGTCCGCTTAACTGCAACCCGGCACTATGCCGGTCGGTAAATTTATATTCCGCCGAAAACCGGTAGTTATTTGCTATTAGTTCTTCTGCCGTTTTGGCATCATTGGTAATGTTTTTTGGTAAATTCGCTTGGGTATAATCACGTATGTAAGATTCGGTCAGGGATTTCTTCGACGGCTCGACGGCGTAATACCCACTAAGCGATAAGCCCGAAAATTTAGCCGACAGTTCTATACCTGTATAACCCCTCCAGTAATTTCCTTTTCCTAAACGGGATGTTACCTCTGCACCCCAGAATTGCCTACTTGCCCTTTTGGTAATGATGTCAATGACGGCTTTACCTTCGGCATCGTATTTTGAGGAAGGAGATGTTATTATATCTATCTTCTGAATTTCCGAACTTGAAATAGATGAAAGGCTTTGGTTCGTGGGCAACCGGTGTCCGTCTACCAAAACGATTGCTTCTCCACGTCCCATTACTGAAACAGTGTTCTCATTAACAGATACCCGCGCACTTTTCCGCAATACATCTTCCGCTGTTCCGGCTTGACTTAATATTGTATTCCCCACATTCATCGTCAATCGGTCATCCTTAGGTGTAAAGACCGGAATCTGCGCCGTTACTACAATTTCATTCAGGTTTATTGCTTGTGTCCGAAGAAAAACAGGAGGAATATTTTCTATTTCGGCAGTAACCAGCAATATTGTATCTCGATAACCAAAAGAAGATATCTTAAGCAAAAACAGTTCCCTTTCAACTTTCATGGAAAAGGTTTCCTCCATAAAGAAGTCACCTTTTATGAATGATGAATCCGCAGATAGTAAAACGACTGAGTATCCATGAAAATCTGCCTGATCTTCAGCATATACTTTCCCGGAAATGGTTTTCGTATTTTGCGAAAATAAGGACATAGAAATACCCGTCAAAAGAATTGACAACAAAAATTTGCGTACCATGTTTCAAAAGAATTTAATCGTCCAGAAGGCCAAGAGCTAAAGCGTACTTGATAGCTTCAATGGATGTATCAACCTCCAGTTTTTCCAATATCCGCTGCCGATGCGTATTCACAGTATGAACACTGATATGTAGCTTGTCCGATATTTCTTTACTTAAAAGCCCGTCGTTAATCATTCTCAAGACGGTAACCTCACGTTCGGAAAGGATTGTCTTGGTATTAAAGAAAGAGTCTACAGGAGTAATAAAGTCTCCCGTCTTCGTGTTTAGTAACTTTGAATTCACCCGGTAGGGAGCGGACTGGTTAGGCGAAAAATCCATGATGCTGAGCGAAAGCCAGGGATTTCCCCTACTGTCGGTTTCTATCACCTGCATGTGTTCTGTTACCCGCTTGGTTGTTCCGTTAACATCAACTCTATATTCCCTTATCAATTTGAAATCTTTTACTTTTTTATTTCCCGAAAAGAAATGCCGCATGGAAGCTATTGCATTCCGGAACACAGCCTCATAATCTTCAGGATGAACCTGAACATCCCCATACCCTTGGAAACCAAACATTTCTTCATGCCTCAAAGAAGCAAAAACATGTTCTCTTCTGAAAGTATCATATATTGTAATTGAGCTCTTCAGTATTCCGGATATTTCTGAAAAAAAATTTACATGTTTGTCTAAAATCGAAGTGTTCAACGATGATTCATCAAAGTCTAAGGAATCTAATATATCGTTATATATCTTTTCTAAATCACTCATACCCTTATATTTTATATTATATGCAAAGGTAAGCAGGTCATTTGACTCATGCAATACTGATTATTCAGTAGTTGAAAATCAGCATAGCTATATTTTTTTTTGAGCGTTGATAGCGTCATATACCCCGCCGAACCATTGCAGCGTATCGGCGATGGCGTGTTCGATGGGTCGGGCAGAGAAGCCGAGTTCAGTGGTTGCCTTGCTGCCCGAGTAGTAATTATTTACGCATAGGATTCGCATATTGGCCAGCGTGAAGTTGTTTGCCACACCCAAGGTGCGCAACAGGTTGCCAAACAGGCCAGCGCCAAGTAAGACGAACCGCGGGACAGTGACGCACAGCGGCCGGCTACCTGTCACTGTCCGCATCCGGTGAAAAAAACCGGTATAGGAGAGGTTTTCCCCACACAACAGGTAGGCTTCACCGGCAACACCCCGCGCTAAGGCACGCACTACCCCATCGGCAACATCGTTTGCATGGACAAAATTTTTACCCCCTGGCGGACAGAAGACTACCTTGCCGCAGCCCATCAGTACAATACGGTTCGAACCCGAACGGGAACCGTAGGGGCCTAACATGAAAGTAGGATTGACCACCACCACCTGCATTTTCCCGCTGTGGCTGAAATCCAACGCAAGTCGCTGAGCCTGCTGCTTACTGCGGGCGTAGTATGAATCAGTAAAAGGGTGACAAGCAGGTCTGGTTTCATCGCCCGGATCGGCTTCGGAACCAAAGCCGAAGCAATTGGCCGTGCTGACATACACGAACTTTTTTACGCCGTGCCGCTTCGAGGCGGCGAGCAACTTCCGTGTGGCCTCCACATTTACGCGGTGGTATTCTTCGTAACGCGACAAGCCCTGTCCTGTGCAAGCCGCCACGTGGATCACAGCCCCGCAACCCGTCAAAATACCCGGCAGCGAGCCCTCGTCAGTAAAGTCGCCTTCTACGACCTCGATGCCCGGATGCGGCTCCAGAGAGAAACTGCCACGCCGACGCACGAGAGCCCTGACCGGATAACCACGCCCAGTAATGGCCAGGACAACATGCGTTCCCAGCAGAGAATTCGCGCCCGTGATAAGCACCAAAGGATGAGCACCAACAATATCAGCATTATTCATAATTTTTAGTTGTTTTCCAATTTAATTCGCGGGCTACGACCCTCGACATCAGCGGCAGCCGTATCCAAATGGGAACCAACGTCATCAACAGCCAGTTCAGGTTGTTGGCCCATCCGGGCAGGATGAGCGTGTCGCGTTTCAATAGTTGCGTTATACTTATACGCGCCACCGCCTCGGGCGAGAGCAAACCCAATTTACCGAAAACGCCCTGACGCTCGATGCGGCGCGTTACGTCGCTGTTGGTCTTCATCGGGCCGGGGTGAACCACACTTACAAAAACATTCGTGTGCTTCAATTCCTGATACAGTCCCCGAGAAAAATGTTGTATGAACCGCTTCGAAGCAGGGTAAACCGTTTTATAACCGATGGGGCTGAATGAGGCCATGCTCGACACGTTGAGTACGTATGCCTTCTGCTGCCGCATCAGGTTGGGCAACAGTTGGTGGGTCATCATCGTCGAAGCGGTGATGTTGAGTTGGATGATCTTATCAAGGTACTCCACAGGGCACTCCGCAAAGCTGCGTGTGCCGCCCAGACCGGCGTTGTTGATGAGCATGAACACCTCGAAACGGTCGTTGATCCAGCGGCACATTTCCAGAATGTTCTCCTTACGCGTGATGTCCGTTTCATAAATATGACTTTCCGCACCATATGTCCGCACCATGGCAGCCGTACGCTCCAAACCCTCACCGGGCAGAGACACGAGGATGGTGTCTATACCCCGGGAAGCTAACTCCAGGGCGAAGCAGCACCCCAACCCCGTGCTTGCACCCGTAATGACTGCATATTTTTTTGCCGCGCTCATAACTATGTTTTTACTTTGCAAAGGAATGGCTTGTTTTAGACAGGTGCAATACTGAATGATCAGTATGATGACCAATCTTGAAGAGGAATACGTCCGCCGAATAAATGTACAGGATTTGCGCGAGGAGGAGTTGGGTTACTCCTTTCTCGATCTCTACATCGAGATACTGTCGGCAATGGCGCTTCTGTCGAACAACAGCATTACGATCTTCGATATACCTGTCACAGTTTTAGTGACAAGACGTTCGGTGAACATTACGTCTATATATCAAAACGGCATAAATCGCTTTTTTTATTCTAATCCATATATATTATTGTTTTCCGAATATGCCGGAAAAGAAGGAGTGAATTTGAACGAGCCGAATCTATCGGCAATATGCAGACGAAGAAAATCAGCCAAAATTCAGAGTGGAAAAAACAGAGTGGAAATATTGGGATTCAGATACATTTTTGTATCTTTGCAGTTGAAAGACGTTCTTTGTGTGTATTGTGACAAATGATACAAATAAACGAGGTTAGCTCGTTTCTAAATCGTTACCTGCCAAGAATTTTGCTTTTGCAACTTCCTGTTTCCCAGCCCCAAAGACAAAATACTATGTCTTCTTAAATGGAACGTGATTTCTTTTGTAATGCCTGCCTTTTTTACCCATTCTGCTATGATTTTATTGCAGGCATGCGAATTATTCACTCCCTCAAAAACTGTATCGTTATTGTTTTTCCGTTGCCCACACAATGCTAAAGCCTCTGCCGAAATGGGCATATATACGGCGCCTTTTGTTTTTTGCTGGATAAATTTTATGCTTGGACTTTTTTCGCCGGTAATGTTTTCCCAGCGCAGATTTATGCAATCGGAATGCCGCAAACCTGTGAGTGCGGAAAACAGGGATATTCTTTTTACGGTATCGTTGGTGCAGCTTGTATTATTGAGTGCTTGTAATTCGGGCAGGGTAAGAAACTGTTTTTGCTTTTGGTCGCCCTTGGGGATTTCTATAGAATGATTGGGGTTGAAAGTGATTATCTCGTCTTTCCATGCCTCATTTAATACGGCTTGAAAACATCTGATTATTACCCTTTGAGAGTTGGCGGCGAGTTTTTCTCCTTTTCTGCTTTTGTAGTTTGCAATAAACGCGGTAAATTCTTCGATTTTTGCTTTGTTCATCTGTCCGAAATTCAGCCTGTCTTTACCCTCAAACTTTTGATATTTGTTCAGGAAATTACCCCATACGAGCATGGTACCACTCGTTAGTGTTGCCTGCCTTTTTTTGATTACTTCCTGAATGTAGGGCAGTACTTGGATTTGCTCACGGGCGTATTGTTCCTGCTGTTCTTTGTACTGTTCGGGGAAAAGGGCTTTTTTGTTGTATTCGTCTTGCATCGCCGCACAGACTTGGGCGGCAAACAACGCGCTTTGTTGGTCGTGCTTGCTTCGGCATTGTATTACGCCCTCGACATTACGCTTGGGCTGGTGGTTGCCGCCGCGTGTGTTTTTCTTGGTGTCCCAAATTACGGAACTGACAACCCGGTTTAAAAAAGTGGCTTTACGTTTGGGCTTTGTACTGTCGTTTTCAAAAACAGGATAAGCCTCCACAAATAAATAAAAGTCGCGTTCACTGGTCAATGATTTTTGCAGCCTTACGGTGCATTTTGTTTTGAATGTTGGCGTTTTCATTGTTTTTTATCTTGCAAATCTCTTGCAAAGATACAGTATTTTTCGGTAAAAACAATGAAATATCGGTAAATTGTTAGATTTATTATAAGTGTTTATTCATTGACAATTAATAATTTATGTACTAAAAGTAAATTTTGGGAATTTTGGTGTAAAATGCGTTAGCTTTTATTCTTGTTTTCGAAATATAGAAACTTTCAAAACAGCCAAGAGTAAAGCGTAAACGCTCACGTTCAACGACGTGGGTTTTACTCGTTATTTGGCTGCAAGGTATTCTAGAACCTCGAAAACAAATAAAAAGTAATGTCCCACGTTTTTTATTTTAAGCTATAACCTTAATATCTACGAAAATTCTTAGCGAATTATTAAAAAGTATCTATATTTTTGTATCTAACAATCTGAAATTTAATTATTATTTTATGAAAACAAAAAAATTATTGGCTTACCTCTTAAGCTTAACGTGTATTATTTTCTTATCCGCATCATGCGACGGCGACGAACCCGACACTCCGCCAACTCCTGACAAAAAAGCCCAAAGCGCAGCCTTTGCGTCCATGGATTACAAATCCAAGACCGACATTGCCGGCGGCTATAAACAGGATTATACGGTTAAAGGCACGGTGACTTTTGACGATAAATCGACCGAACCAAAAACGGCCGACGTCTCGTTTTCCACCACCATAACCGCTCCGGCCAGTGTAGAGAACGCCTATGTTAAAAGTGAACAACCGACGGTGTCCGTGCAAAAAACCTTTGCATCAAACAAGACAAAGCAAGCCTACGAGTTTGCTTTCGGCACCGACTATAAGGTAAACATTGCCATAGAGCGCGACAGCATTGCTTCGGTAAAAATCGAAGGCTTTGATGTTAAAATTCCGCAAAAAGGCTTTTTAAGCGTAAAATACGTTGGCCCTGTATCAGGAACCACCAACAAAATCCGCTTTACAGCTCAAAACTCGGAAACCGCGCTTAACAAGGACATTGATGTAACCTTAATTCCGGCACCCTTAACCGGCGTTTCGGAAAAGAGCTTAAACATCGCTCTTTTAAGCGGCAGTCTGTATAAGCTTTCATATGTAATTGAACAGAGCTTCGGCAACGGCGATAAGTTAAACGATAATCAAAGCCTTGACTTGGATTATAGCTTAACCAAACCGAGCGCTCCGATAGCTTTTGCCGGCATATCGCTTCCGGCTCCGAGCATTGCAGAAAGCACCATTGCCAAATCGGCAGCGCCCGGCCAAAGCGCAGCGCAGCTGATAACCGGTGCAGTCTCAAAGACGGAGAAAGTGCAGAAGTTTACGGTCACACTTGGCAGCCATAGTTTTGAAATCACTGCACCGGCCTATGAGTTAAAATATACCGCCGGAGAAAAGAACTTAAACCTTTCCTCCCCGAAATATACGCTGACTTATAAAAAGGCCGACAGCATCAAAACCGAGGTAGTCGGAACCGACTTTGTTAAAACGGTGAATCTTATCTTCACGGCAGCGTTCAACAACCAGCCCCAAGAGATAAGCATACCCGTTAAACAAACTTATCCGCTCGGAGAACTCTTAAGCCGGGAAGATAAGGACCACCAAATCCAAACCTTGGATAAAGACAGCTCTCTAACCTCTTTCACTTTGGTGCACCGCTATCAAAACGGCTCCATCGAGGAGAGAATACAGACAAAAATCGGGCATAGTTTTGCCATAAACCCGGCATTTTGGAGAGATACTGTATCTTTCATGTCATATGGCGATATGGAATTTTCTCCAACGGTGGAAGAAACAATTCCTTTGGGAGCATATTCGGGACGCTATGTTATGCAGGACTACTTTGTTAAAACATGGTGTTGGCAAATATGGGGCAGCCTGAAGCTTAAGGTGGCTCATTTTGAATTGGGTTCGCCAATGTATTTCTTAGTTGGAAGAGATTATCCGTCATATCAAAAACCGGGGATTCCAACAATATTGATGAAATATGACGAAATCAAATATGTCTCAGCATCGGCAACCTTTGACAACTTAGGGCGATTTGTGAAAAACGGAGTCACATATGAAACAAGAAAATATCATATAAAAGTCAGCTACTCCATCAATGGACAATTGCACCATTACGAAGTACCTCCGTTAACAGCTATATTAATGTTTGGCATAATTGTAAACCCATAAGCTAAACACACACAACAAAAAAGGCTTACCCTTGAATTGAGGCTGTTCAAAAAAACAAAAAATATTTACCACAAAGTACACTAAGGATTTTTACCAAAATACAAAATTTTGAAAACCACAGACTTTTTCTTGTAACCTTTGTGTGTATTTAGTGCTCTTAGTGGTTAAAAATAATTTTATGAACAGCCTCATATGGAAAGGTCGAAATTTAGGGGTGAGAGCGATATCGAAAACGAGCAAGTAAATCCGGCAGGAGGTTTCGGATTATTCGAAAAAAATAAAAAGGACGAGAACTTTTTGTCGAAAGCTCCCGTCCTTTTTCCGGATCACAACGGACTCAGTTTCATGCCATGGAAAAATAATCTGTATTCCAGAAAAGATTGCTTTCCCGCCCTGCGGGACTACGACAGGGCAGTCACTTAACCGCCATTTTCAACATTTCTTTTTCTCCTAAAAAAGCTGTCAATTCATCGCCGATTTTCAACGAAACGACCGGCGCCGGCACATCGATGTAAATATAATCGCCGATTTTCAATGTGATAAATTTGGAAATGTGCGCAATAATTTGCTCGAAGGTATAGGGAAAATCAAGCAGATTGGTTTTTACGACTTCGGTATTGTTGTGCAATAAAC
>JAVBNE010000114.1:0-34131 GCA_031551755.1 Cellulomonadaceae bacterium | reverse complement strand
CGTCACCGTGTACGTACCCGCCTGGGCGTAGGTGTGATCCGCGACCTTGCCCGTACCCGTCGCGGCGTCCCCGAAGGACCACGCATACGAGGCGATCGAGCCATCCGGATCGGCCGACGCCGAGGCATCCAGATGAGCGGATAACCGGCCGCCGGTGGCGGTGAAGGACGCCTCCGGGGCGGCATTGGGCACCGGCGCGCCCTTGCCGAGGGCAAAGTGCTGGGCAACCTCGGAGGCCGACAACGCCCGTGGGTAGACCGCCGCCTCGTCGTATTTGCCGATGAGATTGTTGGACGTCGACCCCCAGGTCACGTCGCCACCGACCCGCCAGTAGCCGACATACCCCTGCGCGCCGGATTGCGAGTTGGTGCCCGCGAGCTGCCCGTCGACGTACAACCGCAATCCGGTGGCGTCCTGCGTAGCGACCACGTGGTGCCACTGGCCGTTGTTGTAGGCGCCGGGGGTAGTGATGATGTTGGCTTCACCCGTCCAGGTACCGAAGACGAGCTTGCCGTCGTCCTGCATGTAGACGTGCCGGTCGTAGCTCGACGAGTCGCCGGTCTGGGCGCTGCCGAAGCCGATGATCTTGCCACCTTGGGTGCTCGTGGTGTTGAACCAGGCCTCCGTGGAGAAGGCGGTCGGCGCCGCGAACTGGGTCTGGGAGTAGACCGTGCCGCCGTTCGTCCCGGTGCGCTTGCGCAGCTCCAGCGATCGGTTGGTGGTACCGGCGATGGCGCCGGTCCCACCGCGCACATAGTCACCGCTGATGGTGGCCGGGCTGTTTCCAGTGCCCGAGTCCGCAACCGCGGTCCCGCTGGTTTCGTTGAAGCGCCAGTACAGGCTCGGTTCAGCGTCGTAGACCGCGGCACCGTAGGCGTCCGCCGGCCGGGCCGGCACATTCGCCGTCCGCCCCGACAGCGAGTAGTGCTTGCGGATCTGTGTGGCGGTCAGTGGCGCGTCGTAGACGGCCACCTCATCGATCGCCCCAGCGAAGTAGTTACTGGTGGGCTGCGACGGCCACGAACCGAGGTTGTCGCCACCGATCCGCCAGTAGCCGCTGAACGCCTGGCCGGTGGTGGCATCGGCCCGGCCGGCCACCCGGACGCCGTCGACATACATCGCCATCCCGTCGCCGCTGAGCGAGGCGACCACATGGTGCCACTGCCCGTCGTTATAGGCGGTCGTCGTGTTCACCGTGGTGGTGTTCCCGTTATAGACGCCGAAGTACAGTCGTCCGGCGTTGTTCATATAGACCTGACGGTCGTAATTCGACGACGCACCCGTCTGGGTGTCACCGAAGCCGATGATCTTGCCACCACGGTTGGTAGTGGTCTTGAACCACGCCTCGACAGCGAACTGGTTCGGCGCCTGCTTGAGCGACGTCGTCGAGGCAGTGCCGTTGGAGTTGCCTGCAAAGGTCGTCGCCGTATTCGCCTCACCGGTCAGCGCCCCGGCCGTTCCCCGGGTGACGCCGGTGCCAACATTGAGGTCGGCCGAACCGGCCCAGTCGAAAGCCCCCGTGCCACTGGGCTCACCGAGCCGCCAGTACGACGCAGGCTGGTCGTCGAGGACGGCCGTACCGTAGGCGCCCACCGTGCCGGAGCTGGCCACGGTCGCCGTCACCCAGTCCGAGCGGGCCACGTTCCCGTCCGGGTCAGTTGCCGTCAGCCGGTACTGCTGGGAGCTGCCGAGCGCCAGCCCCTTATCGGTGTAGGTCCGGTTGAGCACCTTCCAGAACGGCGTGGTGATCGTCTCCGTGTAGATCGGTGCGGTCGCTTCACTGCCCCGGTAGAGCCGGTAGGTCAACGTCTCGTTGTCCCGGTCCCAGTTGGTCGAGAAGCGCACTCGCACCTCACCGGCCGCGAAGGAGTTCGTGCTCGGGTTGAAGGCCGCCCCGGTGATCCGTGGACCCTGCTTCTTGGGTGCGAGACTGGGCTTGGCGAACCGTACGAGCCCCTGCTGGGTGGTGCCGTTGGCTCCCGGGAACTCCCCGCCGTAGACGATGTAGTCCTCGTTGCCGGTGACCGACCAACCGGCCTGGTACTGGCCGGTGTAGGTGCCGGAGTAGAAGAGCGGGTACCAGTTGAGCAGGGACGGCGCCGGCTCCCCCGGGTGGTCCGGGTAGCCGTAGATGTCGGGTGTGTTGACCCCGGTCGTCGCCTTGGAGAAGGCATTGGCGAAGTAGAACGTCCACGGTTCGGTCTGCGGGAAGCCGCCCATGTTGCCGCAGTAGTGGTGGTGGCTGGCGACATAGACGACCTTGTCGGTCGGGAAGACCGAATAGGCGTCGCCGTGGCAGTCGGCCACCCACACGAGCTGGCCGGTGGCGTTGTCGATGCGGAAGGCACCCTCGATGTTGCCGCCGGAGCCGAAGTGATAGCCCGAACCGTAGATGCCCGAGGAGTCGGCGGCCAGGCTCAGGATCGCCGACTCGTTTCCGGCGTCGCGGATCTGGGCGTTCGCCGGCAGGGCGATCTGAGCACCCGAACTCGGGTTGACCGTCGCCAGCCCGTAGGCGTCACCGCCGTTGATCGTGGTGAACCGGCCACCGAGAGCTAGCTTGGAGCCATCGGTGGTGAGCGTCATCGCCATCACCGTGCTGTTGGCATTCGCGACGAACGGGGTCAGGGAGCCATCCGAGGCGTTGAAGGCCGCCGCGTACTGCCGCGGCTGGAGGGCGCCGCCGGTGACGGACGCCGCCGAGGTGAACTCACCACCGGCGTAGACCGTGGTGTTCGAGGCCGCGACGGAGAAGCCGTGGGCCGACAACGTGGGCCGGAAGTCCGCGACCAGGGCACCCGTAGCGGTGTCGAAGGCTGCGATGCCCACCCGCCACTGGCCGTTGACCTGGTTGAAGTCGCCGACGACGTAGATCCGCTTCCCGTCAGGGGACTTCGTGATCGCCCGTGCCTGCCCGTTCAGGTTCGGCGCGAAACTCTGCACGAGTTCGCCCGTCTCGATGTTGAACGCCAGCAAGTTGTTGCGCGGGACGGTGTTGGTCCCCGGAGCCGCACCGGCCGGCCGGGCCGTGGTGAAGCTACCGGCGGCGTAGACGGTCTTGCCCACCACGACCTGGGACCACACGACACCGTCGATCTGCACCGTGGGCAGCACATCGGCGGTCACGGTCGGCGGGGTGGCTGGATCTGCCGGATTGACCGGCGCGCTGTCGGCGGCGGCCGGTTGGGCAAGCGACGCGGTGAGCACCAGCGCAACCGCGGCGGTGAAGACCGACACGCGACGAGCCGCGAGCTGACGGAACATGGCTACCTCGATGGGTACGGGCATGAGCCAAATCGAGCAGGACGGGGGTAATGAACCCATCCTCGCGACTGCCAGCTTCTCGACAGGTGACGCGATCGTAGCGACCTTCACGAACGTATGAGAGGTCGAACGGAGGGTGAAAAAAATGACCATGGACCCTTGCCGGGCAGCATCCGTCAGATGTCCTTTTCCGACCGGCCGGAGTGTGCAGGGCTCCCACTAGACTCCTGCTGTCCCGGCTCACGGGCAACCTCGAATCCCCAGGAGTGAACCCGTGCCCGCCAGCGACCCCCCCGAGTCGGCCGGTCGGCCAGCAACCGGACCGGAACCGGCCGGAACAGGCGCGCAACTACCCGAGGCGATACCGACCCGACCGGGTGACGTAGAGCTGCCGGCGGAGCCGTCGCCAACGGAGCTGCCGGCCACCGAGCCGTCGCTGGGCACCCGTGCGGCGCGGAGCGCCGCTATCTCGCTCGCCACTCAGGGTGGCCGCATCCTGATCCAGACCGCTTCCACCGCCATCCTGGCTCGATTGCTCACCCCGACCGATTACGGCTTGCTGGCTTTGGTCGTCGCGGTTGTCGGCGTCGGCGAGATCCTGCGCGATTTCGGACTGTCGTCGGCGGCCATCCAGGCCCGCACGCTGTCCACCCAGCAGCGCGACAACCTGTTCTGGATCAACACTGGCATCGGCGCGGTCCTGACCGCCATCTGCCTGGCCGGCGCTCCGCTCGCGGGTAGCCTTTTCGACGACGACCGGCTGGTTCCGGTGATGCAAGGTCTGGCCATCATCTTCCTGCTCAACGGCCTGGCCGCCCAGTATCGCGCGGGGCTCGTGCGACAGATGCGGTTCCGGGCCCTCGCCGTTGTCGACCTCGTGGCTCCCCTGGTCGCGCTGATCGCAGCCATCGTGATCGCCGTGGCTGGCGGTGGCGCATCCGCGCTGGTCATGCAGCAGGTCCTGACGATGGCGGTCGGCCTCGTCCTCGCGGCCGTGATGGCGCGCTGGCTGCCTGGCCTCCCTCATCGCGGCGTACCGATGCGCGGGTTCATCAGCTTCGGCGGCTGGCTTTTCGGCTCGCAGGTCATCACGTACCTGGCGAAGAACATCGACAACTTCGTGAACTTCCGCGCCTTCGGTGCAGACGCCGCCGGACTGTACAGTCGCCCGTTCCAGCTCCTGATGACCCCGCTCAACCAGGTCCGATCCCCTGCCACGCAGGTCGCGCTTCCAGCACTGTCCCAAGTCCAGGACGACCGCGAACGGTTCAACGAGTACGTCAAGGCCGGTCAGCTCGCCCTCGCCCTGCCCCTGACGGTGGTGCTCGCCGTGATCGTCGGAGCTGCCGGACCCGTGGTGGACGTCTTCCTCGGCGACAAATGGACCCAGTCCGTCCCCATCTTGCAGTTCCTGGCGCTCGCCGGACTGTTCCAGACCCTGGCCTTCGTCGGCTACTGGGTGTACCTCGCGCGAGCCCTCACCAACTCCTTGATGTACTACTCGATCGTCGCCGCCATTCTGAAGATCGTCTGCGTGCTGGTGGGCAGCCACTGGGGGCTCAACGGAGTCGCCGCCGGTTACGCCGTGTCCCACCTGCTCGAATGGCCGCTGTCGCTGTGGTGGCTCGGGCGGGTGACCACCGTGCCGGGGCGGGCGTTGTACGCGGGGGCCGGCCGGCTCATCGCCCTGGGCCTGCCCGTGGGGCTGGCCGCCTACGGCATGACAGTGTGGACCGCATCGCTCCCCTCATTCGTGCAGCTGGTTGCCGCGGCGGTCGCCGGGCTCGCCGTCGCCGCGGGTTTCTCGGCAGCCGTCCCGGCCTCCCGGCGTGACCTCGCACTGATCATTCGCATCGGGCGGCTCGCCCTGAACCGAAAGGGGTCGTCATGAGCCGACGCCTCGTCATCGCCCACCCGTCAGCCGACCTCTACGGCTCGGATCTCCAGCTCCTGGAGACCGTTCGGGGCATGGCCGGCGCCGGGTGGGAGGTCGTCACCGTGCTCCCTGAGGACGGTCCCCTGGCGGCCCGGCTCACCGAGGCCGGCACCCGGGTCCGCGTCGAGCCCTTCCCCGTCCTGCGCAAATCACTGCTGACGCCACGCCATCTGCTCGGCACGGTGGCCGGCATGGTCGGCTCGACCATCCGCACCGCCCGCTGGTTGCGCGGGGTCAGGGCCGATCGCGTACTGGTGAACACCCTGACGATCCCGAGCTGGATCGCGGCGGCCCGGCTCGCCCGGGTACCCGTCATCACCCATGTGCACGAGGCCGAGGACGCCGTCCACCGACTGCTGCGATTGGCGCTCGCGACTCCGCTGGTGTTGAGCAAGCGCATCGTGGTCAACTCGGGCGCCGCCCGCGACGTCCTCCTCGACTCCATTCCCCGGCTGGCCAAGCGGATTCAGGTGGTGCACAACGGGGTCACCGGCCCGCCGCAGACACCGTCCCCCGCGCGGTCACGCTCGATGGGCGACCCGGCCCAGGTCGTGATCGTCTCCCGCCTGTCTCCCCGCAAGGGAGTCGATGTCGCACTGGAGGCCGTCGCCCTGCTCCGCGCCGAGGACCGAGACGTCACCCTGGACTGTTTCGGGTCCACCTTCGACGGTTACGAGTGGTACGAAACCGATCTCCGGCAGCGGGCTGAGCGGCAGGACCTCGCCGGTGCGGTCACCCTGCACGGCTACGTCAGCCCCACCTGGGGTGCCCTCGCGGACGCCGATGTCGTCCTTGTCCCCTCACGCGCCGAACCGTTCGGCAACACGGCCGTCGAGGCGATGCTCGCTGAGCGTCCCCTGGTGGCCTCCGCCGTCCAAGGACTCAAGGAAGTCGTCACCGACGGCGTGACCGGACTGCTGGTCCCGCCCGACGATGCGCCAGCCCTCGCCGAGGCCATCGCCACCTACCTCGATGAGCCCGAACGGGCTCATACACTCGCGGCCGCCGGGCGTGCCGATGCGCTGAACCGGTTCACCCCTGAGCGCTACCAAGAAGCGATGAACGCGGCGATCATCGGCTGACCGAGTTCCGCTGGGCGGAGCCGTGCGCCCCGCGCACCCCGCCCAGCAACGCCCGCCGCGAACAGCCGCTCGCTCAGCGGCCGAACCAGGCCCGGCGTTCGAGCCGGCCACCGCGCAGCGCCGTCGCCAGGCTGACTGCCCGCAGGTCGCGCTCCGCGAGCGCCCCCAACAACCGGCTCGCCAACGCACCCCGGTCGACCTCCGGCGCCGGACCGTCGTCGGCGCCGTCGGAGACGTCGGCGAAGGCGTCGTGGCACAGCACCACGGCACCCGCCCGGACCTTGCCCAGCACTGAGGCGATCCGCTCGTCGTCGGTCAACGGCCGGGAGTCGGCCAGTGTCGGGCCCCACATCACGGGTACCAGACCGGCCCGCCGGGTCGCGTTCCAGGTGGCCCATGTCTGTTTGCCGTAGGGGGGGCGCAGCCAGCGCACCTCGGCGCCGGCGGCATCCTCCAGCTCGGCTTTGCCGTCCCGCAACCTCCCCTCGACCATCGCGGGCGGCAGCGCGGTCAGCGCCACATGATCGGTGCCATGGAGCGCCACCTCATGACCAGCGGCGACGATGTCGCGGAGCACCCCCGGGGACCGGCGCACCCGGCCCAGCAGCACGAAGAAGGTCGCACTCGCCCCGCGCTCGGCCAGCGCCGACAGGACGGCCGGTGTGTGCTCCGGATGCGGACCGTCGTCGTAGGTCAGGACCACCTCGGGGGCGCTCGTGCGCACCCCGACGACCGATCCCACGGGGGCGGTCGCACGCTTCACGACCCCCTTGGCCACGCCCACCGGACCCCCGGTCACCCTCGCTGCCATTTCCGCCCATCCGTTCGCGCGTATTCCTGATAGCTCCAGCCGAGTCCCGCCGCCACCATCCCACGGCCCCGGGCCGCCGCACGAAGCCCGCGGGCTTGGGCGCGCAACGACCCCCGCAGGCAGCCCGACAGCCACCGTGCCCGGCCGCCGGCGATCCGGGCCAGCCCGCGAACGACCGCGAGCACCCGCCCACGCAGGCGTTGCGGGCCGCCGTTCGCCAGGTTGAGCTCGACGCGGGCCGCGACATTGCCGTGGCTGACCGCGCGGGCCAGCACCCACTGCCGGTTCGCCCGGTCAGCCGGGACGATGTCATGTGCCACCGACTCGTCACACCACACGATCCGGCCGCCCCCGGCGACCAACTCGCGGGTGAACAGCGTGTCCTCGCCGCCGCCCATCGCCATCCGGTCGTCGAAACGCAGACCGAGGCGCCGGACGATCGCCATCTCCAGCAGGAGGTTCCCCGAGGCGGCCACCGTGACCTGCGTGCCCGTCTTGCGGCGTTTGCGGGTGAAGAACTCGCCGGCCGCGACCCACGGGTCGAGGGGCGCCTCGAAGACCGAGAGCACCCGGCCCCACACCGCCGTCGGCTGGTGGCTCTCCCAGGTGCGCAGCAACTCGGCCAACCACCCCGGCTGCGGGATCTCGTCATCGTCGATGAAGACCAGCAGATCGTCCTGAGCGGCCACTTCAAGCGCCCGGTTGCGAACCGCGACGATCCCCGGCCGTTCCTCGTGGGCGTACTCCACCAGGTCGCCAGCAGCCGCCGCGACACTGGCTGCCGACCCCTGCGGGTCGTTGTCGATCACCACCACCCGGGCGCTCACCGGTCGGCCGGCCACTACCCGGACGGCGGCGGTCTGGTCCACGACGGCGGCCAAGTTGGGCGCGAGCGTCTGTGGTCGTTTGAAGGTGGGGACCGCGACGACAAGGCGGAGCGGTTCGGTCATGGTGTTCTCAGGTCCTCTCACGGGCGGCGAGGCCACGATATCGGCCCCGCGCAACGCCGCCCGCACACGAGTCGTTGGGCTCGGCCCCATCCGTCGGCTATCGCCCATCGGCCGTCTCGGGAGAGGTGCATTCACCCTCCTCGCAGGCCCGAGACGCCGATAGAATCAGCGCGGCGTCCGACCCCGTCAGGAACCGGCCGACGCCACCCACACCGACAAAGGAGCACGTCCGCGTGAGCACCCGCACCACCGAAGACCCGACGGCGCTACGGGTGTTGGTGTCCTTCCCCCGGCCCAAGCCGACCACGAACCCCTACATCACCCAGCTTGCCCAGGCCTTGGAGTCCACTCCCGGGGTTCACGTGGAGTACTTCTCCTTCCGGACGGCGCTCCTCGGCCGCTACGACGTCTTTCACGTGCACTGGCCCGAGATCCTGGGATCGGGGCACAGCCCACTCAAGGCCCTCGTCCGCCAACTGCTGACGGCCGCGTTCCTCCTCCGCCTGAAGCTGACCCGCACGCCCGTGGTCCGCACCGTGCACAACCTCGAGCTGCCGACCGGCATCTCCCGCCGTGAGCTCTGGCTCCTGCGCGCCTTCGACCGTGCGACAACCCTGCGAATCCGGGTCAACGACGTGACACCGTTCCCGGCCGGCCAACCATTCGAGACGATCGTCCACGGCCACTACCGGGACTGGTTCGCCGCGTACCCGAAACCCGCGGCCGTTCCCGGACGGCTGGCCTACTTCGGCCTGATCCGGCGGTACAAGGGCGTGGAGACGCTCATCGAGGAGTTCCGGCGGCTGCCCGGGCCAGAGCTGCGCCTCCAGGTGTCCGGAAAGCCATCCAGCGACGACCTCGCGACCACCCTGCGCCACCTCGCCGACGGCGACCCGCGCATCAACCTGGACCTGCGGTTCCTCGACGACGGCGAGCTGGCAGACACGGTCGGGCAATCGGAACTGGTGGTACTGCCCTATCGGTTCATGCACAACTCCGGCGCGACCTTGACGGCGCTGTCGCTGGACCGCCCCGTGCTGGTGCCCGACACCGAGGTGAACCAGCGACTGGAGGCCGAGGTTGGTCCGGGATGGATCGCGCGCTACGAGGGCGAGTTGACGGCCGAGGCGATCGAGGCGGCCCGGGCGACCCTGACACCGGCGAACCGTGCCGAGCACCCCGACCTGAGCCGGCGCGAGTGGGCCGATGCCGGGGTGCAGCACGCGGATGCCTATCGGCGGGCGTTGCGGCTACGCCGGGGCTAGCGTCGAGGGATGTGCCGCAACATCACCACGCTGCGCGGCCTCGAACCCCCCGCCACCACGCAGGAGATCGAGGCAGCCGCCGAGCAGTTCGTCCGCAAAACCACGGGTGTGCGGTCGGTCAGTGCGGCCACCCGGGAACCGGTCGAACAAGCGGTGGCGGAGATTTCCGCGATCCTCACCAGGCTGCTCGCCGAGTTGCCCGCACGGCGGCGACCGCCGACGACGGTGCCGCCGCTGCGCCGTGACGAGGTCCGGGCTCGGATCGCGGCCCGCCAAGCGGCGGAACGCGCCCACGAACTCGCTCACGCCTCCGGTCTACCGCACACCCACGGCTAGGGTGTCGCCGGTGGTTACCGCTCGACGGCTATCGCCGGCTCCCGTGATCGCGCAGGTACCGCATGCCGTCCCGGGTCCCCCGCCGAGCGGCGGTCCAGGGTGTCGCGCTCCGCAGGAGCTGTTTACGGCCACCCTGCAAGATGATCGCGCGCGCCGCCTGCCACCTGGTCCGCCGCCATCGGCGCTGGTCGTCCGCTCCCAACTGCTTGGCCGCGTACATCAGCCGGCCACGGATGTTGTGGTAGTAGTACGTCCCAGACTTGGCGCGGGTTCCGGTGGCGCTGTCGTGATGGGTGGCCCCTTCATCATGGACGGCGAAGACCTGCGGCAGGACCTCGAGCACACCCCCAGCGGCCTCGACCTTGGCGCTGAAATCGACGTCCTCCCAGTAGAGGAAGTACTCCTCGTCGAAGCCGCCCGTCTTCCCCCACAGCTGCGCACTCAATGCGAAACAGGCCCCTGAGAGCCACCCCCGCTCCCGCTCCGAGCGCGGCGGCTTCGCGGCCGACCGCATGATGCCGTCATCCAGGGAGACGTAGGTGATCCCGTGGGACCAGACCGAGCCGTCGGGGCGGTGAATCACCGGGGCCACCAGGCGATCGGGGGCGCGCTCCGCAGCGAGGGCCAGGGCGACCAGGGCCACCGGTTCCATGCGGGCATCCGGGTTCAGCACCACCAAGGTCGTAGCACCCAGCTCGATAGCCCGGGCGACCCCGAGGTTCACACCACCGCCGAAACCGGTGTTCCGGTCCGCCAGCACCGCGGTCCAGCCACGGTCGGTAGCGAGCCGGTCCACCTGCGCCCGCTCATCCTCCGTCGAGAATGAGTCGACGACGACGACGGCCACCCCAGTACCGGCAATGGTCGCGGCAAGGTTCTGTTCGAGCAGATCATGCGAACCGTAGTTGACGACAACGACCGCTGAACGAGCCGACATCTCAGGCCGCCCGGCCGAAGGCGGCGATCTCGCGGAACCATTTGACCGCCGCGAGCAGGAGGTAGCCGGCCGTCGCCGCGATCAGGAAGGTGTACACACCCGCGAAGACCGTGGTCGCCCCCCAGAGGACGAACGCGAGGCACAGCACCCCGTAGTCGGTCGGGATGACCAGCACCGAGCGCAGCCACGGCGCACGGCCTTCCGTCGCGGCCGTCGAGGTCACCCCCTGGGCGCGACGCAGCTGCTCGGTGAGGATCATGCCGAAGAACAAGACCGACCCCACGATCGCCCCGGCCAGGGGCACGAGCAGCCACCAGGTGGGCACGACATCGGCCCGGTAGTACCCCACCCCCACCGCGAGCGGCAAGGTGACCACCTTGGTCGAATCGACCATATGGTCGAGCCATTCCCCGGCCGGGCTGCCCGACTTCGTCAGCCGCGCCACCTGGCCGTCGGCGGAGTCGAAGGCGTACCCGATCACCAGGAGTAGACAGACCACCACCCCGACCCACCAGGACGGGGTGAGCAACGCCAGGAGGGCGATCCCACTGAAGGTGAACAGGGCGCTGATGCCGGTCACGGCATTGGGCGACAGCCCCCGCTGATAGGCCCAAGCGGCCAGCACCCGACCGAAGCGCCGGTTTACGAACCGGGAGTAGGCCGGGGCCGACCGGGCCGCGCCCTTCTGTGCGGTCGACAGCCTGGCCAGCGTCTGGCGGTAACTCTCCTCGCGTGCCATCAGCGCGCTCCCTCCGACGTAGCCTCCGGCGCCCCACCCATGTCACCGGTCCAGAACTCGGTCGGCCGCCGGCGGGCACGCCATTGCGGTCCCGGGGTGCGGCGGGCCGCAAGGTCTTGCGCGAGCTTCTCGTATTTCGCGGCGACATCGTCCCAGTCATAATCGGCGGCCCGCTTCAGCAGCGCGGCGCCGTGCGCCCGGGTGACCTCGACGTCGGCCTCAGCCCCCTCCAGCAACGCGGCGAGCTGCGCCGGGGTGCGGAAGAACTGCCCGTCACCCCGCAGGATCTCACGGTTGAAGACCACGTCGTAGGAGAGCACCGCCGTGCCGCCGCCGATGGCGCGCAGCAGGGACGGGTTGGTGCCGCCCACGCTCTGCCCGTGCAGGTAGGTCAGGGCATTGGCGTAGAGGGCGTTGAGCTGGTCCTGATCCCAGACCCCCCCGAGGAACCGCACGCGCGGGTCACCCTGCGCGGCGGCGTGCACCTGGTCGGTGTACTCATTCGCATAAGGCGCCGAGCCGACGACGACGAGCGGCAGGGTCGCCTGCGACCGCACATACCCCTCGACGATCTCCCGCACGTGGTTCTCGGGCTCGAACCGGGCCACCGCGACATGGAACTTCTCCGGCTCCAGGCCCAGTTCGGCGAGCTTGCCGAGGTCGGTCTGCCCGAGGATCGGTGCCCCGTAGTAGATCTGGGTGGTCGGCGCACCGAATTCGTCCTGGTAGTACTGCGCGATCCCGGCGGCGTCGGCCACGATCGCATCCGCCCACCGGACCGCGCGGGCCTCCGCCGACCGATAGTACTTGCGCCCGGCACCACTCCATTTGGCGCGCTTCCACTCCAGCCCGTCGACGTTCACCGCCACGGGCAGCCGGGCCAAGCGAAGGAACGGAAGCCACGGGGAGTTGGCGGCGTTGAACATCAGGACGGCGTCCACCCGGTGGGCGTAGAGGTGGGCGACCGACAGCCCGACGTGGCTCAGCGTCTCCAGCGAACGCTTGCGCAACGCCGGCAGCGTGACCAGGTCCATCCCCAGGTAGCTCGTCATCGGCTCCGTGGAGTTGCCGGTGCGGCAGTAGGCGCGGACCTGGTGTCCCCGTGCCGCCAACCGCTGCCCGATCTCCTCGGCCGCCGTCTCGAATCCGCCGTATCGGGCGGGCACGCCACGGGTACCGACCAACGCGATGCGCAGCGGCCTGGCCGCCCCACCACCCTGACCTGTGGAACTCGGGGTCACGTCGCTCTGCCTTTCTTCGTGGCGCCCGGTGGCGCCCATCGTCATGACTTGGTGTGGAACTTGCCCTGGGCCGCGAGCAGGCCGTCGGTGAGAATCATCTCGGCCGCGTCGGCGGCGTCCTCCAGGAGCAACGGAAGCTCCTTCACCTCGGCACCGGAGAAGTTACGCAACACGAAGTCCGCGGTGTCCATCCGGCCCGGCGGCCGCCCGACGCCGACCCGCACCCGCACATAGTCCCGGGTGCCGAGCGCTTTGGAGATGTCCCGCAGGCCGTTATGCCCGCCTTCGCCACCGCCGGATTTGAGCTTGACGGTGGCAAACGGGAGGTCGACCTCGTCGTGGACCACCATGATGTGGTCGGGCTCCACGCCGAAGTACGTGGCGAGCCCCGCGACGGGGCCGCCGGAATTGTTCATGTAGGTGGTCGGTTTGGCGAGGAGCACCCGGGGGCCGGGGCGCCCGCCGGGGCCCATCCCGAGGCGCGCATCGGCGACCACGGCCCGGGCTCGATGGGCGCTGAAGGACACCGCCGCGCGACGGGCCAGGACGTCGAGAACGAGTTGCCCGACATTATGCCGATTGGCGGCGTAGGTCGGCCCGGGGTTCCCCAAGCCGACCACGAGCCAGAGCCGGTCAGTCATCCTCACTCCAAAACGTTGGGCACGGTCGTAAGCCGACGGAGCCGCGTAAATAGCACATCGGTCCAAAAAAGCGCGAAGCGCCCGGCACCTCTCGGTACCAGGCGCCCTGCCGCGCGGCCGTAGCCTCCGCGCCTTTGCGCGTTTCCTAAGCCTCCGCGGCCTCGGCCTCGACGACCTCTTCCTCGACCGACGGCGCCTCGCTCTGCGGCTCGGTGACCGAAACCACGATCAGCTCCGGGTCGTCCACCAGCACGGCACCCTCCGGCAGCGGGACATCCTTGGCGAGCACCTGAGTACCGGCGGCCAGGCCCTCGATGGACACGTCGATCGACTCCGGCAGGTTCGTCGCCTCGGCCTCCATGGCGAGGGTCTGTAGGTCGACCAAGTGGATCGTGCCGGGGGCCGACTCGCCCACGACGTGCACAGGGACCTCGACGGCGATCTTCTCGCCCTTGCGGACCAGCAGCAGGTCGACGTGCTCGATGACGTTCCGCACGGGGTCACGCTGGATGTCCTTGGCGATGGCCAAGTGGGACTTGCCGTCGACCACAATCGACAACAGGGCGTTCGAGTGCTTGAGCGCCATCATGGTGTCGTGGCCCGGCAGGGCGACGTGCACCGGGTCGGTGCCGTGGCCGTAGAGCACGGCGGGGACCAGGCCGGCACGACGGGTGCGGCGGGCCGCTCCCTTGCCGAACTCGGTGCGGGACTCAGCGGCGAGTTTGATCTCGGACACGCGATCACTCCTAGAGAAACGTAGCGGGCCGGGCGTCGGGCGGACGAACGGCTCTCCGGAGGTCGGAATCGACCCGGAGGGGCGGCTGCGTCGGCGTGGGACATGTGACGGTCGCGCGACGCACGCCGCCGGGTCGATCACGGAGATCTGCGGATGCGGTGATCCGCACTCGGCCGACCATTCGCCGACCGTCAGACATCCCTCGCCGAGGCAACCTCACCACTGTACCGGAACTGGCGCCTCCGTGGCCCCGCGCTACTCGGCCTGCCCCGAAACCTCGCGATTATCCGCCAGCCCATCGGCGAGTATCGGGCTGGTCGGGCTCGTCCGGCGTGGGCGGTAGACGACCTGGGCGTGGAAGACGAACCGCAGGATGAAGGCGATGGCGATCGTCACCGCCTGGGCGACCACCGGCGGCAACGGAGTCGCCTCCACGATCCACCACAAGAACGGCAACCGGATGGCGGCCTCGGTCGCGTTGAACGTGAAGGACTGGGCGAACCTCCGCCACACCGACCGGCCCTCGTTGCGCAGGTCGTGGAAGACGAACCGCTCCAACAGCAGGAAGTTCGTGATGATCGTGATCAGCGCCGAGACCACGGCGGCGGGCATGTAGTGCACTCCGACCGCCAACAACCCCGCCATGATCGCCAAGTTGAGGAGCGCCCCGAAGGCCCCGATGATCGCGAACCGCGACATCCGGCCGAACCGCAGCGAGGTGAGCTGCTCGAGGTAGCGCATCCCCTGCACCATCGACGCCTTGGACCGGCCGGCGTGACGGTCGCCGAAGACGAAGGGCTCTTCGACCACATGCAGCCGGTTGCGGGTCAAGATCTCCAGGAGGACCTTGAACCCGCGTGGGCGCAGCTTGTCGAGGTCCACCGCGGCCGTGCGCACCGCGAAGAACCCCGTCATCGGGTCGGTGACATTCCGCAATCGCACCGGGAACATGGAGCGGGCCAAGGCCGAGGACGCCTTTGACACCGTCCGGCGCCAGGCGCCGTCCAACCCGGCCGCGTCGCCCTCACCGCAGTACCGGGAGGCGACAACGACGTCGGCGGCCGTGGCTTCTCCCGTGGCTAGCAGGACCGGCAGCATCTCGGGCGGGTGCTGCAGGTCACCGTCCATGACGATCGACCAGGTCGTGGTGGACGCCCGCAGTCCCTCGACAACGGCCCCGCTCAACCCTCCGGAGGGCACGTCGCGATGGATCTGGCGGACAGGCAGCCCGGCGGTGGCGGCCACCGCCTCGATGACCGCGGGGGTGTCGTCGCGGGAATCGTCCACGAACAGGATCTCGGGGTCCAGCTGGCCACACGCCGCCTCGACCCGCCGGACGAGTTCGGCGATGTTGGGGGCCTCGTTGTACGTCGGCACGATGATCGTCACCGCCATACGTGACACCCCCTTCCGGATGTGGGCAAGACCAGGCGCGGATGACCCGACTGCCACGGTCTCAACGGCCAGTGCCGTTCGTCAATGCGAACGGTCCTATTCGCACGCCACATTTCCCCGCCGGACACATTTCACCCGAGATCCGGCTTCTTCGCCGCCGCACGCACCGGCCGGCCGTCGTAGCGACGCCCGGGCCGACCAGGCAAATCACCCGACCGATGGTGAGCGACCGCCGCCGACGACCCGCCGACAATCCCAGGCCGACCGCACTGGACTCAGTCAGCGAGTTCCCAACGGACCTTGACCTCGGCCCGGATCTCGCGGGTACCCGGCTCGATAGCCAACTGGTCGAATTGCGCCTTTGCCATCGTCGCGCGGAGCATGGGCGTGGCCGACCCCTGCTCCTCGCTGATCTCCACGACCTGGCCGAGGCTGCGACCGGCGAGCGCCGCATACTCGGATGCCTTCGCCCGCGCGTCTGCGAAAGCCGCCTCCCGCGCCTGGACCGCCAACGGACCGGGATCAGCAACGGCGAACTCCATCGAGTCGAGCCTGGCAACATCACCGGCTGCGGCCAAGGCATCGCGGATCGCCGCGCCCGAACCCGGCACGTCACGCAAGGTTGCCCGAAGGGTCAGCCGGGCAGTCGTGCGGTGCTGCTCGGTGTCCGCCCACGTGCTCGTGCGCGCCGTCTGCAGATCCACCGTGGCCACACCCGCAGCGCGCAGGGCCGCCTGGGCCGCGGCCACGGCGGCGTTCGCCGTGTCCAAGGCTTCCTGGACGCCGCTGGCCACTGCCTCCGCACCGAGTTCGACCACGACCACATCCGGCGTCGCGACCACCAGGCCACGACCGATCGTGGTGAGCCCCGTCATCGTCAGCTGTTCCCGTCAAAGAGCGACGTGACCGAGCCGTCGTCGAAGACTTCCCGGATCGCCCGTGCGATCAGCGGCGCGATCGACAGCACCGTGAGTTGGGGGAACGCCTTCTCGGCCGCGATCGGCAGCGTATCCGTGATGACGACCTCCCGGGCGCCGCATTCAGCCAGCCGCCGGCTCGCGGGGTCTGAGAGGACGCCGTGCGTGGCAGCGACGATCACCGATTTCGCGCCCGCGGCCAGGGTGACCTTCACCGCTTCCGCGATCGTGCCGCCGGTGTCGATGAGGTCGTCGACCAACACGCAGTCCCGGCCTTCGACATCGCCCACCACACGGTTGGCCTTTGCCTGGTTGGGCCGCGTCAGATCGCGCGTCTTGTGAACGAAGGCCAGCGGACCACCGCCGAGCTTCGCGGCCCACTGCTCCGCCACCCGGATCCGGCCCGCGTCGGGCGAAACCACGGTCACGTTCTGCGTGTCGACGCGGCCACGCACATAGTCAGTAAGGATCGGCATCGCCCACAGGTGATCGACCGGGCCGTCGAAGAACCCCTGGGTCTGGGCGGCATGCAGGTCCACGCTCATGAGCCGGTCCGCACCGGCGCACGAGAAAATGTCCGACATCAGACGGGCCGAGATCGGCTCCCGGCCGCGGTGCTTCTTGTCCTGGCGGGCGTAGCCGTAGAACGGCTGCACCACAGTGATGGTGCGCGCCGACGCCCGCTTCGCGGCGTCGACCATCAGCAGTTGCTCCATGATCCACTGATTGATCGGCGCGGTGTGACTTTGCAGGATGAAGACGTCCGCACCCCGCACCGACTCCCCGAACCGCACATAGATCTCGCCGTTGGCGAAGTCATAGGCCGTGGTAGGTAGGAGGTCGATGCCGAGCTCCCGCGCGACTTCGGTGGCCAGGGCGGGGTGGGCCCGGCCAGAGGCGAGAACCAGCGATTTGGCGCCGGTGCCGGCGATCGTACTGCTCATCTGGGCGCGTTTTCCTTCGGGTGAGTTAGCCGGCCGAGGTGCCGCGGTCACCCGCAGCCGGGCCAGCAGCGGGCGGGGGGACGATCGGTTGTTCAGCAGTCGCGGCCGAATGGACGGCAAGCTGAGCCTGAGCTTGGGCACCGAATTGCGGGCCGGCGTCCTCCACCGAGGCGAGTGCCCGCTCAGCGGCCGCGGCCGCGGCAGTACCCGCCCGACGACGCAACACCCAGCCGTCGATGTTGCGTTGACTCCCCTGACTCACGCCCAACGCGCCTGGGGGGACGTCCCGGCGGATCACCGAACCCGCACCGGTGTAGGCACCGTCGCCGATCGTGACCGGTGCGACGAACATGTTGTCCGATCCGGTGCGGCAGTGGGAGCCGATTGTCGTGCGGTGTTTGTTGACGCCGTCGTAGTTGACGGTCACCGACGCCGCACCGACATTCGAGTACTCGCCGACCGTGGTGTCGCCGATGTAGGACAGGTGCGGAACCTTCGAGCCGGTGCCGATCTGGGCGTTCTTGGTCTCGACGAACGTCCCGATCTTGCCCTTCTCACCCAGCTCAGTTCCAGGCCGCAGGTAAGCGAAGGGACCAACCGTCGCACCGGCACCGATCACTGCGAGGCTGCCATGCGTCCTGGTCACCGTGGCCCCCGCGCCGATCTCCATGTCAGTCAGGGTGCTGTCCGGTCCGACCGTCGCGCCCTCGGCGATCGTTGTGGCACCTTGGAGCTGGGTACCCGGCAGAATCGTGACATCGCGCGCCAGCTCGACGTCGACATCGATCCAGGTGGTTGCCGGGTCGACGACGGTCACCCCCGCGAGCATCCACTCGGTGACGATCCGGCGGTTCATCTCGGCACGCAGAGCCGCGAGCTGCACACGGTCATTAACGCCTTCAGCCACCAGCGGGTCTTCGGACATCAGCGCCCGCACACCCAGACCCTCTGCACGGGCGAAGGCGACGAAATCGGTGAGGTACAGCTCTCCCTGGGCATTGTCACGACCCAATCCGGACAGCCCCCGGCGCAACAAGGCAGCGTCGAAGACGTAGACCGAAGAGTTGATCTCCCGGATCTCGCGCTCGGCGGCGGAGGCATCCTTGTGCTCGACGATGGCCAGCACATCGCCCGTGCCCGCCTCGCGCAGGATACGGCCATAGCCGGTCGCGTCCGGCACCTGGGTGGACAAGATGGTGACGGCGTTGCCGTTCTCGCGATGGGCCGTCACCAGCTCGGCGAGCGTGCCGGCGTCGAGCAGCGGGATGTCCCCGGCCACGACCACCACGGCACCGGTCAGCCCGTCGCCCAGCCCTCCGGCACCCTCCGGCACCCCTCGGGCGGCGATCCGCGCGTGCGCCCGGGCGTCGAGGGTATCCATCGCACACTGCACGGCGCGTCCGGTGCCGGGAATCGCGTCCTGATCCACCACGACGACGCCGCCGTCGATGGCCAGCGCGTGTTCCGCCACCTGATCCCGCTCGTGCCGCACCACGACAGCCACATCCGCCGGATCGAGCGCTCGGGCGGCCGTCAGGGCGTGCCCGAGCATGCTGCGACCGGCCAGGGTGTGCAGCACCTTGGGGGTCGCGGATCTCATCCGTGTCCCCTCACCCGCGGCCAACACAATCACGGCCGCGAGCGGGGTTGGGTTGGCGTCGGCCGAGGTGGTGACCATCGGACTCCCATCAGGGTTGGTGACACGTGCTCCGCCCCCAGGATTCGAACCTGGACCAAGGGCACCAAAAACCCTTGTGCTGCCGATTACACCAAGGCGGATCGAACGCCACACCCCACCCCACTCGGGAGCTGGACCACCGTGCGTTCGTGGGAACAGTCTGCCAGGTCTCACCCAATGACCTCGACGCGAGGCTGTCATCCGTTGTTTTCGGCGCGGTGGTGCCGGTCACATTCGATCGCAGGTCCGGCCTGCCATGGACCCACGAGACCGATTCGCGCCGGTCACGGCATGATGGGCCTGTGGCCTCAGATTCCCGGCGAACCCCCCGCTCCCGTATGACCGCCAGCCAACGGCGCGAGCAGTTGCTCGCGGTCAGCCGTGGGCTGTTCGCCGAGAAGGGTTTCGAGGGCACCTCGGTCGAAGAGATCGCGGCCCGCGCGGAAGTTTCGAAACCGGTCGTCTATGAGCATTTCGGCGGCAAGGAAGGCATCTACGCCGTCATCGTCGACCGCGAGGTCCGGGAGCTGACCTCGGCGCTCACCGAAGCACTGTCGGCGGGCGGCCACCCGAAGATGCTGCTGGAGCGCACGGCTCTGGTCCTACTTACCTATATCGAGACCTCCGAGGACGGCTTCCGTATCCTCGTGCGCGACTCGCCGGTCGCCCAGGCGACCGGCACGTTCTCATCGCTGATCGGCGACGTCGCCCAACAGGTGGAGCACCTGTTGGCGGCGCAGTTCAAGAAGCGCGGACTCAACCCGAAGGTCGCCCCGATCTACGCCCAGATGCTGGTGGGAATGGTCGCGCTCACCGGGCAGTACTGGCTCGATGCCCGCAGCCCGCGCAAGACGGAAGTGGCCTCCCACCTGGTGAACCTCGCCTGGAACGGGCTGTCCACGCTGGAGAACCGGCCGTCACTGGTCACCGACGCCCGAGGCTGACGACCTATGGGAGCAGCCACCGGCCCGTGATTGGATGAGCCATGGCACGTCTGGAAATCGACTCCCTGACCAAGTCATACGGCGACCTCTTGGCCCTCGACGACACCACCTTCGACGTCCATGCCGGTGAGATCTTCGGTTTCGTCGGGTCGAACGGCGCCGGGAAGACCACCGCGATGCGCATCATCCTCGGCGTCCTGTCCGTGGACAGCGGTGAGGTCCGCTGGGACGGCACACCGATCGACCACGACGCGCGACGCCGCATCGGGTACATGCCCGAGGAGCGCGGTCTCTACCCCAAGATGCGGGTTGATGATCAGCTCACCTACCTCGCGCGGCTGCACGGGATGCCGCCCCGGGTCGCCAAGGAGGCCATGGTGCGCTGGACGACGACCCTGGGTGTGGAGAGCCGCCAGGGCGATGAGGTACAAAAACTCTCCCTCGGCAACCAGCAACGGGTGCAACTCGCGGCCGCGTTGACCCACGAACCCGATCTGCTCGTCCTGGACGAACCGTTCTCCGGGCTGGACCCGGTCGCAGTCGATGTGATGAGCGGGGTACTGCGGGAGCGCGCGAAGGCGGGTGTTCCCGTGCTGTTCTCCTCCCACCAGCTCGACCTCGTGGAACGGCTGAGCGACCGGGTCGGCATCATCAAGGGCGGCCGGATGGTGGCAGTGGGCACCATCGACGAGCTGCGCCGCACCGAACTACCCCGCTGGTTGATCGACTCCCCTACGGACGACTGGCTCGCCGGGACCGGCGTTCGTGTCCTGTCGCGGGACGGCACCCGCAAGGTCGTCGAATTGTCCGAAACGGCCACGGGAGCCGAACAGCCACTACTGCGGGCCGCCCTCGACGCCGGCCCCGTCCACGAGTTCGCCCCAGCCCGGCCCAGCCTGACGGAGCTGTATCGCCACGTGGTCGCCGTCGAGAGTCCTGAGCCGGCCCCGACGGAGGTGCACGCATGAGCAACGCAGATCAGGGCAACCAGTCGGCCTGGGCCTCCATCCGGCTCGTCGCCGGCCGGGAGATCAGCACCCGCATACGGTCCAAGTCCTTCCTGATCATCACCGCGTTGATGGTCGCGGCCGTGGTCCTGGGCGGCGTCGTGGTGAACCTCGCCACCGCCTCCGCCAGTTCCTCGGCCACCAAGATCGGGCTCCCCCCCGAGACCGCCGCGCTCGCACCCGCCATCGAGGCCGTCGCCCAGGCCACCGGAACCAAGGTCACCACGTCCGAGGTCGCCTCCACGAAGGCCGGGGAACAGCAGGTCGCCGACGGCGACCTGGACGCCCTCCTCACGGGCACTGCCGGCGAGTTCGGGGTGACCGTCCACAAGACGCTCGACCCCGACCTCCAGCCGGTCCTGGCCGGGTTGGGGCAACAGGTCACGCTCGCGGAGCAGGTGAAGGCCCTGGGCGGAGACCCCGCAGTGGTCAGCAGGGCCCTTGCGGATTCGAGCCCCAAGGTCACCGTGCTGGACCCCGAACCGGCCCGCGACACCGCCCAGATCGTCACCGGCTTCGCGGCCGGCATCCTCATCTTCATCTCGTTGATGACCTGCGGTCAGCTGGTCGCCCAAGGGGTGGTCGAGGAGAAGTCGAGCCGGGTGGTGGAACTGCTGCTGGCCGCGCTGCGACCCTGGCAGCTCATGGCCGGCAAGGTACTCGGCATCGGCGTGATCGGCCTGGGCCAGGTGGTGCTGGTGGTCGGTGCCGGTGCGGGCACAGCCATGGCGCTCGGCCTGGTGGACGCCAGCAAGATCAACCTGGGGGCCACGGTGGCGTGGGCGCTCGTCTGGTTCATCGTGGGGTTCGTCATGTACTCGCTGGCCCTCGGTGCGCTCGCGGCGCTGGTCTCGCGGCAGGAGGACGTCGGCACAGTCACGTCCCCGGTCCTGACGCTCATGATGATCCCGTACTTCCTCGGCGTCTCGATCGCGCCGTGGGACCCCGAGAACCCGCTGGTGGTCTGGCTGTCCTACATCCCGTTCTGCTCACCGTTGCTGATGCCGATCCGGATCGCCCTGGGCGCGGCGAGCACGGCCGAGGTCCTGATCGCGCTCGGGCTCTCGCTCGCGCTCATCCCGGTGCTGGTCTGGCTCGCGGGCCGGATCTACTCGAACGCGGTCCTGCGTACGGGTACCCGAGTGAAGCTGACCGAAGCCCTGCGCGCGGCCTGACAGCGGGCTGCGGGCGACCGCAGGGCGCCAGACTACGGTTACCAAACATAACTAGCACCCCTCACCGAGTGCTGTAGTTCTAGTCGAGTGCTGCGGTCTTAACCGCAGCACTCGACTGAAAGTACAGCACTCGGCCGCACGGGCCGGACCGACGGCCGCACGGGCCGACTGACGGCCGCACGGGCCGACTGACGGCCGGGCGCCCGACGGAGGTGGGGGTGCCCGACGGGATGAAGCACATTCTGCCGCGGACGCCCACCTGGCACGCGCGCCGTCAAGAGTCTTGATGTCGAGATGGCCGGTACTCTCGATCCATGACCGAACGCCCCGACGAGGTCGATCGGATCGTGGCTGCCTGGCAGACCGAGCGGCCCGATCTCGACCTCGAACCCCTCACGGTGTTCTCCCGGGTCTCGCGGCTCGCCCGCCATCTGGACCTGCGCCGCCGCGCCGCCTTCGCCCGCCGGGACCTGGAGACCTGGGAGTTCGACGTACTCTCGGCCCTGCGCCGCGCCGGGGCGCCGTTCCGGCTGTCCCCGGGCGCCCTGCTGACCCAGACGCTCGTCACCAGCGGGACCATGACCAACCGCATCGACCGGCTTGAGGTGCGCGGACTCGTCCGCCGGCTCCGCTCCCCGGACGACCGGCGGGGTGTTCTCGTCGAGTTGACCGACGAGGGACTCAACCGGGTGGACGCGGCGATGACCGACCTGTTGTCCGTGGAGCGCGACCTGTTGGCCTCACTGCGCCCCGCTGACCGGCCGGAGCTCGCCGGGTTGCTGCGGGCTGTCGTCATACAGTTCGAGGAATGAGTCGCAAGGTCCCCCAGGGCGGGATTTCCGGCCTGCTGCTTGCGGGAATCTGCATCTATGCGCTGAATCTGCGCGCACCGATCACCGGGCTGCCGACCGTGGTCACCGACGTCGCGGCCGACCTGGCCCTGACTCCGGCCGAGGCCGGGATACTCACCGGCCTCCCTGTGCTCTGCTTCGCCCTGTTGACCCCTGGCGCCTCGGCCTTCCTGGCACGCCTCGGCGTGGGTAACGCGGTCACCGTCTCCCTCGTGACCGTGCTGGTGGGCACGCTCCTGCGGTCGGTCGGGGGGTTCGGCACCGCGCTGGTCGGCACGGTGCTGATCGGTGCGGCGATCACGATCGGGAACGTCGCGGTACCGGTCATCGTCGGCCGGGACTTCGCAGGCTCCGCGTCAACCGTCACCGGCCTGTACACGGCGGCGCTCAATGTTGGCTCCGTCCTCACGACGACGTTCACCGCGCCTCTCGCGCAGGATGTCGGATGGCGTTGGGCCCTGGCCTCCTGGAGCAGCCTGGCGGCCATCGCACTGGTCGTGTGGCGGTTCGCAGCCCGTCGGCTGCGCACCGACGAGGTCCCCCGGCCGCGGCCGACGTCGGCCGGCCAGGCGGCCACCGACGGTGCCGCACCCGAGGGTTCGAGCGGACAGTCGACGGCGACCGGACCGCCGACGGCTAACGACGGCGCAGGAACTGGCCACCACCCGAACGTACTGCGCCGGCCGCTGACCTGGCTGCTCGCCTTCGGCTTCGGCTGTCAGGCCTTCGGGTACTACGCGGTGACCGCATGGCTGCCCACCCTCCTGGCCGACCAGATCGGATTGCCGCGCGAGTCGGCCGGCGGCGCGGCTTCTCTGTTCCAACTGCTCGCGATCGTGGGCGGTATCGCCGTGCCCATGGCCTTGGCCCGCAAAGCCTCGGTACGACTGGTGGCAATGTCCATCACGGCCGCATGGTTGACGCTGCCCATCGGACTGCTGGTCGCGCCGGAACTCTGGCCGCTGTGGTGCTCGCTGGCGGGCGTCGCGCAGGGCGGCAACTTCACGGTCATCTTCACGCTGGTGGCGGTGCGCACCAGCGCTGCCCGCGACGCCCGCCGGATGTCCGCGACCGTCCAGACGACCGGTTACGCCTGCGCCGCCCTGGCACCGTCGGCGATCGGCGCAGTGCACACCGCCAGTTCGGGCTGGACCGTGCCTTTGGCGGTCATGCTCGCGGATCTGTTGCTGATGACCGTGCTCATGGCCATTGCAACCTCGGCCCGTCCCCGCGACTAGCGGTCACTCTATTCCGTCTAGCGGACGGCCTACCCCGGCAGGAAGGACTGGTAGGCGGGCAGGTCGAGTTGACCGTGACCGGACAGTCCGACGACGACGACCTCTTCGGCGTCCGATCCGCTGATGCGCGTGAGAGCGGCGGCCAGCGCGTGGGTGGACTCCGGTGCGGGCACGATGCCTTCGGTTCGAGCGAGGAGAATGCCTGCACCGAAGGCGGCTTCCTGTTCGATCGCGACCGGCGAGACCAAGCCCAGGTGCACCGTGTGACTGAGCGCCGGTGACATCCCGTGGTACCGCAGCCCGCCTGCGTGAATGGCGTCGGGCACGAAATCCTTGCCTAGCGTGTACATCTTCAGCAGCGGCGTCATCCCGGAGAAGTCACCGTGGTCGTACCGGTACTCGCCCTGGGTCAGTGAGGGGCAGGCCGTCGGCTCCGCGGCGATCACTTCGGTCGTTGCCTGACCCGCGAGGACATCCCGCAAGAACGGGAAAGCGAGCCCGGCGAGGTTCGAGCCACCACCCGCGCAACCGATCACCACATCTGGGGTGCGTTCGCCTTGCGCGGCCAGTTGGGCGATGGCTTCCTGACCGATCACGGTCTGATGCAGCACCACATGGTTGAGGACGCTCCCGAGCGCATAGCGGGCGGCAGGGTCGCTCATCGCCACCTCGACCGCCTCACTTACCGCCATGCCGAGACTCCCGCTGGTCTCCGGGTTCTCGCGCAGGATCGCCCGGCCCGCCTCGGTCAGGTCCGACGGACTGGAGTGCACCCGGCCGCCGTAAAGCTCCATGAGGTAGCGGCGGTAGGGCTTGGACTCGTAGGAGGCCCGGACCTGCCACACCTCGACGTCGACGCCGAACATCGCGCCCGCGAACGAAAGCGCGCTACCCCACTGGCCGGCACCAGTCTCCGTCGTCAGCTTGGTAACGCCCTCCTGGGCGTTGTAGTAGGCCTGCGCGACGGCGGAGTTGGGCTTATGAGAGCCGACCGGGCTGGCGCCCTCGTATTTCAGGTAGATACGCGAGCGCGTCCCCAGTGCCCGCTCCAGACGCCGCGCGCGCAAGAGGGGCGTCTGCCGCCAAGAGGCGTAGACCTCACGGATCTCCTCCGGAATGGCGACGTACCGCTCCTGGGAGAGTTCCTGCTCGGCCAGCGCACGCGGGAACAGTCCCTGCAGGTCGGTGACCGTCACGGGCTCTTGGGTGGCGGGGTGCAGATGTGGCGGAATCGGCTCCGGCAGGTCTGCCGCGATGTTGTACCAGGCGGCCGGAACCCCCGCACGGTCCGCGATCGTTGTGCTGTCCCCCGTCGGCTCCGATGCCGCTGGATTCTGGGTAGCGTTACGCGATTCGTCCACGGCCCAAAACTACACGCTGCGTTGCGGGCGGAGCCGGTTGGTCCGGGTGCTGACCGCACAGCTCCGCTCGCTCGAACAGTCGGTCTTCAAAGACACCAGGTGTCCTGGCCTATCCGACGACCTCCGCCGCCGCCAGCCATTGGGCTTCCAGCTCATCCTTCTCAGCGGCCAGCACCTGGAGCTCGGAGTCCAGCGCCAATACGGCCCCATGGTCGGTCGCCGCGGCAGCCATCTTGGTGTGGATGCGCTCTTCGAGTTCGGCGATCTTGGTCAACCGCCGTTCGATGCGGTTGATCTCCTTCTTGGCCGCACGCAGTTCGGCACTGGAGGGAGCACTTGCGTAGGGTGCCGAGTCCTCGGCGTGGTCGGCCGACGCCGGCGCATCAGTTACCCGTCCCGCCACGACCTGGGGTCCGGCCCCCGAAACGGCGGACCCGGCGGCCACGGCCTGCGCCGCGATCTGCGTGGCCGCGCGCCGCAGCTGAAGGTACTCCTCGACCCCGCCCGGCAGGTCCCGGATGGTGCCGTCGCCTAGGAGAGCGACCTCCCGGTCGGTGACCCGTTCCAGCAGATACCGGTCGTGGGAGACCACGATCAACGTCCCCGGCCAGCCGTCCAACAGGTCCTCGACGGCGGCGAGCGTGTCGGTGTCGAGGTCGTTGGTCGGCTCGTCCAGGAGCAGCACATTCGGCTCGGCCACGAGCAGCCGCAAGAGCTGCAGCCGTCGCCGCTCACCCCCCGACAACTCCCGCACCAGGGTCTGGGAACGTTCCCGGGTGAACCCGAGGCGCTCCACCAGCTGGGACGCCGACAGTTCCTTGCCCCCGACGGTGACCATCCGCTTCTCTTGTTCGATCAGCTCGACCACCCGCAACCCGCCGACGTCGTCCAGTTCCTCGACGTCCTGGGTCAGTTCGGCGACATGCACGGTCTTCCCACGCTTGACCCGGCCGCTGTCCGGGGAACGTCGGCCGGCGAGCAGAGCCAACAGGGTCGTCTTCCCAGCTCCGTTGACGCCCACCACGCCGTAGCGGTCCCCCGGACCCAGTCGCCAGGTGACATCGTCGAAGAGCACCCGGGAGCCGCCGTCCGGCAGCGGGACGGCCAGGGTGACGTCCTCGAGGTCCAGCACGTCCTTACCGAGCCGCCGCGTCGCCATCCGGGTCAGTTCGAGCCGGTCACGTGGGGCGGGTTCGTCGGCGATGAGCGCAGCGGCGGCGTCCAGCCGGAACTTCGGCTTGGACGTCCGGGCCGGCGCTCCGCGACGCAGCCAGGCGAGTTCCTTGCGGAGCAGGTTGTTGCGCTTATCCGCGGCGACGGCGGCCGATCGCGCACGTTCGGCCCGGGCGAGGACGTAGGCGGCGTAGCCGCCCTCATATCCCTCGACGTCACCGGCGCCGGTGACCTCCCACATCCGGGAGCAGACGGCGTCGAGGAACCACCGGTCGTGGGTGACCACCACCAGCGCCCCCTTGGCGCCCGGCCGGCCGAACCGTTCGCGCAGGTGGCCGGCCAACCAGGCGACGCCCTCGACATCCAGGTGGTTGGTCGGCTCGTCGAGGGCGATCACGTCATGGTCCGCGACCAGCAACGCCGCCAGCGCGACCCGGCGCCGCTGCCCGCCGGAGAGGGTCGCCGCGGGCGCGTCCAGGTCGAGGTCGCCTAACAGCCCTGCGTGCACGGCCCGGATGCCGGCGTCCGAGGCCCAGTCGTGCACGGCCGCGTCGCCATGCACCAGGTCGCGGACCGTGGCACCGGCCGGGGCGTCGTCGCGCTGATCCAGCATTCCCAGCCGGAGTCCCCCGAGCCGGGTGACCCGGCCGGCATCCGGCTCCCGAGTGCCGGCGAGCAGCCGCAGCAGAGTGGATTTTCCTGCGCCGTTCGGCCCGACGACACCGACCCGTTCGCCATCGTCGAGACCCAGGCTGACGGAGTCGAAGAGGGTGCGCGTGCCGACGGTCAGGCTGATCGCGTCCGCGCCGAGAAGGTGTGCCACCCGTCGAGGGTAATCGCTACTCGTCAGATGCTCTGGAGCACCCTGGCCCCGGGGGCCGGCCCTTGGGCACAGTAAACCGCGTCGCAGGCATCCGCCGCGGTCCACGAAGCCGCGATGGCCAGTGCATGCCGCCGGGAGCGGGCCAGGGCCGCGATCGTCGGGCCGGAACCGGAGACGAGTACGCCCAGCGCACCCGCGGTCCGCGCGAGGTCCAGCGTGCGACCCAACTCTGGCCGCAGCCTCAGGGCGGCCGCCTGCAAGTCGTTGTGGAGGGCATGACCCAGCCCGACGGCGTCCCCCGCACGCAGCGCCTGGAGCAATTCGTTGTCCGCGGCGAGCGTGACCTCGTGGTCCGGATCGTCCTCGTCGAAAGCCCGGAAGACCGCCGGCGTGGACAACCCGTCGTCCCGGACCGCCAGCGCCCAGTGGAACTCGCCCCGGGTCATTACCGGGGTCAGCAGGTGGCCGCGTCCGGTGCCGACGGCGGTATGCCCGACCAGACCGAAGGGCACATCGGATCCGAGGGTGGCCGCGAGTTCGGTCATCTCCGCTCGCGGCAGATGCGTCTCCCACAGGGCATCACACGCGACGAGAGTGGCGGCGGCATCTGCGGAACCGCCCGCCATCCCGCCCGCCACGGGCACACCCTTGAGCACGTCGAGCCGCACATCCGGATCGATGCCGATGTGCGCAGCCAGCGCCTCGGCGGCCCGCCACACCAGGTTCGTCCGATCGGCTGGCACCCGGTCCGCCTGTAGGCCGGTAACCCTGAGCGCGATCCCGGACCCGGGCGCCACGGCCGTCGCCCGGACCTCTTCGGTGAGGTTGAGCGCCTGGAAAATCGTGACCAGCGGGTGGTAACCGTCCTGCTGTACGGGGCCGACCTGGAGTGAAAGATTGACCTTCCCCGGCGCACGTACCCGGACGAACCGGGCAGGTACGGCAGCTAGATGGCTCACGCGTCCACTGTGCCAGGTCGCCGGCCGGTTGCCCGCCCAGAGTTCAGCACCGACTCGGCCGAGTCAGGCCCCCGACCGCCACGCTCGGTTCGGGAGGTCCGCTCTCGGGCCGGGATCGACCCACGGGATATGTCGGGACCGGGGTCGAGGTGCTCAGCGATGCGGGCGAAGTCCTCGATCGCCAGCTTCTCCCCGCGAGCGCCTGGGTCCACCCCCGCCGCGACCAGCGCGGCCTGCGCAGCGGGGGCCGATCCCGCGATCCCGGCGAGCGCCGACCGCAGCGTCTTGCGTCGTTGGGCAAACGCGGCATCGACGACGGCGAAGACAGCCGACCGGGATGCGGACGTGGGCGGGGGTTCGCGACGGTCCAGGGCCACCAGGGCGGAGTCGACATTCGGCACCGGCCAAAAGACAGAGCGGCCAATGGTGCCGGCCCGCCGCGCCTTGGCGTACCACGCGGCTTTCGCCGACGGAACCCCATAGGTGCGACTTCCCGGCGGGGCGGCAAGCCGGTCGGCTACTTCCGCCTGCACCATCACGAGCACCCGGGCCAGGGAATCGAACCGCTCCAGGAAGGTCAGGAGCACCGGAACGGCGACGTTGTACGGCAGGTTCGCGACCAGGGCGGTCGGTTCGTCGCCGGGGAGCTCGGTGACGGTCAGGGCGTCAGCGGTGACCACCGTCAGCCGGGAGGCTGCGTCGGGCAGGTACTCCGCGACGGTCGCCGGGAGCTGACGCGCCAGGACGGGGTCGATCTCCACAGCGACCACGTCGGCTCCGGCTTCGAGAAGCCCCAGGGTCAGTGATCCCAGTCCGGGTCCGATCTCGACGAGGCGGTCCCCCTCGGAGATGCCGGCGACTCGCACGATTTTGCGCACGGTGCCGCCGTCATGCACGAAGTTCTGGCCCAGGGTCTTGGTCGGGCGAACGCCGAGGCGCCCCGCCAGGTCACGGATCTCGGCCGGACCCAGCAGGGCGCCTCGGGTGTCAGTCACGAATGCGAGCCTACCGATCGCTCGCCCGCGGTGGTCTACCGCAGCCCCAGTTTGCGGGAGCAGGCCGGCCATTGCCCCCAGCCGGATCGCGCCTGGAGCGCCTGGGCTCGTTTGGTCTGCTCGGCTGCGGATGCCTGCGAGGGAAGGCCCGTGCCGCCCATCGCTTGCCAAGTGCTGACGGAGAACTGGTAGAGGCCGTGGTACTTCCCGTTGGCCGAGACGCTCGCCGGGTTTCCGCCCGACTCACACTGGGCGAGTGCGGCCCAGACACCGGCGGGTGCCGCACCGCCCGCCGCGGGCGCCCCGGTAGCAGGTGTGGTCTCGGCCGGACGCTTCTTGGTGCCCTTGACCTCGATCTGGTCGACGGGTGCCGTGGTGACCTTGTCGGAGAGCACCGTGCGGGATTCCTCCACGCCATCGACCGTGGTGATCCGGGAGACGACCGTCTGCACGCCTGCGACGCCCACTTGCGTCACCTTGGGTTTCGCGTCCTCGTAGCGGCTCGCGTCTTCTTTGGTCACCGTCTTGAAAGCCACCGGTGTGGTGCTCGGCACGTCCTTGACCACGACTCGCTGAACCACGAGGGAGACATGCGGGGTGGACTTCGGGTCACGTCGCACGCTGACCCGGTCCAGGTCGCCCAGGGTGACCTGAGCGCTGTCGAGGATCACGTCGATCCCCTGGGTGCCGTGCGGGACGACGGTGGTCTTGCCGTCGGCCACGAGGTTGATCGGCGCGTTGGTGTCGAGGCGCAGCGGCAGGGCCGGTCGGCCGTCGGACTTGGACCGGGATGCGACGAGGCGCACGTCCTTGCCCCGGGTCTTGAGCGTGTCGAGAGCTTCGTCGGCATCCAGGGCGGTGGTCCACACGTCAGCCGTCTTGCCGTCCGCCTGGACGGTGACCTCCCGCCCATGGCGCACCACGACCTCGGCACCGCGGGTCAGTTTGCTGCCGGGTGCGGGCACGACCAGGTCGCGTCGCTCCACGTCGATGCCTTCGTCGTCGAGCAGGTCGTTCACCGAGCCGGCGAAGGTGGTCACGGTGGTGACCTTGCCGTCGACGTCGAGTGTGACGGTCTTGCGCGCCACGGCGTAGCCGACACCGACACCGGCGACCAAGCCCACCGCGGTGACCCCGGCGACCACCGACCAGCGGACTTTGCGCGAGCGCCGCTTCGGTTCGTCGGTGGGTTCGACCGGGTCCGTCGCGGGACCTGAGGAGCCCGACGCGGGGGTGGCCGCAGCGTGGGCGAGGTCCAGGGGCTGGGTGTCGGCGTTGTGCTTCCCGGCCGCGGGCGCGGTCCAGTGGAGGGGGTTCTTCACACGGATCCAGTCGTCGTGGTTCCCGGATCCGGAGCCTGGCGCTGGTACCACCCGCGAGCGGGCGGCTGGGATGACGACCCCACCTGAGCCAAGGCGGCCGTTCCGGCTGCCTACGCACCGCACAGTGCGGAACGTGCGCCACGAGCCGCCTGAGACGGCCAGCGACCTTCCGACGGTAGCGGACACCGTCCGGCCTGCCAACCGCTGGATCGGCCATGTCGCGGCGTTTGTCCAGGTCTCGCGAAAAAACCCATGAGTCGCTACGCGACCCCCGACCGGGGACGGCACGACGGCAGCCAGGCCGGCGACCCATGCCCTGGGCTCGAGAGGCAATAACGCACGCCAAACCCGCGACGGACCCGCCGAGGACCATCGCAGATGCGCCGGGCGGGCCGCACTGCCACGGCCGCTGAACACCGAATAGATCGTGGACCACACCCGACCGCTTCATCTGTCGATTTTTTTGTGTTTCAGCCGCTGTTTGTTATGTTATATCCGGCAACGGTATTGATGTGGGTTTCGGTTCTGTGCCGACTGCTTACCCGCGCATGAACGGACCGCTCCAGGGCAATCCCGCCGTACACCAACCCGATGACGAAAGGTCCATTGTGATGGCCCGGAATCCAGCCGCATCAGCCTCCCGGCGGCTCACTGGCGCAGCCGTGATCGTCCTCCTGTTCGGGCTGGCCGGATGCAGTTCCGACGAGCCTACGCCGGTCGATTCGGAGGCGAGCAGCTCGCCATCGACGCCTGCAACACCAACGAATCCCCTGTCCACCTCCACTGACGGCACTGCGGAAGCCGCCACTGATGATGCCGCCGCGGAAGCTGCGTTCATCGCGAAGTACAAGGTGGCCGACGACCAGCTGTCGGAGTTCTGCCCAGCGGCGGGCGGACTGTACGACGTGATGCTCGGGCGCGATGGCTCGGTCCCTGCCGAGGAGACGATAGGCGAGTTGGCGGCCCTGGGGCCGAAGTTCGGCGAGCCGACGCTGCAAGGCGACCTTGCCCGCGACTGGGCCGTCGCGAAAGAGGTCTTTGGGGAACTATCGAATGCCCGTGCCGCCAGAGACGATCAGGCCATGAACGCAGCACTCGACCGTCTCTGGGAAGATCCGCCGGTGTGGGATGCCCTTGAGAATCTGACGTCAGCCGCCATGGTCAACTGCGGACGCTAGACCGTCTGGCGTCCCATGTTCAAGCGAACGGCGGGATAGCCCGCACCGAGGACCGCGTAGGCCGAACCCGCGACCAGCATGCTCGCAACGCACATCCACAGCGGCAGGCCGGTCATCGTTCTCCCGAATACTCCGTTCGGCACCGTGGCCAGCATGGTTGACGCGAACCCCACCACCAGCACGGGGAGCCAGGCGTAGTCGCCGATCAACACGATCGAGGTGACCGCGAGTGTGATCAACAGCAGGCAGAACCTCAGGTCGCCGCCCTCCGTCCAGAACCCTGCTGCCGGCTGCGTCTCCCCCGCACCCCAACCGATCGCGTTCCACCGGGCCGCTGCCACCGCGTATGTCGCCAGCGACAACCCGATCACCGTCGCGCACCGTATCGGTCTGAGCTGGCTCTCCCGCGGCAGGGTGCTGACGAGTTCAGGGAAACTGGTTCTGAGCGGGATGGTGACCAGACAGCCAGCGGCGATGGCCACGAGCGAACGCACCGGGAGCGGGTTCTCGACGACCGGCAGGGTCACGAACATGCCTCGGCTGAGGGCCGCGACCCCCGCAAGGATCGCGACCGCAGCGACCACGACGGTCCACTGATGCGCACGTAGTCGACTCACCGCTGGTCGATGTCCCACGCAGGGATGAGGCTTGGATCGCAGGCCTTGAGGCCCTCGTAGGTGGCCCGGGCCGGCTCCAAGTCCGCAGGGGCGTCGGTGCCCGCGAGCACCTGATCGACCCAAATCGCGAACCGGCCCTGGCCGTCGAGGAGGCCATCGGGAGGTATATCTGCCCAGTACTCGACGCAGGCGGTGGGCGTGGCCAGTGTCGTCGCAACTGCCCAGGAGTCGAGATGGTTACTGGTCATGTCTGAGACCGTGACTTGCAGGAGTCCAGAAGCCTTGCGGTCTGTACTTGCTGAACCGGCTGAGGGGCGTCCCAGGATGTACTCATAGCTGCGCCTTGCTTCCAGTCCCCTCTTCTCAAGTGCAATGCTGGCGACTGAAAGATCCTTTGCACTCAGGGCCAGCACTGCCTTGGCTTCCTGCGGACCGCACACTTGCACCTGTTCACCGACACAGATAGGTGGGTCGTCAGTTTCAAAATACTGTTCTTGAGTCCAAGCAGGTACGCCTACGACGCCAAGAACCGTCAAGGCAGCGAGACACGCAGCGGTCACCCGCGTCCACATCCCCACCGGTCGCAACCGCGTCACCGCAATTAAGACACACGTGAAGATGATCACCAGCCCTAGGGCGATATAGCCCTGGTGATAGTGGGGGTTGAAGCGCAGGCCAAAGAGTGAGCCACCGGCACCCCCTGCCGAGAAAATCTCCATTTCCTTTATCTTGAAGAAAATCGACAGCGCATAGACACACATGGCCGCCAGGGGACCCGTAAGGACATGTCGCACAGTGCAACCAACCATGAGGCCAAACGCGGCAGCAGAAACGAGACCAGACGCGGCGTGAATGAGAACCCAGGTAACGCCAACCGATCCGACACCGGAGGCGAATCCCGCACGAACCAGAGCCAGTGCCACCGCAAACATCCATCCGGCGATCGCCCCACCGCAGATAAATACCGCTTGGGCGAGGATCCCGAGCACACCATTCGGCGTAGATGCAACCAAAGGGCCGAGCGACTTCACGCGATAGTATGCTGAATGCGCGACTACTCCAGCAACGAGCGATGAAAGAACAACAGTAATTCCGGCCGACCAACTTGCCGCCCATTTCCAATCCCATTGCCACCCGGAGCGGGAGAAGACCAATAACGTCGCGACTACCGCAATCCCGGGCAGGACCCACCGAACACCGGAGCGCCGCATTTCGATGATGATCGGAATAGCCATCACACGCCGCCTCGGCTTGAGGCAAGCACCGACAAAAAGCCCTCTTCGGCGCTTCGGCCGCCACCCCCAGGAGCCCGCGCAGCGAGGGTCTCGATAACACCGTCAAAGACGACAGTCCCGTCATTCAAAATGAGAACACGGTCTGCCAAGTCGATAACGTCTTCCATCACGTGGCTGCTGAGCACAACTGCGCCACCAAGTTCCGCCAACAGTTCAACCATGATCCGCCGCTGTTCGGGGTGAACCGCCCCGGGTTCTGTGCCGCTCCTATGCGGGTTGAGCCTGCTGGTTGAGAGCAGCGTAGTGGGCGTCCTCGTACTCGACCGGGGTGTTCATCCCGAGCGTGCCGTGCAGGCGCCTGTTGTTGTACCAGTCGACCCA
>JAVBNE010000044.1:0-8162 GCA_031551755.1 Cellulomonadaceae bacterium | reverse complement strand
CGCCGAGCTCCAGCTCCCACGCGCGCCACCGCTCGCGCGCCTCCAGCGCCAGCGCACACAACCGCGGATCGGTGTGGGCGATCCGGAAGATCCGCGCCAGCCCCGCCGACTGGCCCGCTCCGGCGTGTTCGGCCTCGAGGTCATCGACGATCTCCTGCAGGTCGGCCAAGGACTCAACCCTACGATGCCGTGCGATGGACGTCGTGATCGTGGGCGCCGGGATCAGCGGGCTGGCCGCGGCCTATCGACTGACCCAAAAAGTTCCAAACGAAACAATCGTCCATGTTTTCGACCGCCGCGATCGGGTCGGTGGCGTTCTGACGACGATCCATCGGGACGGGTTTCAAATTGAACAGAGCGCCGACAATTTCATTACCACGATTCCTTGGGGGACCCAACTTTGCAAGGAATTGGGACTTGGCGAACAACTGGTCCAGACGAATTCCGAATATCGTCGAACCTATGTCGTTCGTCGCGGTCGCTTGCATCTTCTTCCCGACGGTTTTCTCATGCTTGCCCCCACCAAGCTTTGGCCGATGGCGACGACGCCGATTCTTTCGCCGCTTGGAAAACTTCGGGCCGGTTTGGAGCTTTTCATGCCGGCCCGAAAAGACGATGTCGATGAAAGCATGGCCCAATTCATTCGTCGGCGGCTCGGCAAGGAAGTGTTCGAACGGCTTGTCGAACCGCTTGTGAGCGGAGTTTACGCCGCCGATATGGAAAAACTCAGTGTCCTGGCGACTTTACCTCGATTTCGCGAAATGGAACGGGATCACGGTTCGCTGATTCGGGCGATGCAAAAACAGCTTGCCGCGAACCGCTCCGCAAAGCTGTCCGAACAGAGCGGAGCCCGTTACAGTATGTTCGTCACGCTCCGGGAGGGACTTTCATCTCTCTGCGATTCCTTGGCCAACCGTCTTTCGACCGACGCATTGCGCCTCAAGTCGAATATCACAAAACTTACAAAACTTCCGAATGGTTCATGGAATCTGAAATTCGAGCAAAATGAGGCTTGCACGGAAATGAGCTATGACCGACTGATCCTTGCCTCCGGGGCTCAGGAAGCGGCAACGTTGTTGCAATCGGTATCGCCGGAATTGTCGTCAAAACTTGGTTCGATCCACCATGAAGGAACCTCGATTGCGACCTTTGCGTTCGACGCGGGCCAAATGAAGCAATCGGTTCGCGGAATGGGATTCGTGGTCCCGAAAATCGAGAAAAGTCCGATCCTCGCCGGAAGCTTCAGCAGCTTGAAATACGAACACCGAGCTCCGTCAGGAAAGCTCTTGATTCGGATTTTTGCCGGGGGAGCCCGCGCACCGGAGTTTGCCGAGATGCCGGAAGCTAAACTCGTTCCGATCCTGTTCGGCGAAATGAAGAAAATCCTTCGTATCGAAGGAGAACCGCTTTTTACGACGGTAGCCCATTGGCCGCGAACAATGCCGCAATACCATGTGGGACATCGGGAGCTTGTTCGGGAAATCGAATCGCTTGCCGAATCGGACCCGGCGTTCGCCTTGGCTGGAAACGCTTTTCACGGCGTGGGTATTCCCAATTGCATCAAATCGGGATTCGACGCCGCCGATAAGATTCTTCGTTCAGGCCCCCCTTCCGAATAGAGGCCGGAAGGGGTGGAATTTCTCATTTTGCCAGCAAACACGTTCCCACGACACGTCCCGTTTTGGGTCATCGATTCTGGGCGACGATTTCGTTGGCCAGATTTCGGTAATCCTCGGCCCCGTTGGAATGGGGGTCGTGTTTGAAAATCGATCGTCCAAAGCTCGGAGCTTCGGCCAAACGGATGTTTCGCCGGATTTTCGTCTGAAACATTTGGGCATCGGACCAAACCGTCGGCTGGGAGTGCTTTTGCTGAAAAAACGAATCAATATCCTGCGCCACTTCCGACGCCAGGCGAGTTTGTCCGTCGTACATGCAAAGAACGACGCCGCTCAATTTCAATCGATCGTTAAGCCGTTTCGCGACCAATTCGATGGTTTGAAGCAATTTGCTTAATCCATGCAGGGCGAGAAAATGGGGCTGGAGCGGAATGAACACTTCGTCGACCGCCGTGAGGGCGTTGATCGTCAGGACGCCGAGCGACGGAGGACAGTCGATGATGATGTAGTCGAAATGAAGATTGTCGGACGCCAGTTTCTCGCGGAGAATCTGTTCGCGACCGACGACACCGGCCAGTTCCATTTCGGCGGACGCCAGATCGAGGTGAGCGGGAACGACCCAAAGATTCTGATCGACCTGCTTCCTGACATCGGCCAATTTCAAATTGCCGACAAGGACATCATAGATTGAATCGAATTCGACTTGCGGCTCGATGCCAAAATGAAGCGTCGCATGGGCTTGCGGATCGAGATCGATGAGACAGACTTTCGCCCCGGTATCGGCAAGGGCCGCGCTGACATTGACCGCCGTCGTCGTTTTCCCGACCCCCCCTTTTTGATTCATGATCGCGATGGATCGCATGTTTTTCTCCCAAGATGTTGGTCAATCTGACGTTGAGGCATAAACTATACCGAAACGGCCGAATTTTTCCAAGAGCAAATTTTTTTGGAAAAAATACCGTAGCACGGTAAGGCGGTAACCTTCGGTCGAAGTGTGCCGCAGCCTCGCTGGGCAGCTCATCCTCCGGCCGAGTAAGCATTTGTGAAGCAAGCACATCGAATATCCTCTCCACAAAAAGTCTCATATTTGGACAACATGCGGAAGTTCGGACCGTTCGATTCACAGGGACCTCAGGGGCTCAGCGGCCTTCGACGTGAAGCCAGCTCGTTTTCTTCTTGATCGTGCGAAGAGACATGTAGACGACAAACGAGATCAGGAAAAACACGAGCCAGGGAAGATCGATAACGAGCTTATGCTTGATGACCAAATCGCCTACGATTTCCATGGCGAACATCGCGGAGACCATTGCAAAAAGGCTGGAATATTCGCGTCGCAGGACCGTTCGAAACGAAAATGGGAGTTCCGGTTTCGTCCAATTCGAAAATTTCGGGACGAATGCCGGAGTTTTTGCCGCGTAACTTTTGTAGGTTTCGCCGAATTTTTCGGATAAAAACGCTTCCTCGGCCATCACGATCCGTTCGTAGTAGAGCCAAAAGGCGAGCGTGAAAATGATCGGCAACCACCAGGCGTGGACCGCGACCATCATGATGACGCCGAGAAACATCAGGTAATTACCGAGATAAAGTGGGTTCCGGAGCATTGAATAAACACCGGTCGTGTTGAGCGATTCGGCGATTTGACCTGTCGTGTTTCGTCCGGAAGTTCCACGAGGAACATAACCGACCGTGAAACATCGGAAGAGCAATCCGGAAAAGCCGATCACCAGACAGGCGATTTCCCAGCAGGAATCGTTAAAATGGCTGTTCGCCGGATACCGGAATTGCAGGAATCCCGGAATCAAAATCGCGATCAGAAACAAAGGCAAAAAGCTGCGCCAACGAAAAAGCCAATGTCCTTGTTTCGCGGCGGTTTCATGAAGCTGCATGATGTCTCGTATCGATTCGAGATCGACTGTTGTAGCCGGAGCGGGTCTTGGTTCTCCGTTTCGCTCACACCTTGATAGCGGCCGCGCTGGGCCGCTGCCAACTGCGAAGCGGAAAAAACTCAACCAGTTTCGGTAAAAGGATTATTTTTTGATCATTTTTTACGCAATTCGATTCGTCCATAGCTTCCGAACCATCCGGTCCCTTGGGTCGGGACACAAAGCCAGAGCTGGGAACCTGGAGGAATCGAGGGAACAGCGAGAGGAACGACGAGTTCCTTGTTCCGTACCGTGTGCATCCCTTCGGTTTTGACAACGAGTTTCGATCGGGACTTGTCCTTGGCCGGATCTCCCAGATAGAGCGACACGTCACGAATCCGAATATCCCCTCCGCCACCGGGAATGATGGCCGCTTCGTAGGGACCGGCCTCTTTGACGATACCCGTCACGTCGATGCGCATGTCGCCGAAAAAGGGACGGAGATCGAGACCGCAATATCGCCCGTTTTTCAGAACGATCGGCTTGATCGAAAAATCGATATATCCGTCGGCCAGACTCCCCATCTTCCCTTTGGGATCAAGTTTTACGATATCCCGAAGGGTGGCGACCGCGTCGTCGAGTTTTTCTTCCGCCTGAAAAACCCGAAACCGCATGGCGAGTAGATGCTGTTTCAAGGGGGTATCGTTACGGGGGTCGGCGAACTCCCTGTCGATCAACTCATGTGCCTGGGCGTATTTTTTGTCCCGGAGCAACGGCTCGACCTGCCGTTCGGCAAATTCGAGCGTGTTGAACGTCAACCTCCGGACCACGCCGATCGAGTCGTCCGGATCGAGTTTTTTGATTTCATTGAGCAATCCGCGATGACCGTGATTCGAAATCGGAAAGGTCGAAAAATCCTGTCGTTCCATCAACTCCAGCGCCGCGGCAAGGGATTTCGCCTTCTCAAGCCCAGCGCTTTGTTCCGCTTGTTAAAGAAGTTTGTCCCGTTCCGCCTTGATGGTTTGCGCCGAGCCGATTCGTTTGATGAGCTCTTCCGGCGAACCTGACAAATTTCCGGCGGAAAACCAGGCGAGACCTTCGGAGTCGAGGACCGCAACTCCCGGAAAGACGCGGGGGAGCGACTTGAAACCCTTGTTGTTTTCGGACGCTTTTTTTTGTTCCTCCGTCGGCCAATCGGGTTTGTCGATCTCGACGAACAGAAATTTCGAGCCGAACGCGGTTGACAGGGGCGAGGAGGAGAGAAGCTTATCCCGATAGTCTCGCGACTTCTTTGACCAATCGGTCCCCGTCACAAAAATTAAAACGTCCTTTCCTTCTTTTTTGGCTTCGTTCATGGCCGTGGCGAAATCCGGTTTCCATGCGATTTGCGCCACGACACCGACCGGGAAAAGTAGGATCAAGACAAGCCCGAACCAAAACGGAGAGCCCCGAAATCGTTTCATATTTTTATACCGTTGCACGGAGAAATGGAAAAATTGGTTTGATACGGTATTTTTCGGCCCAACGGAGATAAATTTTCGTATTGTCTCGCTGCGCGGCTAAAACGCAAGCGTTGAATCAATACTCGAACATTGATCTTCCAACCTAAACCTATACCGTACGCGGTATTGCGGTGAGCCTTCGGCTGAAGTGTGCCGCAGGCTCGTTGGGCTGCTCATCTTCTGACGGGGGAAAAGTTTGCGAAGCGAGCACGTCGAAAATCCCTTTCATGAAAAGTATCATTTATTGACGACGTGCAGTATAAATACGGTTTCATGGCGAAAAACTTCATTCCGCGTAGACACAAATGTTCCTGACGTTATAGGCGGCCGAATTTTCCGTTTCGTTGACGACCTTGATCCATCGGGCGCTGATGTTCTTACCTCGAAGGTCGATCGTCCAGGGTTGCGGGCACGCCTCGGTATCGGCAATCGGCGTCCAGGATTGTTCGTCCGTGCTGACAAAGACCTTGATTTTTTCAAACCAGTCGCGGGGATGAACCCGTTTGACGATGCAGATCGCGGCGAGTTTCGACGTTTCCGGAAGTTGGACCACGGCATGGGCGAAACGATCGTCGTCTTTCGGATTCAGATCGCACATTCCCCCTTTTTCGTTGAGAATATCCCGATGCGACGACGGCGGATCGTAACCGTTCGGTTTCGTGAAATAGATCAAACCTTTGTCGCTGACGAGCCGTCCCCAATCGGGAAATCGGATGTCGAGTTTTCCTTCGTTGTTGGAAAACTCGGACGCCAAATCGCTCATCATCTGGAAACCGGCAAGGCTTTTCGCTTCCTCGGTCGCGCGGATCATCGCCGAAAGAAGTTTTCGGCGATCGTTTTTGTCGTTGAAATCCCGGTTTCCCAAGGTCGCGGAAAGCGCCGCAAAAAACGCGTCTTTTTCCGTCGGCGACTTGGTCAGGTTTTTCGTCCCCCAATCGAGAATCCGACCGACCATGTATTCCTGTTGCGCTCCAAGATAGATGCCGTATACCTTGGCGAACAGGGGGAGAGCGATTTTCGGATCGAGGTTCTTTCCATCCCCCAACCGCTTGGCCTGCCGCTCCAGGAGATCCCGGGGCATCTCCCACGGAGTCCAGCCTTGTCGTATGTTTTGGGCGATGACGGTATGGACGCGAAGGAAAAAGGCTTCTTTTTCGGCGGCGTTCATTTCGGGATCGAGTTTTTTCTCCTCATAAAGCGAAAGGATCGAACACATCGGCTCCGGATGCTTTCCCATTCCGGCCAGGAGTTTTTCGGTCAACGTTTTCCAACGTCCCTTTTCAAGTTCGGCGTCGTCGAGTACATCGAGGGCCACGCGAATTCCTTCTTCCCAAACCGGGTAGTTCAGCGGGTTTGCGTCCATCGCAAGCTCATAATACCGAAGGGCGTCTTTCGTCCTCCCTCCGACAAGTTCCCGGCGAGCCATCCAAACGAGTTCCATGCAACGTTGCATGTCGTCGACGTTGCCGAACGCCTCGTCCGCGAGCCAGGTCCAGGTGATTCGGTCCCGCCAAAAATCGTTATGCGAACTCCCTTCGCCGCCGCCGAATCCGCCATGCCAATCGCCGCGGCCGACACGGATCGTGTACGCACAGTGTCCCGGTTGTCCTTGCGTCGTGGCCGGAATCCCACGGGCCTGGGCATTGAATGTCCCGAAGGTCGACAACGCCCCGCAAACGCCGCCATTTTGAGAAACGTCTTCCGCCCAATTCAATCGCGAACGGGAGGGGGCATAAAAAAGAGGCCCCTGGACCGTGTTGCCGAAATCGTTCATCCCTTTGTACCGCGTGTACCAGCAGACTCCGGTAAACTCCGAAAGAGGAACGTCAATGTTATCCTGAAGCCATTGCAACGCTTCGTTTTCGACCGGCGCGACGACGACCCAGCGAAGCTCGACGGTATTGAGTTCGTCGAACTGCGGTCGCAATTTTCCTTCCAAATGACTTTTTTTGAAAAAAAGGTATCGTCCCAGCGGCGTCAGCGGACGAAGTGTATTATTGACGGGGCCGATCATTCGATCCGATTGCGGTTTCGAATGGAAAACCAGGGAAACGGCGGTCGCCAGCTTTCGATACCGGGCCGCTTCTTTCGTTTGATCGGCTTGAAAAATTTCCCGGAGCGTTTCAAGACCGTCTGCCGTATTTTCCGGGACCGGCCCGCTGGAGAGGTACATCGGCAGCCATTCGCGGTCGGTGAGGAATACGGTCAGAAAAGAGCGTCCGGGAGGCGTCGAAGCGACTTGTCGAACGTGATTCATTCCGGTCACGCGAAAAAGCTCTGAAATCGCCAAACCATGGGCAAAATGTCGGTTTTTCGAGAGAATCGCCCAACGCTCCTCGGGAGTTTTGGCGTCGATTCCGGCAATCGTGGCGTCAAGCCAGGCTTCGACGCCGTCCCGATAAGCTTGTACCTCCCCTTTTTTCAGGAAGCCCCCCAGTTTTTCCTGGGCATCTCCCGTTTCGTAGCCCCATGCGAACAAAAAAAGAAGAACAAGGACGAACCGCATCGATTTGAACCAAAAATAGAGGATTTGTCTTTCCATCATACACGGAACGGGTAGGTTTTTCGTTTCGCTCAAACTTTGACTGCGGCCACGCCGCGGCGCACTGCGAGGCGGAAAACTCAACCGCCCTCGGTTGAGTCGGCCTTACCGCTCCCTCACGGTCGCGGCTCTGAAAAACCGGGAGCGACCGAACACGTCGATTATACGATTTTTTTGTATTTGCTTCGACGGTGTTCCACCCGGCCGGGATCTTTCGATTTGAGCATCTCCTCATAGGCCGAGAAGTTGCCGTTGAACCAGGAAACTTTGCCGCTTCCTTCGAAGACCAAAAGATGCGTACAAATCCGATCCAGGAAGAACCGATCGTGGGAAATCACCATGGCGCAACCGGCAAAGTCGATCAGCGCCTGCTCCAGAACACGCATCGTCGCGACATCGAGATCGTTCGTCGGTTCGTCAAGCAATAAAAGATTTCCGCCCCGTTTGAGCAGTTTGGCCAAATGAACCCGATTTCGCTCGCCTCCGGAGCATTGGCCCAGCAACTTTTGTTGTTGCGTCCCTCGAAAATTGAAGCGAGACACATAGGCTCTTGAATTCATCTTGATCGGGCCGAGCTCGACGACGTCTTTTCCCCCGGTGATCTCGTCGAAAACCGACAATTCGTCATTCAGCTCGTCAC
>JAVBNE010000052.1:0-6293 GCA_031551755.1 Cellulomonadaceae bacterium | reverse complement strand
CGCATGGAGCAAAAATACTCTCCAGTGGAATGAGCGCCCAAAAGGGATTTTTGTTAGGCGCGGCTCTTCAGATGATTGATTGGCTGTTCAGCAACGACGGACTATATAAAGATATCTAGCCGAGAAATACAATCGGATATTTAAATTATATATATCATTGCAGACAAAAAAGAGTGCGTGTGATCGCACTCTTTGTGTACACAGGTCGCTATAAAAAGACAGGTCAAAATTGCAGTTTATTTTGCTCCGACGCGCGCGCGCTCACGGCGGCGGCGGGCATAAGTAATTATGAACTCGGAGACTTCGGAGCAGGCGCAAACCTTATCCATCAATGAGACTATGTGGGTCTCGGGATATTTTGGGAGGCGGCAGAAAGGAAACATATGCTTGACAATGATTTCCTTTTCGCGGGGAGTAAGTTCACAGAGTTTTTCGGCGTTTTCGAGCGCGCGAATCGGGTGAACGACAACATGCCAGCCCATCTCGACTTTGTCGCGCCAGTCGTAGAAAAAAAGATCGTGCAATAGGCCTCCCCGCGCAGCGGCGCGAGCGTCCAGGCCAAGCTTTTTGCACAGCATGAAGCTGTAATATGATACGCTTATGCTGTGGTTCAGACGAGACACATGCGCATGTTGAGAGAAAGAATCGAGACGCTGAACTTCGTCAGAGTGCAGGATATCTTTTACGCAATTATAATACTCGCGAAATGAGACGTTGTATCTCGCCTGATCGCTGTACAAATCAACCATATTTTAACATCTTCCTAACTGATTCAAATTCATAAATATAACTATACTATATAAAAACAAAATGTACATCTAAGCGTAAGCACTCGATAGAAACATTTTAACACTTTCTATGCGCTTTTCAAGTGGAATTTCTTGAACTCCCATGTTGAATATTGCACAGGCAAAAAAGTATAATATAGTCAGGCTAGTCGACTATACAAACATAGTTTTCCAGAATGTGCCCATATTGAATGAGTATGCGCCAAATTGCTGACAAAATACTCACTTAATCAACAATGATAGAGTGGATATGGCGAATACCCCTATGCAGGCCAGCGATATATAGAGCAGTCTTTTTTTTATTGATGCAGGCATGGTGATTTGTCGCCGCGCGCCTGCGCTTCTTAGGGCGTACTGCTGAAGAAGGTAATATTTCGTAAAACTCCAGCGCAGCAGCAGCGACTCGGCAAATGTATAGAGCGCGTACATCATCGCGAACATCGTGGGCAGAATGCAGATCGCGAGTATTGGGGCGCTCCATTGCGATCGAATAGGGCTTCCCAGTATGAAAGATAAAAACAGGAAATATAGCGCCGCGGGAATTAGCGCTGAAAATATCGCACACGCATATGTAAATAAAACCCGAAGTGCACTGCGAAGCGGGGGCTCAGAGTATTCCAGCAGCGAGCGTACTTCCGAAAAAGTATAGTAGCGCAGGGGGTCAAACCGCCTCGGGAGCCTTGACGGCGTATCAGCAAAAGCGACTTCGCGCAGCTCCATAAGCAAAGCATAGTAGGGCTCACTTATCATGAATTCGCTGTCGAGGGTAAACTGTGTGATATAGAGGTGCTTTAACGCCAGGGTATAGCATCCCCCCGGCAGCATGCGAACAAACTGCTTTCTCTTGGCATAAAAACGATGCACGCATGGCGAGCGCTGAGTCATCGTTCCAAATTCAACAAAATAAAGCGCGTAAACATTCGCGCGTTGTTCTTTGCAGAATAGCAGCATTCCGGTCTTAGTCTCGATCAAATTATGTTTTCCTCCAGATGTTTGGGTATATTTTTTTACATAATGGTTTAGCATGTTTTTTTATGGCTGAGTATGTTTTTTACATACATACAGATAATTCCACTAATGAAGCAAAAATCCTTTAATTTTTCGTATTTAGTGGCAGGATTAATTAACATTTAACAGTGCGTATATAAAGATGAGTCTCAGATACACTAGTGAAATTAATGCGGGGCTCAATTAAAAAATTAAGAAAGAGCAATGAAGAGGAAATGAAAGGCGGCATAAGCGAATTTTTACAAGAGTACGCCCAGTCGGACAGCGCCCGGTTTCATATGCCTGGGCACAAGGGGAGGGATTGCCCTTCTCTTTGCGCGCGATGGGATATTACCGAAATCACCGGAGCGGACAACCTGCTCTCGCCGGATGGAATTATTGAAGCCGCTCAGTGCGAAGCTGCTGAGGCCTATGGAGCGTCACATACATTCTTTATAACTTGCGGCAGCACTTGCGGCATTTTGGCGATGCTGTTGTCGCTCAATCAGGGCGCAAGAGTAGCGATAACGCACGATTGTCACAAGAGCGTTATATCGGCTCTTGTACTGTCTGGTCACAGCTTTACGGTGGTTGAACCAAAGGCGGACGTGTTAACTGCTGACGACTTGCAATCAGCGCTGCAATATGAGCAGATCGACGCAGTATTTCTGACGCGTCCGGATTTTTTCGGTCGCTGTTCGGACATAGAAGAAATTGCGGGGATTTGCCGCCGGAACGGAACGCTCCTTTTAGTTGATCAGGCTCATGGCGCGCATTTCGCGTTTTCGCCCAGATTGCCACAGTGCGCCGCGCAAAGCGCCGACATGTGCGTGATGAGCGCCCACAAGACGTTAAATGCGCCAAACCAGGCTGCCTATCTTCACATCGGAGCGGATTCGAGAGTCGATGCCGGCAGGGTAGCGCGCGCTCTGGCTTTGGTGCACACAACGAGCCCATCATATCCCGTTTTGGCGGCGCTCGACGAAGTGTGGCGAGGGTCAGGCCCGATTTGGGAAGAACATATAGACAGGGTGAGGGGGTTTCGCGCCCACGCGCCCCTTTTAGCCGACTTCAAAGGCGTAGGGTGCGACGAGACACGGCTTGTATTTGACGCGAGCCTCACAGGGGGAACAGGGTTTGAGTTGAACGAATGCCTTGCGCGCGCCGGAATAGTCATGGAGATGTTCGACTCGCGATATTGTGTCGCGATTACTTCACCTTGTGATGCCTCGATTTGGTATGATAGGCTAAGAGGGGCTCTTTCTTCGTTTGAACCGAGCGGGAAGGTGCTGACGCGTTTGCCCAAGCGTGTTAAAATGGTAAGGGCGATGCCGCTACGAGAGGCGGCGCTGTCCGACAGCCAAGCGCTTGCACTGGAAGATGCGGTGGGGCGCATTGCCGCCAGCACTGCAGGGCCATATCCGCCAGGGCATGCCTGGATTCTTCCCGGCGAGATAATATCAGCTGAATGCGTAGAAGCGCTTAGGGAATGCGAAAAATGCGGGATCAGCGTCTTTGGACAGCCGATCAGGTGCGTGCGGGAATAATCGAATTATAAAAATCTGTAAGCTGTGAAAATTTGTATATTGATATATTAAGTGGAGGACAAATGCACATTATTTTTGACTTGGACGGCACACTCGTCGACACTGGCATGGGGATATCAAATGGAGTAAAGTATGCGGGAGACGAGATGGGCATAGAAGTTCCGGCGGATAGGTATGATCTGTTTGTCGGTCCGCCGCTGTATGAGTTCGCTGGGGAAACCCTTGGGCTCAACGAAGACGACTCTGAACGGTTTATTACGCTTTTTCGCGAATACTACCGCGCCCGCGGAATAGACGAATGCTCTGTTTATCCCGGAGTCGAACAGATGATGAAAGATCTATTGGACGCAGGGAACAAGCTGTATATTTGCACGAGCAAATACGAGCCTTCGGCAGTCCGGATGTCGGATAGTTTAGGCTTCACTCCGATGCTCTGCGGGCTGAAGGGCGCTATGGGAAGTCTATTGCATAAGGGTGAGTTGCTTGAGCGCTTGGTAGAGGACTTTGACGTCGATCATTCGGACGCCGTAATGGTCGGAGACAGGGCCACGGACATCTTTGCTGCGAAGGCGCTGGAGATGAAGTCGGTTGGCGTGCTCTACGGATATGGAAAGCGCGACGAAATAGATTCGAGCCAGCCCGACTATTCGGCTCAAACTGTAGAAGATCTTTCGCGTTACCTGTTGGGTCAATAATCATGGCTGGCAATAACGGCGCAAAGATAGATTCCTGGTTGCACGGGGGCAAGCTATCTCATGCGACATTGCTTTGCGGATACGCGGCGGGAGAGGCTGCTGAGACGGCCGCTGCAATGCTGCTTTGCGAGCGCACTGAAGCGTGCGGCGTCTGCCGGGGTTGTTTGCTACGCGCCAATGGAACGCACCCGGATTTGCATATAATTTCAGCTGAAAAGAGCATAAAAATAGAAGTAATCAGGCAATTGCAAGAAGCGCTGTCGAAAATGCCGCAACATGGACAGCATGTGGTCAGGATCGACGGCGCGGACTTAATGACACCCCAGGCGCAAAACGCGCTGCTCAAGACTCTGGAGGAGCCGCCGGACAACACATACTTTTTGCTGACCGGCAATGAGGCGGGATTGCTGCCTACTGTGTGTTCGCGCTGTTCTATCGTTCGGTTTGGCGATCAGCCGCCCGATTTTGGGGGATTGCTTGGGGAGGCCAGGGAACTGTTGGCGTTGATAATAAGCGGAGACAAAGGCGCTTCGCTGCGTTATGCCGCGCATAAAGGCGACATGGGGGCGCTGTTGGAATGCCAGGCGATTTTAATTAGGGATGCTATTGCCGCTCAACTCAAAGTTCAGCCTGTCATGGGCGGCTACAATGCTAAAAGTTTAGACATCAACACGATGGAAAGAATTATAGAACTATTGACAAAGGCGAAGGCACGAATCCGAAGCAACGCCAATGCCGCGCTTACAGCCGACTGGTTATGTATTCAGCTTGCGCGAGAGATCAAGCGGTGATACACTATCATTGAACTGCGCTAGGTTATAGGCTTATTCATGCGGTTAGGCGTCCTTAATTCGCATTGGCTGCGAGTTTTGGTTATGATATAATTTTTTTATCTAATAAATTATAAAAAGGAAAATAAAACATGCAGGTTATTGGAGTCCGCTTTAAAAAAGCGGGCAAAGTATATTATTTTAATCCCGAGGATCATGTTGTCGCTGAAGGCGACGGCGTCATCGTCGAGACTGCGCGCGGCGTAGAATTTGGCGAAGTCGCGGGGATCGGCATCGAGGCCGACGAGGAGCTGCTGGGGACGCCGATCAAGCCGATCATGCGCATCGCTACCCAGGAAGACCGCGAGATCGTATCTCAAAATGCGGACAAGGAAAGAGAAGCTTTTTCCATTTGCGAGCAAAAGATCACAGAGCATCAACTCGACATGAAATTGGTCGATGTAGATTTTACTTTTAACGCCGGCAAGATAACTTTTTACTTTACTTCTGATGGCCGAGTGGACTTTCGCGAGCTTGTGCGCGATTTGGCAGGCATTTTCAAGACCCGCATTGAGCTGCGTCAAATCGGGGTGCGCGATGAAGCCAAGCTGTTGGGCGGATTGGGAGCGTGCGGACGCGTAGTATGCTGCAAAGCCTTTTTGGGCGATTTCCACCCGGTTTCGATTAAGATGGCCAAAGAACAGAGCTTGTCGCTAAGCCCGACCAAAATTTCCGGGTTGTGCGGAAGGTTGATGTGCTGCCTCAAATATGAGCAGGATTGCTATGAGACCACGCGAAAGATGATGCCCAAGGTTGGCCGCGAAGTTATGACGCCAGACGGCCCAGCCACGGTATTCGAAAACCGCATCATCGCTGAGCGCGTTAAGGTGAGGATTACATTGCAGGACGGTACGCCGGACCTTCGCGAATACACTATAGAAGATATTTCGCCGATCACGGATAAGCATGCCGATACTTCGCGCGTCGAAGAGGAAGAGGCGGAATAGGTTTGTATAGTAATTTTTTGTTCTATAGAAATATGCTTGGACGCGCCTTTCGAGGACAAAAAACTTACATAAATGGACTTAATTCTGTAGTTGCAATTTGATAAATTTATGACTACAATATAGTAGTAACAAATTTGGAGGTGACCTCAATGGCATATGTAATAAGCAATGAATGCGTAGCATGCGGAGCGTGCGAAGCCGAATGCCCCAACAGCGCCATCGTAGCTGGCGACGACAAGTATTCGATCAATGCCGACTCGTGCGTAGATTGCGGCGCTTGCGCTGAAGTCTGCCCGGTAAGCGCTCCCCAGCCTGCGGAATAAGCCCAGATATACATTAAATATTGCATACTTAATGTACGAAAATAATGCTTCTTGCGCATTTGCCGCAAAGGGGCATTTTTTTGTCGGTTTTTTTCTGATTTTTTTACAAGTTACCACATAAACTTATTTTTAGCATATCTAATTTATAGCTTATTAATTGATGGTGCGGCGCTAAT
>JAVBNE010000066.1:0-2748 GCA_031551755.1 Cellulomonadaceae bacterium | reverse complement strand
TAGTGATAATAACGGCGTCTCACTCCATTTGGTGATAGATCCCCAAATAGGCCGACTCAAAATGACCTCAAAACTCTCTACATGACTGTCAAGGCGTAGGTGACAAGACTCAGTGTGGGGGTTCAATTCCATGTAGCCCTACGGCTGATGAATTATGCTGACTAGTGAGTTGGTAGTCAGTGAACCTTGGTTGGGTGACTGTCCCACACGGGGATGGAGGGCTACATCAAGAGGAAAACGACGATATCTACAACCAGGTGAGAGCCAAAGAGGTGACTACTGTAGGACGAAACAACCTTTCAAACCCTCCTTCGGACACAATGGCAGGCAATGGGAGGGTCGCCCATTGTAAATAGGGTCCATAAAAGCATTTCGATAGTGACAATGTAGTTATTTTTTTCCATGTTCGTGAGTTGGTATGGATAAATCTGGCATGAAAATGTGTCCAAAAGGTCCTTACATCTTCGAGGTTTACTAGAGATATATCCGAAAACTATTAGTGGATTGACCTTTCGAGTCGTAAAGTTGTTGACATTCGATTGTATGAAAAAATTGATAAACTCCTCATCAGCGCCATTGTCAGAGCCATTCAACGATTACCTTCTAGTTATTTATATCAAACTTCTGGCCTATAATATTCAAAAGCCAGAAAATATTCCAGAACACTTGCAATATTTCATCCTCTTTTAATCTGAGGCTGCTTCCGGTTTTGCAACTTTTTATTCCCCTATTCAAGGTTAACGTCTGTACATTATACAGAACATCTCTTGATAAGTAACGGTTGTTCTGATACACGATCATACGCCAAAATGTCAGTTATTTCACGAAGACAACCGGAAGTAGAGCACGCGGATCAACCCCTGGTTAGTGGACTTCGTCACCAATGCAGAAAGAATGAAAATATTATCAAATTCTTCCGATGTAAATTCAATCAAAATTCATCCCAACGTCTAATCGACAATGTTCTTAAAGGGCAAATCGCACAACACCAGCATCATTTGGAAAATAAAAACAGGACCTTATTGACCAAATTACGGGGTGTATTGTCTATCATAAACGTGAAATGGAATCTGACGTCCCGGTAAATATTAAAATGGATGCGGAAAATAACATGGAAAACATGACAGAACAACTGATAACAGAAACACACTAATTCGTCCACCAAAATATCTCAGGACAGACCATTGACATAAAACATCACATCACATCAAGAATGAATGAATCGATGGTGTCTGCATATAATGAACTGATTTCGACAGTGGAAAATAATTAATGAGACATGGATATTGCAGTCAAGAATGTGCACGACGATGTTGATCAATTAACAGGTAAACAATTCTTTGTTTAGTCAATTGGCCCACCACAGATGAGATGGACACAAGTTCAGATAGACACACCTCTAGACAGCACGAAAGAGTTGAGGTGACAGTATCCTTGTTAGTTACTGTCACTGCAACGCAAACAATGACTGACGTCATCTAGTTATGTTGCCCATGAGAGAGTAACCTGAAGTGCACCTTCGATTGGATAGGAAGTCAGGCCAAGGCAAAATGAAATGAGTATTTAAGACTAGGAATGAAAGGTCTGGACACATGATGAAAGGTACACTTAAGCTGTCACTCTTGACTTCAGGATTGAAGCCAGTGCAGTTTTGATGAAATTCGACATTACACCCAAATCGCTTATAATGACGATTCAATTCAATTTTTCAGGCCAATCAATGTCAGCAACTGGGACAATGTCAAGTGACAAAAAGGTAAATTGTCAATTATCATTGTTGGAAATGCTGGCTAAGTGAATGGTTCACTCTAAAACAATATTCCAGGCATTGAATTGCAGCAACGACACAGACCTTTAGGATGAATTGTCTCAAACAGCGGACGTAGAATGTTTTCATGGAACAGTGAGAATACCAATGTCCTAGTGCTAGTCGACAGGCTGTAAGTGGAACTACGAAAGGATAGCTTTTTGCAAGGTCGATATATAAAAGGTCAGCCAGATAGAGTGAACTCTACTGCGCAATGACGTCACGTTTACCAACTACACTAATACAAAAATACAGCGAAGCAAAAACGTGCAAATACCATATATGCAATTTAAAGCACTCGTTGATCAAACAGATTCCAAATTGGATGAATTGACACTAGTTACTGAAGAATTATTTGAAAGTTTGAAAGTAAATATTAGTATAAATAATTATGAAATGCGGGTAATGTCACCAACTTTGGATGAAATGTTAGATGTTGATTTTGATAGGCTGATCATACGTACCGTTTTGAATGGGACAGTCCCATTTTCATCATGTTTTACATCGTCCCGTCGCGGTTTTGATAAATAAAATGCTCATTTTGTCTCGTTTTCAGAACATATTCCACAATTATCACATGCAACTGTCAATCGTTACTTATAACTTATCCAGTAGACTCCCTGTTCGCCGTCCTCGGTGGGACCGGTTCTTAGGCCGGAGAAATGAAAGGCCGGTTATTATGAAACCGTTGTCAAAATACCATTTCTAGGTCGCAAATCAGATTAAGAATATGTATACCGTATATATATTGCATGTACACATTTATTAAGCGTGTATTTCTTCACTTAAAAATCAGTAATTTTCATTTCTGTTTTAATTCAGATTCTTGTTTTGCTGCAACATCATGCCACTTTTATTATAAACATATCAGTGGCAGATGAAATGTTCTGCTGTTCAGTTTATCTCATTGCAGTTTCAAGAGCTTTCTTTCGCTCTGAGTG
>JAVBNE010000070.1:0-5655 GCA_031551755.1 Cellulomonadaceae bacterium | reverse complement strand
ACAATGCGCATCTCAAAGATATATAATTTAAATTTACCAGTAGCCACTTAATTTAGTTAACATTAGGTAAGAAAGACTTCTTATGCACGTAATATTATAAGAAATTATCTGAATATGTGTAATAAGCTACTGTGATATATGCAACTAAGGAATATCACTTGTAAATGAATGTAACAAATGTTTCATTTTAATGGCAGCTATGTGAGCCTTGTAAAGCAGGTGCAAGTGTATGATATAATTAGAAACAACGATATAAGCCACTTCAATATAACCTATTCCGATCTATGCCTAGAATACACCAGTAAATACTTATTTAACTGAACAACAACTGAGAAAGGCTTTTTATGCAGTCTCAATTATGTCACATGATTTGAAACGGCCATACAAGCAACAATGACACATTCAACATACAAATATCCACTGAATTAATTAGTTTAAATATTATTTGATAAATAAAGGCTAAAAAAACTTTACATGCAGTTAGAAGTATGTGAAATAATTAGAAACCAGAATAAAATTAACTGTTATACAAGCAATTATAAATATTTTACTATTATTTGCAAGTAACAACTTAATTTAATAAATGTCTGCTGAGAAATACTTTATTTGAATTAAGATATATGGGAAGTGATTAGAAATAAGGATATAAGCAACTTTGTTTTTGAACCTGTAAAACTGCATTTTTTAGACATATGACTAGCTTCTCTATTATCGTCTAATTTAATTGAATAACTGCTGCAAAAGATTTTTATGCAGCTTCAGGTCTAACAAAAGTATTTGGAAACATTGACATAAGCCACTGTGATATATGCAACTCTCAAATATTACAAGAATACACAGTATCAAACTTTTTAAGTGAATAACAGCTAAGAACGACTTTGAATGCATATAAAAGTTTGTGAAATGATGACAAACGGAGATAGAAGCAACTGTGATATAAGCAACTAAGATAAATATGTATTATACCATTAACAACCTAATTAAGTGAATAACTGCTTAGATAATTTTGCATGCTATTAGAAATATTTATAATGTTTGGAAATGGCGTTATTAGCAGCATTGTGATTGTCAATTGCAAAACTGCATCTCCTAGATATATAACTTGAACACACCATTAAAAACGTTTTAGTGAAAAACAGCTAAACAAGGTTTCTAATGTGTGTACAAGTATAGGAAATTAGGTTAAAGTTTATAAAATGCTTCTGTGATACATGCAACTAAGAATTGTCTGTTGCATATGGGAAGTAAAACATTATTGATATAAATAACATCTTAAAAGGATTTTAATACAGGTACAATGGTAAGAAATAATTGTAGAAACTATGATAAAAGCAAATGTGACATAAGCAACTCAAAACTTACACAAGAATACACCTGTCACCAATTCTTTATTCAAATAAAAGCTGAAAAAGCTTTTTATACCAGTACAAGAATGAGAAAAGGTTAGAAATGGACAAATAAGCAACAGTGATATTTGCAACTCAAAAATATCACTAGCATAACTCAGTAACAATTTAATTAAGTGAATAACTGCTAAATTATATCTTATGTACAGTTAGAAGTAATTTATGTGATAAGTTACAGAAATGCAAGCAACAGTGATATAAGCAGTCAAGATATATTACTAAAATGTGTTAGAACCATATTAAATAATCGAATATCAGCTGAGAAAACCTTTTTAGGCAGTTAGACATACAAAAAATGATTATAAACAGGGATTTAAGCAGATATATAACTAAAATAAAAAAGCCAAAACTTAAATGAGTGAATAACTGCTGTATAAGGCTTTTTATGTGCTTTGAAGTATAAAAAATTGTTAGAAACTCTAAGGTAAGCGATTGAGATATTAGCAACTCAGAAATATTATTGTAAAACACCAGTTACCGCCTATTAAAGTGAATTACATCTAAGAAAAACTTTTCGAGCATTTAGAACTACGTGAAATGATTAGAAACAATCATATAAGTAACTGTGATAGAAGCAACTCAGATATATAAATCTAATACCCCAGTGACAACTTAATTAAGGAAATACTGCATTGAAAGACTTTTTAAGCAGTTACAATTATACCAAATGTTTACAAACGGACATATATGGTTTAGTCATACATTAAACTCAGAAATATTTAGCAGATTCGTCAGTAAATTTTTAGTAAAGGGAATAATTGCTGAATTAGAATACATGTGTAGTTAGAAATTTGTCAAACGATGAAATATGGAAATTCAAGCAACTGTAATATTAGAAATTAATTCGTATTACTATAATGCACTAGTAACAACCTAATTAAATAAATACCTGGTGAGAAAAGAATTTTTATGCAGTTAGAAGTATGGAAAATTATTAGAAACTTTGATATAAGCAACTGTGATAGAAACAACACAGAAATATAATAAGAACACACCAGTAAAAATTAATGTAGGTGAATAACACTTTAGAAATTCTTTTTATCAAGTTAGAAGTATGTGAAATGATTAGAAACGATAATATAACAATCTGTGTAATACGCAAAGCAGACAAATAACTATAATACACCAGTAACAACTTATCTAACTGAATACCTGCTGAGAAAGGGTTTTTATGCCATTACAGATATTCAAAATGTTCACAAATGGAGAAATAAGCAACTATGTGTGTTGGAGGTTTCAGACTGCATCTCTAAGACATACAACAAGAAAACAGTAGTAAGAAAATAATTTCCTAAATAAAAGCTTTAAAAGACTTGTTATGCCAGTGAAAGAACAGAAAATTTCAGTGAATAACTGCTGATAAAGCCACTCTATGTGGTTAGAATAACATGATATAATTAGAAACAGTTAAAACAGCAACTGTGACACAAGAAACTCAGTTATATAAATATAATACATTAGTGTAAAATTAATGAAGTGAGTACCTTTTAAGAAAGACTTTTTATGCAGGTACAAGTATGGGGTAATTGTTAGAAACAGTGATGTAAGCAACTTAGATGTATAACTATAATACACCATTAAAACCTTAGTTAAGTAAAAACTGCTTAGAATGACTATTTATGTCATTCGCTGTTTGGGAAAAGAATAAGAATAGAGATACAAGCATCTATGTGTTTTGTGACTGCCAGACTGCAACTTTAAGATGTATAAATAGAATAGGCCTGTGAAACCTTAATTTTGTAAACAACAGCTCAGAAAGTCTTTTTTCAGGTACAATTCTAGGAAATTGTCAGAAACATTGAAATATGCTAAGTTGAAAAAAGCAAGTAAGAAATACAAGTTGTATACAAAAGTAACAACTTATTTAAGTGCATAAAAGCTATGAAAGGCTTTAAACGCCACATACAAGTATGAAAAATAAATAGAAACTGTGATATAAGCAACTGTGACATATGATACTCAGATATATTACTAGAATACACAAGTAACTATTAATATAAGTGAACAATTGCTGAGAAAGACTTTTTGAACTACAAGTATAAAAAATTATTTGAAAACATGATATTATCAACTGTGATATAAAGAACTCAGCAATGTCACTAGAATCCACAATGAACAACTGGTTTGTAGTGTAAATTGCATACGGAAATTTTTTTATGCAGTCAGAAGTATAAGAAATTATTTCAATGATAGGTATAAATTTATAACTGTTTTGCAGGTGCCACAATGAACCTTTTACATAGATAAATACAGTACACCAGCAACAACGTATAAAATGAGTACAACTACCGAAATGGTTTTTGCAGGAACAAATATGGTAAATGATTTGAAACCATGGCGTAAACATTAGTTATTAACACAAATCAGAAATATCAGTACAATACAGAATTAAAAATTAATTAATGTAAATAACACTTGGGAACGAATTTTTATGCAGGTACTTTGATTTGAAATAGTTTGAAACTGTTATGAAGCCAGTGTGATATAAGCAAAACAGAAATGTCACAATAATACAAAAGTTAAAACTCATTTAATAATACCCCACCTTAGAAAGACATATTATGCAGTTATAAGAAGAAGAAACGATTAGAAAAAGAGATAAACAAATTATGTGTTTGGCAATTTCCATACATAAACTTTCCAAATTAATACCAATGTATATCAGTAATTAACTTATTTACATGACTATGAGCTGAGAAATACTTTGTGTGCAGTCAGAAGCATAAGAAATTATTAGAGTATGTGATAGAAGAAACTTTGATATAAGCAACTAATCAATGTCACTACAAATACATCTGTCAAAACTTATTTTACGTCAGTTTAAAGGTTTTTAAGTTAATTACACCTGAGAAAGACTTTTAATGCATGTACAATTATGGAAAATAATGAAAAACTGTGATATTAGCAACTCAGAAATATCAGTAGAACACAGCAGTAACAAGATATTTAAGACAATACAACCTGTGAAAGACATTTTATGCATTTTTAAATATGCAAAATAATTAGAAACTTAGATATATTCCACTATGTGTTTTTAAGTTACATAAAGCAACATTAAGAATTATCAATAGAATACACTAGTAATCAATATAATTAAGAGTAAAAGAGCTAAGAAACACTTTTTATTTAGACAGAAGTATAGAAAATTACTAAAGCTTGTGATATAATCATTTTTATATAACCAACTAGGAAATACCACTACAATACATGGTTAACACAATAATAAAGTCAATGACTGCTATGAAACCTTTTTAAGCTAATAGAAGTATCAGAAAAGTTGGATACTGTGATATATGACATGGTGATATGGGCGACTAACAAATATTACTAGAGTTTATCAGTAAATCTTGTTTAAATTAATAACACCTGAAAAATACTTGTTATGTAGTTATAAGTTCGGGCAATGATCAGAAATAGAGGTACATGCATCTATGTATTCGGCCGTTGCCAAACTGCAACTTTCTGATATATAAATAGAATACACCAGTTACAATCTATTTTAGATAAGAACACCCCAGATAGACTTTTGATAAAGGTAGAAGTATGGAAAAAAATTAGAAAATGTGATATTATCAACTGTGATATTACGAACTCAGTAATATAAATATAATGCACCATAAACAACTTGATTTTAGTAAAAATAAGTGAGAAAGTCTTTTTATGCAGTTAGATGTATAGGAAATGATTAGAATAATTGATATAAGCAACCATCAGTTTTGCCAGTGCCAATGAGGAACTTTCACAAATATAACTAGAATACACCAGTAACACGATATATAAGTGAATATAACCTGACAGAGACTTTTTCTGCACGTACAAGTTGTGGAAATTATTAGAAGCTGCAATTTATGCATCCGTGATACAATCAACTAAGAAATATCTATAAAGTACTCTAGTAAAAACCTATTTAAATGGTTAACACTTTAGTAAGAGTTTTTAAGCAGGTGCAAGAATGGAAAATGATTAAAAACCATGATATAAGCCTCTGTCATATACAAAATCAGAAATATCACTATAATACTCCATTTAAAATTAATTTCTGTAAATAACAGCTAAGACACACATTTATTGAAGATACAGGAATGAGAAAGAGTCTAAAACTGTTTTATAAGCAACTGTGATATAAGTAATAAAGAAATACCATTAGAATACTTGAGTGGAAATACGTTTTAGTAAATACCACCTAAGAAAGAAATTTCATGAAGTTATAAGTATGGGAAGTGATTAGAACTAGAGATGGTACCAACTA
>JAVBNE010000016.1:0-82515 GCA_031551755.1 Cellulomonadaceae bacterium | reverse complement strand
AACGCCCGGCCCCATACCGAACCCGGAAGCTAAGCCTGCCAGCGCCAATGGTACTGCCCCGGCCACGGGGTGGGAGAGTAGGACACCGCCGAACACCCCTTACCGAAGGCCCACCCACACCCGGGTGGGCCTTCAGCATTTCGGAACTCCTGCGTAACCGAGGGAACTGACTGTTCGGTCTTCGCCGGACTGATCAGGGGGAGTCGAGATCGTCGTGGGCCAGGCGAAGGTACAAGGACACCCGATTCCTTGTCGGCTGTCCTTGACGTTCCGGACCAGGTATCCCGCGGCGCCGCCCGACTGTGTATATCGACCACTGCTCGTGACATCGACGTGGGATGATGGTCATTGCCCATACGACGAGAGGAACGTTGAGTGAAAGAGTCTGACTCCACGCCGGAGCGCGAACGACGCGAGTGGGCGCCGCGAGGGACGGGGAGGGCGTCGGACAGGGCCGGACAGTCGCGAGCTAGCAGACAAGGCGCGCCACGGGATGGCGCGCAAGCAGGCGGACGAGCTGTCGGTGGGTACCGTCGATCGGCTTCGTCGTCTGAACGCGGTGCAGCGTCGGAAGCTCGCCGGGGCGGAGCAGGCGCACGCGGTGGCGGACGTCGGCGAGGTGAAGAGCGTGAAAGGGGTGGCAGTGGTGGCTTCCGTCGCGGCGAAGGGGCTGGCGATAGGGAGTTTCGGCGGGGCGAGGGCAAGCATCCGCGCGACGGGAAGCATGATGGTCGGCCAGTACGAGCCCAGGATGGTCGGCGCTTTACCGGCCCACGTGGTACGGACGATTCGCGCTCGGACCGTCTTCGACGACCAGACTCCGCCGATCGGCCGAAGTCACCGTCGCTTCCTGACGACGTACAGATGTCCGACCTCGACCGTGAACCACGCGGGCGGCTGCGTACGCTGAGCAAGGAGTCAGCCGAGCGGGCAGCGCGTCACCTCGTGATGGCTGGGCGCCTTCTCGACTCGGACCCAGAGCTTGCCTACGAACACGCTCAGGCGGCCGTTCGAAGCGCCGGCCGTGTCGACGTCGTACGTGAGGCGGCCGGATTGACCGCCTATCGCACAGGTCGCTACGCGGAGGCTCTGCGCGAGCTGCGGACGGTTCGCCGGCTCAACGGTTCGTCGGAGCACTTGCCGATCATGGCCGACTGCGAACGAGGATTGGGCCGGCCCGATCGTGCATTGGCACTCGGCGCATCTCCCGAGGCAGAGGCTCTGACTGGCTTGGTCCGGGTCGAGTTGGCGATCGTCGTGAGCGGCTCCCGTGTCGACCTTGGGCAGTACGACGCCGCCCTGGCGGTGTTGGACGCGGTCCAGGGGCGCATCGCGACCGAGATCAGCGACCGCGAAGACGCCCAGGAGGTTGCCGAGAGGTTGGTTCGGGCGCGTGCGAGTGCCCTCGAGGCAGCCGGTCGACTTCCGGAGGCGGAGGCGGTGTTGGCCTCGGCCGGATTGTCGGAGTGGTCGGCAGAAGCGGATGACGACGTCGTGGTCTACGACCTGACTGAAGAGTTCACCGCGCCCGGCTCGGTCGACCCTGAAGGCTCAGCCGACATCGAAGGCGCGGCCGACTCCGCGCGCGAAGCCGATTTGCAGGCTGGCACCTCAGCTGACGCTGAAACCCCAGCCGACGCCGAAGCCTCGGCAGAGGACACCCCAGCCGACGCCCCCAGCGTCACCACCCCCGACGACTCCGAGGTAGTGGGGTGAGCGCTACCCTTCAGGCCTCCACCGTCCCGCTGGCCGAACGCTACGACCTGGCGTTGGTCGACCTCGACGGTGTGGTCTACCGCGGAGCCGATGCCATCCCACACGCCGTGGAATCACTGACCGCGGCTCGGCAAGAGGCCGATCTGCATCTGCTCTTCGTGACCAACAACGCCTCCCGCGAACCGGAGTCGGTCGCCGAGCAGCTCAGCGGGCTCGGTATCGCGACACTCCCGGCGGATGTCATGACGGCCGCACAGGCCGGCGCGGCGTTGCTCGGTACTCGCCTTGAGCCCGGGGCTCGTGTGCTGGTCGTCGGTGGTGCCGGTCTGGTCACCGCAGTGCGCAACGCCGGATACATCATCGTGGATAGTGCTGATGACGCACCGGCCGCCGTCATCCAGGGATACTCGCCACAGATCGACTGGACCCGGCTCGCCGAGGCCGCCTACGCCGTCGAGGGTGGCGCCTGGCATGTGGCGAGCAACAAGGACCTGTCGATCCCGACCGCGCGCGGGATCGCCCCTGGGAACGGCGCCTTGGTCGCAGCGGTGGAGGTCGCGACGGGCCGCATAGCCGAGAGCGCGGGCAAACCGTCCCCGCGGATGTATGAGCTGGCCGTCGAGCGTGTGGGCGCACGGTCCCCGCTGGTGATCGGGGATCGGCTCGACACTGACCTTGCGGGTGCTCGCGAAGGAGGCATCGACGGCCTCCACGTGCTGACGGGCGTCAGTACCGTCCGCGACGCCGCGCTAGCGCCCGCCAGCTTACGGCCGCACTATTTGGGCATTGATCTGCGCGCGCTGTTGGAGGTCCATCCGGTACCGGAGCGCGATGCGGCGCGATGGTGGAACTGCCGACTCGCCGCCGCTCGCGTCGTGAAAGGTCACCTGGAATTAGCACCGGGACCGATCACGATCGACACAGCTCGGGCCGTGTGTACCGCGGTCTGGGACGCCGTGGACAAAGGCGAATCGCTCGATCCTGCCACGGTGCCCGAGTTGGTCCCCGTTGTTTCCTGAGTGAAACAGTGACGGCCTGTCGGCTCGGGCGGGTAGCGTGGTCCGCGCAGGCGATGTCCACACACGCAGGCGGTCGATGAGGAGGCAGGATGCACGTAGATGATGGCGATCGCGCAGTCGCGGGTGCCGGCCGGACGTTCGAAGAACTCGCCGACTCGCTGACGATGCTGGCGGACCGGCCCACACGCGAACACGTTGAGGTCTTCGAGGAGATCCACACGGGGTTGGTCGCACAACTTGCCCTGGCCGAGGAGGACGGACGGTGATCGTTCCAGGCCACTGCGCGGAAGAAGGAGCCCGATGACTCGTCAAGTGCTGATCGTGACTCACGGTGGTCGGCCGGAGGCAGTCGTTGCGATGCAGACCGCCGTCAAGGAACTCGAGGACGCTGGCTTCGTCGTCCGGTTGCACGACGACGACCTCGCCGAGCAATTCGGTGACCACATGGCAGCGAACCGGACCCGCGAGGGCGTCGCGGAGTCTGAGGTCGTGATGGTGCTTGGGGGAGATGGCACCATCTTGCGGGCTGCCGAGTTGACCCATGGGTCGGATGTGCCACTCCTGGGCGTGAACCTCGGTCATGTGGGCTTCCTCGCCGAAGGCGAGCGTGAAGACCTTCATGAGGCGGTTCAGCGGTTAGCGGCGCATGACTACGACGTCGAAGAACGACAGGTGATCGATGTCCGCGTGCACCTGCCCGATGCAGCCGAACCGATCACCGGGTGGGCGTTGAACGACGCCACGGTCGAGAAGGCACAACGCGAGCGAATGCTCGAAGTGGCGGTCGGAGTCGATGGCCGGCCGTTGTCCACCTTCGGATGCGACGGGGTGGTGATGTCGACGGCGACCGGCTCGACCGCCCATGCCTTCTCAGCCGGCGGCCCGGTGATCTGGCCCGACGTCGATGCGGTGCAGTTGGTGCCGATTGCGGCTCATGCGCTGTTTGCGCGGCCCTTGGTGGTGGGACCGTCGGCAACCTTCACAGTGGATGTGCTTCCAGGATCGGTGACTTCAGGCGTGTTGATCTGCGATGGGCGGCGGCGGATCGACCTACCGATCGGCGCGCGGGTGGAGGTGCGGCGTGGGCTGGTTCCGATCCGGCTGGCCCGCCTCAACAAGGCTTCATTCGCCGACCGTCTCGTGTCCAAATTCTCGTTGCCGGTCGACGGATGGCGGGACCGCAAATCCACGCGGAACTCGTCGGAGGTCGGCCAATGATCGAAGAGATCGCCATTGAGAACCTCGGGGTGATCGAGTCGGCCACGGTGCCCCTCGGACCTGGACTGACGGTCATCACCGGTGAGACCGGTGCCGGGAAGACGATGGTGCTCACAGGACTCGGGCTGCTCATGGGAGGCAAGGCGAACTCCGCCGCGGTGCGGCCGGGTGCCGATGCCGCCGTGGTCGAGGGCCGACTGGTCGTCAAGGACCGTCCCGCTGTCCTGCGGCGTGTCGACGACGCCGGCGGCGAGGTCGAAGACGACGGCACGGTGGTGATCCTGCGGACGGTCGCCGCCAGTGGGCGGTCCCGGGCGCACCTGGGCGGACGGAGCGTGCCACAGTCGGTACTGGCGGAGGTTGCGGATGACCTCGTCACCGTGCACGGCCAGGCAGACCAGATCCGGCTACGGACCGCAAGTCGGCAACGAGCTGCCCTAGATGCCTTCGCGGGCCGCAGACACGCCGAGGTTCTTGCCGATTACCGCACCGTGTGGCAGGAACGCGCCGCCCTGGCCGCGCAATTGGTCGAAATTCGCGCCCACACGGTCGAGCGTGCCCGAGAGGCCGAGCTGCTGCGCCTCGGGCTCGCCGAAGTCGAACGTATCGACCCCCAACCGAGCGAGGATTCTGCTCTCGCGGCCCAGATCGCCCGCCTGAGCAATTCCGAAGCCCTGCGGCGTGCGGTCCAAGAAGCCCATGAGGCCACGGCCGGGGACCCGCTCACCAACGAGGGGCGCAGCGCGGTCGAGTTCGTGGAACAGGCCCGGCGGGCGGTCGAGGCGAATATCGACGCGGACCCGGTGCTGGCCTCCTTCGCTGAACGGCTTGCGGATGTGAGTTACGCGCTCGCGGATATCGCCACGGATCTGTCGGGCTATGCGGAGGACCTGACCTCCGATCCCGGTGGGCTGGAGGCTGCCCACGTCCGCCTGGCCGAGCTGGGGTCCCTCACACGTTCCTACGGCAGCACCATCGACGACGTGCTGTCCTGGGCGTCCGACGCCGGGCTACGGCTGCTGGAACTCGACGACGATGGGGAGCGGCTGGCAACCCTGACTTCGCGCTGTGAGGAACTGGATGGTGAGCTGGCACGGCTCGGTGCCGAGATCACCATAGCCCGCACAAAGGCAGCGGAACTCGTTGCCCGGGCGGTCACTGAGGAACTGCACGGCCTGGCGATGACGGGCGCTAGCTTGGTCGTCGAGGTCACCCCAGCGCCTGAGTCGGGACCGGCGGGTGCCGATGCGGTGACCTTTTCGCTCATCCCGCACCCGGGTGCACCGCCTCGGCCGCTCGGTCAAGGCGCTTCGGGTGGTGAGCTCTCCCGGGTGATGCTGTCAATCGAGGTTGCTCTCGCGACCGCCCACGCCGCTGGCGATCAAGCCGAGCCGTTACCCACCTTCATCTTCGACGAAGTGGATGCCGGAGTCGGTGGCCGGGCAGCCGTGGAGGTCGGCCGGCGGTTGGCGATGCTGGCCCGTTCCACCCAGGTGATCGTGGTGACCCACCTTGCCCAGGTCGCGGCCTTCGCTGATGCGCAGCTCGTCGTCACCAAGTCGTCGGCAGACTCGGGTGGCATCACCGTCACGGGGGTGGTCGCGGTCGAGGGTGAGGATCGGGTCCGCGAACTGGCCCGGATGCTTTCCGGCCAAGAAGACTCGGATAATGCTCGGCGGCATGCGATCGAACTTCTTGAGTCCTCAGTCGTGGGACGATAGACCGCGATGAGAATGAGGCTGCGCACCACCACGTCACCGGTCGGCTCGGAAACCCGAGGCGCGGCCCGAGTCGATGCTCGCACGAAGGCGCTCACCAAACGCCTGAAGCCCGGCGATATCGCGGTGATCGACCATGTCGACATCGACCGGGTAGCCGCCGATGCCCTGGTCACGGCTCGTCCGATCGCCGTCCTCAATGCCGCTAAGTCAATCTCCGGCCGGTATCCGAACCTGGGGCCGGAAATCCTCGTCGAAGCCGGCATCGTGTTGATCGACGATCTCGGCCCGGACATCATGAAAATCGCCGACGGCCGGGAACTTAGCCTGCATGAGGGCGAGGTTCATCTGGGTGGTGAACTCCTGGCGAAGGGCACCCGGCAGTCCGCGGAGACGATCGAGGCCAGCCTCGAGGAAGCCAGGACGAACCTTTCCGGCGAGATCGAGCGATTCGCCGAGAACACGATGGACTACCTGCGGCGCGAGCGCGAACTCCTGCTCGACGGCGTCGGTGTCCCTGATGTGCGGACGGTGATCGACGGCCGTCAAGTGCTGATCGTCGTGCGCGGCTACCACTACCGCGAAGACCTCATCACGTTGCGCCCCTACATCAAGGAGTACCGGCCCATCCTGATCGGTGTCGACGGCGGCGCCGACGCGATTCTCGATGCCGGCTGGAAACCGGACATGATCGTCGGTGACATGGATTCAGTGTCGGACCGGGCGTTGAGCTGTGGCGCCGAGATCGTGGTGCATGCCTACCGGGACGGGAACGCACCCGGCCTGGATCGGGTCCGCGAGCTCGGTGTGGAGCCTGTCGTGTTCCCGGCGACCGGTACGAGTGAAGACATCGCGATGCTCCTGGCCGATGACAAGGGAGCCGAGATGATCGTGGCGGTCGGAACCCATGCGACCCTCGTGGAATTCCTCGACAAAGGGCGTGCGGGAATGGCCAGCACCTTCCTGACCCGACTGAGGGTCGGCGGGAAACTGGTCGACGCCAAGGGCGTCTCGCGTCTCTACCGCCACCGGATCTCGAATGTCCAGCTCGCGTTGCTCTCCCTGGCTGGTGTCTTCGCGGTGGTGATGGCGATGCTCTCGACCGCGGCCGGGCAGACTTTCGTCGGCTTGCTCGGCGCCCAGGTCGACGACTTCACGTCCTGGTTGTCGGGGCTGTTCTCGTGAGCCCACGGCCGTTGCTCGCGGAACACCCCCTCGGGGCCGCCGTCGTCCTTGTCCACCCTCGCACCGCCGACTTCCACTGAAGGGCCACGCCGTACCGTGATCGACTTTAGGTACCACATCGTCTCGCTGATCTCCGTCTTCCTGGCGTTGGCCGTGGGCATCATTCTGGGTGCCGGACCCTTGCAGAACGCGATCGGCGATCAGCTCACGGACCAGGTTGCGAGTCTGCGGTCGGAACGCAATGACCTGCGCGATCAGCTCAGCGCCGCGAACACCGACACGAGAGACAGCGCCCAGTTCATCGAAGCTGCCGGTCCGCAGTTGGTGGACGGAGCGCTCACCGGTCGCAGGGTGGCCGTGGTCGAACTCGATGGCTCGGACAAGGACCGCTACCAGGCGGTGACCGGTGAGCTGGAGGCTGCCGGCGCCACCGTCGTCGGTCATGTGCGATTGGCGGAGGCGTGGACCCGCAAATCCGACGAGTCCGTGCGTGCGACGGTCGCCGGTGGGCTGACCGACTACTTGGGGACCATGCCGCAGAACGCGACAGCCGACGAGAAGCTGGCCAGAGCACTCGCGCTATCGCTGACCGGGGTATCGGCACAGAGCATGGACGTGCGCAGCGAGGCAGCCGTCGAACTGTCCAGCCAGCTCGTGCGACTCGAGTTGATCGCGACGGAGATGGAGCAGAGCCAGCCGGCGGATCTGGTGGTCTTGATCTCATCCGGTGCACCGGCCGTTGTTGCTCCGAGCGCTTCGGCCACCGCGGCGGCCAAGGAGTCCACGGCGTATGTCGTGGATCTCGAGGCAACCTTGGCGGACGCCGCCCAGGAAGTCTCCAAAGCTGCGATCGTCGTGGGACCAGAGGCGAAGACCGGCGACCTGATCTCGGCTATCCGCGCCGACCGCGATCTGGCGGGGACCGTCTCGACAGTGAGCGGTATCGACGACACGGCCGGCCTGATTTGCGTGCCATTGGCTCTGGCGGCCCGAGTCGCTGACGAGGTGGGTCAATACGGCTTCGAAGCCAGCGCGACCGCCGTCCTGCCCCCCGCGGTCCATCTGCCGCCGGTCACTTCCGGCACCGGCGAAGGCTGAGCCGGTGAGGCTCGGACGGTTTGCGGCCGGCCTGGCTGTGGCGGGCGTAGCAACCACGTCGGTGCGCCGGGCGGCAGCGCAGGCTCCGCCGGGAGGCCCCGAACGGTGGACGCGCACCAATCATCGTGGCGAACCCATCAGCCTGTTGGCCGGACCGGCCGTGACCGCCGGCCTGATCGCCGGATCGCTTACTGCCGGCGGCTCAGCCGGTGCAGTGGGCACGATCGCGGCGCTCGGTGGCGGTGCCTTCGGTTTGGTGGACGACCTCGCGGAGGACACCTCCACGCGCACCAAGGGGCTCAAGGGCCACCTCGGCGCACTGGCACACGGGCAGCTCACGACTGGCGGTCTCAAGGTTCTCGGTATCGGAGCGACCGCCGTGGCGGCTGCGGTCGTCGGCAGCCGAGGCCGGTCGGGGTGGGGGCGTGCCGTCGATGTCGGGATCGACACCGCGTTGATCGCCGGCACGGCGAATCTACTGAATCTTCTCGACCTGCGCCCCGGGCGGGCGCTGAAGGCCGCAGCGGTGATCAGCACGGCGATGGTCGGATCGCCCACCGGTGACCTTTCCGGGGCCGTCCTCGGAGTCGCCGCTGCCACCGCCCCGGGCGATTTGGCCGAACGCGACATGCTGGGGGACTGCGGGGCCAACGCCCTCGGTGCGGTTCTCGGCGCGCAATTGGCCACCGGTGCGCCGCGGTCGGTCCGGCTAACCGCGCTGACGGCTGTGGTGGGGCTGACCCTGGCCAGTGAGCGCATCAGCTTCTCCGCCGTCATCGAGAAGAACCCGGTCCTGCGGCGCCTGGATGGGATCGGACGTCGCCCCGTCGCCCCGGCGAAAGCCGGCGATTGAGCGCGCGTGGCGGTCGCCTGCGGGCCGCGACGAGAACGCTCGCGGGCGCCGCCGTGATGATCACGGCGGTGAACATCGCCAGCCGCCTGGTCGGGTTCGCCCGCACTCTGGTGCTCTCCGGCTCCGTCGGGACAGAGGGCGTCGGTTCGGCGTATATGTCGGCCAACCAGCTGCCGAACATCCTCTTCGAGGTTGCGGCAGGAGGGGCGCTGGCCGGATCGATCGTGCCCTTGCTCGCCGGGCCGATCGCGCGGCGTTCGCAGATCGACGTCTCCAAGATCGCCTCTGCAATGCTCGGGTGGACGCTCATGGTGCTCGTGCCGGTCGGTGGCGTGCTCGCATTGGCGGCGGGACCCATCGCCGACATCCTGATGGCCAAACACCCGGAGTTGGCAGCTGTGACGGCCTCCTTCGTGCGGGTCTTCGCCGCCCAGATTCCGCTCTACGGCATCGCAGTCGTCCTCGGTGCGGTGCTGCAGGCCCACAAGCGGTTCTTCTGGCAGGCCTTCGTGCCGCTGCTGTCGAGCGTGTCGTTGATCGTCGTCTATCTCGTTTTCGCCCGGATGGCCGACGGCTCCCAGGCGCAGGTTTCGCAGTTGTCCTCCGCGTCGCTGTCCTGGTTGGCGTGGGGGACCACCGCGAGCGCGGCGGTGCTGGCCCTGCCACTGGTCCTCCCGGTGCGAAATACCGGCACCCGGCTGCGTCCGACCCTGCGGTTTCCGGGTGGGGAGGGTGCCCGGGCCAGGCGGCTGGCGCTCGCGGGGGTCGGGGTCGTCGTCGGGCAACAGCTGTCGGTGCTGGCCGCGTTGGGTGCGTCCTATGCCTTCGGGCCGGAGGAGACCTTTCCGACCTTCCTCTACGCCCAGCAGGTCTATTTGCTGCCCTATGCCGTATTGGCGTTCCCGTTGGCGACGAGTGCTTTCCCGCGACTGGCTGAACACGTGGCGAATGAGCGGATGGATGCCTTCCGCACGCTGCTGGCCACCACGACACGAGCAGTCCTGGTGGTTTCCGGGGCAGGTGTCGCGGCACTCATGGCAGCGGCCGGTGCCGTCGAGGTGGTTTTCGGCACGGTCGCTCGCGGTGCGGTGAACGGGCTCGGTCCCGCGGTGGCGGCCATGGCTCCCGGCATCATCGGCTACGCACTGATCCTGCACCTGTCACGGGCGCTCTACACCGTTGACCGACAGCGATCGGCGGTGACGGCTGCCTCGCTCGGGTGGCTGGTGGTGGCTGCAGGATCATTCGCGCTCCCTGCCCTGTGGGGTGCCTCCAGCCAGCGTGAGGTGCTGACTCTGCTCGGCCTGGCCTCCACGATCGGTATGGCGGTCGCCGGCGTGCTGTTGGTCGTCGCGGCCCGGCGCTATGCCGGTTCGGCGGCCGTAGCGGGGGTATCGCGCACCTGCGCGGTTCTCGTCGTGGGCATTGCGGCGGGAGCCGGGCTCGGCATGGCGCTTTCTCGTGCCCTCCTGGGTCCACAGTCTGGCGTCGTTCCGGCGTTGGGCATAGGCTTTTTCACCGCTTTGCTCGGCGCTGCCGTCGTGATCGGCGTGACGTTGGTGGCTGACCGCTCCGCTGTCCTCGGCATCATGCGCCGGCCACGTACTCCGGCTGCGGGATCGGAGCCGACGGCGCACTGAATGCGCGTGTCGCTGATAGCATGGAGTTCCGTGGCAGATCACCCGCTCCGGCCAAACTCCCGCCCCCAAACCTCGACGCGTGCCGAACACCGCACCGCGCATATCTTCGTCACTGGAGGCGTCGCCTCGTCGCTCGGCAAGGGATTGAGCGCCTCCAGTCTGGGCCGACTTCTTCGCTCCCGTGGGCTGCGGGTCACGATGCAAAAGCTCGACCCGTACCTGAACGTCGACCCGGGAACGATGAACCCGTTCCAGCACGGCGAGGTCTTCGTCACCGATGATGGTGCCGAGACGGACCTCGACATCGGCCACTACGAACGCTTCCTTGACGTTCCTTTGACGGCGGAGTCGAATGTCACCACCGGTCAGGTCTACTCGCAGGTCATCGCCCGGGAACGCCGGGGGGAGTACCTGGGTGACACCGTCCAGGTGATCCCGCACATCACAGATGAGATCAAGTCCCGGATGCGCGCCCAGGCCGGCCCCGACGTGGACGTCATCATCACCGAGATCGGTGGCACCGTCGGCGACATCGAGTCGCAACCGTTCCTGGAAGCCGCGCGTCAGGTGCGCCACGAACTCGGCCGGGACGATGTCTTTTTCCTGCACGTCTCCCTCGTGCCGTACATCGGCCCCTCGGGGGAACTCAAGACGAAGCCGACACAGCACTCGGTCGCGGCGTTGCGCAGCATCGGTATCCAACCGGATGCGATCGTGCTCCGTGCGGACCGGGTGGTGCCGGAGTCGGTGAAGCGCAAGATCGCGCTGTTCTGTGATGTCGACAATGCTGCCGTCGTAAACGCGATGGATGCGGCGAGCATCTACGACATCCCGAAGGTGCTGCATTCCGAAGGGCTGGACGCCTACGTGGTGCGGCGGATGGGACTGCCGTTCCGGGATGTCGACTGGGACGGCTGGAACCAGCTGTTGGAGCGGGTGCACGAACCAGCCCACCACGTCGAGGTGGCGCTCGTCGGCAAGTACATCGACCTGCCGGATGCTTATCTTTCAGTCACCGAGGCGCTGCGGGCCGGTGGTTTCGCCCATGATGCGAAGGTCACCGTGCGTTGGGTGCCGGCCGACGACTGCCAGACGAGTGCCGGTGCCAAGAAGGCACTCGCTGGTGCGGATGCGGTGCTGGTCCCCGGTGGATTCGGGGTGCGGGGGATCGAGGGGAAGGTCGGCGCGCTGCGCTGGGCCCGGGAGAACCTGGTGCCGACACTCGGCATCTGCCTGGGGCTGCAGTCCATGGTGATCGAGTTCGCGCGGAACGTCGCCAACATCGATGATGCGTCGTCCACCGAGTTCGACCCCGAGACCGCCAGCCCGGTGGTCGCCACCATGGAGGAACAGCTCGACATCGTCGGTGGTGACGGGGACCTCGGAGGGACGATGCGGTTGGGAGCCTATGACGCCGTCCTGCTGCCCGGTTCGCTGACTGCCAAGACCTACGGGGCGGAGCGGGTCTCCGAACGCCATCGGCATCGCTATGAAGTCAACAATGCCTACCGGGACCGGCTGGAGCGGGCGGGCCTGGTGATCTCCGGGACATCACCGGATTCCACGCTGGTGGAGTTCGTTGAGTTGCCCACCGACGTGCATCCCTACTACGTCAGCACACAGGCGCACCCCGAGTTCAAGTCCCGGCCCACACGCGCGCACCCGCTGTTCGCCGGCCTCATCGGTGCGGCTCTCGTCCGGCAGGCCGGCTGAGATGGCCGGTCCCGCTGTGGCTGACGTGGTTGCCCCGCGCCCCGCGTCGTCGGGCGTGACCGTCTACCAGGGCCGGATTTTTGATCTGCGCTCCGACACGGTGGATCTCGGCGCTGGGGGAGTCGTCCAGCGGGACTACGTCGATCATCCGGGTGCCGTGGCGGTGGTTGCCCTCGATGAACACGAGAGGGTGTTGTTGCTGCGGCAGTACCGCCACCCTGTCGGGCGTGAGCTGTGGGAGCCTCCGGCCGGCCTGCTCGACGTGCCTGGGGAGGACGCCTGTGTGGCCGCTGCCCGGGAGCTGGCCGAGGAGGCCGACCTGCGGGCGGCCCGGTGGGACGTGCTGGTCGACTACTACACGACGCCCGGCGGTTCGAACGAGGCACTGCGGGTGTTCTTGGCGCGTGACCTATCGGCGGTTCCGGCCGACGAGCGACACACGCGGGAGGCCGAAGAACTGGATATGGAGCTTCGCTGGCTTCCACTCGACGACGCCGTGGCGGCCGTGTTGGCCGGTGGGGTCCACAACCCGTCCGCCGTCGTGGGCATCCTGGCGGCCCAGGCCGGTCGTGCCGACTGTTGGCAGGGGCTACGACCCGCGGACGCGCCGTGGCCGGAGCGGCGGCTCCCCTGACTGGTTGATGCCTCGCACCGAGGCCGGCCCCGGCGGCACGTGCGCGTCCTCGGTGCGGTCGGCCGATCAGCTGTCCTTGCCTCGCCGCCGACGCAGGAGGAGCGCGCCGGCCAGCATGAGGGCAGCGGCTAACGTGGTGACGCCCGCCAGGCCAGCACCGGTGAAGGCCAGGCGAAGCGGATGCGAAGGTGGGGCGCTTGGGTTATCCGCATCCACGGGCGTGTTCGTGGTGCACGTCGGGTCGGTGGACTGAGCCGGACAATTGGTATGAGGTCCGTTGACAATCACGGTGTTCATAAGCTGGTCTTCCGCTGTTGCGTCCCCGCGCACGGTGACGGCGTAGGTGATGGTGACGGCGTTCCCGCCGGGCACATTCCCGTTGCAGGTGATGACGGAGCCCGCGATGGTGGCCTCACCGGCCGTGGCGGTGAGACTTCCATCGACGAGGTCGGCTACGCCGAGGACATCGGACAAGTCGTCGATCACCTTCGCGTCGGGATAGTCGGCCGAGGTGGGATTGGCCAACGTGATCGTGTACCCGACCTGGTCGCCCGGAGCTGGGCGGGCATGGTCGGTGGCCTTCGATACAGCCAGCGCCGGGCCAGGGACGTCCGCGATCGTGCGAGTTGCGCACTGCGGATCAGTGGATCCTTCGGGACAGTTCGTCCCGGGGGTCTGGGCCACGACGATATTGACCAGCTGATGGTCGCCCCTGCCATCAGGGCGAATCTTTACTTGGTAGGTGGTGGTCGCGGTCCTGCCGGCAGGGACATCCCCGGTCCAGGTCAGCACACCGTCGGTGACGGTCACGGTGCCGAGGTCCGTCGTCGGAACACCGACCAGGTCTGCGTCGTCCAGCACGGAGGAAAGATCGTCCAAGTAGGCTGCGCCGCGATAGTCGACAGTCACCGGGTTTGTGACGGTGACGGTATAGGTGACTGTGTCGCCTGGGGTGGGGCGAGAGTTGTCAATCACTTTGCGGATCGTCAAGGCCGGATCGGGGATCTCGGCGGCCGTCGTCGTGGTACACGGATCCAGGACGGTGCATGAGCTGTCCGGACCCTGACCATAAGCTCGGTTGATGAGTAGGTGGTCACCGCGCGCGTCGGTGCGGACTTTGACACGGTACTCGATCGTGGTTGTTGCGCCCGCAGGCACATCTCCGGTCCAGGCCAGTTCGGGAGCCGAATAGGTGACCGTTCCGGAGCTGGCGGAGGCGGACCCGACGAAGTCGGCGTCGTCCAGCACCCCGGACAGGTCATCGGTCACGTGCGCGCCGGCGTAGTCGAACGTAGAGGGATTGTGAACCGTCAGCGTGTACTCCACCACCTCGCCGGGGGCAGTGGTCTCTTCGTCGGCCTTCTTGGCGATCTGCAGAGTCGGGGTCACCCCAGTCGCCGTCGACTCTCTGGGTCCGTTCGGGTCCACGATTCCAGTCGGCAGTTCGACGCGGGCCGTATTCGCGAAGGTTGCTCGCGCGGGCATGGCCGACAGCGTTCCCGTGACGGTATAGCGGACCGCACCGCCGATCGCGAGATTTGACCGTGCCTCGATGACGTTGCCAGCGCCGGAGGCGTCGACGCAGGTACCTCCTGCCAGTACTTGGCATGTCCAACTGACACCGGTGAATTCGTCTGGGACGTGGTCGGACATGACGGCTCCCGACACGGCTGTGTCTGTGGGCGGAGTGTCATCGGTGGTGCCGTTCGTCACGCCGATCGTCCAGGTGGCCTGACCGCCGAGTTGGACGCTTGCGCCACCGGATTTCGTGATGGAGAGGTTCGCGATGTTGCCGATGATGGTGATCGATGAATCCTCAACCTCGCCGGAGTCTGCCATTCCCTCGGCGGTGGCAGGCGTGTCACCTGCCATCAAGCGGAGTCGGGTCCAGGTTGCGCCGGCTCTGGTGTCGGCGGGGACCGTCCAAGTCAGCCGTGCAGTCGATGCTCCTGCTGACGGATCGATCGCGGCGGTAGCCTTCTCCCCGTCATCGAAGGCGCCGTTACCGTTGAAGTCAACCCATCCGGCGAGCACCGCGGCGTCACCCGGGTTCGTGATCGGCACGTCGACCGAATAGAGCGATCCGCGTGCGGAGGTCTTGAGGGCCGGCCATGCGGTCACCGCGTCGTTGACGTCGCCGGAGTTGCGTCCGGCGGTCGTGGAAAGGCCGTTCGAGTTCGCAACGGTGGCCGATCGACCCAAGTAGAGGCCGCCAATGACATGGGAGGCGTTTCCGTAGGAGGTGGATGCCTGACCGAAGTCCTCATCGACGGTCACGGCAAAGCTCGAGGTGAGCGGGTTCAGCGGGTAATAGCGGGGATTCGTCTGTGTGGTGTCGTCCGGGTGGTCAGAACTGCCCGTGATCCGGTACCGCTTCGAGATGTCAATTGTCACGCTCGAGAAGGTTCCGTGCAGTTCGAGAGTCGCCATGACCAAACTTGTTGGCGATCCTGTACCGGTTGCAGTCTTCCCGTCGGCCGACACGTGGTATGTATTTGCGAAGACGGAACCGACTGGCATGAACGTGACATCGCTGGAACCATCGTTCAATGAGAAGTTCAGCTCAGTCACCGTATTCGTGTACTTCGTCGGATCTATGGAATCCGCGTTGAATATCAGATTCATAGGGGTCCGCAGGTCCAGGTGGGGGTTAGTGACAGGACGGGAGAATTCGATCGTCATCTTCCCGATGTCGTAGGCCGTGTCGGTGGCAGTCCGTTCCGAATGGCTGGCGATCTGCAGGCCAGCACGGTTGCCGCTCGGACCGTAGGCGTTGCCGATGTTCGTGCTGGCCGTCAGCTTCTGGAATCCGCCCTGCGGTCCGTCGGCGAAGCTCAAGGTTGCGCTCAGTCCCGAGGCGAACTTGGTCGTCGCGGTATTGCCGTCGACCACGTACCTTCCACCGGCCTGGCCGGCTCGAGCCTCGTCGGCCGGCCCTAGCCAAGTAAAGGCAAGGGCGACTATTCCGATCATCCCGACCAAAACGCGAAGTGATGGTCCGAAGCGGCGAAGGGAGGTTGATGGCACCGAATCTCCTAGGACGATTGAAGTTCCCATGCGGAACTCGGTGGTCATCCGACCAAACCGAGTATTCCCCCATCTCCGCATATGCGACTCGTCGATGCTAGGAACCGTCTCGCCGCCCTCGGGACCCGCATCTCACCCTTGCGGGGTGAGATGCGGGTGAAACATCCTTCTCACGGTTCTTGCCACGACATGCGAAGGAACCTCGATCCTTGCAACGCGGTAACTCACGGAAAGGAGCGGCTGATGTCAGCGGGTTCGGTTTCGTTCTTCGCCGGGCAAGTGCCTTCGATGAGACTTCGACCGCCAGGCCCGCCGGCGGTCTTTATCCCCCGCGTCGCTCTGATGGCGGCGATTACGGCCTCCGTCGAGGTCAACAGGGTTACGTTCCTGCACGGGATGGCCGGGTGCGGGCGCACAACTGCCTTGGCGGAGTGGTACCGCTTGAGTCAGGCGGCGGACCGCGCTGTCGGCTGGCTCAGCCTCGACGACAACGACACCACCGCGGCCCGCTTGGCCGCCCTCGTTCTGGCTGCCGTCGAGTCGTCGTTGCCTGTCGCGGACCAGCATCTGTTGGACGGGATCGCAGTGCCGACGGACGGTGATCTCGGCGGTATCGCCCCCTTATTAGCTCGGTTCGAGGAGCTCAGCCAGCCGATTACGCTGGTCTTGGACGATGTCCAGGCGCTCCAAGGGCGCCGATCCTTGTCGGCGCTTGACGAACTCATCCGCTACGCGCCCTCGACCCTCAGACTGGTCGCCTCCTCCCGTACCTCACGACACCTGCCCGTTGCAGCGTTACGGGCGCGTGATGAGCTCGGTGAGATCACCCAGAACCAGATCGCCTTTTCCCCGGGGGAAACCGCCCAGATGGTGGCCGTCATTCTCCCTGATGCGTCTGCGGAGGTCTCTGCCTGGGTCTATGAACGGGTCCGGGGGCACCCTCTGGGTACCGTGCTCACCGCGGCCGCGCTGCGTGACCAGGGCGCTCACCCGGGTTGGGACATCCCCGACCGGTGGAGTCATTCGAACCAGGTGCTTACCTTCGTCCTTGATCAGGTGATCCCATCCCTGTCCGCCGAGGACCGATTGTTTCTCCTGCGGTCGTCGATCGTGGGTCTGGTCTGCGCGCCGCTCGCCCAGGAACTGACCGGACGCACGGATGCCGCCGAAGTGTTGCGGTGGATGGCGGAGGAGGACCAGCTCTTCGACGTGGTCCAGGCCGATCGCACCTGGTACCGCCATCATCCGTGGTTGCGCGAGGCTCTTCGGAGGGAATTGCGTGACCGTCTCAGCCGGGACGAGCTGGCAGAACTCCATCGCGCTGCGAGCACCTGGTACTTCAGTGAGGGCAATTTCCTGCAGGCGGGTCACCATGCACTGGTCGCTGGCGACCGGGCCGGTGGATTGTCCCTACTCAGTCGAACGCTCGTACGTCTCTATTCGGGCGATTTGCCGCAGACAGTCGTTTTCCTTGCTGATAGTCTGCCGCCCGAGGTTCTCGAGACGAACGTTTACGCGAATCTGGTGGTGGCCGCGGGTGTCCTCGGCGGTTACCCCTGGTCTGACGTCCCCGGTGTCTACCTCGACCGAGCCCGTCGATTGTCGGCATCCCTGGCACCGGACGAACGCGTCGTCGTTGATTCGATCCTGGCGTTGCTGGACTTACCGGCCGCCCTGCATCAGGGCGATGTGCTCTCTGGTTCCGCGTTGGTTGAGACGGCGATGCGGCCAATGCCCGGGCAGCTAGCCCACGCGGGCGTTTCCAGGGCGGTGCTCGATGCCGCGGTGTTGCCGTTCGCTGCACTATTCGACTCCTGGCGAGGCTACTGGCGCCAGGCTCTGGCATCGCTTGACAAGGCTGAACGCGCCGCACGGGTCGAGGAGCTGCCCTTTCTCGAGGTCACGTGCCGCGCCCACCGGACGATGATCCTCTACGCCAACGGTCTGCCCTCCTACTCATTCGCACAGGCGTGGTCGATGGTAAGACTCATCGAATGGCGCGGTTGGAGTCGAGCCTACGCAATGTTGCATGTCCACCTCGGTCACGCCTGGAACTGCTTCTTTGCCAGCCGTGTGGATGAGGCTCGTGACGCCCTGGATAACGCGACCTGGAACGGCACTCGTCGTTTGGGTGCGATCGACGTCTTCGAGGTTGACCTGATGCGTTCCGAACTCGCGATCATCGAGGGTGACCTCGACGGGGCGGAGGTGCTGATCGACCACGCTGCCGCCGCCATCGCGGCAACTCGTGGGATAGGCGCACCGTTTCGCGAACGGCTGGTCGGAAGGTATCTGATGGTCGCCCTCGCTCGGGGCGATCTCGACGAGGCGGAACGCCTCGTTCGGGGGGCGCGGACCCGAGCGAGCACCAGTGTGTGGCTGGTTCCGACTGTAGCCCGAGTCCACGCACTGCGTGGCGACCTTTCCGGCGGGCTCGAGGTGTTGCGCGAGTGGCGTTCCTCCCAGGTCGAGGAACTCCATCCTGAACGCGAATCCGCACTCCTGCTCGCGGAGGGTCACATTCACCACCTACTGGGGGATATCGCGAACGCCACCCGACTGTTAGGGGAGGCGCTCTGGGTGGCTGCTGGGAGCGAGGTTCGCCGCCCCTTTCTGGACCACAGCGACTGGGTGGCCCCGCTGCTTCACCGTCGTTACCGAGAAGTCCCAGGGCTGCAGTCACTCGTCGAGTCGCTCATCGTGGCGCTCCGGGACCGCGCCTCGGTGGTGTTCCCTCGGGACCCATACGCGACATTGACCGAGACTGAGAGGGAGGTTCTGGCCCTACTCATCGGTCAGGTCGCGGCCAGCGATATCGCCCGGATGCGGCGGGTCTCGCTGAACACGGTCAAAACCCAGGTGAAGAGCATCTACCGCAAACTTGGTGTGTCGAGCCGTGCCGAAGCTGTTGACATCGCGGTCGCGCACGGGTTGACACCACCGCCTTGACACCCCGCCTGAGGCTCTCCCAACGCTCGGCGGCCTAGCCCATCGCGTTCGTGCCGTCGGACATGATCGGGCTGATCATGCCGAAGACGTTTCCGTCTGGGTCGATGAGGTAGCCCAGGCGCCCGATGCCGGGCATGTCGTCGAGCGGCAGTGCCTGCGCCGCGCCGAGCTCGAGGCCCTTGGCGAAGGTCCCGTCGATATCTTCGACGCCGATGACAAGGTTGGCGCCGTTGATCGGTGCGCCTACTTCAGGTCGCGCCTGCGGGCGTTGCACCAGGCCGCCGTTGATGCCGCGACCGGGTTCACCGGGGTTGTGGATGGAACCGTCGCCGGTGTCGATGACCCAGTACGGCGCCTCACCGAACCGTGTGAACGTCCAACCGAGCAACTCGGAGTAGAAGTCGATCAGCCGTTGAGGCTCGCTGGCGTGAATCTCGAAATGGACGACGAGGCTAGCCATGGTCTTCTCCTAAGTGAACGGTTCGGTGGGCGAGTTCCGCGGGCGTGGAGCGCCATTCGGTTCAGCGTGATCCCTGAGCCACCGTGCCGGACTCGGTGCCGGCAACGGCATCGCCGGCGACTTCCGAGCGGGTCCGGGTGGTGAGCACCAACCAGGTTGTGGCTGCGGTCAGCAGGGCCGAGCCCGCCATGTGCATGCCGACCAGGAACGCGGGCAGGCTCGTGAAGTACTGGACGTAGCCGATCAGCCCCTGGGTGACGGTCACCACCACGAGGACGAGCGCCGCGCGGCGGGTCTCGTCGGTCGCCCGGCTGCGCCGCGTGAAGTAGATCAAGGCGACCAACAGCGCGAGGAAGACCCAGACGCAGCCGGCGTGGAACCGGGTGATGAACACCGGGTCGAAGCTGAATCGGTAGGCGACCTCGTCGTCGCCGCCATGTGGCCCGGAACCGGTGACGATTGCGCCGAGCAGCAGAATCGGCACCAACAGAGTGCCCAACGCCCATGTGATGAGGGTGACTCGGCGGTCGGCGGTCGGAGACGGTGCGCCGTCGCCCTCGCCGGAACGGTAGAGCAATAGGGTGGATACCCAGACGAGGCCGGCCGAGACCAGATAGTGCAGGGCGACCCACGCCGGGTTGAGTTCCAGCAGCACCACGACGCCACCGATGATTGCCTGAGCGAAGACGCCGATCAGTGGGGTCAGCCCGAGGAATCGGTAGGCAGGGGACCGGTCGTCGCGGACGCCGGTAACCAGGGCCACAGCCACCGCCAGGACAACCAGGACGAAGGTCAAGGTGCGGTTGCCGAACTCGATGTACTCGTGGGCGGCCGTCGCCTCGTGGAACTGCGGGGTGAAGCGTCCGGGTTGGCAGGCGGGCCACTGCGAACAGCCTAGCCCCGAGGCGGTGAGGCGAACCGCCCCACCGGTGACGATGATCGCCATCTGGGCGATGAGGTTGGCGATCAGCAGCCCGTGCGTACGACCCATCCAGCGCGATTGCCGGACCCGCGCACGCAACCTCTCCCAGGTGCTCGTGGCGGCGGTGGACTGGCCGGTCTCGGAGTGGGGGGTGCTCACGGACCTACCGTAGCCCCTGGGAGGTGCCGGATTCAGTCCCGCCAGCGGAAGAGCCGGACGGCGCCCCAGCTGAAGACCACGGTCCAGGCGGCCAAGACGGCGAACGCCGCTCCAGGGAAAGACCCGTCGAGCAGCGAGCCTCGCATCGCCTCACCGAGTGCGCCGGATGGGAGCCACGGCGCGATATCGGCCAAGGGGCCGGGCAGTTGTGTCACGGGCACCAGGATCCCGCCCGCCACAGCCAACACCACCAAGACGAGGTTCGCGACGGCAATGACTGCCTCCGCCCGCAGCGTCCCCGCCAGGAATAGGGCGAGACCTGCGAAAGCGGCCGCGCCGAGGACCACCGCGAGGATCGCCCCGGGGATTCCTGCGGGATCAGGCCGCCAGCCGAGCACCAATCCCAGGGTGCTGAGCACGATGAGTTGGACCGCCTCGACGGCAAGAACAGCGACGATCTTGCCCGCCAACAGTCCCGAACGGCCGAGCGGTGTCGTGGCCAGCATGCGCAGCACGCCGTTGCGTCGGTCGAAGGCGGTCGCGATTGCCTGAGAGGCAAACGCGCTCGACATCACGGCCAGGGCGAGCACTCCGGGGGTCACGACATCGATTCGGGCCGCGCCGTTGGTCTCGATTTCGAAGGCTTCGACCTGCGCCATGCCTACCAGGAGAAGGGCCGGCAAGAAGAGCGTCACCAATAGCTGTTCGCCGTTGCGGAACAGGGTGCGGGTCTCGAAGGCACCCTGCGCCAGCACTCGGCGCCAGGTGGGTGCGGCCCCGGCCCCACCAGGAGCGACGGTGGCCGGGTCGCGTTCGCTGATGGGCTGGGAATCGTGGGGCGGCGCGAACTCGGTGGTCATCGCAGTCTCCGTCCGGTGAGATCGAGGAAAACGTCCTCCAGCGTGCGCCTGCCGATAGTGATCTGGGTGGGCAGGCGTTCATCGTCGGCCAGCCAGTGCGAGACAGCGAGCAATGCGGCGGGTGTGACGGGGCCGGCGGCGGCGTAGTGGCCCGGTTCGGTCTCGGTTACTGACCAGGTTGCTCCGTTGCCCCCCAAGGCGGCGAGCAGGGGTGCCGTGTCGAGTCCGGGCGGCGCCTCGATGCTGATCGACTGACTGAGCGGCCCGGAGGTGAGAAGGGTCCGTGTTTCGCCGGCAGCGATGACTTTGCCGTGGTCCAGGATGTAGACGTAGTCCGCCAGGTCCTCGGCCTCGTCCATCAAGTGTGTGGTCAACACGATGCTGACGCCGTCGGCGGCGAGCTCGCGCACGAGGTCCCAGACGGCGTGGCGGCTCTGCGGGTCCATTCCTGCGCTGGGCTCATCGAGGAAGACCAACTCCGGGCGCCCGACGACGGCCGTGGCCAGGGCCAGCCTTTGGCGTTGTCCGCCCGACAGTCGCCGTACCGGGGTGCGGGCAAAGGCGTGTAGCCCGAGCCGTTCGGCGAGTTCGCCGGTGTCCCGGGGGCGGGCGTACATGGCTGAGACGTGTTCCAGCACGGCCAAGGCTCGTGCCCCGGAGGGGAGGCCGCCGTCTTGCAGCATGACTCCGACCCGAGGCCGGAGTTCACCCGATTCCGTCGCCGGATTGCGTCCGAGAACCCGCACGGTACCGCCGTCCGGGTTCCGCAATCCCTCGCAACACTCGATGGTCGTGGTCTTCCCGGCACCGTTGGGTCCGAGCACGGCGGTCACCGTGCCGCGCTCAACGGTGAGGTTCACTCCGTGGACGACAGGTTGCCCTGCGTATCGCTTGACAAGGTCGGTGACGAGGACTGCGGGTGGTTCGGACACGCGGGCAGTCTAGGCGAAGCCGCCCAGAGCTCCTTGCGAAGTGAGGCTTGCCTTGGTTGCGCGGATTGAATTAGGGAAGAAAGATGTTGCCTATATCCGGAGGGGTCTGGGCTGCCTTCAGGCGGGCCGGTACGTAGAGCGCAGAAGGGAACCGTCTTGATGGCCATGGCCACGATCGATGAGCACGCCCGGCTGGGTGCGGCGACCCGTTCCGTGGATGTTGACAGCCCTGCTCGGCTGCGGATTCTTGAGCTGGTCGCGGCCGATGGTCCGGTCAGCGCTGCAACCTTGGCCTCCCATCTCGGGGTCACCCCCACCGCTGTCCGCCGCCACCTCGCACAATTGGAGGATGACGGCCTGGTCGCCGTTCATGAGCCAGCCCCGGCCACGCGGCTCCGTGGGCGCCCAGCTCGCCTCTACGTCGCCACCCCGCGGGGCCAGGGGGAGCTATCCGGTGCCTATTCCGATGTCGCCCTGCAAGCCTTGCGCCTGCTGCGGGAGACGGCCGGAGAAGAGGCCGTCGAACTGTTTGCACAGCGCCGAGTGGCTGAACTTGCCGCCCGTTGCGCCGAGCGGCTGAATACCGAGGATTTCGCCGCGCGCGTCACTCAGTTGGCCCAGGCATTGAGCGACGAGGGGTTCGCGGCCAGTATCCGGCCGGTGGGTGGCACGGCGACGGTGCAGTTGTGCCAAGGCCATTGCCCCGTCTTGCGCATCGCCGCCGAGTTCCCCCAGCTCTGCGAAGCCGAGCAGGTCGCCTTCGCGCATCTGCTCGGCTCCCATGTACAACGGCTGGCCACCATGGCCGCAGGTGGACACGCCTGCACGACCAGCATCCCCGTTCCGGTTGCCCGCACCCGTGGCGAGCCGGCCGCGGCAGCTGCCGAACCCACCGATCCGTCCCACGACCACGGACAAGGACTGACATGAGCGCCCCTACCCAAGACACCGACGCGGTCCTGACCGCGCCGGAGAAGCACAGCGATGACGAGATCATCGCGTCGATCGGTGCCTACGAATACGGCTGGCACGACTCCGATGCCGCCGGTATGTCCGCGCAGCGTGGTCTGTCCGAGGCGGTCGTCCGGAACATCTCCGCGCTGAAGAACGAGCCTGAGTGGATGCTCAAAGCCCGGCTGAAGGCTCTGCGGCTTTTCGACAAGAAGCCGATGCCGAGTTGGGGAGCCGACTTGAGCGGCATCGACTTCGACTCCATCAAGTACTTCGTGCGCTCTACCGAGAAGCAGGCGACGAGCTGGGAAGACCTTCCCGAGGACATCAAGACCACCTATGACCGGCTGGGCATCCCGGAGGCGGAGAAGCAACGCCTCGTCGCCGGAGTCGCGGCCCAGTACGAATCCGAGGTCGTTTATCACCAGATCCGCGAAGACCTGGAGTCCCAGGGCGTGATCTTTATGGACACGGACACCGGTCTGCGGGAGCATCCCGAGCTGTTCCAGGAGTACTTCGGCACCGTGATCCCGGCTGGCGACAACAAGTTCGCCGCGCTGAACTCGGCCGTGTGGTCCGGTGGGTCGTTCGTCTACGTGCCGCCGGGTGTACACGTTGAGATCCCGCTGCAGGCCTACTTCCGGATCAACACGGAGAACATGGGCCAGTTCGAGCGGACCCTGATCATCGCGGACGAGGGTTCCTACGTGCACTACGTCGAGGGCTGCACCGCGCCGATCTACTCGACCGACTCCCTGCACTCGGCCGTCGTCGAGATCATCGTCAAGAAGAACGCCCGGGTGCGGTACACGACCATCCAGAACTGGTCGAACAACGTGTACAACCTCGTCACCAAGCGGGCCACCGCCGCTGAGGGCGCCACCATGGAATGGGTCGATGGCAACATCGGCTCGAAGGTCACCATGAAGTACCCGGCGATCTATCTGCTCGGCGAACATGCCCGTGGGGAGACCCTGTCGATCGCCTTCGCGGGGGAGGGCCAGCACCAGGACGCCGGCTCGAAGATGGTGCACGCCGCACCGCACACCTCGAGTTCGATCGTGAGCAAATCCGTCGCCCGGGGCGGTGGGCGGACCTCCTACCGGGGTCTGGTCCAAGTCCTCGAAGGGTCGGAGCATTCGGCTTCGAATGTGCTCTGCGATGCGCTCCTGGTCGACCAGATCTCCCGCTCGGACACCTACCCCTATGTCGACGTCCGCGAGGACGACGTCTCCATGGGGCACGAGGCGACCGTCTCGCGGGTCTCCGAGGACCAGCTGTTCTACCTCATGTCCCGCGGGATGGCCGAGACCGAGGCCATGGCCATGATCGTGCGCGGCTTCGTGGAGCCGATCGCCCGTGAGCTGCCCATGGAGTACGCGCTCGAACTCAACCGCCTTATCGAGCTCCAGATGGAAGGGTCAGTCGGCTAAATGACCAGCACCACCACCCCCGTCTCCTTGAGTACGGATCATTCTCGGGCCACGGCAGACGGCGCACATACCCATGGGCCGAGCGCCGTTCAAGGCTCGCGGGCCGAACGCCTGACGTCCTTCGACCTCGCCGATATCCCGGTTCCGAACGGTCGCGAGGAGGAGTGGCGGTTCTCGCCGGCCTCCCGGCTCGCCCCGCTCTTCGACACAGACCTTCCCGGTGGCGGTGCACTCACCACCGTCGTGGCGCCTCGCGGGGTCACTGTCGAGGTCGTGGACCGCAGCGACGGGCGACTCGGCCGCTGCGGTCGCCCCGGTGACCGGACGGCCGTCGCTGCTTGGAACGCCTTCGCGGAAGCGACCGTTGTCACAATCGGCCAGGAGGTGCACACCGATGAGGTGATCTCCATCCGCATCGACGGCACCGCTGGCACCCCGACGGCCGACCACCTGCTCATCCAGGCGGAGAAGTTCGCCGAAGCCGTCGTGGTGATCGATCACCAGGGGTCAGCCACGGTGACCCAGACCGTGGAGATCAACGTCGCCGACGGCGCCCACTTGACGCTCGTCTCCGTGCAGGACTGGTCAGCAGGTGCCGTGCATGCCTCCTCCCACCGGGTCCGGATCGGGCGTGACGCCACCCTGAAGCACGTGGTGGTCACGCTCGGCGGCGACGTCGTGCGGATCACTCCGGATGTGGAGTTCACCGCCGAGGGCGGTGAGGTCGAGATGATCGGCCTGTACTTCGCCGACGCCGATCAGCACCAGGAGCACAGGCTCTTCGTCGACCACGGTGTGCCGCAGTGCAAGTCCCGTGTCACCTACAAGGGAGCCCTTCAAGGGGACGGCGCTCACGTGGTCTGGGTCGGCGACGTGCTGATCCGTGCGGCCGCTGAGGGCACCGACACCTATGAACTGAACCGCAACCTCGTGCTGACCGACGGGGCGCGGGCCGACTCGGTGCCGAACTTGGAGATCGAGACCGGCGAGATCGAAGGCGCCGGCCACGCGTCAGCGACCGGCCGTTTCGACGACGAGCAGCTCTTCTACCTGATGGCCCGCGGCATCCCGGAATCCGAGGCGCGACGGCTGGTCGTGCGCGGCTTCTTCGCGGACCTGATCCAGGACATCGGGGTGGCCGAGGTCGAGGAACGCCTCTTGGCCGCCATCGAGCGGGAGTTGTCGAAGTCGATGAACGTGATCGAGGGCACCGCATGACCGCTCAGCTCGCGTGTATGACGGCCGATCTCGGCCCGGAGGAGGCCCTGCGGGTCGAACTGGACGGGCCTGACGGTGGTCCCGTCGACATCGCCGTGATCCGCGACGACGAGGGCAACTGGTACGCACTCTCCGATATTTGCTCGCACGGGCAGGTCTCCCTCTCGGACGGTGAGGTGGAGGGTTGCCTCGTTGAATGCTGGCTGCACGGTTCGCAGTTCGATCTGCGTACCGGCAAACCCACCGCTCTCCCGGCCACCCGTCCCGTGCCTGTCTACCCGGTGAGCATCGACGGCGAGCGCGTGCTCGTCGATATCGACGCCCCGCTGAACTTCCCGTCCTGACCGGACACCGACCAGATTCTGGAGAACCTGAATGTCCACTCTTGAGATCCGCGACCTGCACGTCAGTGTGCAAACGAAGGAAGGCGCGAAGCCCATTCTGCGCGGTGTCGACCTGACGATCGCCAGCGGTGAGGTGCACGCCATCATGGGTCCCAATGGCTCCGGCAAGTCCACCCTCGCTTACTCCCTGGCCGGTCACCCCAAGTATGAGGTGACTTCCGGCACTGTCACCTTGGACGGTGAAGACGTCCTGTCGATGAGTGTGGACGAGCGGGCTCGGGCAGGGATGTTCCTTGCCATGCAGTACCCGGTCGAGGTGCCGGGAGTGAGCGTGTCGAACTTCCTGCGGACCGCCAAGACCGCCATCGACGGCACGGCGCCTGCCCTGCGTACGTGGGGGAAGGAAGTCAAGGGGGCCATGGAGCGGCTGCGGATGGATGACGCCTTCGCCGCCCGGTCGGTGAACGAAGGGTTCTCCGGCGGGGAGAAGAAGCGCCACGAGATCCTGCAGATGGAACTCCTGGCGCCGAAGTTCGCGATCCTCGACGAGACCGACTCGGGGCTGGACGTCGATGCTCTGCGAATCGTCTCCGAGGGTGTCAACCGGGTGCACGAGTCGACCGACGCCGGCATCTTGCTGATCACCCACTACACCCGGATCCTGCGGTACATCACCCCGGAGTTCGTCCATGTCTTTGTCGATGGTCGGATCGCTGAGGAAGGTGGCCCAGAGTTGGCCGACCGTCTCGAAGAAGAGGGCTACGACCGATTCGTGGCCGCCGGGACGCAGGCGTAGCGATGACTGTGGCCAGTGTGAGGACCGACTCGAGGCCGGGCGACGGAGAATCGGACGGAGCTGGGACGGAGCCGACTTCCCAAGAGGGCGCCCCGGGCGTTCGTCTGACGTCCGAGACAGGGCTGGCGGCGCGCGAACTTGCTGCCGTGCGGGCCGATTTCCCGCTCCTCGCCCGCACGGTGCGTGGGGGCCAGCCGTTGATCTACCTGGACTCCGCGGCGACCTCGCAGAAGCCGCAGGTAGTGCTGGACGCGGAGATCGACTTCTACGCCTCGCGTAACGCGGCGGTCCATCGCGGCGCCCACCAACTCGCCGAGGAAGCCACGGAGGCTTTCGAGGCGGCACGCGGTGTGGTGGCCGCCTTGGTGGGTGCGGGACCGGAGAACCTGGTGTGGACTTCCGGGGCGACGTCGGCGATCAACCTGGTCACCTACGGGATCTCCAATGCGAGCCTGGGGCGGGGTGGGGAGTCCGCAAAGCGGTTCGCCCTCCGGCCGGGCGACGAGATCGTGGTCACTGAGGCAGAGCATCACGCGAACCTCGTGCCGTGGCAGGAACTGGCCGCTCGCACGGGTGCCGTGCTGCGCTGGTTCGAGGTCTCCGACGACGGCCGCATCCGCGTGGAGGACGCCGACTCGGTGATCACCGAGCGAACCCGCGTGGTGGCCTTCACCCATGCGTCGAATGTGACCGGCGCGGTGACCCCGGTGGCTGCGCTCGTGGCGCGGGCAGCCGAGGTCGGAGCCATTACGGTGCTCGACGCCTGCCAGTCGGCGCCGCACCTGCCGTTGGACCTGCCCGGGCTCGGGGTCGACTTCGCGGTGTTCTCGGCCCATAAGATGCTCGGCCCCACCGGGGTTGGGGCGCTCTACGGCCGGAGTGAGCTGCTGGCCGCCCTGCCGCCGGTGATCACGGGCGGTTCCATGATTGAGACGGTCACCATGACCGAGTCGACGTACATGGCGCCCCCGCAACGCTTCGAGGCCGGCACTCAGATGGTCGCGCAGGTGGTCGGATTCGCCGCTGCCGCCCAGTACCTTCGGGACCTGGGAATGGCCGGTGTCGCCGCCCACGAACAGGAGCTTGCTGCTGAGCTGTTGCGGATTACCGAGATCCCCGGGGTGCGCGTGATCGGACCCACCACCGCGCAGGATCGCCTCGCCGTCGTCTCGTTCGTGGTCGACGGCGTCCACGCCCACGACGTTGGCCAGGTGCTGGACGATGCCGGCATTGCGGTTCGGGTCGGGCATCATTGCGCCCAGCCGCTGCACCGGCGGTTCGGGGTGGCCGCGACTGCGCGTGCCTCCGCGTCGATCTACACGACGGCCGAGGAGATCACCGCGTTCCGGGAAGCCCTGGCAGGGGTTCGTACGTTCTTCTCAGTGGACTGAAAGGCAGCGCAGACTCAGGTGAGCGATCTTGAACAGATGTATCAGCAGGTGATTCTCGACCACGCCAAACGCCCGCATGGTCGCGGGTTGGTCGAGCCTGCCGTCGGAGCCGTGGTGGGGGAGTCCCACCAGGTCAACCCGACCTGCGGGGACGAGGTGACGCTGCGCATCGAGTTGGGTCGCGGCGAGGGCGCGGATGCGGGGGCCGCGACCGTGACCGGCCTCAGTTGGGAGGGGCAGGGATGCAGCATTTCGCAGGCCTCGCTGTCCGTCCTCGCCGACTTGGTGCAGGGTTCCTCGGTGGCTGATGCGGAACACCTCAGTCAGCTTTTCCGCGACCTCATGGGATCGCGGGGCGAAGGACTGGACGAGAAGTCCGAGGACGCGCTGGGAGACGCCACGGCGTTCACCGGCGTCTCGAAGTACCCGGCAAGAATCAAATGCGCATTGCTCGGTTGGGCAGCGTTGCGCGACTCGCTCGTGACCTCGGGCGTGCTGAGCTCCGCGGAGGAGAACCGATGACCACCGAGACCACTGACAACCAGGTTCCGGAGACGGGCGCCGCAGTGGCGGCCCCGGGAGCCCCGGCCATGCCACCGACCGCCGCCGATATCGAAGAGGCGATGCGCGACGTCATCGACCCGGAGCTGGGGATCAACGTCGTCGACCTCGGGTTGGTCTACGGCGTGCAGGTCGACCAGGAGAACCGCGCGGTCATCGACATGACGCTGACCTCGGCGGCCTGTCCGTTGACCGATGTGATCGAGGATCAGACAGGCCAAGCACTCGACGGGGTCGTGGAGGCATTCCGGATCAACTGGGTTTGGATGCCACCGTGGGGTCCCGAGAAGATCACCGAGGAAGGTCGCGACCAGCTTCGGATGTTGGGTTTCAACGTCTGATACTTTGTGCGGGTTGTCCGTTCAGGTAACGAGGGCGGCCGGTGGGGCGCTTGGGGCCAGGAAGAACAGGGATCTAGGCGTGCGGGCCGAGTCGTTCGGGTTCTCCACCGACCCGCAGCTGGTCGCCAAGGTCACCGAGGTCGAGGGGCTGTACCTGGCCCCGCCGGACAACGTGATCGTGCTGTGCGTGGACGAGAGGTCCCTAATCCAGGCGCTGGACCGCACCGCCCCGGTGCTGCCGATGCAGCCGCACACGATCGAGCGTCGCTCCTACGACTACGTGCGCCACGGGACCTCGACGCTGTTCGCGGCCCTGGAGATCGTGACTGGGCGGTGACCGCGGCCCTCAAACCGCGTCACCGCCGCCAGGAATTCCTCGCTTTCCTCAAGCGGTCGCTTGCGCGCGCCCGCAGGTACCGCTGCATCCGGTCCATGGACAACTGCGCCGCGTACAAAACTCCCGAGGCCAAGGCCTGGCTGGCGGCTCAACTCGCGGATCGTCGTCCCTCCACACCCACGCACCCATCCTGGATGAATCTCGTCGAGGTCTGGTTCGCCATCATCGAACGCTATAAGCCATCCGCCGCGGCACCTTCGGATCCGTCAAAGACCTCAACGCCAAGATCCGCTCATTTATCAACAACTGGAACGAGGACCGGGCACACCCGTTCGTCTGAACCACGACCACCGACCAGATCCTCGCGAAGGCCAACCATGAGAAGACTTCCAACTCGGACCACTAGACGGCCTCGTGTTTCCCGCGCGGCGCGGCGGTGTTCGAAGCCTCCGCTGGCGGTAGGTTCAGAGTCACGCATGACCTGCGTCGGCCGCAGATCGTTGAGGGGAGAACGCGATGCCGTTTGGACCAGTGAAGAGCTTCGACCCGCTGGGAGCTCACTTCGTGTCATACCGCCAGAGCGATGGCACGCCTCTAGCCACGGAGATTGAGTGGCGCTTGCGCGCCGCCGGGGTGCCGGTTTGGCGAGATGTGCGCGATCTGCTTCCTGGTGACACTAAGACCCGCATCCAGGAGGCCCTGGGTGAGGGTCTCGCTGGCGGGGTTCTGGTGATCACGCCCGAGGTCGAGAAGAGTGAGATCGTCCGTGAGATAGAGGCACCGGAGCTGATTGACCTCGCCGAGCGCACCGAGTTCAGCTTGGCCATCGCGAACAACATCCGTGCCGCATCCGGAGGAACCGACTACCGCGCACCAGACCGCCTCCTCGGGCGGCCTGACGATCGATTGTCGGGTTTCCTCCAATACGGAATCGACAAGCCGCAGGAGATGCGGAACCTTGTCGATGGCGTTCGGCAGCTCCGTATGAGGAATCTGCGCGAGCGAGTCGCCGCCAACGACGGCTGGCTGCACGTCAGTGTCCAGACCCGAAACCACGGGTCCACGTACGACAGGAGTGGCGCAGAACTCGATCTGCGCCTTCAGCCAGCTGAAGAAGGTCGGCTCCCGGGGCCGCTCGGTCTGAGGTTCTTCGTCGACGCTGCCCCGAAGCTGCCGAACGCGGTTACCGTTGCGGGCACACGATCGGTGCGGCTCAGCGGCGGAGCCCACCCGAGTGTCGCCATAGCTCTTGGCGCGTTACTTCCTGCGACGCGTGTCGGCGTCATGGAGGTCCTCGACAACTACGGGGGGGAACCGTGGGTCGGCGCCTCTCCCGACTTCAGCACAGCAGATGCACTGGCAGTCGTGGAGCAGACGACTGGGGTCGACGACGCGAGAAGTATTGCTCTCTTCCTCGACCTGATTTCCGACCGCAGCGATGCCGCATGGGACGCATTCCTACGGGACGGGCCAGCCATGGCTGCGACGGCGCACGTGCGCGCGGCCCATGAAGGAATGCTGCGCCCAGAGGACGCCAGCAGGTATGCCAACCACGCCGCGAGCCTCGCGCGCGCCCTGTCGTCTCGGCACGGTGGTGCTGAGGTGCACCTTTTCTATCGCGGACCTTTCGCGCTCGCCCCGCTGATCGGGCGCCACCTAAACACGCTTACGACGGTGTTGTACGAGTGGGACGATGGCGGAGGCGAGCACCGGTACGTTCCGGCGCTGAGGTGCCGCCCTGCGGACCAGGGCAACCCCATCAGTGTGCTGATGGCCGCCTGACTACTTCGACGGGACGGCTGTTTCGCCTGGAGCCGGTCACGAGATGCACGGAGGTCATTGGGAGGGAATGCGGACTCAGGCACCCCCCTGCCGAGGTGCACGGAGTGCTTGGCGAGCGGAGACATCCCGCTTGGGATCGTTAGTTCGCTAGCGCCTGCGAACTCGGCGGCCCGGAACCCGCTGGTCGTCCCGTTCACCTACCAGCGGGGCGCTGGCAGGCCAGGGCGCACTGCGTAATCCAACGTCTGATACTTTGTGCGGGTTGTCCGTCGCCATGACCGTCCGGCGGGCACGGCCAGCTCTTTCGGTGCTCCAAGCCGCCAGCGGTGGGGGTCGCCGGGAGCGGTCCAACCGCAAAGGAGCCTCGCGTGCACCGTCTGATCGTCAACCAGAAGCTCTGGTCGTTCCGCGAACGCTTCACGGTGAACAACGAGCAAGGCGAGCCGGTGTACACCGTCGCGGGCAGCCTCTTCCAGATCCCTAAACAGTTCACGATCGCCGACGCGGCCGGCCGGGAGTGCGCGCGAGTGTGGAAGCAGCCGGTGTCATGGCTGCCCAAGTTCTTCGTCGAGGTCGAGGGTGTCCAGGTCGCCACCATCGCGAAGGAGTTCACCCTCTTCCGGCCCTCCTATGCCGTGGACGGCCCCGGGCTGGCCGTGAGCGGCAACATCTGGGATATGAGTTTCGATCTCCAGCGTGGCGGTGCCCTCGTCGGTCGCGTGCACAAGAGGTGGATGGCGATGCGCGATACCTACGCGATCGAGATCGAACAGCCGGCCGACGAACTGGTCGTGCTGGGTGTTGTGCTCGCGATCGACTACGTGAAGCAGTCTGAGCAGTCGTCGACGATGTCGGCCATTCTCCCGGGCTGACCGACCGGGACACGCGGGTTGTGGGTGTCAGCCGGTCGGCGGCATTCTCGGGGTGTCCATCGCCCGGGTGTCATTGTTCCCGGGTGTCGTGACCTCATCCCACCAGGGGCCGTAGCCCAGACGGGCTTGTTCAGCGGCCACGACGTTCCGTGCAAGATCGCCGCGGGTGACGTCCGTCGACGAGACGGCAGCTTGGGCGAGGCTGGAAACGCGGATATAGCCGTCGAACACCTCGCGCTTGTCCGCCAGCATCTCAACGATCCGCTCGTCGACACCGCGCACGCCCAGCAGCCGGTGGGAACGCACGGTGTGTACCTGGCCCATCCGGTTGGCCCGCGCAACCGCTTGGTCTTCGAGACCGGGGGTCAGCTGGGGCTCGCAGAGCACCACGACGCTCGCGGTTTGGAGATTGAGGCCGGTGCCGCCGACTGATACCTGCGCCACGAGGACGGAGGCGGCGTCACGGGTGAATGCGTCGACGATCTCGCTGCGGCGCGCCAACGGCACGTCGCCGGTCAGCGGTCCGTGAACGGTGATGCCCCGGGCTCGCAGGCCGGCGGTCGCTGCGTCCAGCGTGGCGTGGAAGTAAGAGAAGACCAGGGTGCTGCGCAGTTCGCTCCGGGCTTCTTCCACGATCTCGATGAGCCGTTCGAGTTTGGCGGGCAGTGCGCCAGTGGGGTCCGGGTGCCAGGCGGCCTGACGCATCGCCATGAGGTTTCCGCTGGCAACGGCCGCTCGGTACGCCGCCTCTTCGGAGGCGCTGAGATCGACCCAATCATCTGAGGCGACGACATCGGGCAACTCGACGAGCACATCGGCCTGGTTCCGCCGGAGGTATACGTGCGCGACCGAGCGGCGGAATGCCCCGGGTCCAAGAAGGCTCAGGTGCCGGGGGAAGGATTGCGACAGGCCCGGGTGGAGCATCTCGATGAGGGCGAGGAACTCCGCAAGACGGTTGTCCATCGGTGTGCCGGACATCAGCAACACGCGGGCACATCGGGCCGCCCAGCGGGCGACGAGTCTCGACCGCGCGGCCTTCGGATTCTTGACTTGCTGGGCCTCATCGACGACGAGCAGTCCCACTCGCTCCGAGGTCGCCAGGGTTGACGGTGACCCGTGTTGTGGCTCTTCGAGGCCGATGTGGGCGAGACCGTCGAAGGTCGTCAGTCCGACCCCACCTTCGGATTCCCAGGCAGCGAGCGCCTTCTCGCGGCTGTCGCCGTGGATCCGGCGAACGCTCAGGGTGGAGCGGCATGTGACTTCCCGTTCCCAGGTTGCCAGCAATGACGCTGGGCACACCACGAGGAAGCGGCGGTGGCCGTCGCGGGCGAGATGCGTCATCGCGGCGAGCGCCTGCACAGTCTTGCCGAGCCCCATCTCGTCTCCGAGGAGGACCCGGCCTTGTTCGAGTACGAAGCGCGCTCCGAACTCCTGGTATCCGCGTAGTGAGACGTGCAGGAGGCTGGTGTCGAGAGGATGGGCTTCCACCCGGTCGGCGAGGTCCTGGGGGAGCAGCCCGCGAGCGGCCAGCGCGTCGATCGCCTGCGGTGCGACAGCTTGGAGGGCCGTGTAGTACTCGGCGGACCGGCGGCCGAAGTCGGCTGTGAGCTCGAACAGTCCAGGGTCGGGTCGCCCGATTTCCGGCTCCGCGCGATCCAGGAGTTCGGGTAGTGCGTCGTCGCCTCGTGCGACGTTAGCGTCCCAGACCTGCAGGCTCACGAGGGCGGCGTGCGCCGCGCGTCGGGTGCGGGGTAGTGACAGGCGCAGTCTGGCCGAGTATCGAGCCGGCCGGGCCGCGTCAAGGGCCTGACTGGCGAAACGCACGTAATCCGCGAGCTTGCGGCGGTGGGGATCCAGGAGTGGATGCAGGCGTTGGTAACGGTGCAGCAATGCGAGGAGTCGGTCGGCGCCGGTGGGGGTGGGGAGGCCGGCTCGGTCGAGGGTGATGCGCAGCGGCCGCAGGGCGATCGCTGCCTTTGCGAGCTGGTCGACGGCGGCCACGACACCTCGCGCGGTGGTGTCACCGACTCCAGGAAGCGAATCGAGCGTCGCCGCGGTGACGCCGAGCAGGTCGGCCGCGGTCCGGTACCCGGCTGCGTGGATTGCGGTCAGGCGCAGGTTGCGGTCGGTGGTCTCGCCCAGTCTGCCCACGTCGACGTGCTCAAGTTCCTCGCGAGCACGCCGACGCTCGTCGGCATGGACCCACTCGGCGATCGCGAGGGTCACGGCGTCGAAATGGTCCAGCACTCCACGGGCTCGGGCGATCAACGGTGCGTGGAAGTCGAGCAGAGCGCGCGTTTGCGCGCCCGGCCTCACGGGTGGACGTCCGAAAGTGGCAGTTCCTCCTGAGGAAGCAGAGTTGCCCGTCAGAGGTCGGAAGCCTTCACCTCGAGGGCGTTGCAGGTAGCTAGGGTGCCCCCGTCGTAGCCGGTCTTGAACCAGCGCATGCGCTGTTCGCTGGTGCCGTGGGTGAAGCCCTCCGGGCTGACCCTGCCGGTCGCCTCTTGCTGGATGTGGTCGTCACCGACCGACGCGGCGGCATCCAGGGCGTCCTTGAGCTGAGCATCGGTGATCGGGCTGAGGAACGGTTTCGTGCGCGGTGGGTAGGTCGTGCGGGAGGCATCCCCGGCCCACATGCCGGCGAGGCAGTCTGCCATCAGCTCGATCCGCACCGAATCCGAGGTGGGGCCGGAGCCCGAACGGTTCGCTGAGTCCATCGCTCCCGACAGTTGTTCGATGTGGTGGCCGAACTCGTGTGCGATCACGTACTCCTCAGCGAGCGGCCCGCCGGAGGCGCCGAACCTGCTCTTGAGCTCGTCGTAGAAACTGACATCGATGTAGACGGTCTGATCGGGCGGGCAGTAGAACGGTCCCATGGCTGCGCTGGCCGATCCGCAACCGGTCTGCACCGAACCGGAGAAGGAGACGACACCGGGTTCGACGTAATTGGTACCGGCCTGGGCGGGCAGGGTCTTGGCCCAGAACTCGTCCAGGGAGTACGCGGTAGCGGCGAGTCGGCAGTCGCGGTCGGTATTTGCCTGTTCGACCGTGCAATCGCCGAGCGTCTCGACGTCGGTCGCACCGTCCGCCGAGGTCGAAGTCCCGTCGCCCACGAAGGCGGACAGCAGATCGGCCGGGTTGATGCTTCCCCCGCTGAGCAGGGTCGCAACGACTGCGATAACGACGGCACCGATGCCGCCACCCGCCACCATGGTTCCGCGCCCAGCACCCTTACGGACGCGCCCACCCTGAAAATCCTGGCCCTCGTTGAACGTCACGCCGCCCACCGTACCGGTCCTCCGGCGGACGGTGGCGTATTCGGACACAGCTTCCCGCAAAGGTCCCATTCGCAACCGACAGCTTTCACCCGCTCGGCCACCCGACTACACTCGTGTGGTTCTCCCGGCCCATGCCTTGCCCCGCGTCAGTGCCGGCGGCCTCCCGCGAAAAGGACCCCCTGTGATCAATGCCCATGGCGTCGAGCTGCGCGTCGGCGCTCGTGTTCTCCTGCACGAGGCCAGCTTCCGGATCGCGGCGGGAGACCGGATCGGTCTAGTGGGCCGCAACGGTGCGGGGAAGACGACGCTGACCCGCACCCTTGCCGGAGAAGCCCAACCCAGCGCGGGCAAGATCGTGCACGGTGAGGTGGGCTACCTCCCGCAGGACCCACGGACCGGCGATCTGGATGTCGTCGCCCTCGACCGGGTGCTCTCGGCCCGCGGTCTGGACACGATCGTGCGGCAGATGCGGGAGACCGAAGGCGCGATGGCCAGTGCCGATGCCGAAACCCATGAGTCCGCGATGGAGCGGTACCCGAAGCTCGAAGCGCGTTTCAGCGCGGCCGGAGGCTATGCCGCCGAGAGCGAGGCCCATCGGATCGCCTCGAACCTCGGCCTGGACGATCGCGTTCTCGGGCAGCAGCTGGGCACCCTGTCTGGGGGCCAGCGCCGTCGCATCGAACTCGCCCGGATCCTGTTCTCCGGGGTTGAGACCCTGCTGCTCGACGAGCCCACCAACCACCTCGATGCCGATTCGATCGTGTGGCTGCGCGAGTACCTCAAGACCTACAACGGGGGATTCGTGGTGATCTCCCACGACGTCGGGCTGCTGCGCGCCTGCGTGAACAAGGTCTTCCACCTGGATGCGAATCGCGGCGAACTCGATCAGTACAACCTTGGCTGGGATGCCTACCTGGAACAGCGCGAAACCGATGAGCGACGACGCAAACGCGAACGGCAGAACGCGGAGAAGAAGGCAAGCACCCTGCTTGCCCAGGCGGAGAAGATGCGCGCCAAGGCCACCAAGGCCGTCGCGGCACAGAACATGATGCGCCGTGCGGAGCGGATGCTGGAGGGGCTGGAAGGCGAGCGGCAGGTCGACCGGGTCGCCAAGCTCCGGTTCCCGACCCCGGCATCCTGCGGGCGAACACCCCTGACAGCCACCGGCCTATCGAAGGCCTACGGCTCGCAGGAGGTCTTCACCGACGTCGACCTCGCCATCGATCGTGGGTCCCGGGTCGTGGTCCTCGGGCTGAATGGTGCCGGGAAGACCACGCTGCTGCGAATCCTGGCGGGTGTCGAGGAGCAGGACACCGGGACGGTGAACGCCGGCCACGGCCTTAAGTTGGGCTACTACGCCCAGGAGCACGAGACGCTTGACGTGTCGGCGACGGTGGTGGAGAACTTGCGGCACGCCGCACCGGATCTCACCGATACGCAGGTGCGCTCCGTGCTCGGTTCCTTTCTCTTCTCCGGCGACGACGCGGACAAGCCGGTGCGGGTGCTTTCCGGTGGGGAGAAGACGCGGCTCGCCCTGGCTACCCTCGTGGTGTCGGCCGCGAATGTGTTGCTGCTCGATGAACCGACCAACAACCTCGACCCTGCCTCGCGTGCGGAGATCCTGGGCGCGTTGTCCACCTATGAGGGTGCGGTGGTGATGGTCACCCACGACGACGGTGCTGTGGAGGCGCTCAACCCCGAGCGGGTGTTGCTCCTGCCGGACGGCGACGAGGACCTCTGGAACGACTCCTACGTCGAGCTGGTTTCGCTGGCCTGAGGTGCGCGGTCGTCGGGGAACTGTGCGTCGATCAGCGCATCTTCTTCGTCTTCGGCGGTGGGGCGCGTGCTTCGGGGCGCTCGGCGGGGGCGTGCATCGTGCCCCTGGGCGGCGATGAGGTCGCCCGCGGTGACGGCCTCACCGAGCCGGTCGCGGCGGTCCCGCCGGACCAGCAGGAAGAAGCCGCCCAAGGCGCCCGCCGCGAACACGCACCACTGGATCGCATAGGACAGGTGGGAGCGCGGGTCGGTGTCGGGGGCTGGCAGCGCGGTCGGGGTGGTGGCCGGAGCAGGGCTTTCGGTGCGCAGCTGGCCGTAGGCCCGCACGGTGGCCGCGTCCGCCGACCCGCCGTCCGTAGCGGCCGCGAGTACCTGCGCCGAGTTGATGGTGTGTACCTGGCCGGGGGGAGCGTCCTTGCGTCCCGCGGGCTCATCGGTGCGCAGGGTCACGGTGATCGTGACATCCCCAGCCGGCGGTGCCGGGATCTCTTCGGGGGTGCTCGCATCGGCCCCCCAGGGGACGAAACCGCGGTCGATCACCATGACGTCACCGGGGTCGCTTCCCGTGGAGATCCGGAACGGTACCAACACATGGAACCCGGGTTGGCCCCCGACCGGACGATTACGCAGCAGAACGGTGGCCGCCGGGTCGTAGTGCCCGCGAACGGTCGCCGGGCGCCAGACATCGTCGGAGTCCAGCGTCTTGTTCACCGTGGCCAGGTGGTCGAGGGGAACGGGTGTCGCCTTGTAGTTGGACTCGATCCGGGCTATCTCGGCCTCGCGGGATTCGTAGCGATGCCATTGCCAGCGCCCTGCCAACAAGCAGAGGGCCACGACCGCCAGGACACCGCAGAACAGCACGGCCCACTGTTGCGAACTGCGCGGGCGGTACTCGGCGCCACTCGCGGGACCGGGGTCCGGGCTCACGAAGCTCGGTCGGCGTCGGGGTGGGTGGCGAGTTCGTCGACTGGAATGGTCTCCTTCAGGAACGACCGGGCGTTCAAGAACCGTTCCAGGTGATCGAGGTGTTCGTCGCACGACAACCAGACCTTCCGGCGCTCCGGGGTGTGAATCCTGGGGTTGTTCCACAGCAAGGCCCACCGGGCCGTTTGGGGACAACCCTTCCCGGAGCAGATCAACCCGCTTGCTTCCGTGGCCGCTTCGTCGGTCGTCGGCTCACCGCCTGGCACACGCTCGGGTGCGGCCGCCTCGGACGCGGTCGATGTGCCGCCGTGTCCTGCCGCGGGCAATGCGGGGGAACCAGCCGTCGTATCCGCTCGTGTCACGGGTACCTCCTGTGCGGCATGCGCGGCCGCTTGTAGTTGGAGCAGTTCCATCGGGGATGTGTCGTAGTGCACCTGGTCCCGGCCCGCGTTGGCGAAGACGACCGCGGTGTACGGCAATACGATCGCGGCAGCCACCATGACCCACATCAGCCAGCCGCCACCTACGAAGAAGGCGCCCGTGAAGCAGGCAACGCGAATCCCCATCTGAATGAGGTAGACGCGCATCCGGTTGGACTGGTCCTCCCCGAGGGGCACCTGAGCTGAGGTGATGCTCGGAACGGGCTCCGGGGTGGCCCGCGCTCCACGTCGCGTGCTCACTGACTCAGTCTACGTTTGTTGGAACCTGACAAAACCCCGGAGTGGACCTGAGGGACTCCCGGCGCGCGGGTGGCGGGCGTCGCGCGGTAGCGTCGGGGAGCCTTCACGCTCCGACCTTTGGCCCGCCCGTTCGGTGCCACCTCCGCGACTCCACAGGAGACACCATGTCCGCTGCTGACAATCCTCATGCCCGCACGGTTCTCGTCACCGGGGGAAACCGTGGCATCGGAGAGGCGATCGCCCGCCGTTTCGTGGCCAACGGTGACCGCGTGGCGAGTCTGCAACGTAGTGGTTCGGCAGGCGAGGGAATCCTCGCCGTTCATGCGGACATCACCGATACCGTCGCGGTCGATCGCGCTTTCGGGGAGGTCGAGGAGCAGTTGGGTAAGGTCAATGTGCTTGTCGCCAATGCGGGTGTCGTCCACGACCAGTTGCTCATGCGGATGACCGACGACGAATTCGACTCCGTCGTCAACGTGAACCTCGCCGGTACCTTCCGGTGTGTGCGGCGGGCCTCGAAAGAGATGATCCGGGCGCGCCATGGGCGCATCATCTTGATCTCCTCGGTGGTCGGGCTGTTCGGAGGGGTGGGCCAGGTCAACTACGCCGCCTCGAAATCCGGTCTTGTCGGAATGGCTCGATCGATCACGCGGGAGCTGGGCGGACGGGGGATCACGGCGAATGTGGTCGCCCCGGGCTTTATAGAGACGGCCATGACGGCGGACTTGCCGGCGGCGAGGCAGGACGCCTACAAGAGCGCGATCCCGGCGGGGCGGTTCGCTCAGCCCGATGAGGTTGCGGGTGCGGTGCTCTTCCTCGCCTCGGACGACGCTGCCTACATCAACGGCGCGGTGATCCCCGTGGACGGCGGCTTCGGAATGGGGCATTAGCGCACGTCACGGTGACGTGCGGTCAACCCGCCAGTAGGCTCAAGACACTCTTCCGCTGGGATGGCGGACGGACGAAAGGTTTCTAACCCATGGGTCTACTCGACGGTAAGTCTCTGCTTGTCACGGGAGTCCTCACTGATTCCTCCATCGCCTTCCATGTTGCGCGCCTCGCGCAGGAGGAAGGCGCTGAGGTGGTACTCACCTCCTTCGGGCGCCAGGCACGCCTGACGCAGGCGATCGCGAAACGGCTGCCGAAGGCGGCCCCGGTGATCCAGCTCGACGTCACGGACGCCGAGGACTTGGCGGCACTCGCAGAGCGCTGCCGCGAACACGTCTCGCATCTCGACGGGGTGGTTCACTCGATCGGATTCGCCCCGCAGTCGGTGATGGGCGGCAACTTCCTGGCGGGCGAGTGGCCGGATGTGGCGACGGCGGTGGAGATCTCCGCCTTCTCGCTCAAGTCGCTCGCGGTCGCCGCGAAACCGTTGATGCGCCGGGGGAGTTCGATGGTCGGGCTGACCTTCGACGCCCGCTACGCCTGGCCCGTTTACGATTGGATGGGTGTCGCCAAGGCAGCGTTCGAGGCCACCAGCCGCTACCTGGCACGTGACCTGGGGCCGGAGGGGATCAGGGTGAATCTGGTTTCTGCGGGGCCTATCCGGACCACCGCCGCCAAGTCGATCCCGGGCTTCGCCACCATGGAGGACGCCTGGCCGAGCCGTGCCCCCTTGGGGTGGGACCAGACCGATCCTGAACCCGCCGCTCGGGCCGTGGCCGCGTTGCTCTCCGACTGGTTCCCGGCCACCACGGGCGAGATCGTGCACGTCGACGGCGGCGTGCACGCCATGGGCCAATGACAGGGGCATCGGCTGGCGGCATTCACCGGCTCATCTTGTTGCGGCACGCGAAGGCGGAGTCGGCCGGAACGCTGCCTGACGTGCTCCGCCCGCTCGCGCTCGTGGGCCGCAAACAGGCCGGCCGGGTTGGTGCCGCGCTCTATGCCGCCGGTCTCGTACCGGAGCAGGTGTGGTGCTCCGCCGCGCTGCGGACCCGGCAAACCTGGGACTTGGCGCAGTCGCGATTCGGCGATGCGGAGCCAGAAGTGGTGATCAGCGACGAGCTGTACAGCGCCGGCGTTGGCGACGTGCTGGGTCTCGTACGGTCGGTCGACAGCCGGGTCCGGACCGTTCTCGTGGTCGGGCATGAGCCAACGATGGCCGCGACCGCTGAGCGGTTGGCCGACCTCTCCGAATCCGATGCCGGGGCAGTGGCGCAGGTTCGTGTCGGTGTGCCGACGGCGACCTACGCGGTCCTGGAGTCGGCCATTTCCTGGTCGGGTTGGATACCCGGGACGGCCGTACTCACCTACGTCAGCGGCCCGGAGTAGCGGCGGGCCGAGCAGCGTCGAGGTCATCGATCAGGTTGAGGGCTGCGCTGAGATCAGGACCATCGACCGAGTAGTCGGCCTGCGCCCGTACCAGCGGTTTAGCCGCGAAGGCGATACCGATGCCCGCCGCGGCCAGCATCTCGAGGTCGTTCGCCCCGTCGCCGATGGCGATTGTGTCCGCCAGCGGGATGCCTTCGGCGGCGGCGAACTCGCGTAACGCCAGTGCCTTTGCCGCGCGGTCGATGACCGGACCCACGGTGCGGCCGGTGAGACACCCTTCTGCGATCTCGAGCCGGTTCGCCCGAAACACGGTGATGCCCAGGTCCTCGGCGAGCGGACCCACGATCTCCGCGAACCCGCCCGAGACGAGAGCCACGCACCACCCGCGCCGGTGGGCCTCCGCGACCAACTCGCGAGCACCGGGAGTGAGTTCGACGCGGTTCCTGACGTGGGCGAAGACAGTGTCTGGAACGCCGCGCAAGGTTTTTACGCGCGCGCGCAGTGACTCGGCAAAGTCGATCTCGCCTCGCATGGCCCGATCAGTGACAGCGGCGACTTCCGCGCGGCTCCCGGCGTGTTCGGCCAGCAACTCGATGACCTCCGCAGTGATGAGGGTCGAGTCGACATCCATCACGATCAGGCGTCGCCGGACGGAGGGCGTGTTCATCTGCGTCTCGGCCCGATCAGGAATGGGGTCCGTCGAAAGCTTCCGCGTCACTTCACGACCGTGCCCTTCGGTACCACGGTGAGGCCCGATTCGGTGACCGTGAACCCACGTGCCCTGTCCAGTTCCGGGTCGAGGCCGACGGTGGCGTCCTCGTTGACGATCACGTTCTTGTCGAGGATCGCCCGCTGTACCTTCGCCCGACGGTGGACCTGCACATCGTCCAAGAGGACCGAGTCGGTGATCGTCGCCCAGGAATGCAGGTGGGTCCCGGGTGACAGGATCGAGCCGGATGCCTGTGCCCCGGAGATCAGGACGCCGGGGGAGACGATTGAGTCGACGGCATGCCCGAGGCGGTTATTGCCTCCGGCGTGGACGAACTTCGCCGGCGGCAATCCCGTGTAGCCGGTATACAGCGGCCACTCCTCGTTGTAGAGATTGAAGACCGGGGTGATGGCGATGAGGTCCTTATTCGCCTCATAGTACGAGTCGATGGTGCCGACATCCCGCCAGTAGTCCCGATCGCGGTCGGTCGATCCGGGGACGTCATTGCGGATGAAGTCGTAGACCGCCGCTTCTCCGTTGGCGACGAATGCGGGGACGATGTCTCCGCCCATGTCGTGCCGTGAGTCCTTGTTCGCGTCGTCGGCGGTGACCGCGTCCACCAGGGCGTCGGCGTCGATGACGTAGTTGCCCATGGACGCCAGGATCTCGTTCGGGGAGTCGGCTAGCCCGACGGGGTGTTCCGGCTTTTCCAGGAAGGCTTTGATCCGGGCGGGGTCGCCAGGTTCAGTTTCGATGACGCCGAATTGGTTCGCCATCGAGATGGGCTGGCGAATGGCCGCGACGCTCATCCGTGCGCCGGATTCGATGTGTGCGTCCACCATCTGGGAGAAGTCCATGCGGTACACGTGATCGGCGCCGACGACCACGACGATGTCGGGGCGCTCGTCATCGATGATGTTGAGGCACTGGAAGATGGCGTCCGCGCTGCCCAGATACCAGCGCTTTCCGACCCGTTGCTGGGCGGGTACTGGGGCGACGAAGTTCCCCAGGAGCGGTGACATCCGCCAGGTCTTGGAGATGTGCCGGTCCAGGCTGTGGGATTTGTACTGGGTGAGCACCACGATGTGCAGGTACCCGGAGTTGGCGAGGTTCGACAGGGCGAAATCGACGAGCCGGTAAAGACCGCCGAAAGGCACGGCAGGTTTGGCTCGGGCCTCCGTCAGCGGCATGAGGCGTTTGCCTTCTCCGCCGGCGAGGACGATGGCGAGAACTCGGGGTGCGGCCATGTCCAGACCGTAGACCCCTGCACTCGCTACGCGCATGGTGAATCGCGGGCTGGGACGAACGGGCCGATGCCTGGGGAGCAGCCAAGACATTCACCGCGAGGGAGTAAGCTGCGAACGTATGCGCTCGCAGCCTGGGCTAGCGTGGCACCGTGAGAGTCGACCTGCTGACGCGCGAGTATCCCCCCCACATCTACGGCGGAGCCGGAGTTCACGTCGCGGAGCTGTCCGCCGTGTTGCGCGACCGGATAGATGTCCGGGTCCGGTGTTTCGACGGCCCCCGTTCGCAGGAAGGGGTGACCGGCTACTCGATCCCCGGTGTCTTGGCGAACTCCAACGGCGTGTTGGGCACCTTCGGAGTCGACCTGGAGATGGCGGGCGACCTGGTCGGCGCTGACCTGGTGCACTCTCATACCTGGTACGCGAACCTGGCCGGCCATTTGGGCGGTCTGCTCCACGGCATTCCCCACGTGCTGTCGGCCCATTCCCTGGAGCCTCTGCGGCCCTGGAAAGCCGAGCAGCTCGGCGGGGGATACGCATTGTCCTCCTGGGCAGAACGCACGGCCTACGAGGGTGCGGATGCGGTGATAGCGGTGTCTGCCGGTATGCGTGCGGACATCCTGCGGGTCTACTCGATCGACCCGGCGAAGGTGCATGTGGTGCACAACGGGATCGACCTCGATGGGTGGCAGCGACCGGAGACGGAGACGCAGCGGACGGTCGCGGACGCGGTGGTTCGTGGACTAGGCATCGACCCCGACCGGCCCACGGTCGTCTTCGTCGGGCGGATCACCCGGCAGAAGGGGCTGCCCTACCTGCTCCAGGCGGTGGCTGCCCTGCCCGCGGAGGTGCAGCTGGTGTTGTGTGCGGGGGCGCCGGACACTCCCGAGATCGCCGCCGAGGTGACCACTGCCGTGGATCAGCTGCGTGCCGATCGGGGCGGCATCGTCTGGATCGAGCAGATGTTGCCGCGGGAGGAACTGATCGCCGTGCTGGCGGTCGGGACGGTCTTCGTCTGCCCGTCCATCTATGAGCCGCTGGGGATCGTCAACTTGGAGGCGATGGCGGTGGGGTTGCCGGTGGTCGGTACCGCCACGGGAGGAATCCCAGAGGTAATCGAGGACGGTGTCACGGGGCTACTGGTCCCGATCGATCAGGAGTCCGACGGCACCGGGCGGCCGTTGCACCCGGAGGTGTTCGTGGCCAATCTGGCGAAAGCGCTGACCACCTTGCTGCTCGACCCTGCCCGGGCGACTCAGATGGGTCGCGCCGCGCGTAAGCGGGTCGAGGACCACTTCGCCTGGTCCGCGATCGGGGAGCGGACCTTGGAGATCTATCGACAGGTGCTCGACGATCGCTAAGCCGACCGTTACCGCCGTGACGGGGTGGTGGCGGCGCTCAGTGCCCGGCGGGCCGCGCCATCGATCTGCTGGAGAGCCGCAGACCGTTGATCCGCCTGCCAGGGATTGACGGCCCCGCCATCGTCGGTTCGCGCGAGGCGGATGATCGCCCGCAGTCGCATGGCCTGGGGGAGGAGGCGCAGTGCCCACGGGCCAGGTGCGGAAGGCAGGATCCCCGGGGCGATCTCGAGCGTCGCGAGTCGGGTGATGACATCGGCGTCCTCGGGACCCCAGCGCGCGACATCGAGGTGTCGCAGAGCGGTCGTCGCGGTCAGCAGTGCGGAGCGAAGGTCCGCATCCGCCTGTGCGGGCGAACCGACCTCTGCATGGACGGCTGTCTGCCACGGCTCGATCGCGGTCGCCCGCCACCGCACCTGATGACCGGGTTCGAGGTCACTACCGAAGCGGGTGACGGTCGGCACGACGGCCCAGTGTCCGTCGCGTGTGCTCAACAGTATGCATTCGCCGGCTTCGATCGCCGCTGCGGTCACTGCCGCGGGAATCCCCTGCCCGTCGCCCGGAATCGGCAGGAGCGCGCGGACATCGGTGACCTCGATGGACGCAAGCAATTCGCGCAGGAGTTGGCCGCTGAGGGCATCACCGCTGAACCCGTTCTCGTTGGCGGTGACAAGGGTGTGGGGCTCGTCATCCGCCTCGATGGCTTGCTGGGCGCGGACCATCGCCTCGGCGTTCGGCCGCGCACCGATCCACGAGCCGAGCCAGAGGGCCAATACGACACTACGAGGAAGTGCCGAGATAGGACGGGACTCCACCGGGCCAACCTATAGGGTCCTGATTCATGGGCACTTCGGATGACACCGTCCTTGATCTGCAGGCCGTGACGGTGCGGCGTGGCACGGCGACGATTCTCGATGAGGTGACCTGGCGCGTTCGAGAGGGCGAGCGCTGGGTCATCCTCGGCCGCAACGGCGCGGGCAAGACCACCATGCTTCAGGTCGCCGCCGCACGGATGCACCCGACGAGCGGGACCGCGGACCTCCTCGGTGAACGGCTGGGCCGGGTCGATGTCTTCGAGCTGCGGCCGCGCATCGGGTTGTCGAGCGCCAGCCTGGCCGATCGCATTCCCGGTGGTGAGACGGTCAAGGATGTCGTGCTTACCGCCGCCTACGGGGTGACCGGGCGGTGGCGAGAGGCCTATGACGAGCTGGATGCCGACCGTGCTCAGGCATTGCTCGATGTCTTCGGGGTGGGTGGCCTGGCCGATCGCCGATTCGGGACCCTCAGTGAGGGGGAACGCAAACGCGTCCAGATCGCTCGCGCATTGATGACCGACCCGGAGATCCTGCTGTTGGACGAGCCCGCCGCCGGCCTCGATCTGGGTGGTCGTGAGGAATTGGTCGGGGCGCTCGCAGAACTCGCCGGTGATCCGAAATCTCCGGTGTTGGTGTTGGTGACCCACCACGTCGAGGAGATACCGCCGGGGTTCACCCACCTGCTCCTGCTTCGCGACGGTCGGGTACACAGCGCGGGTCCGATCGAGCAGGTGCTGACGCAGGACAACATGAGTGATGCCTTCGGCCTCAAGTTGTACGTCGCCCAGGGCGGCGGCCGCTGGTTGGCGCGCGCGGCGACGTAGTGCCTTTGTGGGACGGGGACGGAACCTGTCACAGGGGGCGATAGGCTACAGATATCGGCGGTCTAGGGAGGATTTCAGTGGACTGGTTCTGGTGGGTCGGAGCAGCAATCCTGCTCGGCGTCATCGAGCTCCTGTCGCTCGACCTGGTGCTCATCATGTTTGCCGGCGGAGCATTGGCGGCGGGTGCTGTGAGCTACTTCGACGGTCCCTTGTGGCTGCAGATTGTGGTTTTCGGTGTCGTAAGCATAGGGCTCCTGGGTGCGTTGCGTCCGTGGTTGTTGCGGCATTTGCGTGCCCGCACACCACTGGTCGAAACGAACACCGCCGCCCATGTCGGCCGGACTGCGGTGGTTGTCGATCAGGTGACCGGACAGGGTGGCCGGATCAAGTTGGAGGGCGAGGTGTGGAGTGCGCGAGCAGAGCCCGCCACGAGCACCCTGCCTGAGGGGGCGAAGGTCGAGGTCCTGCGTATCGATGGGGCTACGGCGGTGGTGAGCGCGACCGGCCAAGCCGTATGACAACCACTGCTTGAATGTCTGGGGCTCGCGCGAGCCCACTGGTCAGCTAAATTTTGGAGGATTCGATGGATGATCCGGGCGCAATCGCCGTCTATGTGATTTTCGGCCTGCTGATTATTTTCGTCTTGGTGGCTCTGGCCAAGGCCGTGCGGATTGTTCCGCAGGCCGTCGCCTTGGTCATCGAGCGACTGGGACGCTATTCGCGCACCCTGTCGCCCGGTCTGCACATCCTGGTGCCGTTCGTGGACCGGGTGCGCGCGTCGGTCGACATGCGCGAGCAGGTCGTTTCCTTCCCGCCCCAGCCGGTGATCACCTCCGACAACCTCGTGGTCAGCATCGACACGGTGATCTACTTCCAGGCCACCGACCCCAAGTCGGCCGTCTACGAGATCGCGAACTACATCACGGCTATCGAGCAGCTGACCGTCACGACGTTGCGTAACGTCATCGGCTCCATGGACTTGGAGCAGACCCTGACCAGCCGCGACCAGATCAACGGGCAGTTGCGTGGGGTGTTGGACGAGGCCACCGGTCGCTGGGGTATCCGGGTCAACCGCGTCGAGCTGAAGTCGATCGACCCGCCCGCCAGCGTCCAGGGCTCGATGGAGCAGCAGATGCGTGCCGAGCGTGACCGGCGTGCCGCGATCCTAACCGCCGAGGGTGTCAAGCAGTCCCAGATCCTCACCGCCGAAGGTGAGAAGCAGGCCAACATCCTGCGTGCGGAGGGTGACGCCCAGTCGCGGATCCTGCGTGCGGAAGGTGAGTCGCGCGCGATCCTCCAGGTCTTCGACGCCATCCACGAGGGTGACGCCGACCCCAAGCTGTTGGCCTACCAGTACCTGCAGATGCTTCCGCAGATCGCGAACGGTTCAGCCAGCAAGCTGTGGGTGGTTCCCACCGAGTTCACAGCTGCGCTGGGATCGATCTCGAAGGGCTTCGGGGGCGGGGGTGGCACTTCGGAGGATTCGAGTGCGTTGGAGTCCTCGGCACAGGCGCGCCGGGAGCGCGACCGTGACCGTGCGCGTTTCGGTGCGCCGGCACTGGCCGATCCGAGCGAAGCCCTCGCGGAGGCTCGTCGCCAGGCGGAGGCCGCCACGGCGGATGCGACCGGCTCGGGTACCCGTTCGGGTGCTCCGTTCGACCCTGCGGCCGAACGCGGTCAGCGTCCGGCCGGGCAAGCGGTTCCGCCGGCCCCTCAGGGTCCGGTAGCACCGCGGACATTGCCGCCGCGGTCGGATCAGGCGTCCGACCCGCAGTTCGGGCAAGTGCCGCCGCCCTCGATTCCGCCGCAGTACCCGCCGCAGCCGCCCGCCGGGCAGTAGGGCATCAGCTCTCAGAGAACAAGCGACCGTAGCACTGAGTGAGCGCTCACTCAGTGCTACGGTCGTCTTCGTGTCCGTCCCCAAACCCCCTCGTGCCCGCCCACTTGACCGGGCCGACCGTCGGGCGGCGGTGATTGACGCGACCGTGCCCCTCCTCGCCGTACATGGGGTCGGCGTCACCACACGTCAGATAGCCGAGGCAGCCGAGGTTGCTGAAGGAACGTTGTTCCGGGTCTTCGCCGACAAGGACGAGATCGTGCAGAGCGCCCTCGTGTCGGCGCTCGATCCCGCGCCGTTGGTGGCCGCGATGGCCGCCATCGACCGTCGTCGTCCGCTCGCCATGGTGGTCGACGACGCCGTTCGGCTCCTCCTGGCCCATCAGCGCAGGGTGGTCGCCCTGTTGCCCGTCGCCCATCACCTCCATGCTGCTGGGAGTCTGCCGAAGCCCACCGACGGCGACCCCCGGACGCATTCGGTCAGAGCAGTGCTCGCAGCCATCACGGATTTGTTCGCCAGCCACCAAGCAGCGCTACGTCTGCCGCCACCGATGGCCGCGGTCGTTCTGGTCTCCATGGTGCACGGCACCTCCCTGCCGACGACGACCGGCGGCATCATGCTCGATCAGTCTCTGATCGTCGATGTCGTCCTACACGGCATCCAACAAATGGACCCGGCCACCAGCGTTCCCCCGCCTTTCACTCAACCGTCCCGTACCCGGGCAGCCGAACAACTCGTGGAGTAGACCCCATGCTCATCCGGCTCTTACGCACGTATCTGAGTCGCTATGGACGGCCGATCGCCATCCTGATGGTTCTGCAACTCATCCAGACACTCGCCAACCTGTACCTGCCGAGCCTGAACGCCTCGATCATCGACAAGGGCGTGACCGAAGGCGACACCAACCACATCCTGCGCGTCGGCGGCGTCATGCTGGCGGTCAGCCTGGGCCAGGTCCTCTGTGCGGTGGTCGCGGTGTACTTCGGCGCGAAGGTTGCCATGTCCTTCGGCCGGGATCTGCGGGCGGGTGTCTTCGCTAATGTCCAGAAATTCTCCGCACAAGAGATGGGCCGGTTCGGTGCACCCTCGCTGATCACGCGGACCACCAACGACGTGCAACAGGTGCAGATGGTCGTGTTGATGTCCTTCACGATCATGGTGATGGCGCCGATCATGCTCATCGGCGGGGTCATCATGGCGCTGCGGGAGAACGTCGAACTCTCCGCGCTACTACTGGTGATCGTGCCGATCCTGGGAGTCGTCGTCGGCATCGTCGTCGCCAAGATGGTGCCGTACTTCCGCGCGATGCAGAAGCGTATCGACGCCATCAACGGTGTCATGCGTGAGCAAATCGACGGTATCCGGGTGATCCGGGCTTTCGTCCGCGAACGTCGCGAGGCCGAGCGGTTCGAGGTCGCCAACGAGGCCCTGTTCGACACGTCGCTGCGCGCCGGCCGGCTCATGGCGCTGATGTTCCCCGTCGTCATGTTGGTCATGAACGCATCAAGCGTCGCGGTGATGTGGTTCGGGGGTCACCAGATCGCTGACGGGGCGATGCAGATCGGTGCGCTGACGGCCTTCTTGACCTACCTGATGTACATCCTGATGGCTGTGATGATGTCGACGATGATGTTCATGATGATCCCGCGTGCGGCGGTCTCGGCCGAACGGATCGCGGATGTCCTGGACGCGCAGGCCTCGGTCGTCGAGCCGGTTTCGCCCACACCGCTGAGCAGCCGCGAAGGAGTGGTGGAATTCGACCACGTCGAGTTCGGCTACCCGGGAGCCGAGGCCGCAGTGCTGCACGATCTGAGCTTCCGGGCGGAGCCGGGGAAGACCACGGCGATCATCGGATCCACCGGTTCGGGCAAGACGACATTGCTCAACCTGATCCCCCGGCTCTTCGACGTCACCGCCGGCACCGTGCGGATCGACGGGGTTGACGTGCGTGAACTGGCCGGCCATGATCTGGGGTCGCTGCTCGGCTTGGTGCCGCAGAAGGCCTACCTGTTCTCCGGCACGATCGCGGACAACCTGCGCTACGGCAACGCGGACGCGACCGACGAGGAGCTGTGGGCGGCCCTGGAGATCGCGCAGGCGAAGGACTTCGTCGGGTCCCTGGAAGAGGGGCTGGGATCGCCGGTTGCCCAAGGCGGGACGAACTTCTCGGGCGGACAACGTCAGCGGCTCGCAATCGCCCGGGCGATCGTGCGTCAGCCGGCCGTCTACCTCTTCGACGACTCATTCTCCGCACTCGACTACGCCACGGACGCGCGCCTACGAGCCGCACTTTCGCCGCACACCAAGGCGTCCACTGTGATCGTGGTCGCCCAGCGCGTGGCCACCATTCGGCAGGCCGATCAGATCCTTGTGCTCGACTACGGCCGGATCGTCGGGCGCGGTACCCATGCCGAACTCCTGGAAACCAATGAGACCTATCAGGAGATCGTCTACTCCCAGCTTTCGATGGAGGAAGCAGCATGAGCGGGCAGGACAGGACCGGCCAGAATGCGGCTGGTCACGAACCTGCCGAGCAGACGCCGGCCGCCAAGACAGCTGTGAAGCCCCCACGCGGAGGCGGCCCGGCCGCGCACATGGCCGGAATGGGTATGCCCGGCGAGAAGGCGATGGACTTCAAAGGAACACTCAAGCGGTTCGTCGCCTTGCTGCGTCCCCACCGGATGGCAATCGCGGTGATCACAGTTTTCGCTGTGGTCTCGGTGGCGCTGGTGGTTGCCGGCCCGAAGCTGCTCGGGCGGGCCACGAACCTGATCTTCGAGGGCTACATCGGCTCGCAGCTGCCCGCCGGGATCACCAAGGAAGAGGCAATCGCTGGCCTGGAGGCGAAGGGCCAAGGTCGCTTCGCCGACATGCTGGCAGGGATGGACGTGGTTCCCGGCCAGGGGATCGACTTCCATCAGGTCGGCGTCGTTCTGTCCTGGGTCTTGGTGGTCTACGTGGGTTCGTTCATCTTCGGCTGGTTGCAGGCCCGATTGACGACGACGATCGTGCAAAAGACCGTGCGCCGGTTGCGCTCCGACGTGGAACACAAACTGGGCAGACTGCCGCTTTCATACTTCGACAAGCAGCAGCGTGGGGAAGTCCTGTCGCGGGTCACCAACGACATCGACAACGTCGCGCAGACGACCCAGCAGACGCTCGCGCAGCTCATCACGTCGGTCCTGACGGTGATTGGCGTGCTGGGCATGATGTTCTGGATCTCGTGGTTACTCGCCGTCATCGCCCTGGTTACCGTGCCCTTGTCGGTCTTCGTCACCATGCGGATCGCGAAACGGTCCCAACCACAGTTCATCAAGCAATGGGCGGCGACCGGCCGGCTGAACGGGCACATCGAGGAGATGTACTCCGGCCACACGCTGGTCAAGGTCTACGGTCACCAGGAGGCCGCGAGCGCAACCTTTGCCGAGGAGAACGAGGACCTCTACCAGTCCAGCTTCAAAGCCCAGTTCATCTCCGGCACCATCCAGCCGGCCATGGGGTTCGTGGCGAACCTCAACTACGTCATCGTGGCGGTCGTCGGCGGGCTCAAGGTGGCCTCCGGGACGATGAGCCTGGGCGACGTGCAGGCATTCATCCAGTACTCGCGGCAGTTCACGCAGCCGATCACGCAAATCGCCTCGATGATGAACCTGCTCCAGTCCGGGGTGGCCTCGGCTGAGCGGGTCTTCGAGTTGTTGGACGCGCCCGAACAGGAGCCCGACGCCGACCCTGCGAAGGTCGTGGACCCGGTTCGGGGGCGGGTCGCCTTCGAGGATGTGTCGTTCTCCTATGACCCGCAGGTGCCGTTGATCGAGCATCTCAACCTGGCTGTCGAGCCCGGTCACACGATCGCGATCGTGGGACCGACCGGCGCGGGCAAGACCACACTGGTGAACCTGATCATGCGGTTCTACGAGGTCGACGATGGCCGGATCACGCTGGACGGCGTGGACACCCGTGAGCTGACGCGCGACGGTTTGCGTTCCGACATCGGCATGGTGTTGCAGGACACCTGGCTGTTCAAGGGCACGATCGAGGAGAACCTGCGCTACGGCGTCCGGGACGGGGTCGAGGTGGACGAGGCGCGGTTCCTCGACGCCACCCGTGCGACTCACGTCGATCAGTTCGTCCGGACGCTGCCCGACGGTTACGCCACGGTGATCGACGACGAGGGGTCGTCGGTGAGTGCGGGGGAGAAGCAGCTGCTGACCATCGCGCGGGCGTTCCTGGCGGACCCGGCGATCCTGATCCTCGATGAAGCCACCAGCTCGGTCGATACCCGCACCGAGGTGCTGGTCCAACAGGCGATGACCGCGTTGCGGGCCAACCGGACGTCGTTCGTCATCGCGCACCGGCTGTCTACCATCCGCGACGCCGATGTGATCCTGGTGATGGAACACGGTTCGATCGTGGAGCAGGGCACCCACGAAGGGCTGTTGGCTGCGGGCGGGGCCTATGCCCGGCTCTATGAGAGTCAGTTCGCGGCTCCCGTGGTGGCTGACGCCGGTCCCGTCGCGCCAGCCGCCGGCGCAGCAGCGGGGGCGCCCGCGGGACGGTGAGGCGCTGGATCACTGGGTGAGGCTCGGTCGGGGATGACCTGGCCGGGCCTCGCTCGCTTCCTGCGAATGATCACGTGAGGTGGTCGAAGTCGCCACGGGTCCAGGCGGCGTGCCGGTCGGCGGATCGGCGGACGATCCCACGGGCATCGGTCGGGATCATGCCCTCAAAGTTGTGGTAGAGGCGATCGAAGTCGAACCGCTCGACATGGGCGGCGATCCGCTGGACGACGGCACCGGAGAGCGGGATGCGGTTCGGGTAACTCCGCAGGAAACTTACCGTCCGGTCGGGGTTGACGAAGATCGTGTCGCCGCTCAGCAGCACACCCCGCCCTCCGGCGCCGGTGGACCAATGGGCAACCGCGCTCCCCGGAAAGTGCCCACCCGGTTGAGTCAACGTCACCCCGGGCAGTACCTCCCGGTCGTCGGACCAGGTCTCGATCACGGGGTCGGGGCGGGCAACCCACTTGGCGTCAGCGGCGGAGATGAGGACGGGAACCCCGCCGAGAGCCCGGCTCCATGCCACCTGCACACCGAACATATGCGGGTGGCTGGCAGCGATCGCGACGACCTCGCCGATCACGCGCAGGCGCTCGACGGCCTCGTCGTCGACATAGCCCAGCGGGTCCCAGAGCAGGCACCCGGCCGGGGTCCTCAGCAGCTTGCACTGTTGGCCGATGCCAACGGCCGGTTCCGCTGCCAGCGCCCAGAGGTCCGGCTCCAGCTCGGTGATCCTCACCGTCGTGCCCTCGGCGCGCAGCTGTTCAAGAGTGGTCCAGCGTTGCCCGGTCGCGGGCACCCATTGGCGCTCATCAGCACAGATGGCGCACGTGCCCTCGGCGCGCGCGTTTTCGACGCCGCAGGTCGCACAGAGGGCGGTCATCGGGACTCCTTTACGGCCGACGGCTCCGATCGTAGAAGCTCACCCGTGGGCAGGCCTGCTCAGGTGGGCAATGGACTTGCCACAACGGTGCACGAGCCCGGACCATGGCCCGGTGATCCCCGTCGCCTACCGCGAGCTGCTGCGCCGAGCCGACGTCCGCAGTCTGCTCGGGGTGGCGATGATCGCGCGGATCCCACACACCGCAGCCGGCATGGTGCTGATGTATCACGTCGTGGACTCCCTCGACCGGAGCTACGGCGAAGCCGGAGCGGTGGTCGCGGCCTTCACCCTCGGCATCGGGATCGGTGCGCCGTGGCGGGGCCGGCTCGTGGACCGGGTGGGTCTCCGGCGAGCGTTGATGCCGTCGATCATCGGGGAGGTGATCGTCTGGCCGTTAGCCGGTGTGGTGCCCTTCCTGTGGCTGTTCCCGGTCGCCTTCATCGGTGGGCTGCTTGCCTTGCCGATCTTCTCCGTGGTGCGCAAGGCGCTATCGATCATGGTCGAGCCGCGGGCGCGGCGCACGGCCTACGCCCTCGACTCAGTCGGCACGGAGCTGTTGTTCATGGTCGGCCCTGCACTGGGCCTGTGGTGTTCCCACCAGGTCGGGACAGCTCCGGTGCTGGCCGTGATCGGCCTCGCGACATCGGCCGCCGGAGTGTTGTTGTGGCGGCACAACCCGGTGTTGACGAGGGTGGCCGCTCCGCGCCCGGAGCCGGTGGAGGACGCGGGTCCGGTGAGCACGATGATCACCTCGGCACCGACGGCGACTGCGCTGTCATCCAACGCCGCCCCCGACGCCTCGACGGACGCCGGCGGGCCGGATGCCGTGAGTAGTGAGGCGTCATCGACGGAACACGGCCCGTGGATGTCGACCGGCGTGGCCGTGATACTGGCGCTGTCGGCGGCGGCGGCGCTCGCGCTGAGTGGCACCGAGGTTTCCATCGTGGCCGAGCTGCGAGAACTGGACCACGAAGGCGTCCTCGGCACTGCGATCGCGGCTTGGTGCGCGGCATCGGCCGTCGGCGGGTTCATCTACGGCGCCGTGCACCGCTCGATAAGCCCCACGATGCTCGTGCTCCTCCTCGGGATACTGACGGCGCCCTTGGTCCTGGCCCGGTCGGTACCGACGCTCATCGCGCTGTTGGTCGTGGCCGGGTTGCTGTGTGCGCCGGCCACGGCGGCCACCACCGAGGCGCTGACCCGGCACGTGCCCGAAGCGCGACGCGGTGAGGCCATGGGCTGGCAGGGCACCGCGTTCACGACCGGCTCGGCGATCGGTGCGCCGATCGCGGGGATGGTGATTGACTGGCTCGGCCCGAGCAGCGGGTTCGGTTCGGTGGCGGTACTGGCCGTACTGGTCGCCGCGGTGGGCGGTCTGGTGCAGCGCAGGAGCGGCGTGGGGATGGGGCAGCACTGATATCGAATGCGTATGTCGTTGGTCTTTCGGAAGGAGGACGCTATGGCGCTGATAAGCGTTGACCTGGATCCTCAGCTGATCGAGCGCGCTCGCTCCCTGACCGGCGGAAGATCGAACCGTGCGGTGCTCGATCTCGCATTGCGCCGTCTCATTGCCTCGAAGCAGAAGGGCGCGATGCTGGACGGCATCGCAGAGCTGACCGACCTGGTGGTTGAGTTGGACGCTCCGCTCCAGCCGTAGCGGGTGCCCAGTGACGGGGCAGCGATGACGACCAGCGAGAATGGTCTCGTGCCCTCGACCTACCCCGATCTGCATGTGGTGCGCATCGACGACCCCGATGACGATCGGCTCACCGACTACCTGCGGCTGACCGACATAGCGCTGCGCTCGCGCGACGAACCCGCCAAGGGGCTGTACATCGCGGAGAGTTCCACCGTGATCGGCCGGGCGCTCGACGCCGGTCACCAGCCGCGGTCCTTCCTCATGGCTGAACGCTGGCTGCCCGACCTTGCCGATCGGATCCGGGCCGCCGGGCAGCCCGGAAAGCCGGTGCCGGTCTACCTCGGTGATCCGGAGATCCTGGAAGCGATCACGGGGTTCCACCTGCACCGGGGGGCGCTGGCCGCGATGCATCGTCCGCTGCTGGCCAGCGTGCAGGAACTGCTCGGCGGAAAAGGCGACGACGGTGCGCGGCGGGTGGCCGTCCTGGAGAACATCGTCGACCACACCAACGTGGGCGCCATCTTCCGTAGTGCGGCAGCCCTCGGGATGGATGCCGTGCTGGTCACCCCGAGCTGTTCGGACCCGCTCTACCGGCGATCGGTGCGGGTCTCCATGGGGACGGTCTTCCAGGTGCCGTGGACCCGGATCGAGCCCTGGCCCGGCGGCATCGCCATGTTGCAGGAGCTGGGCTACCGGGTGGCTGGGATGACGCTGGGCGCCGGGGCGATCACCCTCGACGAACTGGCCGCACAGAACCCGCCGAAACTGGCGTTGGTCTTCGGTACCGAAGGCCACGGGCTCACCCTGGCGGCCGATCGCCTACTCGATGACCGGGTCACCATCCCGATGATGAACGGCGTCGACTCGCTGAATGTGGCCGCCTCCTCGGCTGTGGCGTTCTACGGGACGCGACCCACATCCGCTACCCCTGGCGCCAGGAATCGGTGACCCAACACGCGCTCGGAGTACCCCGTACGGTCCAGGTAGGGGAGCAAGCCGCCCAGGTGGAATCCCCAGCCGGCGCCCAGGATCATGCACAGGTCGATCTGCTCGGGTGTGGTGACGACTCCCTCGGCCAGCATGTGACTGGCCTCGTGGGTCAGCGCCGTCAGCACCCGGTCCAGTAGCTCCGGTCCGGTCGGGGCGGCGTCGGCCGCACTGGCCGCGAGCCCTACGGTAGCCGCCGGACTGATCCGCGTGCGTGCCGCGTTGAAGATCCCCTGAACGGCCGGATCGACGGCCCTGGGGAGTCCGGGACCGGCCGAGGGCAAGACCAGCGGTTCGTCCGACTCGACCAGCGCTGCCAATCCAGCCGATTGCGGGAACCGGTCGCCGAGATCCGCCGCGAGCGAGGTCAGCACATGGTGGCCGACTGCCGTGCCGACCAGGTCGAGCAAGGCGAACGGTCCCATCGGTAGGCCCAGGGGGTCGAGCGTGCGATCGGCGACTTCCACCGGGGTGCCCTCATCGACGGCCGCGACGATCACCCCCAACAGGAGCACGAGCAACCGGTTGACCACGAATCCCGGCCGGTCACAGACGAGCACCGCCGTCTTGCGCAACATCCCGGCCACGGCAAAAGCTGTCGCCAGCGCCTCCTGGGTACTGGCCTTGGTCGCCACGATCTCGATCAGCGGCATCGCGGCCACCGGGTTGAAGAAGTGCATCCCGACGACCCGTTCTGGGTGGCCCAACCCTTCGGCCATCTGGGTCACGGACAGCGCCGAGGTGTTCGTCGCGAGAATCGTGGTGGGGGCCACGACGGACTCGAGCTCCGCGAACACTCGCTGTTTGAGCGCCAGATCCTCGGTGATCGCCTCGATCACGAGGTCGCAGTTCGTGAGATCGCCCAGTTCGGTAGTGCCGCTCACCAACCCGAGCGCCCGCTCAGCGGCCGATGCCGAGAGCCGCCCATCGGCGCACTGGCGTCGCACGATCCGTTCGGCGGCCGCCAACCCGTGTTCGACGCGCACCGAGTCGAGGTCTCGCATCACGACGGGCACACCGAGGCGTTGGGCGAAGAGCACGGCGAGCTGCGCCGCCATCAGCCCGGCACCGACCACGCCGACGCGTGTCACCGGCCGGGTGAGGTTCGTGTCCGGGGCGCCGGTCGGGTGTTTGGCCGCCGACACCAGGGAGAAGGCGTAGACGCTTGCCCGCATCTCGTCGGTCATGATCAGGTCCGCCAGCGCCTCGTCCTCGGCGGTGAAGGCTTCGTCGCGGGTGGCCGTCCGGGCGGCGGCAATCAGGTCCAGGGCGCGGGCGGGTGCGGGCCGCGAGCCATGGACCACCGCGCCTAGGCGCGCGCCCGCGGCGGCCACCGCGGCGGACCATGTTCCGGCGTCGTCCAGCGGGCGACGGGGGACGGCCAGGCCGCCTAGGACCTGCCCGACCCACCCGATCGACTCCTCCACGAATCCGTCCGGCTCGAAGAGCACATCGACCAGGCCGACCTCCAGCGCCTCTCGGGCGGCATAGGGCCGCTTCACCTCCGGGCGGTTCAAGACGACCGTGAGAGCCGCCTCGACCCCGACCAGCCGGGGCACGAGGTAGGCCCCACCCCAACCCGGTACGAGCCCGAGACTGGTCTCCGGCAGTCCGAGCGCTCGGACATCGCTCGCCACGGTGCGGTAGTCGCAGTTCAGCGCTACTTCGAGTCCGCCGCCCAGGGCGATGCCGTTGATGAAGGCGAAGGTGGGGACGCCCATCTCGCTGAGCAGCCGCAATGCGGCATGACCGCGCCGGCCGAGCTCCAACGCTTCGGCACGAGTCGTGATGCCGGCCACCTGGGTGAGGTCGGCCCCCGCCGCGAAGACGCCGGGCTTGCCAGTGATCGCGACGGCGCCCAGTTCGCCCGCCGTCGCCCGGGCCTGCACGGAACGGAGCGTCGCGGTCAGGTGCGCGAGCCCCTCCGGACCCAACGTCGTAGGAGCCGCGTGATCGTTGTCGAGGGTGATGAGGGCCAGCGTCCCGAAGCCGTCAGGCAGGTCGACATCGCGCACATGGGCGCGCGTGACTCGTTCGGGGCGGATGGTGGCTCGGCCGGTGGTCATGTGAAGCCCTCCGCAGTCGGTGAGATAGGCGCCCGCCGCGACGGCTTAGCGCCCGGCACGCAGGCGACGCACGACCTTCTTGGCCTTCGGCAGTCCCTTGTTCCACGTGCCGTACCACACGGAGAACGGCACATCGATGCTTCCCTCGAGTTCATCCTCGTGGTCGGCAAATCCGCGCTTGAAGGTCGAGATCCCGTCGTTCAGCAGCCCGTTCACGTCGTACCGTTGAACACCGCGATCGCGCATCGCATTGACAGCAAACCACTTCAGCCCGTAGTTCGCGCGCAGTTGCTGTCCTTCCTCACTCATTCCTCCGTACAGCTCGAAGGAGGTCCGGGCGGAGGCGGCGAACCAGACGAAGGAGACCGGGCGGTCGTAGGGGCCGTCGCCCGTCCGGGCGAAAGCCGCGAAGATCGGTGAATGCTCACCCAGTTCCTTGGCGACCAGCCGGTAGTAGTCGTCGTCGTGGATGCCGAAACCCGCACGCTCGGCGGTGTCTCGGTAGATCGTGAGGCAGGCGTCAAGTTCCGCGGCCGAGACGACCGGGCGGAACTCCAGGTCCTCCCGCTGTGACTTTCGGATGTACTGCCGGGTCTTCTTGGCCATGACCGCCATCAGCTCGTCCGGGGTCTTGCGCAGGTCGAGGATGAGCGTCGTGGGGTAGAGGATCGGGTTGGTCGCCGGTCGGCTGTCCGCCAGGACGTAAGGCATCCCCTTCTCCCAATCGGGCTCCAGGGTGATCCCGGTGCCGCCGACGTTTGCTCTGCACCAGTCCACGACCGCTTGAGTAACCGCGTTACGCAGGTCCGGATCGGTAGTGCCCTCGCCGTCCCCGACGACGACCGGTCCCCGGGGCACATAGCTGAGTGCCTTGAACTGTGCGGGCAGCGATCGGACCAGCACCTGGCTCAGGCCGACGAGTTCGCCGTCGGCGGTGATTCGCAGCCGGTGCGCCGTCCACGCCCCTGCGGCCTTGACCTCCCCCCAGCCCCACAGCTGCAGCGGATGCCCGCCGAGTTCGAGGATCTCGGCGTCCCAAGCTGCCCGGTCCAGGACCGGCTGCGCCGTAAGTTTCGCGTTCTGCACGCGACGACCCTACCGGAGCGGATCGGCCGCGGTCTGTGTGATAACGGACGCCAACGGCTCCGCCAACAGCTCGATCTGCCATGGTCGTGCCCCTCGAGCCGCAAGGGCGTCGCCGACGGCGGCGGCATCGGGTGAAGTTGGTGGCGACCAGCACAACCGCCGCAGAGTGTCGGGGGTCAGGAGGTTTTCCACGGGAACGCTCAGTCGCTGCGATTCGGCGGCCATGAAGGCGCGTGCGGCCTCCAACCTGGCGAGCCCGACGGGGTTGCGATCCGCCCAAGCGCGCGGTGGCGGTGGACTGTCGGTTCGTGGTCCGCGAGCGTCAGGAAGGGCGGAGGCGGGCAGGGCCAGCGCGGCGTCGATCGCCTGCTGCCACATGGGGGCGCGTCGCCGGGTGCCCTTTCCGGCGAACTCCGGCAGTGCAATGAGCTGAGCCACCGAGGTGGGCCGGGCGAGTGCGGCCGCGATGATCGCACGATCGGGCAGCACCCGGCCCGGGGCGATGTCCCGGTGCCGCGCATTGGCGTCGCGGGCCTGCCACAGGCTGCGCACGATGGCAAGGCTGCGGGTGTCGCGGATCGAGTGGGTGCCTGAGGTACGCCTCCAGGGGTCCGGGCGTGGGGGTGCGGGGGGAGCGGTCCGGATCGCGTCGAACTCCTGGCTGGCCCAGGTCTCCTTCCCGGCGGCCGCGAGCCGATCACCGAGTACGCCGCGCAGGGGTATGAGTACCTCGACGTCCAGAGCGGCATACCGCAACCAATCGATTGGCAGCGGTCGGGTGGACCAGTCGACCGCCGAGTGTTCCTTGGCCAATCCGAGTCCCAAGGCATCTGCGACAACGGCCGCCAGGCCCACGCGTTCGAGGCCGAGCAACCGGGCCGCGAGCTCGGTGTCGAAGATCCGCGCCGGCAACAAGCCGTGGTCGCGGAAACCCGGCAGGTCTTGGGAAGCAGCGTGCAGAATCCACTCGGCATCGCCGACCGCCGTCATCAGCGGGCTGAGGTCGGGGAGGGCGATCGGGTCGATCAACGCAGTCTGCGCACCCGTGCGCCGAATTTGTATGAGGTAGGTCCGTTGGCCGTAGCGGTACCCGGAGGCCCGCTCGGCGTCGGCCGCGATGGGGCCGGTCCCTGCCGCGAATGTTCCGACCACCTCGGCAAACGCCGCCGGGGTTTCGATCACCGGGCCGATGCCGTCCGCGGGCTCGGTCAGGGGAGTGATCTGCGGCGGCTCGCTGTCAGTGGGGGGCGGGGTGGCCGAGGTCATGGACCCACGGTACGTGGAACACGGAGCGGCGTGACGCCATCTGCCAGCGGTGGCAGGCCGGCTGCGGTGGCCAGCAATGTTGTCCATGCGGCCACATGGTGGCCCAGGTTCGCATTGCGTGGTGTCCAGGATGCCCGGATCTCGATGTCGACAACGCTGGGGTGTGAATCCAGGGCGCCGAAGCTCTGCGAGAGGACCCGGGTGACGGTGCCGCCGACGGCGTCCGCCTTCGCACCGGTCTCGGCAAGCGCGTCGGTGAGCCAGCTCCAGGCGACCTCAGCCAGGAGTTCGTCCGTGGCCATTTCGGGGTCGAGGGTCGCTCGAACCAATGAGACGACACGGAATCGACCCGACCAGGCCGCTTGTCCGGCTGGGTCGAAGAGCAACACGAACCGTCCGTTTGCGATCGGAGGTGAGTCGGTGAGGTCGTCCGAGACGGTACCGGTGAAGGCCATCGTGTAGGGCGCGATGCGCTGCGGTGCGGGCGTTTGCTCGATGCCGATTTCCGGGCGTGGGCGATGCCGGGAGAGGGCGGCCGCAGCCGTCCGAAACTCCGCGGGAATGCCGTCCTCGGGTCTCATGTGCACAGTGAGACATTACGGGCAGTGCCTGGTAGTCAGGCGAAAGGGCGCGCGGGTTCACCGAATCGTGATCGCCCTTCGGATGGCTCTAGGCTTGGGGGCGATCACCCGCCGACATCCCGAGGAGTTCCCATGGCTGCACGTGCGCAGGTCGGCGTCACCGGGCTGGCCGTGATGGGCCGCAACCTGGCCCGGAACTTCGCACGTCACGGGTACACCGTCGCAGTGCACAACCGGTCGGTCGGGCGAATGCAGTCGCTGATCGCTAGCCACGGCAGTGACGGTGACTTCATCGGCTGCGAGTCCATGACGGATTTCGTGGCGGCCCTCGAACGCCCCCGGACGGTCGTCGTCATGGTCCAGGCCGGTGCGGCCACGGATGCCGTGATCGACGAGCTGACGCCGCTGTTGGAGCGGGGCGACATCATCGTGGATGCGGGCAACGCCCACTACCCCGACACCATTCGCCGGGAGGCCGCATTGGCGGCCCAGGGTCTGCACTTCGTGGGCACGGGCGTTTCGGGCGGCGAGGAGGGGGCGCTGAACGGCCCCGCGATCATGCCCGGCGGGACCCGTGAGGCCTACCGGACCCTCGGCCCGATTCTGGAGGCGATCTCAGCCAAGGTCGACGGCGTGCCGTGCTGCACCTATGTGGGTCCCGGTGGTGCGGGGCATTTCGTCAAGATGGTGCACAACGGCATCGAGTACGCGGATATGCAGCTCATCGCCGAGGCATACGACCTTCTGCGGTCCGGCCTGGGGGCCTCCGCGGGCGAGATCGGGGAGATCTTCGCGCACTGGAATGAGGGGGACCTGGAGTCCTACCTCATCGAGATCACCGCCGAAGTCCTCCAACAGATCGACGCGGCCACCGGCCGGCCGTTCGTGGACATCGTCGTCGACCAGGCGGAGCAGAAGGGCACCGGCCGGTGGACGGTGCACTCCGGTCTCGACCTGGGGGTGCCGATCACCGGTATCGCTGAGGCGACCTTTGCACGTGCCCTCTCCGGTGCCATCGCACAGCGCGAGGCGGCCCGTGCCACCTTGCCCGCGCACGCCCATGACTGGCAGGTGGCGGACCGGGGCGCCTTCATCGAGGATGTGCGATCTGCGCTCTACGCCTCGAAGGTGGTCGCCTATTCCCAGGGATTCGACCAGATCGCGGCGGCCTCGGCCGAGAATGACTGGGCTATCGACCGTGGCGCGATGGCGCGCATCTGGCGTGGGGGCTGCATCATCCGGGCCAGGTTCCTGAATCGGATCACGGAGGCGTTCGAGCGGGATCCCTCCCTGGCGCTCTTGCTGACCGATCCGTACTTCACCGACGCCATGAGCGCTGGCCTGCCCGCCTGGCGCCGGGTGGTCGCCGGAGCAGCGATGTCCGGTGCGCCGACACCGGTGTTCGCCGCGTCTTTGGCCTACTACGACGGAGTCCGGGCCGCGCGACTTCCGGCCGCTCTCATCCAAGCCCAGCGTGACTTCTTCGGGGCGCATACCTATGCGCGTGTCGATCGCGAGGGTTCTTTCCACACGTTGTGGTCCGGCAACCGAAATGAGGTCCCTGCATGAGCGTCACCACCAATGTCGACCTGCTTCCCGTCGGAGTGGGTGGTGACATCGGGGTCTATGCGATGGTGCGTGCCTTCCATGAGCAGTACGGCACCCCGGCGGTCGTCATCTCGGCCGTCGCCACTCGCGCCATGGCCGACTCGGCCTTCGTCACGAACGTGGTGAAGCCAGGAATCGACGACCCGCAGACGCTGGTGGCCGCCTTGGAGTCGGTGGCCGCCGAGAACCCCGGCAAGACGCTGGTCCTGCTCACCAATGCGGACTGGTTCGTGCGGACGGTGATCGAGTATCACGACCGGCTCGCTCAGCACTACGTGCTGCCCTACTGCTCCCTCGACGTGCTGGAGCTCGTGTCGAGCAAGGAGGGTTTCGCGCAGGTCTGCGATCGCCTCGGCATCCCGACACCCCGCACGGTGGCGGTCGACATTCCCCAGCTGATCGCAGCCGGGGGGCTGTCGGCGGTGCCCGGCCTGCCGGTTGACCTGGAGTTCCCGGTGGTCGCGAAGCCGTCGAACAGTGCCGATTACCATTACGTGTCCTTCCCGGGGAAACGCAAGATCCACCACGTGGACTCCCGAGCGGAACTCGACGAGCTGTTGGGGCACCTGGTCACGGCTGGATATCCCGGGGTTTTCCTCGTCCAGGAGTTCATTCCGGGGGACGAGACCCAAATGCGCTCACTGACCGCTTACCGTGACCGTGCAGGCCGGATGACGCTGCTCTCCACGGGACGGGTCCTGTTGGAGGAGCACACCCCGGGCACTCTGGGCATCCCGGCTGCGATCCTGACCGAGCCCTACGAGGATGCCATGGATGCGGCCAGCCGTTTCCTGGCGGCGGTCGGCTACGTCGGCTTCGCGAATTTCGACTACAAACTCGACCCGCGTGCGGGGCGGCACGTGTACTTCGAGGTCAACCCCCGCATCGGCCGGAACAACTACTACGTCACGGGTGCCGGTGCCAACGTCGCGCGAGTGGTGGTGGAAGATCAGGTCTTCGGTCATCAGATCGAGCCGGTTCGCACCGACCGTGAGGTGCTGTACTCCGTTGTGCCGTTCGGGCTCCTCACCAAGTACATCCGCGACCCCGAGCTGCTGGTGCGCCTCACCGCGGCGAAGCGCCGGGGTGACGTCGTCAACCCGCTGAAGTACTCGGGCGACAGCGGCCTCAAGCGGCGGCTGGTCGTCGAGGCGATGACGCAGAATTACCGGCGCAAGTACGCTCAGCACTACCCGAGGCCGACCGACACCGGGTACTGAGGGAGATCCTGCGCCGGCGCGTCCGCCGACGTCGGCGTCGCCGAATCGGCCCAGCCAGGGTGGGTGGTACGCCGGTCAACGCTGGACCCGGGTTAGCCGAGTTCGGAGGTACCCGAGTACAGGTGTAGGACCGGCACGTTGAGTTGCCCGCGCACGCGCGATGCCCAGTCGGTGTGGAAAGTGTCCTCGACGGCGTGGGGGTAGGTCACGACCTGAACCTCGCGGACGCCACCGGCGGCCACTGCCTTGATCACGGCAGGGATCGGGTCATCCTCCGTGACGATTCCGTCAGCTGTGACACCGGCGTCGCGCAGCTCGGAGATGGAGCGCTCGAGTTGTTCGGCGGCCGTCGCTTTGGCCTGCGCGGTGTCCGGCTCGCGGCCGAGTACCTCGTCCCATGCCTCCTTGAGTTCACCGACACTCAGGTAGTCGATGATCGAGGTGACGAGGTTGCGTTCGGTGTCAGCGGGTACCAGTACGCGGTACTCGAGTTCCTCATCCGGATGCAGTGCCAGGAGGTGCTGGACATCGGCCGGGTTCAGGGTGTCTTCGGTCAGGACGATGATGGTGTCGGTCACGGTCGCCAGCCTAGCGGGACACCCCATCGGGCCGCCGTCGTGCCACCGGAATACAGCAGGTGGCCGAGTTCAAGCGACCCACTGGACCATCCGGCGGCTCCTGGACCGGTGTTCGGCGTTGAGCCGGCGACGATCCTGCCCGGCCCGGGTCCGACGAGCACAGGGGTGGTAGTCACGCAGAGTTCGTCTACCAACTGTTGCGTCAGCAGATCGGCCAGCAGCGTCGGACCGCCCTCGCAGAGCATCCGGGAAAGGCCAAGGGCGGTCAGCGCTCGCAGTCCGGCGCGTAGGTCGAGTCGATGATGCGGGGACTCGCCTTCGTCCAGGGTCAGGATGTGATCCGCTGGAAGGTGCTCGCCGGCCCGCTGGGCACCTTCGCGGCCGGTGAGGACGAAGGGCGGCCGGGTGGCTGTCGCGAGCGTGGCCGGGAGTTCGCCCGTCCGGGTGACCACCGCTAGTTCCAGCGGCCGGCCGTCCGGGTCGAGGCCGGGCGGCCGCGACAGTTCGGTGTATCCCTCAGCGCGGGCGGTGCCCGCGCCGATGATGACCACGTCGGCCAATGACCGCAGCACTTTGAAGACCCGGAAGTCGGCGTCGTCGTTGATCGATCCTGACCGGTGATCGGCGCCCCAGGCTCCGCCATCGATGGTCGCGACCATGTTTGCGCGTAGGGTCCACTGCTGCGGCCCGGTGGGCGGGTAGGCATACAGCGACCGCAAGGTGGTCTCACCGGCTTCGGGTGGAATGCGGATCGGACCGTGGTCGGCCGTGTCAGCGAGGGGTAGAAGAAGGTCGAAGGCGGGGTCCGGCATGTGGTCACGTTAGTCGCATCGGGGTACGGCGTAGGCTAACCGGCTGTGGCAGCCGAGCAGATGACCCTTCCCGCGGCACTGGCCGACGTCCGGCCTATTGTTCCGCCTGAGCGCCTGATTGCCGACCTGGTCCCGCCCCGGCATTTCGAAGCGACGAGGTTCGCCACCTACCAGCCCGATGTGAGCCATCCCAGCCAGGCCCAGGCTCTCGACCGGCTGGCTGAGGTCGCCACGATAATCTCCGGTGCAGGACGGCGCTCGATGTTCGGGAGCCGGCGACAGGCGGCGTCGCCCGCGGTCTATCTTGACGGTGGATTCGGTGTGGGCAAGACACACTTGTTGGCCTCGCTAGCCCATGCGGTCGGGCTGGCGCACACGGTCTACGGGACCTTCGTCGAATACACCCACCTGGTCGGGGCGCTGGGGTTCCAGGCCACGGTGCAGGCGCTCTGTACCCGCAAGCTGGTGTGTATCGACGAGTTCGAGCTGGATGACCCAGGTGACACCGTCCTGATGTCCCGTCTGCTTCGCGAACTCGCCGATCGCGGGGTCGCCTTGGCGGCCACCTCCAACACCCTGCCCGAAGCGCTCGGCGAAGGCCGGTTCGCCGCAGAAGACTTCCTTCGGGAGATCCAGGCACTTGCCGCCCGTTTCGAAGTGCTACGAATCGACGGGGAGGATTATCGGCATCGGGCTCTGGTCACGGCCTCCGAGCCGATTCCCGACGCCGTCATCCGTGAGTGTGTGCGCGGTCGAGCCGCGGCGACTCTGGACGACTTCGACAGCCTTGTCACGGCGCTTTCCCATATCCACCCCAGCCGCTACGGTGCGTTGCTCGACGGTGTGCGAGCAGCGGCCTGGACGGGTGTTCACCCCCTTACCCACCAGCACGACGCCCTGCGGTTGGTCGTGCTGGTGGACCGGCTTTATGACCGGGACGTCGCTGTCCTGTTGGGTGGCACCGGGGAGGAAGGGCTATTCCCCGAGGAGATGCTGCGCGGGGGATACCGGAAGAAGTTCTACCGGGCGCTCTCGCGACTCGGAGCGCTTGCCGAAACGGGCCGCGCGCTGGCGCGTGGTTGATATCTGACGCAAAGCGTCCGCTTGCCGCGTGGGTGGGGCCTGCCATTCGCAGATGCCTCGTCCGAGAGTCTTTGGTCCTGAACTACCGGCTTCCAGGAGAAACCTGGCGCATTTCCGGGGAAACCCTGGCGAGGCGTTGGTGCGCTGAGCCGGCGTCCCTTCTTGACCGAGCGACATGGCCCCGGGTCGCCGGCTCGGGCGAGTCTATTCCCAGTTGTCAGCGCTCCCACGCTTGAGAATTTTTCATCCTTTCACCTGGGTCGCGCCCGGCGTACTCTTTAGAAAAATAATAGCGTTACCGTGATTCGCACAGAACACCGCGAATCGGCCAAGTCGAGACAAGGGGGAGCTACGCATGTCGGTGGCAGACGAGAAGATGAAGCCCGCGCCGGGTCGCCTCAGGCGCCGGACGGTGGCGGCATTGACTGTTCTGGCACTTCTCGGCGCATCCGCACTGGGCGTAGTGATGGCCACCTCGGCCTCCGCGGTCACCAAACTACTCATCAACTCGCTGGGACTCGAGGCGGCCACCGGTTCGCTCACCGATGGCGTCTGCCAGTCGACTTCTGGGAAGTGCACCTTGCGTGCGGCGATTCAGGAGTCCAACGCCATGAACGGGGCCGCCGGGGACATCGAGATCGGCGTCGACACGAGCCTCGCCGGCGGGAACATCAATCTCTCGACCTCGAACTCGACGTGGATGCGGACCACATATCTCTACACTGCGCAGGGTGCCGCGGCCGGCAGCGTCGGGGGCGATACCGGTGCGGTATTCGAGGTCACGTCCCCGGTCGTGATCGACTTAGGCCACAAAATCACCATTCATGAGGCGCCGAGCTCGAACGATCCCAATGTAGCGGTGTTCTACCTCAACGGGCCGGACATCACGTTGCGGGGAATGGACGACGTCTACTTCGGCGAGACGTCTTTCTATGTCGGACCGCAGGCCAGCAACATCCTTTTGACGGATATGTCCATATCGACGGTGAACTACTATCCGGAACGGTTCATCCTCGTGCGGGGCGGTGCGCAGAACGTGACTGTCTCCCATTCGACCATCAAGGGGTACGCCTCAAATGACCGGGATTGGAACTGGGGAGTAGTGGACGGCACGTCGTCGGCCTATCCGGTCAAGGGTTTGACGATCAACAACGTCACCTACATCGGAGGATCCTCCGGATACTGCGACTCGAGTACGGCTGTAGGCTGCACCTCGACAGCGGTGGACGCATATGGGCAGTATCTGACTGAGCTGACGTTCACCAACAACACGATGACCAATATCAACCGCGCATACAGCTACAACGCTCGTGCTCTGGACCTGCGTGGGGCGACAATCACCATGCTCCTGGCGGACGGTAACACCTTCGATGCACCGTATTACCGCTACGGCGATCCCGTGATCGATCTGTACACCGCGGTCGTGGGCACGTTCAAGATCACCGGCAATGTATTCAAGAATATGGACGGTAACGGGGATCTGGAGATCGGTGCCGCGGCAGTCTTGCTGCCTGCGGCCCGGAACTTCACCAGCGGACTTGTCGCAAGGAACAGCTTCGTTGCCACCGGCACGCTGAGCACCCAGGCCGTCTACTATCAAGGAACTTCGACGAGCGATTCAGCGACGAACATGTTCGACACGCACCTGTCGATAACGGACAACTACTTCGATGGTTTCTCCACCTCTAATTCGCACTCGTCCATTCGTTTGTGGAGCACAGGGGTGGTCGAGGTGGCCCGGAACACATTCGGGCCACGATCCAACACGCAAACCAATACCGTGCTCGAGGAGTACGGCGGGAACGGGGCCTATGACGCCACGATGCTGAGCAACTGGAGCCGGGCGTCGAACGGCAAGATGAACACCTGGTTCCCCACGGCCCGTAACAAGTCCAACGCCCAGGCGGCGCCGGTGAACGCGGTGGGGTGCACGGTCCCGCTGCAAGTTGCTCCACCGACTGATGCGGATGCCAACGCGTATGCCTCAGCTCGCTACCCTGCCGTCACCCCGCTGTCGGCGCAGCTGGATGTGTATTGGACAGCGGACCGGACCGCTGAGGTCTACCTCGGTCGATACGCGGTGTCGGCGAACGTCCGCACGACTCTTCAGATCCCCCTGCCGACGAGCGCCAGTGATCCCGCCTTGGCAACCAACGGTGGTGTCGGCCCGGTGAACCCGGCGACCGGCGTCGTCTCCGGGGGCCTGCGAGTACAGACGATCGACCCCAACGCGACCGGTGGCGGCACACCCGCCTCCTCGCAGTACAGCCGTGTTGCCACGATCGGTGGCACGTGCGCACCGGTTGTGACCATCGCCCAGCGGACCGATCAGCTGGAGTCATCGATGGCGCGTGACCGAGTGTTCAGGCTCACGTCCTCGCTTGCGCTGGATGAAGCGACAGTGACCGCAGGAATCTTCGGCCTCACCGGGTCGACGGCGTCTGGTGCTCAGGTCGTGAAGGTCGTCAAGATCGACGACAAGACATGGGATGTCACGGTGCATGCAGCCGATTCCGGCGTGATCACCGTGAACGTCGCGGCAGGTGCGGTCAAGTCCACCGGTGGGTTCGCATCGACCGAGGCGGCGACCTTCGGGTCGACGACGGCGACTGACAACAAGCTGACATATGTCAATCCGCTGCGTGTCACACCGGCCAAATTTGCTCTGGTCACCGGCGAACCGCACGGAAAGTCGTACTCGCTTTCGGTGGATTCCGCAGCCCCGGTACCCGCCGCTGACCTGAAGTTCACGTCAACACTGGACGGCGCGGCGCAAACGTACCAGGTCACCCCGGAGACCCTCAACCCGACGATTGCCGCCGGCGGGACCTCTGTTTCGGTGAACGTCACGGCGCCGAAGGGGGATGTGGCGGCCGACACCATCACCGTCATCTCGCATACCGTCGCATCGGACGACCCGAACTATGACGGTCTGGTCGTGCCCTCGGTCAGCCCGCACCTGTTCGCGACCGACCCTGCGTTGCAGATCAAGAAGCTGGCGTACATCGACGTGACGGACGACTCCTCGCCGGAGTCGATCCAGAACACCGGCACCGCCGTAGCGAGTGGTAGCCGTCTGACCGACCGCACGCCGGTGTGGTTCGTCTTCAAGGTCACCAACACCTCGGCCGACGACTGGGCCACCACGCTGACCGACATCAAGGTGACCGACGACGTACTCGGCGACATCGGAACCATCCCGTCGCTGGTGTCGGGGGCGTCGACCTTGCTGGCCTACCAAGGCCCGTTCGCGGTGGCGGCCAACGCGCCGTTGCCCGAGGGCTCGGGAACGCCATGACGAAGCGGGAAACGGCGAGCGAAGCCGTTCGCAGTCATGGGCGCCGCGTGCTCCTGACGGTCGGCGCGACATTCGGTGGAATCGCGCTGGCCGCCGGGGCCGCCTACGCGTTGTGGTCGGACGGTGCGCCGATCACCGGTGGTGCGGTCATCGCCGGTGACCTGCGGTTGACCGCCGGGGTTCCGACTTGGCAGCAGATCACCACGGGTGTCGAGAACCCCGCAGGGGGCACGCTGACAACGACTCCGACGGAGTTCTACTCGATGCCGGGCGACGTCATCGAGATCACCGAGCCTGTGACCACCTACCTGAAGGGCGACAACCTGGTGGGTGTCCTGGCGGTGGACTACGCCGACCAAGATGCCTCAGATGACGTCTCGGCGACTTTCCACATCGAGGATGCCACAGGCAATCAGGTGGCCCCGGCCAACGGCGAAGCCCAGTTCGGCGATGCGCTGTCGGTGCCAGGCCTGGTCGGCGATGACGACGGCGCGAGCGCGAACTGGCACGTCGTAATCACCGTGCGTGTCCTCGGCGACTACACCTGGACCGACCAACCGGCCGGGTCGAACCCCGGTCAGTGGGCGGCCGGCAATATCACGGTGGCTTTGAAGCAGGTCCGCGGGGGCACCGGGTTCAGCGGGGCTGGCGGATGAGCCGAACACTGGCCTCGACGGTGCGTACCTTCGCGATCACGGGTGTCGCGACCTTCGCGGTGCTCGGGGTGGGCCACGCGGCCTTCGGCCTGTGGTCCGACACCTCGACGGTCACCGTTCCGGCGTTCCAAACCGGCACCGTCCAGTTCGCTGCTGAGCCTCACCCAGCCGGGTCCGATGCAAAGCAGTTCTCCACCGGAACGGGGGAGCGGCTCGCCAACGGCACACCCGTCACGGTGACGCTCCCCGGCCCAGAGATCGCCAAGGTCCTCGACGGACCCGCCACGTGGCGGTTCCGCGTGTCCGGCTATGCCCAAGGGATCGCGGGGATGGAATACGACATCTCGTACTCGGGTGCCGGGAAAGGAACCCTGCTCGCGGGTTCGACGATGCGGGTCTTCCCAGCCGCCAACGGTGACTGCTCGGCGGTGCCGAAGAACCAGCCCGCTTTGACGGACCAAGTCTTGCAGGAGGCGGGGGCGAACACCGCCGGTGCACAGATTACCGAAGAATGGTGTGTATCCATCGTCTGGAATTACGACCCGGACGGCTACCACCTGAACTCCGTCACGGCGACCGCCACCGGCGAAGACGGCTCTATTTCGTCTGCCTACGACGAGTTCGGCGCACTCATCTCCTATCCCGTATCGCTCGACCCGTTCGGCATACACACCAACACTGCGTTCGCCGAAGGAACAGGTGAGGACGGAACCCTCGCCCGTGCTCAGGACAACTTCGACGCAGTGCTCTATCCCGACCCCCTCTTGGAGCCATCCGTCCCGATCTCCATTACCCCACACGTCACAAACATCACCGACTAGTCCCGAACATCACTACCCAAGAGCAAGCCCAGCAGGGCTGAACTGAATCGGAAGGAACATCATGACCACGATCCCCGCACCCAGCGACTCGACAGTCGTCGTTGTCACCGAGGACCGCAAGCGCCGCAAGGGTTTCTTGTGGATCGCCGGTGGCGCGGCCGCCATCCTCGTGGGCGGCTCAACCTTTGCGTTGTGGTCCGCTCAGGACTCCTTCGCCGGAGGCACGATCACGGCCGGCAACCTGAACATTGTCAAGACGGCCGACACCGCGTTCTACGACGTGTCGGCCGACCGACTGGACGGCACCGTCGAGCTGCCGGGTACTGACGGTTCACAGCCCGGTCACCTCGTCGATGACGCCACCTGGCGGATCGTGCCGGGCGACAAGGTCGCGGCCGACTTCTCGGCCGACGTCACGCTCGAGGGCGACAACCTCGTTGCCCAGCTGTCGCTCGAGGGCCTGGACGGCAACACCCTGACGAACACCGGCATGGCGTACACCTACGAGATCTACCACGACGGCGCCCTGCTCGTGTCCGAGAGCGCGCTGCCGACGGCAGCCAAGGCCCCGCTGCTCTACCTGTCGGCTGCCGGCGACGGTCAGGCGGCGGGTCTCGAAGACGCCAACGGCACGACGGTCTTCGCCATGACCGCCGGTGAGACCACCGACGACTTCACCGTCGTCGTCTACGGCACGTTCGACGGCGCCACCGACGACCGTGACCAGGTCGAGGTCGCCGACACGCTGAGTGGCCTGACGCTCACGTTGGAGCAGGTCCGCACCACCGGCGCGCAGTTCAGCTGATGTCCCACCGGTGGCCCCGACCGGCGTCGGGGCCACCGGGCAGGCCCACGTTCTGCGGACTGACGTGTTCAGTCGGGAAATGTCCGCATCAGCACCCTCGAAAGGACATGCACACGCCATGAGAGATGACACCCGGATCAAAGTCCGCGTGAACTCACCGTGGCAGATCGTCGGTGCCGCGATCTCGGCCGCGATCACGACCGTTGTGCTGGGCGCGCTGCTGGTGCTGGTGATCATCCCGAAACTGTCCGGTGGCGCCGCTCTCACCGTCCTGACCGGATCGATGGAACCCACGTTCAAACCCGGCGATGTCGTCGTGGTCGAAGGCGTCAAACAGGCGGATGTCTGCACGGCCTTCTCCGTCGGCGATATCGTCACCTACTTCCCGAAGCCGAGCGACCCGGTGTTGATCTCACACCGCGTCGTGGCCAAGACCATCGGCGACTTCGACGACGGCACCTCCTGTCGCCTGGTCACCCAAGGGGACAACAACTCGTCGACCGACGAACCAATTTCCCCGGCCCAAGTGCGCGGCAAGTTCATGTACGGCGTCCCCAAACTCGGCTACGTCAAACAATGGATGGGCGATCACCCGCAAACGCTCATCATGGTCGCGGCCGGGGCACTGATCGTCTACGGCCTGTGGTCCACGTGCTTCGCCCGCCCCAAGACTCGGGTTGTGACGATTCCCGGCCGTGGCGCAGCCGACGGCGCTGCGACCCAGGCCCATGCCGATCACGAACTCCGGAGCCGGGAACTTGACCTGCGTGAGCGTGAGATCGCCTGTCGCGAAGCCGAGCTGGCGCTCGCGGTCAGGCCCGGAGCCACCGCAGACGCCGTCCCGGTCCCGGCCGCGGAATTCCCCGCCCCCAGGGAGGAATGATGTCCAGCCGGCTTGTCGTACAGCCCTCGCCGGATGGTGCCGAGATCGTCATCCACTCCAGCCGTGGTCATGGGCTGACCAGGTCAGGGCGGGTCCTCGCGACCGGCCTGTGCCTGGTCCTGTTGCTCATCGGTGCGCTGGCGTGTGCCTGGGCCGGTGTGCCACTCACTGGTGTCCAGGCGCAAAGCTCCTCTCCGCTCACCGCGGTGCCAGCCGGCAGCACGTCAGTCTTCGGTGCGCCGCAGGGGGCAGCGAATGGCGCCGGTGGCGGTACCACCTTGGACGGTGCCATCAGGGCCACCTGGGACGGACCCACCACGCACCTGGCCTGGAACGGCAGCTCGTACACGACAGCGCAAGCCTCCTTCGTCGGCGATCGCATCGCCGCGCCCGGCGACCACATCCAACGGACGCTGCGCGTGGCCAATGACGGTCCGTCCGCCGCGGTGCTGACGCTCAGCCTCGTCGTCGGAGAGGAGCAGCCGGAAGAAGTCCGGAACCCCGATCTGGCGCGCGGGGTGACTCTGTCGTGGAACGTCGGCGGCGCTACCGGTTCCGAACGGTTCGATCTGCTCCTCGGTGAGCAGAGTCGGCAACCGGTGATCGCACAGACACGGGTTGCGAAGGGGGAGACGGTCCCGATCACGATCGCCGTCGACATGAGCGCTTCCGAGACGCTGCACCGCAACCTCGGTGCCTCATCCGATCTGCTGCGCTTCGATGTCCTTGCTCGTATGCAGGGCGAGACCGCTCCTGGAGTCCTCGCGCAGGAGCCCGGCGGACGCCTGGCCTGGACAGGGACGACCGTGCTCGCCGTGCTCGCGGTTGCCGTGGGGCTGCTGCTCGTGGGAACGCTGTTGGTGGTGGCCGCTCGTCGCCGTCGCGAGCGTTGTCCCGGCGACGTGACCTGCCGGTGCTATCGCCTCCGCTCTTGCGGGGCCGACGCGCGCGGCCCGGGGTGATGGGGGCGCGGGTTCAACAGCGAGGTCGGCTAACGCGGGACTTCCAGCGAAGTCGCCGCCAGTCGTTGCTTCTCTACCTCGACGTCGTAGGTCGCCTCCGGCCAGCCGAGATCGAACCGGCGCAGGGTGTCCAGAAGGAGTTCGCTCACAGCCAGCCGGGCGAACCACTTGCGGTCCGCGGGGATGATGTACCAGGGCGCGATCTCGGTGTTCGTTCGGTCGAAGACGGCCTGGTAGGCCTCCTGGTAGGCGGGCCACTTCGCACGGGAGTCGACATCGTTCGGGTTGTACTTCCAGTGCTTCTCGGGCCGGTCGAGGCGCTCGCGCAGCCGGCGATGCTGTTCCTCGTAGGAAACCATCAGCGCCACCTTGATGAGGGGTGTGCCGGTGGCGACGATCTCTTGTTCGAAGCGGTTGATCCGGTCATAACGGCCCTCCCACACGTCCTGGGGAACCAACGAGTCAACCCGCGCGACCAGCACATCCTCGTAATGCGAACGGTCGAAGACGCCTATCATTCCCGGCCGGGGCAGTGCCCGGCGAATCCGCCACAGGAAGTCGTGCGAGCGCTCTTCCGGTGTCGGCACGCCGAAGGAGGTGTGGGCGATGCCCTGCGGGTCCACCAAGCCCACGACATGCCGCACGATCCCGCCCTTGCCCGCGGTGTCCATTCCTTGCAGGACCAGGAGGACGGATCGTCTCCCTCCTGAGCGTCCCTCGGCGAAGAGGCGTTCTTGGAGGTCGGAGAGCTCAGCGGCGTGCCGGGTGATCAGCGCCTCACCGGCGGCTCGGTCGTGCCGCCACCCGGGGGTGGATGCACGATCGTAGGTCGCGAGGTCGAAGCCGACCGGTACTCGCAGTGCCTGTGATGGCGGGATTTCCCAGGAGGTGTCCTTCGCGTGTGCCATGTCTCGAAGCGTAAGCCACACACCCGGATCACCCCTGGTCATTGGGAAGTGACCGTCAGCAGGGTGGTCGTGAGGCCACGATCACGGACCGGCCGGTGACGGGCACGGCCGCGCCGGGAAGGAGTCTCGCACCGGCATCGAAGGTGCCATCGGTATCCAGGACGACGGTCCAGGCCGTGCCGTAGGACTTCTCCGGGACGGTGAAGGTGAGGACGTCGTCGTGAGCGTTGAGGAGCAGCAGAAAGGAGTCGTCCACGACCGGTTCGCCGCGGGGGTCGGGCTCCGGAATCGAGTCACCGTTGAGGAAGACCATGACTGACCGGGCGAAGGCGTGGTGCCAGTCGGTCTGGTTCATCGGCGAGCCGGTGATGTCGAGCCATTCGATGTCGGGTACCTCGCCGTCGGCCGGCTCGGCGATGCCGTTGATGTCTTCCGGGACCGGGGTGGCGCGACCCGCGAAGAACCGCCGCCGGTGCAGCACCGGATGAGTCAGACGCAGCCGAACGAGTCGACGAGCGAAGTCGAGCAGCGACCGGCGGTCCGGATCGAGGTCCCAGTCCATCCAGGTGATCTCGTTGTCCTGGCAGTAGCCGTTGTTGTTTCCCTGCTGGGTGCGGCCGATTTCGTCGCCGTGCGCGATCATCGGGACACCCTGGCTGAGCAGCAGAGTGACCAGCAGGTTGCGGCGCTGGCGATTGCGCAGCCGGGTGACGTCCGGGTCGTCCGTCGGACCTTCGACTCCGCAGTTCCAGGAGCGGTTGTGGCTTTCCCCGTCCTTGCCGTCCTCGCCGTTGGCCTCATTGTGCTTGTCGTTGTAGGAGACCAGGTCGGTGAGCGTGAAACCGTCGTGGGCGGTGACGAAGTTGATGGAGGCGATGGGTTTGCGCCCCGAGTGTTCGTAGAGGTCGGAGGAGCCGGTGAGCCGGCTGGCGAACTCCGGCAGCGTGGAGGGCTCACCGCGCCAGAAGTCGCGCACGGTGTCGCGGTAGCGACCGTTCCACTCCGTCCACAGCGGTGGGAAACCGCCCACCTGGTAGCCGCCGTCGCCGAGGTCCCACGGCTCGGCGATGAGTTTGACCTGGGAGATCACCGGGTCCTGGTGCACGATGTCGAAGAAGGCCGAGAGCCGGTCGACTTCGTGGAACTGCCGGGCCAAGGTCGCGGCCAGGTCGAACCTGAAACCGTCGACGTGCATGTCTTCGACCCAGTACCGCAGTGAGTCCATGATCATTTGCAGGACATGGGGGGACCGCATCAAGAGTGAGTTGCCGGTGCCGGTGGTATCGAAGTAGTGGCGGGGGTCGTCGTCGACCAGGCGGTAGTAGGCGCTGTTGTCGATGCCCCTGAAGGACAACGTCGGGCCTAGTTGATTGCCTTCACCTGTGTGGTTGTAGACGACATCGAGGATGACTTCGATGTCGGCTTCGTGCAGGGCCTTGACCAGCGACTTGAACTCGGTCACCTGTTGGCCGCGGGTGCCGTTGGCGGCATAGGCGTTATGCGGGGCGAAGAAGCCGATGGTGTTGTAGCCCCAGTAGTTGGAGAGCCCCCCGGCGACCAATGCGGGGTCGTTGACGAACTGGTGGACGGGCATGAGTTCGACGGCGGTGATGCCGAGTTCGGTGAGGTGTTCGATGACCGCTGGATGGGACATCCCCGCGTAGGTGCCGCGGACCCGTTCAGGCACGGCCGGGTGGCGCATCGTCATCCCCTTGACGTGGGCCTCGTAAATGACCGTGTTGTGGTAGTCGTGGTTCGGCGGCCGGTCGTGACCCCAGTCGAAGTATGGGTTGATGACCACCGAGGTCATCGTGTGGGGAGCGGAATCGGCGGTGTTGATCTCATCGGAGTCCGGGGCGTCGAACTGGTAGGAGAACAGCGACGGGTCGCCGTCGATCTGCCCGTCGATTGCCTTGGCGTAGGGGTCGAGCAGCAGTTTGGCCGGGTTGCAGCGGTGACCCCGGCTCGGGTCGTAGGGGCCGTGCACCCGGTAGCCGTACCGTGTGCCGGGGCTGACGCCCGGCAGGTAGACGTGCCACACGTGGGCGTCCACCTCGTCTACGTCGATGCGGCGTTCGGCACCGTCGTCGTCCAGGAGGCACAGCTCCACGCGTTCGGCTACCTCCGAGAACAGGGCGAAGTTCGTCCCGCTGCCGTCGAAGGTCGCGCCGAGGGGATAGGGGCTGCCGGGCCATCGCTGCATCTCGCCAGGATTTCACGTCCGGGCCGGGTGCGCGTCGGAGGCTCACGACGGTCGTGTCGGACCGGAAGGTGCATTGGGGTGGTGGACCTGGTAGACCCGAAGGATGGACGACCGTACAACCCCGGAGCCAATCAGTCTCGCCGGTGCCGGCCTCAGCGATCTCAACGAAGCGGATATTGGCACTGCTCGCCTCTCCCCGCGTGACTGCGACCCTGAGGGCGGTGACCTGCTCACCGGAGGTGATGCCGACGCCGCACCCGCTTCGCTCACGGCAGCGGCCCATCACCCGCAATCGGCCAGCAGTGGACTGGCCTGGGACGATCCGGACGAGTTGTAGAAATCCGTTTGCGGGCTCAGGCGATCTGGGGCAGTCGCCCGGCGTCGACCGTGATGAGACGGGGGAGTCCTGGCGGGGCGACCTGCGAGAGGGCGAGATAGCGGGCCTCAGCCCGGTGGAGGCGGATGTGCTCGTCGAGCGACCAATCGGGACCGTTCGTCAGGACCATGCCGCAGGAGCAATCGATCGTCTCGCGCCCCTCCGAACCCTGTTGCACCTCGCCGACGGTCACATGGGACAGGCGTGCGCGGGATTTAGCGACACGCATCGGGGCGCTGACGGGTTCGATCGCGTTCTCCACAGGATGAGCCTAGGCGCCTGACCAGGTTCGCGTCGGACCTCGCCGTCCCGGTATGTGAGAAGCGCCCCAAGAGCCCGGTAGGCTCGACGCGAGCAGGACAGGTCCAGGTAGGCCCGACGGCGGGCCATCGGCCAATCGATCGGGGAGCTCATGAAGATCGGTATCCCACGTGAGACCACGCCTGGGGAGCGGCTGGTCGCCGCCACCCCCAAGACGGTCGCTCAGTTAACCTCGCTCGGGTACACCGTCCTGGTGGAGGAGGGTGCGGGCGAGCAGGCGACCTTCGCCGACGCCGCCTATCAGGCAGCAGGCGCGGAGATAGTCGATGCGCAGGCCGCCTGGTCATGCGAGGTGGTGACGGCGGTCCACGCTCCCGGCGCCCACGAGTCGCAGTGGTTGAAGCCCGGTGGCACGTTGATCGCGATGATCGGCCCGGTCGCCCATCCGGATCTGGTGGACCGGTTGGCCGCGCAGCAGGTGACCGCGATGGCGCTCGACGCGGTTCCGCGCATCTCGCGCGCCCAGTCGCTGGACGTCCTCAGTACCTTGTCGAACGTCGCCGGCTACCGCGCCGTAGTGGAGTCCGCCGAGGCCTACGGCGGGATGTTCGGCGGTCAGGTCACGGCCGCAGGCAAGACCGCGCCCGCGACTGTGTTCATCATCGGTGCCGGCGTGGCCGGGCTCGCCGCGATCGGTACGGCCGCCAGCCTCGGCGCCCAGGTGCGTGCCTTCGATGTGCGGCCGGAAGTCGGCGAGCAGATCGAGTCGATGGGCGCGGACTTCGTCCAGGCGGAAGCCGCCCAGCAGGAGGTCTCCGCGGACGGCTACGCCAGCGCGTTGACGGCGGAGCAGGAGCGGTTGACCGCCGAGATGTACGCGGCCGAGACCGCCCGGGCCGACGTCGTGATCACCACCGCCTTGGTGCGCGGTCAGGCGCCGCGCACGATCACCGCCGAGATGGTCGCCGCCATGCGCCCGGGGTCGGTCATCGTCGACCTGGCGGCCTCGGGTGGCGGCAACTGCGAGTCGACCGTGCCCGGCGAGAAGATCGTGACCCCCAATGGCGTGACCGTGATCGGCTACACAGATCTACCCGGCCGGTTGCCCCAGCACACCTCGCAGCTCTTCGGCACGAATATCGTGCACTTGCTGCAGCTGCTGACCCCCGGCAAGGACGGTCAGCTGACCCTCGACCTGGAGGATCAGGTTCAGCGCGGCATGACGGTCGCGCACGCCGGTCAGGTGCTCTGGCCACCGCCACCCGTCGCGGTGAGCGCGGCGGCGCCGCCGGCGCCCGCGGAAGCGGTGGTGAGCGCGGCCGAGGTCGAGGCGGCCGAACGGGCGGCGCATGAGAAGGCCGCCCGTAAACGCCAGCAACGGAATGTCGGCCTGGGCCTCGCCGCGGTGCTCCTCACGTTGGCGATCTCGTTCTCCCCGAGCGCCTTCCTCGGCCATATGACGGTCTTCGTCCTGGCGGTTTTCGTGGGCTACTACGTGATCTCCAACGTCAGCCACTCCCTGCACACCCCCCTGATGGCTCAGACCAACGCCATCTCCGGCATCATCCTGGTCGGAGCCCTCCTGCAGATCGGTTCCGATGACTGGCTGGTGACGACGCTTGCGGTCATCGCGGCGGCGGTGGCGAGTATCAACATCTTCGGTGGATTCCTGGTCGCCAACCGAATGATCGGCATGTTCCGGAAGGACATCTCATGACGCTGACGACCGCTGCCCAGGCCGTCTACGTACTCGCGGCCGTGTTGTTCATCCTCAGCCTGGGGGGACTGTCGAAGCAGGAGACCGCTCGGCAGGGGAATGTCCTCGGCATGATCGGCATGGTGTTGGCCCTCGCGGCGACCATCGCGTTGGCTCTCGACCGCAGCGAGCGCCTGGTGGCGGTCACTGCGGCTCTAATCGTGGCCGTGCTGCTCGTCGGTGCGGTTATCGGCACCTGGCAGGCCCGGCGGGTCGAGATGACGCAGATGCCGGAGCTAATCGCGGTGCTGCACTCCTTCGTGGGCGTGGCGGCGGTGCTGGTCGGCTACAACTCTTTCCGGACCGAGCCGGCCGACGCCGTCCACCTCGTGGAGGTCTACCTCGGCGTGCTCATCGGTGCCGTCACATTCACCGGCTCCGTGGTCGCGTTCTTGAAGCTGTCGACCCGTATCCGGTCGGCGCCGCTCGCACTGCCCGGCCGCAACTTCCTGAACCTCGGCGCGGGTGTGGCTTCGGCCGGGCTCATGGTGTGGTTCCTGGCCTCCGAGTCGATCGTGCCGCTGCTGATCATGACCGTGATCGCCTTGGCGCTCGGCTGGCACCTGGTGGCCTCCATCGGCGGCGGAGACATGCCGGTGGTCGTGTCCATGCTGAACTCGTACTCCGGCTGGGCGGCGGCTGCGGCCGGGTTCATGCTCAGCAATGACCTGTTGATCATCACGGGTGCGTTGGTGGGCTCCTCGGGTGCGATCCTGTCGTACATCATGTGCCGGGCGATGAACCGGTCGTTCATCTCGGTGATCCTCGGTGGTTTCGGTACCGATGAGGGGACCGTGGTGGCTTCCGACCATGACTACGGCGAACACCGGGAGATCGAGGCGGCGGATGTCGCCGATCTGCTCTTGTCCGCGGATTCGGTGATCATCACGCCGGGGTACGGGATGGCGGTCGCGAAGGCTCAGTTCCCGGTGGCGCAGCTCGTGTCGAAGCTGCGGGAGAAGGGCGTCAACGTGCGGTTCGGCGTTCACCCGGTTGCCGGGCGGCTGCCGGGCCACATGAACGTGCTGCTCGCCGAGGCACGGGTGCCGTACGACATCGTCCTGGAGATGGACGAGATCAACCCCGACATGCCGGATGCGGATGTCGTGCTGGTCATCGGAGCGAACGACACCGTGAACCCGGCGGCGCTGGAGGACCCGAACTCGCCGATCGCAGGCATGCCGGTCTTGGAGGTTTGGAAGTCCAAACAGGTGATCGTCTTCAAACGGTCGATGGCCACCGGGTACGCCGGGGTGCAGAACCCGCTGTTCTTCCGCCCGAACACCGCGATGCTCTTCGGCGACGCCAAACAGCAGGTGGAAGCCATCCTCGCGTCGGTGTGATGCCGGCCGTGGCGGGGCTTGCTGGCGGGAGTGGTGGATGGCCGGGGCCTCCGGGGTCGATTCGGCGGAGTTCGAGCCTGGAGAGCGGATGCTGACGATCCCGGCCCTCCTGCGGTCTGGGCTGGGTAAGACGCCCGATGGAGCCTCGTGGCTTGCTCGGTTGCCCGGCCTCGTGACGTCCGCTGCAGCGCGTTGGGACCTGGAGGTCGGAGCGCCCTACACCCAGGGGCGGTCGTCCTGGTGCGCGTCGGCGCGGGCGCGCAGCGGCCCGTGGGCGGGCCGGGAGGCAGTCCTGAAGATCTCTTACCCACACGACGAGGCGGCCGCAGAGGCTGCCGGATTGCGGCTCTGGCAGGGCCGGGGGAGTGCCGCGCTGCTCGATGTCGACGGGTGGGATCTGCTGCTCGAACGCTGCAAGCCCGGGACAGCGCTGAGCGAGGACAGCAGGAGTGTGGCGGAACGGCTCACCGAAGCCGCGATGGCCTTGCGGTCGCTCCATGAGGCCGGTCGTGGCGTCGCTGACCCAGGGGCTGCTTTCCCGTTGATGGTCGACGTCTGTGCCGGGTGGGCGCGGACACTCACCGAGCGCGCAGCGGCGGTGCGCTACTCATCCGCACCGGTTCCGCTGGACGACGGTTTGGTCCGCGTCGCGGCCGAGTTCCTGAGCAGACCACCGAGGGCGACCGCCGTCGTGGTCCACGGTGATGCGAACCCCGGCAACCTCCTACGTGTCGGTAACCGCTGGGGCTGGATCGACCCGAAACCCATGATCGGCGACCCCGCCTACGATCCGTGGCCGCTGCTGGAACAGATCGGTGACCCCTTCGTCCAGGGTGGGGCGGTGTTGACCGAGCGAACGGCGTTGGTGGCCGATGTCCTCGGTTTGGATGCCGCTCGGATCGCCGCGTGGGCCATGGCGCGGAGCGTGGAGTCCGCCCTGTGGGCGTGGGCAGAGTTGAGCGACATCCCCGGCGCCTTGACGTACCTGGACCGGGCCAAGGCGTGGGCGGGGCTGATGGGTTGAGGGGTAGGCGTTGCTGGCCCAGAGCACATGCCCGGCACATGGCGTCCGGAGCCACGAGGACCGTCCGAAGAACCGATCGACGGGCTCTGCGGCACCCAGCAGACCAGTGACGCTACGGCCGGTGTTGCCTGTCAAGACCCCGCAGGCGCACCGAGAAGGGCTGGAAATGGAGGCGTCAGGGCGTGGGCGACCGCGGCGGTGACGATCGCGATGTTGATGGTACTCGCGCCATACCTGTAGTGTGTACGACTATTCTGCATGTGTCCTGATGGAGGTGGGTCTGTGAAGTTCGCCATGGAAGCTGATGTATTGACCACGCTTGGGCGCAAGACGGGCGGGGAGTCTGACGAGCTTGGTGCGCTTGTGCGTCGGTTGGCGGATGCGGCCGAGCCGTTGGAGGGCCAGTTCAACGGTGCGGCGAAGGCGAAGTTTGACTCGTTCAAGGCTCGTACTGATGAGATCGCTACTGTTTTGAGTAACTCGCTGGTCGGGATTACTCAGTCGATCAGTGAGCAGGATCGTGCGTTCCAGACTGCGGCGTTCGAGGGTGCTGACGCCCATGGCGCGGCGGAAGGCTCGGCGAACTTTGATGGTGCGGATACGAGTCGGTTCGCGCCCCGCGCCTGATCTTCTTTTCGTTCTGGCGGTTAGCTCGGGGCCGGCCGTTCGTTATCTATTTTGGGAAGTGGTGTGATGTCTGGTAACCAGATGGACCGTAACGACTACTCGATTGCGGCGTCGCAGTCGGCGCAGGGTAATTTTGAGCAGGTCGCTGCTCAGCTTGAGGCGGCGTTGGCGCGCCGGGATCAGGATGTGAAGGCGGCGATGGCCGCGTACATGGCCGAGGGCGTCTCGGACCGGTACGCGGACATGGAACGTCAATGGAATGCCGCCGGTGATGAGGTGCGCACCATCATCACCTCGATTCGTGGGTCGTTGGCGGCCAATGATGACATTGCTCAGCGTGCTCTGCAGCAGGCCGGAAACGCGATCCCTGGCTGAG
>JAVBNE010000078.1:0-86228 GCA_031551755.1 Cellulomonadaceae bacterium | reverse complement strand
TGCCGGAGCACCGGCTGCGGGATCGGCGGCGCGAAGACGACAGCGGGGTCCGGCACCACGGCGGGCGTCTCGGCTGCGGGTGCCGGCTCCGCGGCGGCCGCGGGTGCGGGCGCCTCGACCGGCGCGGGGGCGGGCGCCGAGGAGACCGGGCGCGCCCAGTCGGGCAGATCCGCGGCGCGGACGGCATCGTCTGACGCGTCAGCATCGTCTGCCTCATCCACGATGGCCGGCTGCCACCACGACATCACGGGTGGCGCGGGAGCCGCCGGCTCCGCGGGGATCGCAGGCACCTCGACCGCCGGGGCGACGTAGGGGTCGGGCGCGGCGTACGGCTCGACCGGCGCCTCGTACACCGGGGCGTCGTGCGCGGGCGCCTCATAGGCGGGCGCGGATGCTGCGGCAGGGGCGCGATACGGCTCTCCCCAGGCGGGGGCCGACGGCACGGCGACCGGCGCCGTCGCCGTCGGGGCCGCATCCCGGTTCGCGGGAGCGGGCGGCGCCGGCGGGATCCAGGCCGACGGGGTGGGCACCGCGCGTCGTGCGGCGAGATCCTCGTCGCCCGGCGCCCGATCGAACGCCGCCGAGAAGGCGCGCATGTCGCCGGCGCTGTCGGCCGCGCGAGCGGGCACCGGATGCACCGGGCGCGCCGCCCCGAACCCGAGGACGCTCGCCCAGACGGGGAACAGCAGCGCGGCGAGGACGGTCATGCCGGGGCCGTACCCGAACATCCCCCCGACGCGATGGGCGGCGGTGATGATCGCGACGTAGACGAAGATCGGTCCGAAGACGGGGATGAGAAGGAGCAGCAGCAGCCACCCCGAGAGCCCGCCGAGCCCGAGCAGCACCACGTGGTTGTAGACCGGCACCCACGCCTTCCAGCGCTCGACGCCGAGCTTGGCGAACACGGCTCCGAGCCCGAGCGCGATCCACACGTACCCGATCACCCCGAAGACGCCGGAGAAGAGAAGCGTCAGCAGATACCAGGTGGCGTACGAGTCTGTCATGGGGGTGCCTCAGAGGGTCGGGCCGTCGAAGTCGCGGGGGTCGAAGGGGGCGTCGAGGGAACGGGTCAACTCTTCCAGCATGGCGGCGATCTGCGGTTCCACGTATTCGGTGACCGCGGCCTGGATGCGGATGCGGTGGTGGAGCAGGATCGCGCACACCTCGCGACCGATCATGTTTGCGTAGTCGTCGGCGAGGCCCACCTCTTGGCGGAGCGCAGTCTTCGCCTCGTCGCTGAGGGGCGGGAGCGCGGGCACGTCGGCGTCGAAGTCCGCGGCGAGTCCGGAGATCGTGAAGAGGAACGGCGCGCCCGGCACGGGGTCGGGGTCGAGCGGCAGGCCATCGAACTCGGGTTCGAGGCCCTCTCCGGGACGGTATGCGCGGGCGCGATTGCGGACCGCCTGCTGGTCGAGCTCGGCCTGCAGCAGCGGCAGGTTGCGCGCCGTGTAGTCCGCGACAGCGTGGTCGACGACGCCCTTGATCCGGGTGGACAGGCCGTGCTGCACGCCGTGCGGCACGTCGGAGCCGAGACCCGCGGCCGAGAGGATCGGGGATCCGAGGCAGCGGCGGCAGACGGCCACTCGACCGCGGTGCGTGGCCGGCTCCCAGCGGGGAAGCCAACGCAGCCAGGCGTCCACCGCCTGGCTGACCTGCGTCTCGAGAGAACGCTCCACGGTGTACACGGTAGCCGTGATCGGCGGTTTTCCGGTGTTTTGACCGCACGACGCCGCAGTGCGGGTCGCTCATTCCTCGTCGTCGCGCTCCCACGGCCACCGCGGCCGGGAGGCTCGCGTGCGCACGAGAGCGACGGCGGACCACGCCGCGACGGCGGCTGATGCGGCGACCACGAGCCCCGGCCAGCCGACCAGGAGGGCGCCGGTCACGGCGAACGCGGTGGCCGCGCGACCGGTGACGACGAGGGCGGCGAACCCCGTCGCCGCGCCGTACACGAGGTACCCGATCAGGGTGACCCACACGGCACCGGTGTAACGCGGCCGGGTGATCCGCAGCATCCGCCAGACGCTCGCGGCGTAGGCGGCGCCGGCCGCGACGAGGCCCGTGGCGCCGGGGATCTGCCCGAGCCCCGGAACCGCCAGGACATCGGCGTCCGTCGCAAGACTGACCAGACCGAGCCCCGCGATCGCGAGGGTGAAGAATCCGACGGTCGTCAGCGCGAGAGCCACCGGCCGTGAGACCGGCTCGGGCGCTCCGCGCCGATCGGACACCTACGCGCGGGCGAGCTGCGGCCCGGCCTCGAGGGTCCGCTCGTACTCGCGCTGGGCCTGCTCGTTGAGCTCGGTGATGCGCGTGCCGCGCGCGGCGACCCATGCCCCGAACCAGATCGTCAGCTCGCGTCCGAGGACGAAGGCGACGATCGCATACGGGAAGAAGAGCTGAGCGGTGAGCAGCTCCGCCCCCTCGCGAGCGGTGAGCGTCCAGAACGGCGCCTGGAAGAGGACGCCGAGCAGGTAGCCGAGGTAGGAGCCGACACCGACCAGCAGCCCCCAGATCACCCAGTGCGCCCAGCGGGAACGGTTGAGGATGGCACCGAGCAGCCAGAACGAGAGGTAGAACGCGATGATCGGCACCCAGAACAGCGGAGCGATCACGAGTTCGACCGCGTCGTCGAGGACCGTGCCGGTGTCGATGTCGCCGACGATGAAGCCGAAACCGACGATGACCGCGAAGTACAGGATCGCGAACGCCAGCGCGGCGAGCAGACCGATCGCGCCGGCGGCACCCCGGTTGCCGAGCGGTCGCGGCGCCTCGGGCGCCTGCACGAAGATCGGCTGCGGAGCGACGTAGGCGGGCTCCGCGTATGCGGGCGCGACGGGCTCGGTCGCAGCGGGGGCGGCGGCGACGGGAACCGCCGCGGGCTCGGGGTCCATCGGAACCGACTCCGGGCGGTCGTACCACGGGGTGTCCTCGTCGGCGGCGGTCGCCGGCGCGGGGGACACCGCGGCGACGGTCTCGACGGAGTCGACGGTCTCGACGACGACGGGCCCATCGGCGGATGCGGCGGGCTCCTCGACGACGGTCTTTTCGACGACGACGACGTCGCCCTCGGGGGTCTCGTCGCGCTTGACCGCCTCGGCGTGGGCGAGGCCCTCGTTGGCGCGGCCCACGACATCCTCGACCGAGCCGGGCTCGTCGACGGGATCTCCGGCCGACGGCGTCTTCTGGTCACTCATCGCATTCCGCTCCTCACTCGGGTCAGACACCCGCCTTGGCGAGGCTACTGCGCTCATCCCCACGCGACGCGCAGGCGCGCAGGGCGGGAATCGGATCGGCGGCGATACCGTGGACGCATGGCCCGTCTCCGCACCGTCGCCGCCGTCGCCGCGATCGCCGCGTTCGCCCTCCTGGCCGGCTGCGCCCCCGATCCGGCGGACACCGCTCCCTCGCGGACGCCTCCCCCCGGAGCGTCCGCTCCCGCCACGACGCCCACACCCACCGCGACGCCGACTCCGTCCGCGACCCCGGTCAGCATGCCGACGGATTGCCGGGCGCTCCTCACCGAACCGGTGCTGTCGCAGTTCGGCGATCTGCCCCTGAACGATCCGGCATACGGCGACGATGTCGGCGTACAGGCCGACGGGTCGCTGGTGTGTCTGTGGGGCCGCCCCGACACCGACACCGGGCGTCTCAGCACGACGATCTCGCGGATGTCGCGCGGGCCGGCGCTGGACCTCATGAACCAGCTCGCGAACGACGAGGGCTACACCTGCTACACGCCCGACGGTGGCACGCGCTGCGAGAAGACGTGGATCGACGAGCAGTATCCGGTGAACGCCGGTCGCACGCTGTTCTGGCGCAACGACGTCATGGTCGACACGCACTACCTCGGCCTCGCGCCGACGGGCTACACGGACGCCGTCGTCGCGCACGTCTTCGGAGGCTGAGCCGCTCGGCACCCCGCCGACCGCCCGGAGGTACGAGGGGGCGAGAAGCGACCTACTCGGGCCAGAGCTGCAGCGCGACGCGATCGAGGTAGCGGTCCGGGCGCCATCCGGTGAACAGCGTGGCGACCCAGACGCCGTCGCGCACCGCGTGCTCCTCGATCCCGTCGGCCGTGGTCCGCTCGCACCGCACGCCGCTGCCGCCGAAGTCGGCGCACGCGAATCCGCTCGTTTCGAGCGTCGCCCGCGCGACGGAGGCCGCACCGTCCGACACGCCCGAGACGGTCGTGACGATGCGCCCCGTGTTCGTCCCCGTGAACGTGCAGCTCTCGCGCACCTGAGGCGCCAGTGCGCTCGCCAGGCTCGGGGCGGATGACACGGGGGGCGCCGCGTCCTGCACCGGGTCTCCCCCGGCACGCTGCGTCAGCTCCGACCAGAGCGCCTCGGTGTAGAGGGAGCGGCATTCGGGGGTCGTCGTCTCGGGCGGCTCGAGGGCACCGGTGCCGGCCGCCTCGGGGGCGGAGGTGCCCGCGCGCAGCGTATCGCCCATCATCTGGATGCCGGTCGGCACCGCGGGGATCGCGAGCACAAGCAGCGCCCCGACGACCGCGGCGCAGCCGAGTCCGACCATCCACGCCACGGCACTGTTGCGACCACCGATCCGCGCCACGTCCCCTCCCCCGTCAACGGTAGACGCGACGCGGCCGGCAGCCGGGCAACGGCACGCGGGCAGGTGCGCGCAACGCCGAAGGGGCCCCGAGCGCGATGCTCGAGGCCCCTTCGGGGGACGGAGGGAGAGCCGAGCGAGCACGCTCGCTCGGCTCTCGCCGCGATCAGTTGTAGGTGCCGGGCGTGAAGTCGTCCGTCGAGAAGCTGTCGAAGTCGACGTAGCTCAGGTCGGAGTCGCTGTACGCGCCGTCGGAGGCGAAGATGCGGTTGGGGTACCGCTCGCTCTTGGCCTCCTCGGTGGCCTCGACCGTGACGTTGCGGTACTTCGCAAGTCCGGTTCCGGCCGGGATCAGCTTTCCGATGATCACGTTCTCCTTCAGGCCCACCAGCGGGTCGCTCTTGCCCTCCATGGCCGCCTGCGTCAGGACGCGGGTGGTCTCCTGGAACGACGCGGCCGACAGCCACGATTCGGTGGCGAGCGACGCCTTGGTGATACCCATCAGCTCCGGGCGACCCGACGCGGGGCGCTTGCCCTCGCCGACCGACTGGCGGTTGATGTCGATGAAGCGACGCGAGTCGACGAGCTCACCCGGAAGCAGCGTGGTGTCGCCGTGGTCGACCACGGTGACCTTCCGCAGCATCTGACGCACGATGACCTCGATGTGCTTGTCGTGGATCGGCACACCCTGCGACCGGTACACGCCCTGCACACCGCCGACGAGGTACTTCTGCACCTCGCGGGCGCCCATGACGCGCATGATCTCCTTCGGGTCGAGCGTGCCGACCTGGAGGGCCTGACCGACCTCGACGTGCTGGCCGTCCTCGACGAGGAGGGTAGCGCGCTTCAGGACCGGGTAGACGTGCGGCTCGTCGCCGTTGTCGGGCGTGAGGATGACCTTCTTCTGCTTGTCGGTCTCCTCGATCGTGATGCGACCGTCCGCCTCGGCGATCGGGGACGCACCCTTGGGGGTACGGGCCTCGAACAGCTCCTGGACACGCGGCAGACCCTGCGTGATGTCCTCGGCGGATGCGGAACCACCCGTGTGGAAGGTACGCATCGTCAGCTGGGTACCGGGCTCACCGATCGACTGGGCCGCGATGATGCCGACGGCCTCACCGATGTCCACGAGCTTGCCGGTGGCCAGTGAGCGGCCGTAGCACTTGGCGCAGGTACCGACGCGGGACTCGCAGGTCAGGACCGACCGGACCTTGACCTCCCCGACCCCAGCCGCGAGCACGGCATCGATGGTCACGTCGCCGGCATCGTCCCCGGCCTTGGCCACCACGTTGCCCTGGGCGTCCACGACATCCTGGGCGAGAGTCCGCGAATAGACGCTGGTCTCCACCTTCGGGTGGCGGACCACCACGTCACCGAGGGTCTCAGCGACCGGCAAGGTCAGCCCGCGCTCGGTGCCACAGTCCTCTTCGCGGACGATGACATCCTGCGAGACGTCCACCAGACGACGGGTCAGGTACCCGGAGTCGGCGGTCCGCAACGCGGTGTCCGCCAGCCCCTTCCGGGCACCGTGGGTCGCGATGAAGTACTCGAGAACGGACAGGCCCTCGCGGTAGTTGGACTTGATCGGACGCGGGATGATCTCGCCCTTCGGGTTCGCCACAAGGCCGCGCATACCGGCGATCTGACGGACCTGCATCCAGTTACCACGGGCACCCGAGCCAACCATCCGGTAGACGGTATTGCCCTCGGGGAAGTTGTCCTGCATCGCCTTGGCAACCTTGTCCGTTGCCTGCGTCCAGATCTCGATGAGCTCCTGACGGCGCTCGTCGTCGGTGATCAGACCGCGGTCGTACTGCTGCTGGACCTTGAGGGCACGTTCCTCGTGCTGTTCGAGGATCTCAGCCTTCTGAGCAGGGGTGGCCACGTCGGAGATCGCGATGGTGACACCCGACCGGGTGGCCCACCGGAAACCGGCCTCCTTGAGCGCGTCCAGCGAGGCCGCGACCTCGACCTTCGGATACCGCTCGGCCAGCTCGTTGACGATCGCGGACAGCCGCTTCTTGTCGACGACCGCGTTCACGTACGGGTAGTCGACCGGCAGGGTGTCATTGAACAGCGCCCGGCCCAGGGTGGTCTCGAAGAGGATCGGCAGACCCGGCTCCCACCCTTCGGGGGCCTCGAAGCCGCTCACCGGCGCCACCAGGTCAGTCATCCTGATGGTGACGATGGCGTTCAGGTCGAGGGTGCCCTGGTCGAAGGCCATGATCGCTTCGGCCACCGAGCTGAACGCCCGACCGGTTCCGAGGGCCTCCGACTTGTCCCCCGTCAGGTGGTACAGACCGATGATCATGTCCTGAGAAGGCATAGTCACCGGGCGGCCGTCCGACGGCTTGAGGATGTTGTTCGACGAGAGCATGAGGATGCGGGCCTCGGCCTGCGCCTCAGCACTCAACGGGAGGTGGACCGCCATCTGGTCGCCGTCGAAGTCCGCGTTGAAGGCGGCACACACGAGCGGGTGCAGGTGCACGGCCTTACCTTCGACGAGCTGCGGCTCGAAGGCCTGGATGCCCAGGCGGTGCAGCGTCGGCGCGCGGTTGAGCAGCACGGGGTGCTCGGTGATGACCTCTTCGAGGACATCCCAGACCACCGGGCGGGCACGCTCGACCATCCGCTTGGCGGACTTGATGTTCTGGGCGTGGTTGAGGTCCACGAGGCGCTTCATGACGAACGGCTTGAACAACTCGAGGGCCATCTGCTTGGGCAGACCGCACTGGTGCAGCTTAAGCTGCGGGCCGACGACGATGACCGAACGGCCCGAGTAGTCGACACGCTTACCGAGCAGGTTCTGCCGGAAGCGACCCTGCTTGCCCTTGAGCATGTCGGAGATCGACTTCAGGGGCCGGTTACCCGGACCGGTGACCGGACGCCCGCGGCGGCCGTTGTCGAACAGCGAGTCGACGGCCTCCTGCAGCATCCGCTTCTCGTTATTGACGATGATCTCCGGCGCGCCAAGGTCGAGCAGACGCTTCAACCGGTTGTTCCGGTTGATCACCCGGCGGTACAGGTCGTTCAAGTCCGAGGTGGCGAAGCGGCCACCGTCGAGCTGGACCATCGGACGCAGGTCCGGCGGAATGACCGGAACGGCGTCGAGCACCATGCCGGTGGGCGAGTTCGTGGTGGTCAGGAATGCGTTGACGACCTTGAGGCGCTTGAGGGCACGGGTCTTACGCTGGCCCTTGCCGTTCTTGATGGTCTCGCGCAGCGAATCGGCCTCGGCCACCAGGTCGAAGGTCTCCAGCCGCTTCTTGATCGCCGCGGCACCCATCGAACCCTCGAAGTAGTTGCCGTAACGGTCCTGCAGGGCGCGGTAGAGCATCTCGTCGCCCTCGAGGTCGGCGACCTTGAGGTTCTTGAAACGGTCCCACACCAACTCGAGGCGGTCGAGCTCGGCATCCGAACGCTTGCGGATGGCGGCCATCTCCCGCTCGGCGGCGTCGCGGACCTTCCGGCGGGCATCCGCCTTGGCGCCCTCGGCCTCCAAGGCGGCCATATCCGTCTCGAGCTTCGTGGCGCGCGCGTTGATGTCGTTGTCGCGGCGGTCGGTGATCTCCTTCTTCTCCAGGTCGATCTCGTTCTGGAGGTTGGGCAGATCCTCCTGCCGACCCTCGTCGTCGACCCAGGTGATCATGTAGGCCGCGAAGTAGATGACCTTCTCCAGGTCCTTCGGGGCCAGGTCAAGCAGGTAGCCCAGACGCGACGGCACACCCTTGAAGAACCAGATGTGCGTGACGGGAGCCGCCAGCTCGATGTGGCCCATCCGCTCACGACGGACCTTCGAGCGGGTCACCTCGACACCGCAGCGCTCACAGATGATGCCCTTGAAGCGCACGCGCTTGTACTTGCCGCAGTAGCACTCCCAGTCCCTTGTCGGACCGAAGATCTTCTCGCAGAAGAGACCGTCCTTCTCGGGCTTGAGGGTGCGGTAGTTGATGGTCTCGGGCTTCTTGACCTCACCGTGCGACCACGCACGAATGTCATCGGCTGTAGCCAGACCGATACGCAGCTCGTCGAAAACGTTGACGTCGAGCAAGGTTGTCCTACTTCCTTCGTCTGCCGAAGCCGGGTGGGTCGCCCGCTCGGCGCGGTGGAGATGGTGCGTGTCCCAGGTGGTGGCGGGCGAACCCGCCACCACCGGTCCGGTCAGATCTCGTCGATGCTGGATGCGGCATTCGGGCGCCGGGACAAATCGATGCCGAGCTCCTCAGCAGCCCGGTACACCTCGTCGTCGGACTCCCGCATTTCGATGGAGACACCGTCGCTCGAAAGCACCTCGACGTTCAGGCACAGCGACTGCATCTCCTTGAGCAGCACCTTGAAGGACTCCGGGATACCCGAGTCCGGAATGTTCTCGCCCTTGACGATCGCCTCGTAGACCTTGACCCGGCCCGGGACGTCGTCGGACTTGATGGTCAGCAACTCCTGCAGGGTGTATGCGGCGCCATAAGCCTCCAGCGCCCACACCTCCATCTCGCCGAACCGCTGGCCACCGAACTGCGCCTTACCACCGAGCGGCTGCTGGGTGATCATCGAGTACGGGCCGGTCGAACGCGCGTGGATCTTGTCGTCGACCAGGTGGTGCAGCTTCAGGATGTACATGTACCCGACGGCGACCGGCTCCGGGAACGGCTCACCGGAGCGGCCGTCGAAGAGCTGCGCCTTACCGTCGGCGGCCACCATGCGCTGGCCGTCGCGGTTCGGCAGGGTCGTCGTGAGCAGACCACCGAGGGCCTCCTCCTGGACACCGTCGAAGACCGGTGTCGCCACGGGGGCGCCGGGCTCTGAGGTCGCGGCAACCGCCGGAACTTTCTCCACCCACGAGGTGTCGCCCTCAGCGGTGGAGACATCCCACCCCTGCTTGGCTACCCACCCGAGGTGCGTCTCCAGGACCTGGCCGACGTTCATCCGGCCGGGCACACCCAGCGGGTTCAGCACGACGTCCACCGGAGTTCCGTCCGGCAGGAACGGCATGTCCTCGACCGGCAGAATCTTGGAGATGACGCCCTTATTGCCGTGACGCCCGGCGAGCTTGTCACCGTCGGTGATCTTGCGTCGCTGGGCGATGTACACCCGCACGAGCTGGTTCACGCCGGCCGGCAACTCGTCGCCGTCCTCGCGGTTGAACTCACGGATACCGATGACCGTGCCGGACTCCCCGTGGGGCACCTTGAGCGACGTGTCCCGGACCTCGCGAGCCTTCTCACCGAAGATCGCGCGGAGCAGGCGCTCCTCCGGGGTCAGCTCGGTCTCACCCTTCGGGGTGACCTTGCCGACCAACACATCGCCGGCGCCGACCTCGGCACCGATCCGGATGATGCCGCGTTCGTCGAGGTCCGCCAGGACCTCCTCGGAGACGTTCGGGATGTCCCGGGTGATCTCCTCCGGGCCGAGCTTGGTGTCCCGGGCGTCGACCTCGTGCTCCTCGATGTGGATCGAGGAGAGCACGTCGTCCTGGACGAGGCGCTGGCTGAGGATGATCGCATCCTCGTAGTTGTGCCCCTCCCACGACATGAAGGCGACGAGCAGGTTCCGGCCCAGGGCCAGCTCCCCCTCGTCCGTCGCGGGGCCGTCGGCCAGCACGGAGCCGACCTCGACCCGGGCGCCCTCATCCACGATCACGCGCTGGTTGTAGCTCGTGCCCTGGTTCGACCGGCGGAACTTGGCGGCACGGTAGCTGGTGGTGGTGGCGTCATCGTTCGCGACCACGATCAGATCCGCGGACACCTCGGTGACCACACCCGCCTTGGTGGCCACGATCACGTCACCGGCGTCGACGGCAGCGCGCCGCTCCATGCCGGTACCGACCAGCGGGGCCTCCGAGCGCAACAGCGGCACGGCCTGGCGCTGCATGTTGGCGCCCATGAGTGCCCGGTTGGCGTCGTCGTGCTCGAGGAACGGGATGAGCGCGGTCGCGACCGACACCATCTGCCGGGGCGAGACGTCCATGTAGTCGACATTCGCGCCCGGGACGATCTCGACCTCGCCGCCCTTGATCCGCACGAGCACCCGCTCGTCGGCGAAGGAACCGTCGGCCAGGATGGCCTGGTTCGCCTGCGCGATGACGTGGCGGTCCTCGTCGTCGGCCGTCAGGTAGACAACCTCGTCAGTGACCTTGCCCGCGGTGACCTTGCGGTACGGGGTCTCGATGAAGCCGAAGGGGTTGATCCGGCCGTAGGAGGCCAGCGAACCGATGAGGCCGATGTTCGGGCCTTCCGGGGTTTCGATCGGGCACATGCGGCCGTAGTGCGACGGGTGCACGTCGCGGACCTCCATGCCGGCACGGTCACGAGACAGACCACCCGGGCCGAGAGCCGACAAGCGACGCTTGTGGGTCAGGCCGGCCAGCGGGTTGTTCTGGTCCATGAACTGCGACAGCTGGGAGGTACCGAAGAATTCGCGGATCGACGCGACGACCGGCCGGATGTTGATCAGGGTCTGCGGCGTGATCGCCTCGACGTCCTGAGTCGTCATCCGCTCGCGGACCACCCGCTCCATCCGGGACAGGCCCGTGCGGACCTGGTTCTGGATCAGCTCGCCGACGGCGCGGATGCGGCGGTTGCCGAAGTGGTCGATGTCATCGGTCTCGATGCGGATCTCCACCGACTCGCCCGCACGCTTGCCGGGCATCTCGGTGTGATCGGCATGCAGGGCCGCCAGGTACTTGATCGTGGCCACCACGTCACTGACCGACAGGGTCGAATCCGCCAGGGGGGCATCGATGCCGAGCTTCTTGTTCACCTTGTAGCGCCCGACCTTGGCCAGGTCGTAACGCTTGGGGTTGAAGTAGAAATTCTCCAGCAGGGCGCGACCGGCCTCGACCGTGGGGGGTTCACCCGGACGGATCTTGCGGTAGAGGTCGACCAGGGCCTCTTCCTCTGTGTGGACGTGGTCCTTCTCCATGGTGTCCAGCACCGACGGATAGGCGGCAAACTCCTCGCGGATCTGCGCCTCACTCAGACCGAGCGCCTTGAGCAGCACCGTGACGGACTGCTTGCGCTTGCGGTCGACGCGCACGCCCACGGCGTCGCGCTTGTCGATCTCAAACTCCAGCCACGCACCACGCGACGGGATGATCTTCGCCGAGAAGATGTCCTTGTCGCTGGTCTTGTCCGCGGCGCGCTCGAAGTACACACCCGGGGACCGGACGAGCTGCGAGACGACGACGCGCTCGGTGCCGTTGATGATGAAGGTGCCACGAGCGGTCATCAGGGGGAAGTCACCCATGAAGACCGTCTGGCTCTTGATCTCGCCGGTGTTGTAGTTCACGAACTCGGCCGTGACGAACAGCGGCGCGGCGTAGGTGAAGTCCTTCTCCTTGCACTCCTCGGCCGTGTACTTCGGCGGCTCGAAGCGGTGATTGGAGAAGGAGAGCGACATCGAGGACCCGAAGTCCTCGATCGGGGAGATCTCCTCGAAGATCTCCTCGAGACCGGACGTGGACGGAACGTCCTGACGACCCGCCTGCGCGGCGGCCGCGACCCGGGCTTGCCACCGCTCGTTCCCCAGCAACCAGTCAAAGCTCTCGGTCTGCAGACCGAGCAGGTCAGGGACCTCAAGCGGCTCGTGGATCTTGGCGAAGGAGACGCGGCGGGAAGCGGTACGGTTCGCGATAGCGTCGGCGGACGGAACAGAAGGGGTGCGCGAGGCAGCCAAGAGGGGTCCTTCCCTGCAGTTCGATGGCACGCTGTACGCTGCGTGGCAGGTCCCCCTGAACCGGCCTTCGCACGAGAACGCACGAGTAAGTCATTTAGGACGGGTGAAGGGGTGCCCAGGGCACACGCGAGCGCAAAGCGCTAGCATACCCACGCTGGTCAAGGGTGTCCAATCGAAGAAAGAGCCCGGCCCTCTACCCGTCAAACACGAGGCCCGCCCCCCGGAGGGGACGGGCCTCGTCGTCAGCAACCCCGCCGATGCGGGGGCGTCGTCACTTCAGGGTGACGGTGGCACCAGCGCCCTCAAGAGCGGCCTTGGCCTTGTCGGCGGCCTCCTTGTTGACGTTCTCCAGAACCGGCTTCGGGGCGCCGTCCACGAGGTCCTTGGCCTCCTTCAGGCCGAGGGACGTGAGCGCGCGCACCTCCTTGATGACCTGGATCTTCTTGTCGCCGGCAGCCTCGAGGATGACGTCGAACTCCGACTTCTCCTCGGCGGCCTCGGCGGCTCCGCCGTCAGTGGTCGCGACGGCCGGGCCGACTGCGACCGGAGCGGCGGCGGTGACCTCGAAGGTCTCCTCGAATACCTTCACGAACTCGTTGAGCTCAATGAGGGTCAGGCCCTTGAACTGCTCGATGAGCTCTTCGGTGCTGAGCTTCGCCATGATCGGCTTCCTTTCGTTCCGTACTGGCCGTTCCCGTGTGGGACCAGCCGAAGCGGGGGTCGAACTGGGTGGTGACGCTGCCCTGCTCTCCTGCTGGAGAGATCAGGCGGCAGCGCCTTCCGACTCCTGCTTCTGGCGCAGGGCGTCGATGACTCGTGCTGCCTGCGCGGTGTTCGCCGTGAAGGCGTACGCGGCCTGGAAGAGCTTGGCCTTCATCGCTCCCACAGCCTTGCCGAGCAGAATCTCGCGGGACTCGAGGTCCGCGAGTTGAGAGATCTCCGCAGCGGACAGGGCGCGCCCGTCGAGGACACCGCCCTTGATGACCAGTGCGGGGTTGGCCTTGGCGAAGTCACGCAGACCCTTGGCGGCCTCGACCGGGTCACCGGTCACGAACGCGATCGCGGACGGTCCGGCGAGTTCGGTGTCGAGTTCGACACCGGCTTCCTTGGCCGCGATGGAGGTCAGCGTGTTCTTCACCACGGCGTACGTTGCATTGCCGCCGAGCGACCGACGCAGCGTCTTGAGCTGCGCGACGGTGAGCCCGCGGTACTCAGTCAGCACGGCAGCGTTCGACTCGCGGAACAGGTCCGTGAGTTCGGCGACTGCGGCTGCCTTTTCCGGCCTCGCCATGGCAATCCTTCCGGTGGTGGTGCCGTCGGTCACCGGGAAGCGAATTCCCCCGTGAGCGTTCCCGGCATGAGAAAAGCCCCGCGCAGGCGCGGGGCTCGGTGGTCGGCACAGCCGACGATCGATATCGCTACCTGCGCTGGCCTTCCGCATGATGCGGAACTTCGGTCCAATCGCCTCGATGAATCTTGGCAGCCTGGAACGACCGGCGGTCTTGGGTACGCGGAAACAATACGCGATGACGCGCCGATCCACCAATCCGCTGTGCTACAGCTCGATCACCGGCGTGCTCACTGCACGTCCGTCGGTGGCCCGCACGATCAAGCTCGCCGCACCGTGGTCGACCGCGTCGAAGACGAATCGGCCCTCGCCATCACTCGCCGTCTGGCTGACCAGCGCCGGCCGGTGCAGTTCGACGCGCAACACCCCGGCCGGAGCCGCGTGACCGTCGATCCGCACTTGTCCCTGCCGGGTGGCCGAAAGCGAGATCCAGACCGTCAACGCCTGCGAGGTGAAGGCGATGGTGCGGGCATCCACGTCGTCGAGCGCCCCCGAGGCGCGAAGGAAGACCGAGTCCATGGCCTCAGCCTCGATACCGGCCAGGGTGACCGCCAACAGCGATCTCTCGACCAGCCCCGGCGGAACCGGGTCGACCAGTTCGGCGACCTCCGCAATCCGGTTCAGGAGATAGACATCGACGGTGTCGAGTGGATCATTCGGGTTGTGCATCGAGCGAGTGTTCAGGGCATGTTTCATTTTTCCCCCTGGGAATCGAGGAGAAGCGTGCGGAGCTTGGCAAGGCAACGCCCGCGGGTCGAACCGATGCTGCCGATCGGCATGCCGAGCGCAGTGGAGATGGCCTTGTAGTCCGGGCGATCGGCCAATGAGACCAGGCGGAGCAACTGCCGGCAACGCTCCGGCAACCTTCCGAGGGCCGCCCACAGTTCCCGGTGGTCCTCCTGGCGAAGGACGGCAATCTCGGGATTGAGATCCCACGACGGCAGGGCGTGGCGGGCCTCAGCGCTTTCCTCCGGCAACTCCACCCGCAGGCGGTGCTCCTCCCGCTGACGGCGCACGGCCTCCCATGCACCCCGCTTGGCGGTGACCAGCAACCACTGCAGGACCGCCTGCGGCTCATGAATCGTCATGGCGTTGCGCACCAACGCAACCCAGGTGCTCTGCACCACGTCGTCCGCGAGTTCACGGTCAACCCCTTGAGCGCGCACCGTATGCCACAGGAGTGGGGTCGCCTCCCGGACCACGTCATCGAGCGCCTCGGGACGACCGTCGCAGAACTCGACCAGAGCCACGGCCGCCCGGTCGCCCAACCCGGACCGTCGCTCAGCGCGCAGCCACCGTTCCGGGCTCCTGGCACCGGCGATCGCCCGACCTGCCGAGCTATCTCGCGCATGGCCGTCGTCAGCGTCGGACCCAAGGCCCTGGACCACCATGAATGGGTTCACGCCCCCTTCGTGTCTGCATCACCTACGCGCCCACCAGCCCCTTGGTGGCAACGACCTTCCGTTCGGAAAGAGGGGTGGGCCATCTCAGTGATACATCGGAGCGGAAAAAATCTCTCTTTGACGAGAAAAACCGACGCGCAGATGGAATTCTGCATCGTCGGTCTTGGCCGGGTCGAGACCGGCATGCCGTCACAGTTGCGGTGATGTCACTCCCGGGCAAGGCCCGGGCGAGGCCCGGTCCGAAAAAGACCGATGGCGCGGAACCAAGCACGGTTCCGCGCCATCAGGCGTCGATCGTTGAGAACCCCTAGGCGGCGTCCTCTTCCAGGAGTTTGGTGGTACGACTCTGGTCGAGCGGGATACCCGGACCCATCGAGGTCGTCATTGTCGCCTTGGTGATGTAGCGGCCCTTCGACGAGGACGGCTTGAGTCGGAGGACCTCGTCCAGCGCGGCACCGTAGTTCTCCACCAGCGACGCCTCGGGGAACGAGACCTTGCCGATGATGAAGTGCAGGTTCCCGTGCTTGTCCACGCGGAACTCGATCTTTCCGCCCTTGATCTCCTCAACCGCCTTGGCGACATCCATGGTCACTGTGCCGGTCTTCGGGTTCGGCATGAGGCCACGGGGACCGAGCACCTTACCGAGGCGCCCGACCTTGCCCATCAGATCCGGCGTCGCGACGGCCGCGTCGAAGTCGGTGAACCCTGCCGCGACCTTCTCGATGAGCTCATCGCCACCGACGACGTCTGCGCCGGCGGCTCGAGCCTGCTCCGCCTTGTCGCCGTTGGCGAAGACCAGGACGCGTGCGGTCTTGCCGGTGCCGTGCGGCAGGTTGACCGTGCCACGAACCATCTGATCCGCCTTGCGGGGATCGACACCCAACCGGAAGACGACCTCGACGGTGGCGTCGTATTTCGTGGTCGACGTCTGCTGGGCCAGCCGGACGGCCTCCAGCGGGGCGTACAGCCGCTCGCGGTCGATCTTCTCTTCGGACTTGCGATATGCCTTGCTGCGCGTTGCCATCTGCTTCTCCTTCGCAGTTGTGGTACGGATCCGCGCGGACCCTGCCACGGCCCGCCGTCACGGCGGGCTGATGAACCGGCGGGCAGTCGCCCGCCGGGAGTCAGTCCTTGATCGTGATGCCCATCTGCCGGGCGGTGCCGGCGATGATCTTGCTCGCGGCATCCAGATCGTTGGCGTTGAGGTCCTCGAGCTTGGTCTGGGCGATCTCACGCAGCTGCTCGGTGGTCAACGACCCCACCTTGACCGTGTGCGGGGTCGCGGACCCCTTCTCGACGCGGGCAGCCTTCTTGATCAGCTCCGCCGCCGGGGGGGTCTTGGTGATGAAGGTGAACGAGCGGTCCTCGTACACGGTGATCTCAACGGGGATCACGTTTCCGCGCTGGGCCTCGGTCGCCGCGTTGTAGGCCTTGCAGAACTCCATGATGTTCACACCGTGCTGACCGAGCGCGGGGCCGATCGGGGGGGCCGGAGTCGCGGCGCCCGCCTGGATCTGGAGCTTGATGAGGCCTACGGCCTTCTTCTTGGGAGGCATCTGTCTTCAGTCGCTTTCGTTGTGGGCCGACGCCATGGGCGATGACCCGGTTGCAGTGCTGCCGTACGAGGGGATCTCGCTCAGATCTTCGCGACCTGGTCGAACGACAGCTCGACCGGGGTCTCCCGGCCGAAGATGGACACGAGAACCTTGAGTTTGGAGTTCTCGGCGTTGATCTCGGAGATGGTGGCGGGCAACGTGTCGAAGGGACCGTCGGTGACCGTGACCGACTCACCGATCGAGAAGTCGACCTCCATGGGCGCCCGGCCGGCAGCGGCCGCGGGCTTGCCGGTCTCCGTGGCGGGAGCGAACGTCGGCGCGAGCATCGAGTAGACCTCGTCCATGGTCAGCGGCACCGGTTGGTGGGTGTGTCCGACGAAACCGGTGACGCCCGGCGTGTGCCGGACCGCTCCCCAGGACTCATCGGTGAGATCCATCCGGACCAGAACGTAACCCGGAACGCGCACGCGGCGGACGATCTTCTTCTGGCCGCTCTTGTACTCGGCGACCTCCTCCATCGGCACCTCGATCTGGAAGATGTAATCCTCCATGTTGAGGCTCTGGATGCGGTTCTCCAGGTTGGCTTTCACGCGGTTCTCATAGCCCGCATAGGAGTGAATGACGTACCAGTCGCCGATCTGGGTGCGAAGCATCTGCTTGAACTCCGCAGCCGGGTCCTCGGCCGGGGTCTTCGAGTCTGCGTCCACAGCGGCGGCGGACACGTTCTGGTCAGCCACAGCTTTGGTGGGCTCACCTGCATCCTGGGCATCGCTCGCACCAGCCACGTCGATCGGGGCCTCGTCGGCCGACGTGGGGTCGACGTTCTCCGTCTGGTCCAGCGACTCCTGCGACACGAAACGAACCTGCTTTCTTCGACGACTTGCTTGGGCTGGCCTGCCCGGCCGGCGTGGCCGAGACGGCTGTGTTCGGCAATGCCGACGCGATCAGGAGTGGCGCATTATTTCCCGAACACGAGGAGGACGATCTTGCCGAATCCGAAGTCGAGCGCTGTGACGAATGCCATCACGACCAGGACGAAAACGATCACGACCGCCACATACGTCATCAGCTCCGACCTTGTCGGGGTGACGACCTTCTTGAGTTCGGCCACAACCTGCCGCACGAACAGGGCGATCCGGCCGAATAGGCCGAGACGCTTCCCATCTGGTCCCTTGATCATGTCTCCGGCGCGCGCGCCACCAGCACCGACGGCCTCGGACGGCGTTTCGCTCACAGTCATTTCCCATCACGCGACGTTCCGGAGGTACTGCGGACCTCGCTGATTTCCGGCTAGGCATCCAGCTTGCCGATACCAGGCCATGCGCGCCCCCTGGCTGGGACGTGCGGTGCAGGGTAGACAGGGCTCGAACCTGCAACCTGCGGTTTTGGAGACCGCTGCGCTACCAATTGCGCCACTACCCTACGGAAGCCACTCGCCGGACCACAGTGAGACGCCGGAAGGCGCGGCTCATCATGGCGGACGTCAACCACCGAGGGAACACTGTACGCGACGTAGCGCGCCCGGTCGAACCCGAGGCGATCAGTGATGCGAGACTTCGCACGTGCGTGATCTCGCGAGACTCCCCAAAGCCCACCTACACCTGCATTTCACCGGTTCGATGCGCCCGCAGACGCTTCGCGAGCTCGCCACCACCGCCGACATCCGACTGCCGGCCGCACTTCTCGACGACGACCCGCTGCGCCTGCCCCACACCGAGCGGGGATGGTTCCGGTTCCAGCGGCTCTACGATGCCGCCCGGGCATGCGTGCGCTCCGAGGCCGCGATGCGCCGCATCGTCTCCGAGGCCGCACAGGACGACGCTGCGGAAGGTTCCGGGCGACTGGAGATCCAGGTGGATCCGACCTCCTATGCCCCGTTCGTCGGCGGCATCACCCCGGCGGTGGAGATCATCCTGGACGAGGCACGGAAGGCCAGCGCCGAACATGCCATTGAGGTCGGGGTGATCGTCGCCGCCTCGCGCACCCGACACCCCCTGGAGGCCCGCACCCTCGCCCGGTTGGCGGCGCAGTTCGCCGGCGCAGGTCCGGGTGAGGTCGTGGGTTTCGGCCTGAGCAACGACGAACGCCGCGGCGAGACCGCTCTCTTTGCCCAAGCATTCGCCATCGCCCGCCGGGCAGGACTGGCGGGCGTGCCGCACGGTGGTGAGTTGCTCGGCCCCGCGCATATCCACGACGTCCTGCAGCAGCTCAGCCCGGATCGCCTGGGGCACGGCGTGCGATCCGCCGAAGATCCGCAAGTCCTGGCTGACATCGTGAACCGAGGTATCGCGCTGGAGGTATGTCCGGCCTCCAACGTGTCGCTGGGGGTCTACTCCGAGGCCGCGCATGTGCCACTGGGACGGCTCGTCGACGCGGGCGCCCGGATCGCCCTCGGTGCGGACGACCCACTCCTCTTCGGCTCCCGGCTCACCGCACAGTACGAATCCGCCCGGCACGACCACGGTTTCGACGATGTCGCTCTGGCGGAGTTGGCACGGTCCTCGATCAAAGCGGCTCGGGCGAGTGCGACGACCACAGCGCGACTGCTCGCGGGTGTGGACGAGTGGTTGGCCACACCCGACGAGCCCTGACCGACTCCGCCCGGGGTTGCGCGGGCCGATTGACAGCAGGCCCATGGGCTGGCACATTGCATCAATGTACTAACTGATTAGTACATTGATCTCAAGGAGCTCCGGATGTTCGTAGGCTTGACCCTCCTCCTCCTGCCCGGGGCGATCATAGCCACCGTGGTGTGGCTCATCCGTATCCAGCGAGGCAGGAAACTACTGCTCAGCACAACGGCTCCCCTCGTCACCGACCCGCACTCTGCCCGGGTCGCCCAGCAGCACGCGAGCCGGGGAGCCGCCCTCGCCCTCATTGTGGAACTCGGGGTGCTCCTACTGACCTTGCTCATGGCCGGGTCACAGCTCGCGGTGCCGTGGGATCGGGGCCTCGGTGTCGGCCTCAGTCCGGTCATTGCCGGCATCCTCTTTCTCATCGTTCACCTCGTCACCGAAGTCACCGCACCCCGCCCGGCCGGCTCCACCCGGACGGCGCAGCTGGTGCGCAGAACCCCAGGAGTCGTCGCTCCACGTTTCCTGCGCTGGTGGGTCTGGGCGCTCACCGGGGTGATCACTGTGATCACTGTCCTCTTCGGGCTGACAGCAGAACCCGACGGTGTCACCGTCGGGTACCACCTCACGGACCACTCCGGCTCCGCCGGGGTGTACCCCGGCTGGCCCTACGGAATTCCGATACTCATCGGCAGCTTGATCGTCCTGGCCGGCATCGAAGGTGTCATCCGCCTGATCACCCACAGATCCGCGATCAGCGCAGTGACCTCCGCCTGGGACCTCGCCCTGCGCAGACTCTCCGCTCACCGGATGCTCCGCGGCGCACAGCTGCCCCTGGCACTGACCGCCGCTGGTCTGCTTTTCATCGGCGGCGGTACCCTGCGGGGCCTCGCAGGCGCCCAAACTCCACCGGTTCCGGCCGCTGCCATCCCGTTGTACGGCTGGGGTCCGGTGTTCATGTGGGCTGCCGCCGTCATCGTCGTGACAGCCATCGTGATCGCCTGCATTCCCGGCACCGCACCCGCGCGATGACCGACGGCCACCCCCTCGAAGTCACCATCGACCTGGGCAGCGGGGTCCCGCCCTACGAGCAGATCAGAGCACAGATCGTGGCCCATGTCGCCGCCGGCAGCCTGCGGGTGGGCGACCGGTTGCCCACCATCCGAGCGCTCGCGACCGACCTGGGGATCGCCCCCGGAACGGTCGCTCGCGCCTACCGCGAACTGGAGTCGGCTGACGTCGTCGTCACCCGTCGTAGGGCCGGCACCGTGGTCTCGGCTAATACCTCCCCCGCGGACGTCGTCGCCCACAGCGCGGCACATGCGTTCGTCTCCGTCGCACGCGCCGCCGGGCTCTCCGATGCCGCCATCATCGACGTCGTGCGCGGGGCCCTCTTGCGCGACGAACACGAAAAACCGTAGACGTGGCCGTTGACCTCCACTAGCGTGGCGGTCGTCCGCGAGACCACACCATCGTGGTAGTGCGGCGAGCCAGGAACATGAACCTGGCCGCGCAGGGAGCCCGTGGCGGATGATCGGCTCCAAGTCGCCCGGACTGCAGCCGGGCGGCCATCATGACGGTATCGAGGGTGAAAGGAGGCAACGATGAGCGACGTGTTGATCTACAACCTGGGCGGCAGTCAGGTCATCGGCCGCGTCTCCTTGCACCACGCCATCCGCATGCTGCACCGACGGGTCGCGGCCGTGCTGGAGGCGGTCGAGGGCGAGAGGTTCGGCCCCTACCAGCGGCCGAGGTCGGTGGAACTGGTGCGCTATGTGCATACCCGCTGGGTCTATGAGCGCACCGGCCGCGTGCCGTATTCGAAGGCGGCCCTCATGCGCCGTGACCGCCACCGCTGTGGCTACTGCGGTAGGGCGGCCACGACGGTCGACCACGTCCAGCCCCGGTGCCAGGGCGGTCGCACCGAATGGCTGAACCTCGTCGCGGCCTGCGTGGACTGCAATGCCGGCAAGGCCGGGCGCACCCCGAAGGAGGCCGGTCTGACGTTGCGGCTCACGCCGTTCGTACCGACCTTCGAGGACATCTATCGCACGGCCGCAAAGCGCTGATCAGAGGGAAACGCCCACCAGCACCGGCTCGGGGACCAACTCGACGCTGAAAGCGCTGAGCACCCCGTCCCGGATAGCCCGGGCGAGTTCCAGGATGTCGGCCGTCGACGCCCCGCCGCGATTCGTCAAGGCGAGGGTGTGGCGCGTCGACAGGGTCGCGAAACTCCGGCTGCCGTGCACGCCGAAGCCCTTGGTGAAACCGGCGTGTTCGATCAGCCAGGCCGCCGAGGTCTTGACCAACGATGCAGCACCGATCGCCCCCAGCTCAGGCTGGGGGCGCATCGGGTAGCGCGGAGCGTCCTCGGGGAGCGCGGCCGCCTGCTCCGCCGTCAGGATCGGGTTCGTGAAGAAAGACCCCGCGCTCCACCGGTCATGGTCGCGAGCGCCAGGATCATCGACCAGCATGCCCTTCCCGGCACGTAGCTCAAGGACCGCCCGCCGGACATCGGCGACCGGGGCACGCTCCCCCACCTCGACGCCGAGCCGCCGAGCCAGCTCGCCATAGGCGATCGGAGCCGACAGTGAGGCGAGCCGCGTCTGGAAGGCGACCTCCAGGACCACGTAACGGGGAGTCGGGTACCACGGGCCGTCCTCGTCGATCCCGACGCCCTGCATGCTCCGCTTGAGGACGGACGTGCGGTAACCGAAACCGAGATCTGCGAGCGGCAATGTGCGCCGACTGGCGGTGTACCGGTCCCACACCCGGACGCTCGCGACGCTGTCGGCGACCTCCTGACCGTAGGCCCCGATGTTCTGCACCGGCGCGGCCCCGACGGTACCCGGGATGCCCGAGAGGGCTTCGAGACCGCTCCACTCCTCGGCGATGGCCCGCTCGACCAGCTGATCCCAATCCTGACCGCTCGGAACGGTGAACGCCGCCCCCCCACAGACATCCTGGGACTCGACCGTGACTCCGGTGCGCACATCCCGGATCACCACACCGGGGAACCCCTCGTCGGCGACCACGAGGTTCGAGCCGCCGCCGACCACCAGCACCGGTTCACCGGCAACGTCGGCACTGTGGACGGTGTCGATCAGCTCAGCCTCGCTGGCGACCTCGACGTAGCGATCCGCCGGACCACCGACGCGCATGGTGGTGAGGTCGGCCAGGGTGGGCACCAGAAGCGCAGAGGTCATCGGACCAGCCTAATGTCGGCGCCCACCTGCAGTGCCTGCCACCCGCGGTGACCGGCCGCACCGCGGCCTGTCGGCGCCCAGCGAACCACCCGGGGCGGTCATCTGAGGCACCATCCGGCCTACGGCACACCGTGGGACATCGGCCCGTCGGAGGTATCCAGCGCACGCGAGCCGACCGCCGTCGGGAGCGGCCGAGCAGCACCGGCGACGAGGAGGCCCAGCGCGATCGGCACCGCGATGACCAACAACGCATGCTGGTAGCCGACCTGCTCAGCCAGCAAGCCGATGAGCGGCGGACCCATGAAGAATGCCGAGTAGCCGATTGTGGCGACCACCGAAACCCGGCTGGCCGCCCGTACCGGGTCGTCGGAGGCCGCGCTCATCCCCACCGGGAAGCCGAGGGCCGCCCCGGTCCCCCAGATGGCGACCCCGACGAGCGCCACCGGCAGATACGGCACCAGCGTGAAGAGCACGATGCCGATCCCCGCCAGCCCGGCGGACAGGCGCAATACGAACACCCGACCGAAACGGTCCAGCAGCCCGGTGCCGAGTAACCGCATGCTCGTCATCGCCGCCAGGAAGATCGCCAGGCCGAAGGCCCCCACCGAGTCCCCAACCTTGAAGCCGTCGACAATGGCCAGCCCGACCCAGTCGTTGGCGGCGCCCTCGGTGAGGGCAGCAGCGAGGACCACCACGCCGATCAGCAAGGTGCGCGGCTCCGTCCATGCGTTGATCGCAGTCCGCGTCCTGCCTGGGACTGCCTCTGGCTGTGATCCGGTGACCCTCGACCGGACTGGCTCACTGGGGGCCGGGGGCGGCTGGGCGAAGTCCCGGCCCACGGAGGCCGCGCCCTCGGCGTCAGCCGGGGGCGGATCGGCAATCACGCCAGCCTTCGCCGTCGTCGGCAGGAAGAAACGCACGCACCACACGACGGCGACCAATGAGATCGCCAACGCGATGGCCAGATGGACCGCGAGCGGCGCGTCGAGCACTGCCGCAAGTCCCCCGACCCCTGCGCCGGCCACAGTGCCGAAGGAGAACCCGGCGTGGAAGCGCGGCATGATCGCCTTGCCGAGATGCTGCTCCACAGCAGCACCCTCGAGGTTCATCGCGGCATCCCAGACCCCGGTGCCGATCCCGGCCAGGAAGAGTCCCGCACGCACAATCATCGGTGCACCCTGCGAGACGCCCACGACCGCCGCGATCAACCCCGCCGTATTGACCGCGGCGAAACCCACCACGGCTCGGGGTGCCCCGAGCCGCTGGACGACCAAACCGGACAGCGGCAAGGCGAGAATCGACCCCACGGCGATGAAGAGCAGGAGAAGCCCCATGTCCGCCTTGGAGAAGTCCAGCCCGGAGCGAACGGCGGGCAATCGCGAGGCCCAGCTCGCGAAGTTGAAGCCATTCAGGAAGAAGACCGCGAAGACGGCCCACATCGCTGTGGTCAGGCTGCGGGCAGGCGTGCTCTCATCGGCGGCAGCAATCATACGTGGGTCACCTCCCGGGTCTTGCGGCGTCGGGTCAGGGTACGGGTGCCGGGTCGCCGGTCGCTCGCCGAACCCTGGGCCGCCTGCCGGCGGAACCGTTGCCACCGCGCAGCAAGGGTGTTGACCGGGACGGACCCAATGGTGGTGTCACCGGCGGGGTCAGCGAGAATCGCCACGGCGTCGGTATTCACGATGGCCTTGGAAACGGCGGCAGCGGCCACCGGGGGTGTATCCACGGTGGAATCAGCAGCTGGGTCGGCAGCGGGCCGTGTGGCCTTCCGAGGGCCGCTGGGGGCGACGTGCGAACCCAGGATCCCGACGGCGAGGATCACGACGAGCACCGCCAGTAGGGCGTGCCGGACGCCGACTCGGTCCGCGACAGCGCCCAGCAGCGGGGACGCGGTCAACGAGGCTAGCGGGGCGAAACCACAGACCACTGCCACCCGGCCCGCTGCCTTGACCGGATCGTCGGACGCAGCTGCGATCGCGAGCGGGACCACAAGAGCGGCCCCCGCCCCCCACACCACGGCGCCCGCCACAGCCAGGGGCAGGGCCGGCGCCAAGACGAAGGACATCAGGCCCACCACACCGGCGACCGCGGAGGCCCGGACCACCACGACCCGGCCGAAACGGTCGATGATCCGGCTCCCGGAGGCCCGCATGACCGTCATTGCCCCGACGAACGACCCGAAAACAGCCGCGCCGACAGCATCGGGTGTGGTGAAACCGTCAACGACGGCCAGGGAGAGCCATTCATTCGCGGCCCCTTCGGAGATCGCCGCACTAAGCACGATGAACCCCAGGATCAACGTGCGGGGCTCCCGCCAAGCACCCAGGGTCGCAGCGATACCCACCCGGGGCCGTGGCTCCGCGGGTGTTGCGGGTGCGGGCGCACGAGTCCCGGCGGATGGGACCGGTCTTGGCTCCGGTGCCGGGACACCGAGGACGCCGTGTCGCCGGGTGTCGTGAATCACCCGGTCGATCACCGGCAGCCGCCAGACCACGACCACCACGGCCGCGGTGGAGAATTGCACGAGCACACTGACCCCGAGGTAGGCGCAGGCCGCACCGGCCAGCGAACCGAGGACGCATCCGATGCTGAAGGCCGCATGGAAATGCGGCAGCATGGTCCGCCCGGCCCGGCGCTCCATTCCGGCACTCTCCACGTTGATCGGCAGGTTCCCGATTGCGAAGGCCATGCCGTTGACGAACAGGCCGGCCGCCAGCAGCTTCACCTCGCCCAGGGCCGGGCCGAGGCCGAGCATGGTGAAGGCCGCTGCGTGGGCGGAGGTCGAGATCAGGAGGGTGGTGCGACCGCCGATTCTGGCTACCACCAGGCCGGCGACCGACACGGCCACCACCGAACCCACCGCGCCAATGGGCAGCAGCAGCCCGAGCTCGGCCGGTGTCAGGCCCAGACAGTCGCGCACTGCGGGGATCCGAGCCAGCCAGTTCGAGGCCATCAGTCCGTTGAGCAGGAACAGCCCGAGGAGCGCACGTTGGGCGCGGGGATCCACACCATCATGGTGAGGTCGAAAGGATTCGACACCACGACGACGACTGGTCATCGAATCGATTCGAGGCACGCGGTTCAGTGTCCGGTACGCTGGGCCGACCGGTCAACCGGTGACCGGTCGGCCATCTGCGTTTCACCCCGCGCGGACGCCCACAGGAGGGACCGATGACCACACGACGCCCCTCACCCGCACCGCGCCCCACCCTCGCCACAGTGGCCGAGGCGGCCGGTGTCTCAGTCTCGACGGCGTCGTTGGCCTTCTCCGGCGCCGGACCAGTGGCCGATGAGACTCGCGATCGAGTCATGCGGGCGGCCAAGGAACTCGGATACACCGGTCCTAACCCGCTGGGTCGCCAACTGCGCTCAGGACGATCCGGCATCGTGGGCGTGGTGATCGGTGACCAGCTCCGGCGGGCTTTTCGTGACCCGGTCGGGGTGCAGGTACTCGACGGCCTGGTCTCGACGCTCGGTCTCAGCGGGCTCGGCGTGCTGCTGATCCCCGGAGCGCCGAGTGCCCCACCGTCCCGCGCAGTCGACCCCTTGGTCGAGAGCGCAGCGATGGATGTTGCCGTGCTGGTCTGGGGCGTCGGTCGCGGCGATGCGACCCTGGCCGCGCTTAGTCGGCGGGGTGTACCGGTCGTGATCGGCGAGGGACCTCGAGTGGCCGGTGCTCCGCTCGTCGCCATCCGGGACCGGACGGGGATCGCGACCGCTATGCGGCATCTGGTGGATCTCGGACACGAGCGGATCGGCGAGATCACCTTGCCGCTCGACGCCAGCGGCCGCTCTGGGCCGCTGACCCCGGAACGAATCGCCCAGGCCGAGAAGACTCCGGCCACCCACCGGCTGGCCGGGGTGCGAGATGTCCGCGAGCCCGTCGGCAGCTGGGAGACCGAAGCGTCGTTGGTCGAACACGGCCGCACGGCCGCCCTCGCGCTATTGGGGGCCTGCCCCGGCGGCGGGTCACTGCCCGCGGACCGCCCCACCGCGCTGATCGCCCATTCAGATCTGTTGGCCGCAGGTGCCTTGCTGGCGGCCCGGGATCTCGGACTGGCCGTGCCCACGGACCTGTCGATCGCCGGTTTCGACGGCCTGGACCTACCGTGGCTGGCTCCGGCGGTCCTGACCAGTGTGTACCAGCCGTTGGCTGAAAAGGGGGCTGCACTCGGCCAGGCCGTCATCGATCTGCTGTCCGGCGCGAAGCCGCAGGTCACCGAGCTCGACGTCGAGTTGGTGATCGGTACCACCACGGGGCCCGCCCCGGATGCCGCCTCGCCTGGGTCGCGCCGGGCGCGGGCTGATCGCCCTAGGCCGTGAGCCGGACGACCGCCTGCGCCTTACCGAGCACCCGCGTTCCGGCGCAGGTGACAGTCAGGTCGATCCGGACCGTGCCGGCCTCGGCGTCGAGGGCACCCACCGAACCGGAGACCTCGACGATGGCGACGCCCGGATTGGGCACCTCCACCGGCCGGCTAAACCGAGTCTGGTAGTCCACGACCGCGCCCGGGTCACCGGCCCAGTCCTCGACGAGCGCGACCGCGGCGCCCATGGTGAACATCCCGTGCGCGATCACACCGGTCAAACCCACACTCTGGGCGAAGGAGTCGTTCCAATGGATCGGGTTGAAGTCCCCGGAGGCACCGGCATAGCGAACCAGACGTGCGCGATCGACCTCGATCACCTTGGTACCGATCACGTCGCCGACGCTCAGCTCGCTGAGCACAGGAGTCATGCTTCCCCCCGCACAGCCAATGTCGAGGTCACGGTCACGACCGGCGCATGTACACCGTCGACCTGGACACCGATCTCCGCCCGGGTCGTGATCATGGCCAGCCCGGCACGCTCCACAATGGCGTCCACATGCAGCACCGTGGTCAGCTCATCGCCCGCAACGATCGGCCGGTGATGGACGAACCGCTCGTCGGCGTGAACCACGCGGGAGAAATCGATCCCCGCCTCGGGGTCCTCGATGTACTGCGCCTCGGCTCGTTGGGCGACGATGACCGCGAACGTGGGCGGGGCCACGAGATCCCGGTAGCCCGCATTGCGGGCCGCCGCGAGATCGTGGTGCAGCACATGGGTGGAACCGACCGCCTCGGCGAACTCGCGGATCTTCTCGCGACCGACGAGGTATGGGGTGTTCGGGGCGTACTCACGCCCCACATAGGCGTTGTTGACAGCCATGCCGGACGACGGCGGGAGGGTCAGCGGGTTTCGCGGTGCGCCGTGTGCTTGCCGCAACGCGGGCAGTACTTCGACAGCTCCATGCGGTCCGGGTTGTTGCGGCGGTTCTTCTTGGTGATGTAGTTCCGCTCCTTGCAGTCCACGCATGCCATCGTGATCTTGGGGCGAACATCTGCACTCTTGGAAGCCACGGTTGGTGCCACCTCTCGCGCCTGGGGCGCCTACGTCCTCATCACACGACGCCGGCCGTCGTGCTGCCTTGTGTTGGTAGCGGAGGCGGGGATCGAACCCGCGACCTCACGATTATGAGTCGTGCGCTCTAACCATCTGAGCTACCCCGCCACATGTGATGCGAACACGGGGTCGCCTCGCAGTGTTCCTGCGGTGCGACCCCGCGATCATCACAGAGCCCCGAAAGGGAATCGAACCCTTGACCTTCTCCTTACCATGGAGACGCTCTGCCGACTGAGCTATCGGGGCAGCGCGGAAAACTCTACACGCCTGGTGGCCGCGAGAGAAATCGGCCGCGACCGGGTGTGACGACACCGCAAATCCCGAGACGATGGGCCGGACTACGTCCGGCCCATCACGGGGTGGCAGGTGAGGGATTCGAACCCCCGAAGCTTGCGCGGCTGATTTACAGTCAGCTCCCTTTGGCCGCTCAGGAAACCTGCCTTGTGGTGTTGTCGCGTCCGCGATCGTACCGGAGCTTACGCTCTGCGTCCGACGCGGGCCAGGCGATACTACCGCCCTCCGCGGCCACGGCGAAATCAATACCTCATCGCCCCCTACAGTGGGCTGGTGACACACGACCCGCTGCCCGCTTCCCCCACGACGGCACCGGGAACTGATCGCGTGGGACTAGCGCTCGGCATCGGTGCCTACTTGTGGTGGGGCGCACTGCCGCTGTACCTGGCCACCCTCGCCCCTGCTCAGCCAGCGGAGATCATCGCCCACCGGGTCCTCTGGAGCGTGGCCTTCTGCGTCATCCTGCTGACCCTGATGCGCAATCTGAAGGCGCTCGGTCAAGCGCTACGGGTCCCCCGGACCGCCGCACTGCTCGGGCTGGCCGCCGTGTTGATCGCCGCCAACTGGACCGTCTACGTCTTCGGCGTGCTCGCAGGCCACGTGATCGACGCGGCGTTGGGCTATTTCATCAACCCGCTGATTACCGTCATCTTGGCCGTCTTCGTCCTCTCCGAGCGGCTCCGCCCGGTCCAGTGGATCGCTGTCGGGATCGGCGCACTCGCCGTTGCGGTGATCACCGCTGGCATCGGGCGCTTTCCCTGGATCGCGATCACCCTCGCCGTCACCTTCGGCGTTTACGGGCTGATCAAGAACCGGGTCGGACGCGACGTCGCGGCCCTGCCCGGGATGGCCGCCGAAACCACGCTCCTGGCTCCGGTCGCCCTCGGCTACCTCGGCTGGCTCGCGGCCACCGGCCGAGGCACGTTCACCACCGACGGCGTGGGCCACGCCCTGTTATTGATGGCGGCGGGAGTCGTGACGGCAGTGCCGCTCGTGGCCTTCGGCGCCGCCGCGCGCCGACTGCCGCTGAGCATCGTCGGCCTGTTGCAGTACCTCGCGCCGGTCCTGCAGTTCCTCGCAGGCTTGCTGGTCTTCCACGAACCCATGCCGGCCGTCCGCTGGGTCGGATTCGGCCTGGTGTGGCTTGCCCTCGCCCTCCTGACATTCGACGCTTTGCGGGCCGCCCGCACCACCCGGCTCGCGGCCCACGGTGCATCGCTCACCGGGACACCACCCCGGGTTAACCCCCGCTGACCACAGCGACCGCCCCATCACGGGCTACCGTGGTGCCAGTCCAACACCAAAAATCCGGGAGACAGCCATGGCCGATTCATCATTCGACATCGTGAGCAAGGTCGACCGCCAAGAGGTCGACAACGCCCTCAACCAAGCGGCCAAGGAGGTCGCCCAGCGCTATGACTTCAAAGGGGTCGGCGCCTCGATCGCCTGGAGCGGCGAGTCGGTGCTGCTGATCGCGAACTCCCCCGAACGGGTGCTGGCCATCTTGGACGTCTTCCAGACCAAGCTGATCAAGCGCGGCATCTCGCTCAAGGCCCTCGATACGGGCGACAAGGAACCCCAGCCCTCCGGCAAGGAATACCGCCTGCTGGCCGGGATCAAGGAGGGGCTGTCGAGCGAGAACGCCAAAAAGATCACCAAGCTCATCCGCGACGAGGGTCCGAAATCCGTCAAGACCCAGATCACGGGCGACGAGGTGCGCGTCACCAGCAAGTCCCGCGACGACCTCCAGTCGGTCATCGCACTTCTGAACGGTGCGGATCTCGACGTAGCTCTGCAGTTCACCAACCGACGCTGACGGTATGACGACTCGCCCGCGCCTGGTCGCCACGGACCTGGACGGCACGCTCTTGCGTTCCGACGGCACGCTCTCGGAACGCACCCGCAGCGCCCTGCAGGCCGCCGACTCCGCAGGGATCACGGTGGTCTTCGTGACGGCTCGCCCGCCCCGGTGGCTACCTGAGCTCACCGACGCGGTAGCCGGTCATGGCCACGTCATCTGCCTCGGTGGAGCGTGCATCCTCGATATCGGCTCGGGCCGTGTGGTGGAGTCCACCGGTTTTACCCACGGGGCCGCCCATGCCCTGGTAGCTGAACTCCGGGCTGCGATCCCCGAGGTGGCGCTGGCCGCGGAGCGGATCGACGGCCCGGTGTACGACCCCGGCTTCCTCCGTCCCACCGACCATCACCCTCCCGGCTTGAGCGACACGGCCTCGGCGGTGGCCCACGAGGGCATCGAGAACGCGTGGAGCCACGGCACGGACTGGCCCGTCGCGAAACTACTGGCCCGGGCCGCAGCCTTGGCCACCGAGGAACTCCTGTCTTTGGTGACCGACGTCGTCGGCGATCGTGCACACCTGGCGTACTCCGGCGCGGTGGGCCTGGCCGAACTACTGCCGCGCGAGGTCACCAAAGCCTCCGCCCTGGCCCGCTGGTGTGCCCGCGAAGGGGTCGCACCCGCCGATGTCTGGGCCTTCGGCGACATGCCGAATGACCTACCCATGCTCCGCTGGGCCGGGCGGTCATTCGCGATGGCCAACGCCCACGCGAGCGTGCAACAGGCGGTCACGGACATCGCGGAGGGGAACGACGACGACGGTGTGGCCCAGGTCTTGGAGACGGTGCTCGGCGGTTAGGGCTTTGACGAGGTCGGGCGCGCCCGCCCTGCGACGACCGTCCACCGGGCGCGGATCGAATCAGTAGCGGGCGATGCCGCCGTTGGCTCCCGGCATGGACTCGAGTCGCTTGATGCGCTCGGCCATCGGCGGGTGGGTCGAGAACAGCTTCTTCATCCCACCCGCGCTGAACGGGTTCGCGATCATCAGGTGGGAGACATCGACCAGATCGCGGTTCGGCGGGAGCGGGGCGCGCTGGACACCCGACTCGAGTTTGCGCAGCGCGGAAGCCAGGGCCAGCGGGTCGCCGGTCAGCTTGGCGCCATCCTCGTCGGCGTCGAATTCGCGGGTCCGGGAGATGCCGAGCTGGATGAGCATCGCTGCGAACGGTGCCAGGAGCGCCATGGCCAGGGCAGCGATCGGGTTTCCGCCCTCTCGCCGGTCACCGCCGCCGAAGAACATCAGGAACTGGGCGATCGAGGTGATGACCCCTGCGAGCGCACCCGCCACCGAGGACGTCAGGATGTCCCGTTTGTAGACGTGCATGAGCTCGTGCCCGAGCACTCCGCGCAACTCCCGCTCGTCCAGGAGCGAGAGGATTCCCTCGGTGCAGCACACCGCGGCATTCTTCGGGTTACGGCCGGTGGCGAACGCATTGGGGGCCTGCGTCGGGGACACGTAGAGCTTGGGCATCGGCTGCCGGGCAGCCGTGGACAACTCGCGCACGATCCGGTACATCGCGGGCTGTTCCAGTTCGCTGACGGGCCGCGCCTGCATGGCCTTGATCGCGATCTTGTCGGAGTTCCAGTAGCCGTAGGCAGTCGTCCCCAAACCGATCAGGACGAAGATCCACAGCCAGTTCGCGCGGGCGCCGAAGACCGCCCAGAGGCCCAGAAGGACAGCCCACATGACACCAAAGAGTCCGGCTGTCTTGACGCCGTTGAAGTGGTGGCGGCCCACGCGGTTCTCCTGTCGATCAGCGAATGGCGACTCGGTCACATCGATAACGAGGCAGCCGGGTCCAACGTTCCCGGACGGGCTCTCGCGCCCCGGCCTGCGCTTCCGGTACGGTTGCCGAGCGTGCTACTCGGTGGGCAAGCCCTGCGAGACGCGGATCATGTCCTCCCGGGAGACCACCTTCACCCGTTCGCGACCCTGAGGCTCGCCGAGAGAGCGTTCGTAGGCGTCCAGTAGCTGCCAACCGGACCATTCGACGTATTCCACCCCACGTTCGGTGAGGAAGTCGATGATCGCATCGGGGGCTCCGGAGGGAGCAACTCGGCCACCGGCCAGGTCCCCGCCGATCTCCGGTGATTCGCCGATGACATCCGCGACGAGGTTGCGGATCGTCTCGGAGGCATCCGATTTGGTGTGCCCGATGAGACCCACCGGGCCACGCTTGATCCACCCGGTCGCGTAGACACCGGGCACCGGGGTGCCGTCGATGTCGATCACACGCCCCTCGCGGTTGGGGATCACGCCCTTGAGCTCGTCGAAGGGGATCTCCGGCAACGGTGAGCCGAAGTAGCCGACCGCCCGGTAGACCGCCTGCACCGGCCAGTCGTGGAACTCGCCCGTCCCGGAGACCGTTCCGTCGCCATTGAGCCGGGTACGTTCCGTGCGCAGTCCCTTCACGACGTCGGTGCCCAGAATCTCGGCGGGTGCGTGCAGGAAATGCAGGTGTATCCGCCGAGAGGCGGTGAAGGTGCTCGGGTCCTCGAGCGCCCAGTCAGTCAGGGTCTTGACGACCTGTTTGGTCTGGTTCGAGGAGTTGATCGCGGCCGTCGAGCCGTCGTCGAAGTCGAAGTCCTCCGGGTACACGATGATGTCGACGTCGGGCACGTGGCCGAGTTCACGCAGTTCAAGGGGGGAGAACTTCACTTGCGCGGGTCCGCGCCGGGCGAAGACGTGCACGTCGGTGACCGGGGAAGCCTTGAGCAGGTCGTAGACATTCGGCGGGATCTCGGTGGGGAGCAGGTCGTCAGCGTGTTTGGCGAGGATACGGGCGACGTCGAGGGCGACGTTTCCCGCACCGAGGACGGCGACCTGTTCAGCCTTCAACGGCCACGTGCGAGGCACATCGGGGTGGCCGTCGTACCACGAGACAAAATCGGCCGCACCGTAGGAACCGTCGAGGTCGACTCCCGGGATCGGCAGGGCCGCGTCGCGAATGGAACCGGTGGAGAAGATCACCGCGTCATAGAACTGCCGCAAGTCCTCCAGTTTCAGGTCCACGCCGTAGTCGATGTTGGCGAGCAGGCGGATGTCGCCGCGGGCGAGCACCTTGTGCAGGGCAACGATGATCTGCTTGATCCGCGGGTGATCCGGCGCGACTCCGTACCGGACCAGCCCGAAAGGTGCCGGAAGCCGTTCGAAGAGATCGATGCTGACGTCGAGATCGGTCTTGGACAGAATGTCCGCGGCGTAGATACCCGCGGGCCCTGCGCCGACGATCGCGACGCGCAATGGACGTGTGCTACTCACGGACGAGGAGGCCTTCCGGTCGAAACGAGAACTTCGATTGTACGACCGTGAGCGTTCGCTCCCCTGCCGTCGCTACGGGGTCGCGCTCGGCGTGGCCGCTTCATCCTGAGTCTGCTGTTCTATCTCCTGCCACTGGCGGTAGATCTCCTCGCGTCGCTCGTACAGGTCGCTCTCATACTTGTAGAGCACCCCCATGAAGCCGATACTCGCCACCAGCAGAAGCACGGCCAGGAGATAGTCCCGTCCCTTTGCGGGGCGATCATGAAACGGTACGTGCGTACCACAGAAGATCCAGATCAGCCACACGCATGCCAGGGCTACCAGAACAAAGGCGACCAGAGTGAGAAACGACGGGTCGTGTGATGGTTCTGTCATTTCGTCAGCTCCTTTGGGCCGTCAAGTGATCCTTTGATCACAGCGCTTGGGTCTTTGTGCATTGGTCAACCTCTCAGCCCTGGAACATGCACTTAAGTGACACAACAGGGCTAAGGGAACCACACACCTATACACATGACCAAACGTGATGATGTGCGTTGGCGCTCCGGCAGTCTTTACGGTCGGAACGTGCGCGGCGACACCCGTCCGCTGCGGCCGACGACGCTGCTGGTCAGGGCTCACCGCCACCGGCGAACCACCGACCAGAGCCGGGGCCCGGACAGAATCTCTGCGGCATAGATACTTGGGGGTTCTGCCGCACGATCCGCCGGTGATGTCGAGCGCTGACTAGGCCGTGTTGCTAAAGAGTTTCCTGCACCATCGAGCGCAGGCTGGGACGGTGTCGCGTGATGTGGTCTCCGACGGCAAGGGGCGGGCTCTCGCGTTCATTCTGACCGGTGGTCAGGCGGCGGACACGACGATGCTGACTCGCCGTCGAACACGCGCGCCGCCGTTCCATCGGCCATGCACCACGGGCAGATGTACTCCACAACTCGTCGACCGCGTAGAACGACCCGTGTAGCGCAACGTGCGACCCTTCCCGCACGCCCCACACGTCCCGGCAACACTCTCGAACATTCCCAAGTCATACGCATTGGGGTGAAACCGGAAGCTCGGAGGCACTTCGGATCTGGTCGACGTCGACTGCATGCAGCGATCATCGCACCACACGAGCCGATCCGGCTCAGTCGGGTCCCGCCGCCACAACGGCAGAACCCGCACGTTTGGCAACACGCCCTAGTCGTCTTCGCTGACCGAGGAGAATGACTCGCCGGGCCAGTCTTCCCCTTCGACGTGAACAGCCCAGGGGGACCCCTCACTGAGTTCGGCAACAGCCCGTTCCAGGTCTTCAGTCACCACCAGCCCACCGGCAGCACGAGCGGGGTTGTAGGCCGGGACGAACGAGGCTTCGCGGGTGCCGTCTTTGATGGCTACGACCCTGACGAATCGGTTGCCGTAGATCGCCGTATCGATCCCGACACCACCCGGCACCCGTTGCACGGTCCACCGTGGTTCCGTCCCTCGCGGACCCCACACCTCAATCACGTCGGGGAGCACCGCCAATGCCACGGGGCTTCCGCCCTGGCCGTTCCAGTTCCGGGCACGCGCGCCGTACTCCCGGGCGTAGTCGACCATATCCCCCGAGATACATCCTGGGATCACTGTGATCCCAGGGCGACGCTTGCGGACCTTCTCGGCAAAGATCCCTGCGCGGGGGATCGCCACGACAGCCCAGATGAGGATGGTCACCACGACGACGGCGATCGCGATGAGTGTCGTGGAGAAGTTGGGTGTCGTGACGATGCGGGCGATGCTGACCCCGCCGATGAGGAGAAGGCCGAAGACGTAGATGACACGGCGTTGGCGGGCGCTCACAATTTCTCCTGGCTGCTGGGCTGGCTGGTGGTCACTTTGGTTACGGATCCGGTCGAAAGCTCTTCGTTGAAGTGGTGGTCCATGCGAGCTGCTTGTTCAGCGACGTCGAGTGCGACGACGATCAGCCCGGCACCGACCATGAGCACTAATGCGACGGCTGCAAGGATCAGGTCACGCCACCCGGCACCGGGTTTTGACCCCGGCGCCTTCCCGGCGACCCAAACCCAGACGAACCAGATGACCGCAGCACCCACGACCACACCCACGATCCACACCTCGGGCGATAACGCCCCTATCGGCGCAGTCATCCGACATCGACGAGATGTAGTGATGCGGTGACCGCGTCGAAGAGTTCCACCATTGCTTCCTGCAAGGGTACGAATGGTGTCGTGAAAACGAGGTACATCACCTCGGAGAGGTCTTCGCGGTCCACCCAGTAATCGACCCGCAGCTCCGGAAGGATCGGCTCGTCGTTTTCGTCTTTCCGGTGAATGGCACTTGCCTCGACGGCACGCACAACCGTTCCTTCCGGCGTCTCCTGGCGGTGGGTGAGGGCACGACCGGCGGCGTCGGCGACCATCTTCTCGAGCTTCTTCTCGCCTGCTTCGTTGCGCTCAATGGCATAGACCGCCATAGTGCCGGTCACCATGATGCCCGCGATATCCATCCCGAAGGTGGTGAGCTGCGCACCGCCCTCCGCGGCGGCTGCCTTGGCCGCCTTCAGCAGGTTCTCCCGGGCGTCCTTGCGGGGTTGCGCCATGTCGTCCCTGCGTCCAAGTCGTTCGACGACGAGCGCGCGGACTGCCGGCTCGATCTTCTTGGGATCGGCCAGCGGGATGGTCCACCACCCGGCGGGGAGCACGAAGGCCCACTCCTGGTGCGGCATCTGGTCCGCCGCCAGGTCGGCTGGATCGTTGTGCATCAGGTAGTCACCCTGGCCTTTCGTTCTGTCATCGGCGCACCTAGGAGGTCGCACTCGGTGAAGATGACGGACTCGGCGAAATCAGATCCCGCCAAGCCTCTTCCTCGCGCATGAGCTCTTCCATATCCTTTTCCGCCTGCTCCCTCTTGCCCTTTTCCGTCTGCTCATCCCGCCACTCGCGCCAAGCCTCTTCGCGCTGCTCATAGTTGCGCACGTCAACCTGGTGAAACACAGCAAAGACTCCGATACTTGCGACGACCATGACCGCCGCGAGGCCGTAGTCACGCCAGCGTGGCGCCCGGTCCGTAAACGGCATATTCGTGCCAACGCATACGCGGATAAACCAGATCAGGGCGAGCACTATGACACTGATGGAAATAAGGGTGAGAACAGATGGCTCTTGTGAGGGTACTGGCATCTCAGTCTCGCTCCCGCAGGTCGTAGAACAGCTCTTCGATCACGGCGGTTGCCGCGGCCTCGTTGGCGAGTTGCACCAGATCGGCCTCCGCCGGTTCCGCAGAGAGTTTGGCTGCTGCAGCGTCCTTGACACCGTCTTTGTCGAGCCCAACGGGCCAGATCAACCACTGGGGGTGGTCGATCACCACCCCACCGATCTGCTCGGGCGAATACTGCACGCTCACCAGCTCAGTCCTTTCCACTGGCGAACTTATCCGAGAGAAAAACCGTGGAACCAATAGTACTCAACCCGGCTGAGAGACTCGCCAACCCAAGGACACCAGGCTTGGAAACAAAAGGAATCACGGTGCTAAAACGAGGGGTATAGGCCGCGAGCTGTTCTACGATCTGCACGGTATGCGCCCTGGTCGAACCAGTCGCCTGGATGGCCTGGAGCATGTGCGCGCCTTTGAGTTGGCCCATGGCGTTAAGCACCCACGGCTTGCCCTTGAGCCCCGAAAAAGACTGGAGAGCCTTGACCGGATTCCACCGCGCCACACCCGCGGCCGCCCTCTCGGCAGCCGGGGCCGCCGCCCTGATCGCCGGGTTTCCAGATCTGGCCGCAGCCCTCGTCGCAGCCTTCACGGTCGTCTGGGCAACCTTGGTCGCTCCACGACCAATACCGAAGGAGAGCAGCCCTACGGCGCCCATGATCACATCAAACCAGCGGCCCTCCCCCGCGACAAGCAGCGAAATGTCGGCCACCAGGGCAATAGCCCCGGTCACGAGCGCGAGAACAGCCAAGGCTTGTCCCAACCCAGGCACCCAGGCGAGTATCAGCGCCACAATACCGGCCCAGCCCGCGATCTCTTTGAAGACATCCGAAACCCAGTTGGCGACCTTCGAACCCCAGTTCTCCCACCACCCATCATTGAGATCGTCCGCGGACACCCCGTCATCGATCTTGTTAGCCGCAATACCAGCCGCAGTGTGCCAGGTCTCCACAATGCCCGGCAACCGGGCGATGATCGCACCCAGCGTGCCACGCTTAGAGTTCACCGAGGCGGTCGCCGCCTGCAACGTGGCTGCCGCCGCAGGATCTGGGGCTCCACCACTAGCCGTGGCGGTACTGACCGCCACGTCGTTATCATCACTCGCCCGCGACTGACTACGCTCAGCGGCCTGCAGGTCAGATTCCGCAGCCTGCGCCTGGATCAGCAGATCCAAGGCATCCTCCTGGGCATCCCGGTGAGCGACCGCATAGGCCCCTAACGCCTCACTAGCCGCCGCGTATCGGCCGCGGGCCTTGGTGACGACATCCTGGATGTCCTTCGTCTTCTTGCGCAGCTCATCGATAGCCTCAGACTGCTGACCCTCGAAGTTGATACGCCCAAGCGCCGCTTCCGCCCGGCTCATCGCCTCCGCGACCGTCGCATAACGCCTGGCACCAGCGGCCACGACCTCCGGGTCCCCCGGAATCGGCGCGGTCGGTGCAAGTGGTTCCCAACTCATACCGCGCCCCCCCGACCAGCGCTGCCCGCCGCCACCGGGGTGCCCTGAGGCTCAGTCAGAGCCTGCACCAACTGCCCCTCCACATCCTTGAACGCCTCACCAACCGCCTCGATCAGCGCGGCCGCATTCTCAATAGTCGCGGTCATCTTTTCCCTACGGTCATCCCAATCAGAAGCGAACTGACGCACGCTCTCAGCCAGCCGGCCCTCACCACAGGCAACACTGATCGCAGCCGCATTCGCATCAGCATCGTCAAACTCGCCGATGATGGTCCGCATCGCCGAATATGCTTCCGCAAGCGCAGCCTGGTTAATCACCAGCTGATCGTGACTCATCGCCACCGCCTCCCAGATCCACCATCTCGTACCTCACTCACAGCTTCGCGAAAACGCCGGGGTGCCCGAGGTCCTGCGACCCCCGCACCCCGGCGCGTCAAGCGTGAACTAGCGGATACCAGCAGCAAGCTGGGAGTCCACATCACCCAACGTCGCAGCCGCAGCCTCCAAGAACTGCGCCATACCCTCAATGCCCTCCACAGCCCGGGTAGTGCCCTGCGTGAACTCGTCATAAGACTGATTGAACGCCCCCGACGCCTGATCAGTCACGAAACCACTAGCAGTCAGGTTCGCCACGACGGTCTGCAACTGCGACAACGTGTCCGTCAACGTGCCCTGACCCACCCGCAGCTGACCGGCAGTATTCCGGAGCTCGTCATACGTCACATTCATGTTCGCCATGTTGCCGAACCTCTCTGTCCACTACGACCCCTTTGGTCGAGTCCGTAGACCACCCTACCGCCCAAAACACAAACCACCGATGGGGAGAACTACCCATCACCCAGCCAGCGCACCAGCGAGTACCACCAGGCCAATGGACACCCTACCGGCCAAACTGCCACAAACCACTCACTCCTGACCGAGAATCAACGGGAGCTGCACTCTCGTCGACCGCGACCGGGCGATGTAAGCACCCCGGCCAGGAGGGAACTCACCTTTCGCCCCCCGGGGAAGGGAAACCTTGAAGATGTTGTCGCCGTCTTGGTTTTCCGGCTGCAAGATCAACCCGCGGCGACCGTTCTTGAACTCGTTGGTGAGCGGCCACATGGCGCTCCAGCTGCCTGTCTCGGCCTCCGCGACGATCAAGTGATCGCTGTTACGAATGGCCTTGGCAAGTTCCTGAATCGGCTTATCCGCGGGGGTGTTCAGATAGTCGTTGATCCCTTCGATCAACACAACAACGCCCGGTATCCCGTCTGGATCCGAGACCACCGCCAGCAGGTGGCGGGCCAACTCCGCGATGTCCTCCACGCCCACAGCCCACTTCTTCCACGGCAGTGCCACAGCCAGCGCGGATCGCCGCTGTGCGAGGAGGTAGCAGCGAGCGTCCGGATTCGTCCGCCGAACAGCCTCGGCAATCACCACCATGGCGTTGCTCCGTCCAGATGCGATCGGACCGGCGACCACGAACGTACCCGTCGGGTCGAATGGCTGCGGACCGAGGGTCGCGTCCTCCAAGCCCAGCACCGGCCAGCCGTCGACAGCAACCGGCAGTTGGTCGACACCGTAGCTGACCGGCAGTGTCCGCACGGCCGGCGCCTGGGGAACCCCGGCGGCGCGCATGGAGTCGCCGAGCTTCGTCGTGGCCACGGCCTGGTCCGACACTGAGGTGGTACCGCCAATCACGGCGATCTGCGTCTCGATCCCATCGAGTACCGCCCGGCCGTTCGGTGAGCTGGCCGTGATGATGTCGCGAGGAGAGTTGAAGGCCAGGTGACCGTCCTCAGACAGCCGCAACAACACGTTGCGTTGCACCAACGACCGCACATTCGTCGGCACGGCCCCGGCGCGGTCGGCGGTGAAGACGACATGAATCCCCAACTGCCGCCCGTCGGTCAGGATGTCGCGGAACACCTCATACCACTCGGCCCGGCCATGACCGATCTCGAACTCGTCCCGGAAACCGGGGTACCCATCGATCAGCAACAGCAGTCGCGGCGTCGCCGGCTGGCCGGCGAGTTGCCGGTACTCAGTCACATTCGACGCCGAAACAGCCGCGAAGGACTCGGCTCGCAACGCAAGTTCGTCACGCAGCATCCGCAGGAGACCCACCACACGTTCGGTGTCCTCCCCCCGCACCACGGCGCCCACGTGGGGCAGCGCCGACAACATGCGCATCGACCCCGCGGCGAAGTCCACGGCATAGACATAGACCGGTCCCCCTCGCGGGGTGATGCCGGCCACCGCCGCGATGGTGCGCAGGGTAACGCTCTTTCCCGCACCGCCGGTGCCGTACACGCCCAGGTGGCCGTCTACATCCGGCCGGAAGTACATCGTGCGTTGCGACTGCTGCTCCGGGAGATCGGCGACTCCCAGGAGCAACTCGGCGTCGGTCCGTTGAGTCAGGCGGGCCAGGTCATAGACCGGGGCCAGCGCGTCGAGCCACGGCCGTCGTGGTGCGGGGATCTCCTGGGCCGCAAACGCCTCGACGATTCGCGCGACCAGCCGCTGTTGATCGTTCGGGCCGAGATCCTCAAGTTCGGGCAACTCTTGAGCGACCGGCTCCTCCCACTGCACCTCCCCACCGAACCGCAGGCGTGCCACGGTGATCGTGGCCTGCTTATCCGGCCCCTGCCTGGTCCAGCCACCGGCGTAGCCGCTCTGGAAAGTACGCAACCGCCCCGGTCCGGTCTTGACCGCACCCCGGCCGGGAATCTCCGGGTCGAAATGCGCGGCATCCTTCACGCCCAGCACGTCCTGGGAATCCGCCTCATCGGCCATGCGCAGGGCCACTCGGAGGTTGGTATTCGAACGCAGGCTGTCCTTGATCACCCCGGCCGGCCGCTGCGTGGCCATCACCAAGTGAATCCCCAGGGACCGGCCGCGCTGGGCGACGTCCACCACGCCGTCGACGAATTCCGGCACCTCACCGGCAAGGGCCGCGAACTCGTCGATCACGATCACCAGCGCCGGCGGACACTCCGGGTCACCCCGGCGTTCGAGCTCGAGGATGTCCTTGGCACTTTTCCGGTTGAACAGCCGTTCACGGTAGTGCAGCTCCGCCCGGAGGCTGGTCAGTGCACGGATCACCAACTGTGGCGACAGGTCCGTCACCAGACCGACACAATGCGGCAGCCGCACACAGTCGGCGAAGGCCGAGCCACCTTTGTAGTCGACGAAGAGGAAGGTGACCCGGTCGGGGCTGTACTCCGCCGCCATCCCCAGCACCCAAGCCTGAAGGAACTCCGACTTCCCCGAGCCGGTCGTGCCGCCCACGAGGGCATGCGGACCCTGCGAACGCAGATCCAAGTGCAGGGGGTCCGCGCCCGCCGAACCCACCACGGCACGCAGGGAGCCGGGCCGACGCCGCACCAGCGGGCCGCCCGAGCGATCGTTGATCGACTGGTTCTGGTTCCACCGATCAACCACGGCTTCGGCCGACTCGAAGAGTTCGTGACCCAGCAGCGTCGTCATCGCGACCGACCGCGGGAGGTCACTGGCGTCTTCGACGAGGGCACCCGCGTCGAAGACCGGCGACATCCGGCGGCCGTACTGGATCGCGCCGGCCGCGTCGAGCTCCTCGAGCTGGACATCGTCGACCCATTCCCCGAGGCGCACCAACCCGACTCGCGGCCCGGTCTGCGGATCGACTGAGACGAAGGTGCGGCAGGCAGCCGGCAGCTGGGCCGGGTCGGTGGCGATCCACAACGGGAAGACACCCGCGTCCGGGCCGGTTTCGGCCAACTGGATCAACCGGGCGCGTTCGATGTCGATGTCGTCCGAGATCACCACGATCACTGCGGGCAGCGGCGACTTCGTGCCGTCCGGTCCCCGGACCGAGCCGACCTCCGAACCGCGTTCGATCGCTGCGTTGTCCTTCGCGATGGCTCCCCGGCGTTCCACCTTCGCCTGGCGCAATCGCGTGGTGATCAGCCCTTCCAGCTCCCCCAGCAAAGTGGCGGCGCTGCTGGCGGAGTCGGTCAGGTGGTGCACCCCCAGCGGGCTGAGCGGCGAGGAGGTGTGCGGGATCCATTTGAGCCATTGCAGCGGCTCAGTCCACACCGAGCTCACCAACCCGGCCACCACCACCTCGGAGGGAGCATGGAGGGCCGTAAGTTGGAGGAGAACCGAATTGAGGGTGCCGATCACCCGGTCGGGCGGCCCCGCGAATCCCAGCGCACCGGCATCGTGCAGGCTCTCGACAACCGGCACGCCGTCGATGGTGCGATTCGCCTCGACCAGGGTGTCCAACCGCTCCTGGAACTCCGGCAGTACTGCCCCCTTCCCCTGCGTCTTGACCGTGTTCCGCGAGGTCATCGTGCCCACGCCAAGCCGCACCGTCAGGAAGTTCCAGTGTTCGGGGCGCCTGGTCCACAACAGCGGGCGCAGTCGCATCGCCTCCGCGAAGACGAGCGGGGTGGCCGGGGCCTCTCGGAGGCGAACCGATCGCTCGAGTTCACGTTCGGTAGCCAGGGAGACCTTCAGGGACTCGAGTCGCTCGTCGACCCTTGCGATGTCGCGCGCCAATCGCTTCTTGCCGGACTTGCGTTGCGTGAAGTAGTTCCCGGCCATCATCATCGGGGTCATGACGATGAACAGCAGCGACCGGGGGTTATTCGTCATGAGGTACATCCCCGCACCCATCACGATCGGTGCGAGCAGCATCAGGAACGGGAAGTTGGGCGGCTCGCTCTCCTTCGGCAACTCGGGGGATTCGAATTCAGTCCCCGCATAGCGCACCTCCACCCGCGGGGAACGGTTGAACGGCACCGGCCCGGCCTTGGGGGTCACCCCGGTCAGCGCAGCCGCGGCTGCACGTTCGACCAGGATCGTGGTGGACCCCGCGGTCAACCGTTCGGCGTTTTCCACGTGGAGCCGCGCCACGTGCCCACCGTCGACGAAGGTGCCGTTCGCCGAGCCGAGGTCCACCACATCGACGGACTCACCCACGTCGATGCGCAGGTGGCGCGCTGAGACGAGCGGGTCTTCCACCACGATGTCGCAACTCGGCGCCCGGCCCACAACATACGAGCCGACGGCCAGCTTGTAGGCGCGCGAACGCCCACCCGACTCGACCTGCACATGTGCGAGTGGGGAATCCGACTGGGGCAGATCGAAGCTGGCCGGCCCCTGATCGACCACCGCGATGACCGCACCGGAGCCGATCCATGCGTCACCGATGGCCGCACTACCGGGCAGGAGTACCGGCGCGTCCTGACCGGGCAGCTGTGCCCGCAACGTCCGGGGCCGCTCCAACTCGCCCGAACTCGCCGCCGGGTCGACCCGAGCCACCGTGGCCGCGATCTCGGCCACGGTAGCCGCCGCATCCGCCGTGATGACGATGTCGTCCTGGGTCCCGTCTCCTCGACGCAACGTGGCCTTGATCCGCATGTCTTCCTAGTCCCCGGGGATACCGGTGTGGTTGTGGGACGTCAGTCGTCCAAGTCGGCTTCATCACCGGAGCCGTCGAGCAACGGCAGGTCGGCCGCAGTGACGAGCCGCGAGGTGACCGCGAACTCGACCAGCCGCGCTCGGCGGTTCGTCGCCTGTGCCCCCGCTCCACCACGTAGTCCCTTGACGCCGATCCGGTCGAGCTTCTCGCAGACGTTGTCCAGCTTGCGGTTGAACCGGGTCGTCGCCCATCCCAGCCGTTGGGCCGCGGCCGCCGAGGACGGCAGCTCGGAGAGACCCGTACCCTCACGGCGGAGCATCGGTTCAGCCAAAGCCACGATGAGCTGCTTCTGACTGATGGTGAATCCCGCCATGCCGATCGTCGTCGTGCCGTTGCTCGGCCGGGCGGGCCGCACCTCCTGGTACGGCGCATCGGAGAGGTGCGCGATCAGCTCATAGGTGGTCGGACCCGCGGTGAAGACGACTGAGGTGGTGGGCGTCACCAACGGCAGACGGTTGCCCGGGGAGAGCCAGGACTGGACACCGCCCTGGGCATCGGAGACCGTGGCCGACAGCAACGATCCCACATTGGCCAGCCACCAGAGGTTGTCGAAAGTCAGCCGCAGGAAGCGCCGGTGCAGGTAGAGGTTGTCCTCGATGGCGATGTCGCCCTCACGGCCGATCTCGAACGGACCTCCGGCGGGGTCCAGGTGGAACCACTCACCACAAAAGTCGATCGCCAGTTCATTCATGAGGAACAAGCCTGCTCGGCCTCGTAGGAGGGCTTTCCGTTGCGCACCACGACCACCTCGATGCAGATGCGCTCTCCCGGCTCCGCCGGGAGGCTCACCTGCCGTTCGGTGGTCTGCGCCGGTTTGGTCTCATGAAGCGGGTCCACCCGCCGCCAGCGATACGTGTCCCCCGGCTTTGCCTCGTCCGGGTCGTCCGACCAAGCGAAGACGGCGGACTGAGCGGCCGCGTCGTACTCACCGGCCAGGTTCACCACCGTCGGGACCAATTCTCCGATGTTCTGCCCAGGCACCGCCGTCGTCCCGCTGGGCGCATCGGTCGACTCCGGCTTACCTTGACTCTGGACATAGGCCACAACACCGCCCGCGATGGCGAGCACTGCCACCACGGCCGTCGCCAAGGGCCAGGTCTTGCGCTGGGCCGCGTCGTCGGTCACCTGCGAGACCGACGTGCCGATCACGGTGTCCTCGATTGCGGAATCCGCCCAGGCGGCTGCGCCGGCGGCCGACCGATCCGTAAGCACGTCGCTGACCGCGACTCGAGCCGCAGGGATCGCCGTCGAGGTCGCCCGCGCACCAGGTCCCTGGGCGACGGCGGCGAAGGACGGTATCCCCCCGGGGGTCGGCTGGCCGGCCACGAGCGGAGTCCGGCCACCAGGGTCGATCGTGACCACTCCCCGCAGCCTGGTGCCGTCGTCATCGCCCGGATCAGCCGGCGCGGACGGCACCTCGTGACCGGCATCGTCACGAAGGGCGAGCGGGGTGACCTCCATGGCCAACTCGCTCTGGATGCGCTGGAGCGCCCGCCCGAACTCAAGGGCCGACGCGTAGCGATTGGCGGGCGACTTGGCCATCGCCGTCGCCAGGGCTAGTTCGAGGGACGGTGGCACATCGGAGCGGCTGGTGGGCGCCAGGGGGACGGTCTCGATCCGGGAGATCAGGTGGTCATTCGTGTTCGGCGCATCCGACCGCTCGAACGGAGTGCGCCCCGCGAGCAGGCTGAACAACGTGGCCGCCAAGGCCCACACGTCGCTGGCGGTCGAGGCCGTGGGCGGCTGTGCGAATGTCTCGGGTGGCGACCACGGAATGGACATGCCCTCGGCGGCCGGCGCGTCGTCCAACGTCGCCGAGATTCCGAAATCGGTCAGCGCGGGCTGACCGTAGTCGGTGATGAGGATGTTCGCCGGTTTGATGTCACGGTGCAGAATGCCGGCGCGGTGGACGGTCTCCACTGCGCCGGCTATCTGAACCCCGGTCCGCAGGACCTCTGCGACGGAGAACCGCTCCTTGCGATAACGCACACCAAGGTTGGGCCGGGAGCAGTACTCCATGGTGAGGTACGGGCGCCCGTCCGGGGAGACGGCCGCGTGGTACATCGTGACGATCGACGGATGCGTCGACAGCGTGGCCATGAGGTCCGCTTCGGCATCGAATGCTGTGCGTTGAGCCTCGCTCGTCCACTCCTTGAGCAGCACCTTGACGGCCACTTGCCGTCCGGACCGGTGTTGCTGGTAGAGGAAGACGTCGGAGAAGCCACCGGAGCCGATGGCCCGGACGTACTCGTAGCCCTCGATCCGAGGCGGGGGCGACGGTGCACGGCGTCGGCTCACCTCACCGCAGCCCCTCGAACGTCAGGGTCACCCCGTCACCGAGGTCGGCCACGTCTCCGTCAACGACGAGGATGGGCTCCGAAGGGTGCAGCCGACGCGGCGGCTGGCCGACACGCAACAGGGTCGTGCCATTCGTGGTGTTCATGTCGTTGACCAGCACATGCCAGCCCTCCAGGCGAACCTCGACATGTGACCGGGAGATGTCCTGCTGCGGACTGGGCACGGTGACCAGGCGCGGTGTTTCGCCACCGGCACCACGGACCACCCGGGGACGACGGCCGACCACGACGCCGCGGTCGAGTTCGACCACTTCGCCCGTCGAGACCACGATCCGACCCAAGGCAGGCCGCCGGGCGAGGTCGGCGTCGCCTTCCAGGGCGATGCCACACACCGCACACGCCTCCCGCGATGGCGGGTTGGCGTGCCCGTTCCGGCAGGTCCGGGCCAGGATGTGCTGCCCAGTCCCGGGACGACCCGGTTCGGCGGCAATCGGCTCGGCCGACTTGGTCGCTGCGGGCTTGGTCGCGGCGGGCTTCGCCGTGGCTGCCTTCGCGGCCGCGGGCTTCGCCGCAGGCGCGGCAGCCGCCGGTGAAGCAGCAGCGGCACGCAACCTGGCCATCTCGGCCGACGTCACGGTGTGTCCGTCGTGGTCGTCCAGAGATTCCTTGCGAGCTGCGGCCTTGGCGGCCGGCGCCTCCTTGGCTACCGCTCTAGGCACGGCCTTGGCCTGGGGGGCCTCGTCCTCACCATCGGCCGGACGCACCGCAGCGTCCTCGACGTTGCGCAGAACCGTCGAGCCCCACAGGTGGCTGTAGTCGTCGTCGCCCTCGGCGCCGTCCGTGACCGTCGCCTTCGCAGCCGCCACCGGCGCCGGGGCCGAGGTTGCGGCGGAGACAGGTGCGGCTGTCTTGCGCGGGGCGGCCGCCCGCGGCTCCTCCACCGGGGCGATCGTCTCTTCGGAGATCGCTGCCGCGCGAGCTGCCTGTCCAGGACTGGTCCGGCGAGACTCCTCGGAGTCCACGCGGGTACGCCCGGCACCAGGGTTCCGGCGGCGGCTAGAACCTGCATCCTCGGCCGGCGCGGGCGCAGGCTCGGCGGCGCGAACAGGCTCCGGAACGGCCTTGACCGGTCGCGGCGCGAGCTGACGAGCGAGGGCATCCGCCCGAACGACACCGTCGCCGAGCGGCAATGCGTCGTCGTCGAGCATGGCAGCGCCCGGGGTTCCGACCCCGAGTCCGACCATCAGGTCGACGACGTTATCGAGGACTCGCTCCGACCATGTCGTGACGTCCATGCCGTCGACGTGCAGTCGCTCGATCTCGCCGTTATTCTCGATATCCAGGGAAACGGACATCTCGCCACGGACCGCGACGTGCACCTTCCGGTCCTTGACGACCACCGAGGCGAACGGCGGTACGGTGCGCAGATTCGGCCCGAAGGCGCCGGTCAATACCTGCAACACCTCAACCAGACCCGAGTCCTCACCCAGCTGTTCCCACAGCCGCATGACCAGGTCGTGATCGGTGTTCGGTCGCAGGAGCACGACCGCATCGCCGCGCGCGATCGCGCAGCCTGTACCAGTCTCGTAACGCAACATCAGGCAATCCACCCATCTGGAGACGAACATCCCCCGGAAGGGTATCGTCGTCGGCTCACTTTGCACTATCCCCCGGAGCTATCCGAGGCTGAGTCGGCATCGCGCATAACCACCATGGCATCGATGACGACGACCGTAATGTTATCCCGCCCGCCAGCGGCGATTGCCCCGCGAACCAACTGGTCAGCGGCATTCTGGGGTTCCGGGTGTTGGTCGAGAATCACCTCAATTTGGCCGTTCGATAGTTCACCCGTCAAGCCGTCGGAACAGACCATCATCCTGTCTCCTGCCGTGATCGGCAGGTACCAAAAGTCGGGTTCCGGATCTTCTCGCGACCCCAAAGCCCGCGTGACGACATGTCGCCTCGGGTGGGTCAGCGCCTCGGCCTTGGTCAACATTCCAGCATCAACCATTTCTTGAACTTCAGAATGGTCAATACTTACTTGCTCAAGGATATTGCTTGAATAGCGGTAAGTGCGTGAGTCCCCGACATTCGTCACGAGCCAGTAGGGCATCCCCTCCTGCTCCGCGATCGCGACCCCGGTCACCGTCGTGCCGGCCCCTCGACCCGGGTCGGTACTGATCGCCCGAACCGCCTTTTGAGCATCATCGAGACACACCATGACGTCCTCCGGGGTGACCACCTGGAGTTCACCCAGTGGCCGCATGGCATCGACTGCCGCAGTACTCGCGACCTCACCCGCTTCGTGACCGCCCATGCCGTCCGCCACGAAGAAGACCGACCCCGTCGCCAGGAAGCGGTCCTCGTTGAGCATGCGCCTCGTCCCCCGGTGTGAGGCCGCGCCCCAGGAGAGCATGACCTCGACCTCTGCATCCGGGTTCATCGGGTGCCCACCACCACGAGACGGCAATCGCCCACATGAATCGTGGCCCCCACAGGCACCCGGACGTGATCAGTGATGTCGACCAATCGCGGCGGCGAACCGGGCACGGAGACGATGGTGCCGTTGGTTGAGCCACGGTCGCGAACCCAGAGTCCACCCGGGTCGATGCCGAGCTCCAGGTGGGTTTTGGAGACCGAATGACCGGGGTCGGCCAATGGCAGCAGCTCCCAGTCGGAGCCATCCGGCGTCTGTGGGTTGCGGCCGACCAACGTCGGCCTACTGATGAGTCTCCGCTCGCCGCTTTCCAGCTCGACGAGCACCGGGACGACGGGCGCCGACTCGAGTCGCGGTGGCTGGCGCCCCTCAGTCGGAAACCGGGTGCTCTCCTGGGACTCCTCCGCGGGGAAAGGGCCGGCAGGTTCGACCGCCGGAACCTTGACCTCGACTACCGAAGGCGCCGCCGCGGGAGTGGGTACGGCCGCGGGGGCCGCCACCACGGGTACCTGCGGACCGGCCGTCGGCGGCGGCGTCAGGGGGGTGGCCGTTGCCGCGGCCGTCGGCGCCGATCCCCCCACAGCCGACGACTTCACTGGTGGTGCCACAACCGGGATACCGGTGATGGGCGCCGGTGCCGATGCGGGCGAGGCCGCCACAATCGGCGGAACGAAGGCGGCTGAGGCAAGCGGCGGCTCCGCCACGATCGGAACCTTTGCCGTCGAGGTGGGCGGTTCCGTCGGCTTTACGGCCCCAGGCGCCGGAGTGACCGGCTGCGATGCCGGCGCCGCGGACTTCGCCGGGGCAGGCACCAAGGGAACGGCGGGCACTGCAGGCGCCGGAGCGACCGGCTGCGAAACCGGCGCCGCGGACTTCGCCGAGGCACCGGAACCGGCGGGCGCCAAGGGAACGGCGGGCGCCCCAGGCACCGGAGCGGACCCCGGCGATACCACGGGATGCTGCGCGGTGACCGGTCCGTCATCCGTGTCGTCAACCGATCGCGAGATCCCGGGTGCGCCCGTGATCAGACCACCACGAACACCGCGTGCAGCTGCCGCGGAGGGGAACGTCCAAGGATCCGGCGCCGCACCTGGCTGCCCGTAACCACGCGGTCCGGAGGCGCTTGTCGGCACGCCCGCGATCGCACCCGGACGAACCCGGCCATCAGGGCCGGATATCTTCGCGACAGGCGCGAGCATCGACGCTGCGGGCTGCCGCCGGAAGACGCCTGCTTTGGTCGCCTTGTCGTGCCACCCCTGCCGGCGCGGACTCGAGTCGAAACCGGCACTGAGTGCGATCACGAACTGTCCCACACCAAGGGCAATCGCACCCGCGCCCACGATCACCCAGCGCACCAGGGCCCGTCCGAAGCCGATCGGCGTCAGCCGGTCGATGTCGAGGGTGACGACCCCCATGGCCAGGTTGCCGATCGTCTTACCAGTGCGCCCCTCCCACCAGGCGATGAATAGCCAGTAGCCGACGGCGCATCCCGCCGACACGATCGTCGTCGGGAAATCGGCCGCCCGGCCGACCAGCCACAGCGCCAGGAGCACTACGCCGATCACCGCGAAATCGAACAGTACAGCCAGGAACCTCCGGCCCAACGGCGCTGCCTCAGACCCCTCGGTTCCCCCCTGCGGCCAGGCCGAGAGCTGGGTGTCCGAACAGACCTCCGACTCCGCCGCGAACCCGACAGCAGGCGGCGCACCGATCGGCGTGCCCGGACCGACCGGTGGCGCTGACACGACCGGTATCCCACCTGGAGGCGCCGCGATGGGGGGGCCGACCGCGGGCGCGGATGCGTTGGTGCCGGGCATGGGCGGGGCCGGTGCGACCCCGCCCAGTGGCTGGCCGCAGACGGCACAGTAGGCGGCACCCTCGGAGTAGAGGGACCCGCACGCAGCGCATTTGTCGGTCATGGCTTCCCTTCCGGCGATCGCCTCAACAGGCGTAGTCGCGCCAAGATCGTACGACGGATGCGCGGACGACCGATCGAACGCAGCGACCACGAGGCGCGCAACCGCGCGCTCCGCGACACCGACGCACGCATACCGGTGACTGCCTCATCGACCTGTGACCAGTACACCTCTACCTGATCGAGTGTGGGATCGTCCGCGCCGAAGACGGTGGCGTCAGCACGGTGCGCGAGAGTGACCGGTTGGGCACCGAAGGCATCGGCTATCACCCGTGCGCCCTCGCGGCGAGTCGCCCCGGAAGGCACATCGGTACCGAGGTCCCTCGCGGTGTCCACGACCTCCCGCCAGCCGCCGCTGATGCGATCCACCGGCTGGGCGGCCCGCCGACGTCGCGCCCGGCGCCGGGCCTTGTAGGCCACGATGGCGATGAGGGGCAAGGCCACCAGCAGCAGCGGAATGGTCACGGACAGCACCACGACGACGATGCGCTGCCAGTTGAGCGGATCACCGGCCTGGTCGGGCTGAGGCTGGTCGGCGATCGAACTCGCCTCCTGCTGCTCGGGCTCCTCCGGCGGGCGGGGGTCCTCCAAGACCGGCGGGTTGGGTGCCTTGGGCTTGAAGGGTTCGGTCTGAATCTTGTTGTCCTCGTCGGGGATCGCATCGATCGCCACCCAGCCGTAGTCCCTGAACGGCACTTCGACCCAGGCATGGACATCCGCTCCGGTCACCACGAACGGCTCCCCCGGCTCCCACTCGTTCTTCTCGTCCGGGTAGAAGCCCATCGCCACCCGGGCAGGGATACCGGCCTGATTCGCCATCAGCGCCAGCGCGACGGCGAACTGCTCATCGTCGCCAGTCATCTTCTTCATCGCGAGCAGGTCGTCGATCCGCGCTGTCGAGTGTCCGGGCAAGGACTGCGGCTGGCCCTCCAACCCGCTGGAGTAGACACCCGAGGCGATGAGACCGTCACGCAACAGCAGCAGCCGCTGAACGGGGTTCGTTTCAGCGCCCATGAACTGTTCGGCCTTTGCCGCCAAGGCAGCGGGCAACGCGTCAGCTGGGACCTTTGGAACCGCTGCGTCGGCGATCTGCGCCTTGGCGATCTCCGTTGTGGTGGGTACCGGCGGCACCAGAGCCGTCAGCCGGTAGCGGTCGCCCGACTGCAGACCCGCCGTGGCGATACCCGTGCGGGTCGTGTTGTTGTAGAACGTGCCCGCTGCCAGTACCTGCGCGCGCGGTCCGGCCCAGGAGATCCCCGTCACGTCACCTGTGTCCGGGATCCACACCCCCGCGTACTTCTGGATCGTGATGTCCAAGGAGCGCTCGACCCCCGTACCCGCCGTCGCGTCGATGTGACTACCCGTGCGGGTGAAAACGCCACCTGCGCCACCACTCGACACGTCGTAGACCGATCCGTTGTAGGTATCCAGCACGGCCAGCCGCAGCCGGTCACCCTCGGCGAGTCCACGAACCGTGAACAGGTCCTCTTCCGCCTCATCCTTCGCGTATTTCCGGAAGGACATCAGCGGACTTACATACTCATGTAGTTCCAAAGGGGGAACAATGGTCTCACGGAGGACTGTTCTAGGCGAATCCGGCAACAGCACCGGACCTGCGAACGCCGCCGCGACTCCGCCGAGGACCAGCATCACGGCCGCCGTCCGCATCCGGTGCCACCACAATCTGCGACGGGCTGCTGCGGAATCCTCGGTGATGAGCTGGCTGACCCCGAGCCGTCGGGTGGTGGTCCGCCAACCGGCCCAGGTCAGTGCGACGATACCGGCCACCAGCCCCTGAGCGACCGGCAGCGCCGCCTGGACCGTCCCGAGGAGAATGACGCCGGCACCGCCGAGGGCCAACGGCAGCAGGGCCCACGCGGCGAACCGGGCACGCCAGGCGATGCTGCCGGCAACCAAGGCCACGACAAACATCAGTAGATACGGGATCACCGCGAGATCGGTGAACGACTCCAGCGGAGGCACCGTGGTGACCGTCTGTTTCCACCCCTGCACCGACTGGGTCGCCAGCATGCGGATCGTCTCGCCACCGGGCAACACGCCGGCAGTCGTGGTTCCCGGTAGCGCGAGCGCCCCGCCGAAGAGCAGGTAGGCGGCAATCGCCAGCGCCAGCACCAGAACAGCCGGCCACCGCCGCCACGCCCCCACCCAGGCCACCGCCAGCCCCAACAGGGCCCCGCCGACAGCAGGCAGGAGGTAACTCGTCCCACCCCAGGCCGGCTCAAATCCGACGAGGACGGCGCCCAGCATGGCCAGGAGGGCCAACCCGTCGATCAGCCCGACCCAGCGCAGCGCCCGGCGTGGGTCGTGTGGAAGCGTCTCGACTCGGGGTGCCGGTCGATCACGTCGGGGAGCCCGGGTCCGGGAAGTACCCCCGGTGCGCCCGGTCGCCGTGGCGGCAGATTGGGCAAGGTTCGTTTCCGTGGTGCTCATCAGCCCTGCACACTCCGCAAAGCGACCGGCAGATCACCGAGTTCGCCGACCGTCAGGACCGTCAGCTCCGACACGACCCGCCTGCTGACCGCCGCCCCGGGGATGCACTGCACCGCAAGCACCCGGACGTCCTGCGGCAACCGCGCCGCAGCTGCCCGGAGCACTGCGGGAGACGCCGCACTCCCCAGCACGAATGCGATCACCGAAGCGTCAAGGATCGTCGCGCCAGCCACCCGGGCGACGTCCACCAGGGTCCGCTTGGCCGACCGGAGCTCAACCCGGGAAAGATCGTCCAACAGTTGGGTGCGGTGAGTGCCCCGCAACGAACCTTCGTGCACCAGCACCGTGACCCCCCGGTCTTCGCGGATGGCCTGCAGTCCCAAGGAGCCGCAGGCGCTGACGGCGAGCTCGAACTCCTCGGCGTCGGCGTAGTCCTGGCTACCGGTGGAGAGAATGACCGCCAGATGTGAGCGACGGGTCTCCTCGAACTGGCGAACCATGAGTTCACCCGTGCGAGCGGTCGTTTTCCAGTGGATATGCCGACGGTCGTCGCCCGGAACGTAACCGCGCAGCGCGTGGAACGACACGTCCGAGTCAGAGATGTCCTGCGTCACGCGGCCCTCGAGATCGCGCAAGAACCCCGTCGACGAACCACTGAGGGCCTGCACCCGGGGATGGACGAAGAGCTCCTGGGGTCCCGACCACACGACCTGGCGCCGCAACAGCCCAAAAGGGTCCGCGCGCACCGAACGAACCGGGCCGATCGTGATGACGGACCGCCGGTGGGTGGGCACCGTGAAGATGGACTCGTGCGCCGCGCCCGGGGCCAATCGTGGCACCGGGAACGTGCCCAAGCTCTGGCCGACCGGCAACTCCATGACCGCCGGCAGCAGTGCCCGGGCGGACTCATTGCGTACATCGAGCCGGCCGAGGGCTCGATCACCCACCGTAACCCGCGGTTCGGTCAGGTCCAGCAGCACGGTGTACCGGAACCGGCCCAAGACGAAGACGACGCCGACGAGCATGGCTGCCACGAGCAGCACCGCGATTACGATCGCCTCGAGCCAGGCGTAGTGCAACCCGGCCCAGCCCAGAAGCCCGGCGGCCACGAGCGCCGACCATCCCAACGCGCTGACCGTGCTGGTCACCGGCCGGATGACAGCCCAGACGGGACGACCCACCCGGGAGTCCGGTCCGACTGCGCGCCCGATCCGGCCGACCACCGGAGCCGCCGCGGTCGAGACCGCGCCGAGCACCGTGCGGCCACGGTCGGCCGTGCGCCGAAATGTCCGGACCACAGCGGCGCGGAGATCCGCAAACGTCCGACGCCGGGTCGGTGGAGAGATCGTCGTCACCCGGCCGAATGCCGTTCCTGCGGCGGAGCCACGTCGCCCAAGACCCGGGAGAGGATCGACTCGGCCGTGACCCCCGCGAACTCGGCCTCCGAGTCGAGCACCAGCCGATGTGCCCACACCGGCTGGGCGAGCTCCTTGATGTCGTCAGGCAACACATAATTACGACCGTGCGCAGCTGCCCACACCTTGGCGCATCGTACGAGCGCCAACGCGCCCCGGATCGAGACACCGACCCGGGCCTCCTTGGCCGACCGAGTCTCCTCCGCGAGCCGGGAGATATAGTCGAGCACCGCGGTGTCGACGTGGACCTGGGTCCCGAGTTGCGCCATCTCGTTGACGCCCTGAGTCGTGATGAGAGCCGATAACCCCGCGCTGCGGTCGCGAATGGCTGACCCGGCCAGGATCTCGATCGTGGCGGCATGATCGGGGTAGCCGACGGAGGTCTTCATCAGGAAGCGGTCCAGCTGCGCCTCCGGGAGCCGATAGGTGCCCGCCTGCTCGATGGGGTTCTGGGTAGCGATCACCATGAATGGCAACCCCACATCGTGGCGTTCACCGTCGACCGTGACATGGCCCTCTTCCATCACCTCAAGGAGGGCGGATTGGGTCTTCGGCGAGGCCCGGTTGATCTCATCGGCCAGCACGATCGAGGCGAAGATCGGCCCCTTGTGGAAGGCGAACTCCCCGACCTTCTGGTCGTAGATCATGACGCCCGTCACGTCCGAGGGCAATAGGTCCGGCGTGAACTGGATGCGGCTGTGTGTACCCTGCACGCTCGCCGCGATCGATCGCGCCAAGGAAGTCTTGCCCGTACCGGGGGCGTCCTCCAGGAGGAGGTGGCCGCTGGAGAGCATGCAGGTCAGGGCCAGCCGGACGACATGGGGTTTACCCAGCAGCGCCTGGCTCACATTGGCCACCAACTGGTCGAACGTCGTCGCGAACCACGTGGACTGCTCGGTGGTCATGATCGTCATCTAGAGGTTCCTCGTCATCGTCGATACGTTGGGATGGGTCCGCACTACCGGTTCGCCCGCGCTACCAGTTCGCGCGGGCGCTGGCCCCGAAGGCATCAGTGACCGCCCAGACCTGAGAACCGGCATAGCCGTGGTAGCAGTACATCCGTGCGTCGAAGGAACCCTCACCGTTCGTCCGCATTGCACCGCCCTCGGGCAACGTGCCGTTCCAGTCACTGAACATGTGGTCGCCGTTCCGGTTCGACCAGCACTGCGCCCGGAAGCTCGTGTTGGCCGCCGCATTGCGGATGTGCAGCACCAGGTAGCCACAAGCGGCGTCAGAACCCGCACATGGACCGCCCGGGGACTTCGTGACCGACATCGTCAGGGCCGGGGCGCTGCCGGTCCGGGCCGTGGCACATGACTCCGAGCTCGCGGTCCGGGCATCGGTGTGGTCCACCGTCCGCGCACAGATGGCGATGGACTGGCCGTAACCGTTACCGACCTGCCGTGAGCCGGAGTTCGCCACCTGCTCCCAGCCCCCACCGCCGACGCGGATCTCGACGTGGTACGGCCGCCCATTACTGCCCGGGTCGGACCAGCTCACAGTCGTGGTCGTCTGGCCGACGCCGGCCGTCGCCCCCGCCACCCCCGGCACACGCGGCGGACCGTAGGGCACCACGGCCCCGGCCGTCGTCGCCGGCCCCGGCTGATCGCTGCCTTGTACGCCGGCCACCGCCCGCACCTGAATCGAATAGGAGGAACCGTTGGTCAGCCCAGTCGCCGTGTTACCCGAGAGGTTCGTCCAGCCCCCGCCCGCGTTGTACTGGTAGTACATCTCGGCGGCGTTGACGCCGGCTGCGGTAGCAGGGTTGAAGGTGAGCCGCACGGTTCCGTTCGCGCCGGTCGCGGTCGCGGACAGCCCGGTGACGGCGCTCGGGGTGGCGAAGGCACGGACCTCGTTGGACGGGGCCGAGAACTCGGCATCGCCGAATTTGTCCGTCGCCTTGTTATGCGCTCGCACCCGGAAGGTGTAGTTCGTGGTGTTCGCCGGCACATCCATCGTGTACGACGTCACCGGCCCGGCCGTGACCACCGACTTGACCACATTGCCGGCCACTACGGCCTGCACCGTGTACTTGCTGATCGCGGCGCCGTTATCGGCCGGTGCTGACCAGGTGACCGCCATTTGGGACTGCTGGCCCAGAGCGGTGCGCTGCGCGCGTGGTTGAGCCGGGGCGGCAGGTTTGCCCGCCGGTGTCTCGGCTGCTGACCACCCGCTGAACTCCGACGGCTGCTCGGCGGCGTTGCGTGCCTGTACCCGCACCCGGTAGCCGGTGCCGTTGGCCAACCCGGTCCAGGTCGTCTCAGTACCGACCACACACTCCTTGCGAGCCGGGCCGTTAGGCGGGGCCGGGGAGATCTCGATGTTGACGCATTCAATCGGCGAGCGGTCGTTGTAGACGGTGTTGGACCACCGCAGATCCAGTGTCTGATCGCCGAAGGCGAGCGTCGGCGGAGCCGGCGCATCCGGCCGTTGGTCCGGCCGGACGGTGGCGGACGGCGCGGAGGCGTCCGACGTGCCGACGGCGTTCTCCGCCTCGACCGTGAAGGCGTACTCCACGTTATTCGTCAGCCCGTCGATCGTGCACGTGGTGGTGCGGCACTGCCGGACATCACCGCGCTGGGAACGCACGGTGTATCCGGTGATCGGGGAACCGTTGTTATTCGGCGGATCCCAGGTCAGCACGACCGTCTTGGAGCGCACATCCTCGACCGTGGGGGTGCGTGGCACCTCGGGTCGCCCGAGGACGGTCACGTGGATTCGGCCGTCGACCTGACGGTCGGGGTCACCGGTCTTGTCCGCGATCGTGTACCGCACGACCATGACTCCGTGGAAATCGGTGGCCGGAGTGACGACCACCTTATTGCCCTTGATCGTCGGCGGGGCTCCTCGGCCTGTCTCGATGACCGGCACACCCACGACCTTCAGGGGCGAGTCGGGGAACGGGTTGGCATCGTTCGCCGTGACGTCCACGGAGACCGCCTTGCCCTGGTGAGCATCGGGCACCCGGTCGTCATTGGCCTTGGGAAGTGGTCGAGTCGAACCGACCACCGTGGCGGTGATCGTGCCGTTCACGGGCGGGCTCTTCGAGTCCGTCACCGAGATCGGAATAGAGACGACCGTGCCTTTGGCCATGGTTGCCGGGGCCGCAACCGTCAAGGTCGTCCCCGTCAGCTTGACCGTCAGGCCCCCTGCCCCGCGAGCGTCGAAGGTGAGCTTGTCCCCATCGGGGTCCGACGCCAGGCCAGCCAGCGACGCCGTCGCCTCCTCCCCCGCGGCGACCGTCAGCGTGGACGAACTCAGCCGGGGAAGCTGATTACTCGTCGGCACGACCTTGATGGGGATCGTCAGCATGCTGCGGCGGCCGTCGCGGTCGTCGGCGCTCTTGCCATCGGTGACCTCGAAGGTCACCGAAGCGCTGCCCACATACCCGGGTGCCGAGGTGTAGATGATCGTGGTGGTGTCCCTGACCTCCCGGCTGCCGCGGGCCGCGGTGACCTTGGACTCCTCCGTCAGCCTGGGCGACCGTCCCGAGCGCACCACGACGTAGTCCTCGAGTTTGAGGGTCAGCGGCTCCCCGGACGCCACCTGCACGGGCGGCATTCCGGGCCGCAGGGCAGGCGACATGCTGGTCAGCGCCGGGACCATCACAAACGCCTTGGCGGTCAGTCCGTCCACATCCGTCACGGTGTAGGTGATGACCTGGGCTTCCGGGGTCAAGGTGACGGTGAGGGCACCACCCTTGCCGACGACGGCGGTCGTGGCGGCCGTGGTGACCCGCAGATCGGCCGCATCGCCGTCGGGATCCTCGTCGTTCTTGAGCACATCGACCACCACGGTCTTGCGCCCCAAGGCATCCTCGTCGGAGACCACGTCATCGCGCGCGATCGGCTTGAGCAGCGGAGCATCCGCGGTCGCCTGCACCGTGATCGACGCCTGGGCGCGAGCGCCGAAGGTGTCCTCGACGCCGTAGAACATCCGGTAGGTACCCGGTTTCGAGGGCACCTGCACGACGACCTTGTCCTCTTTGACGACCGGCTTGAGTCCGTCGATGTCCTCCAGCATGCTCGGCACCAGGCCGATCGGGTTGCCGTCCGGATCGGAGTCGTTGCGCAGGGCCGCGACGGCAACCGTGCGCCCGGGCCGGGCCAACACCAGATCGTCCTGCGCCACCGGGGGCTGGTTGGTCGCTGGTGCGGCGGCGATGCCGACCCGGATACTTCCGGTCGCGACCTGACCGCGTCGATCCGCCACCGCATAGGTGAACGAGTCCAGCCCGTGTGCATCGTCGAAGGCACGGTAGACCAACACGTCACCGTCGATCGTCACGGTGCCTTGGGTCGGTGCGGTCACCAACCCCGTCAACCGCACGGAGTCACCGTCGGGGTCGATGCCGTCGAGGGAGATGGGGATCCGCACGCTGGACCCGGAGAGCACCCGCGCCGAAACGTCCTTCGGCTGCGGCGGCTGGTTCTCATTGCCGCCGCGGATGTGAATCGTGACCTGGGCCGAGTCCTCCTGGCCGTTCTTGTCCCGCACGCGATAAGTCGCATGAGCGGTACCGGCCTTGGATCCCGCACGGAACCGCAGGACGCCGTCCGAGACGAAAGCCTCGCCGAAGGCCGGGTCGACGCCCTTCTCCAGCGTGTCCTGCAGCATCAGCGCCAGACCGTCGGGATGGGTGTCATTGGCCAGCACATCGATGTTCACGATGTCGCCTGTGTGCACGATCGCCTCATCTTCAACGGCATGCGGCGGCTGGAGCTCCGTCGGCGCGGGCACGGGCACGATCCGAACCTGGCCGGCGGCGCTCCGGGTGCCGTTTGAGGCCGTGTACTCGATCACGAGAGGTTCTTCGAGTCGCTGTGCCTCGGTGATCCGCAGCAGGCGGTGTTCGAGGACACTCACGAAGATGGGTGCGCCCTCGGGCACCGACACCGACTGGACCACGAGCACCCCACCTGCCGGGTCGGTGTCATTCGCCAGGACGTCGACCAGCGTGCTGCCACCGGCGGGCAGGAGCGCGGTGTCGGCAACGACGATGGGGGTACCCGGATCATTGGGTGGGGTGATGACATCCACCCGGACAAGCCCCAACGTTTGATGCGGACCGTCGGTCACCGTGTAGGTCAAGTCGTAGGAGCCAACCTTATTGGATTTGAAGACAAACGTACCGGCGTCGTAGTTCGGGGTGACGGTCGCGGGTACCTGACCGGTCACCGTGGCCAGCCGCAGGGGGTCCCCGTCCGGATCGCTGTCATTCAGTAACGGTTCGACGGTGATCTGTTCACCCGCGATCACGACCTCGTGATCGTTGACCGCCACTGGCGCGGAGTTCTCCGCGCCGGTCACGTTGACGGCGAGCTGCCCGGTCGCGGTACTGCGACCGTCACCGACGGTGAGCGTGATGACCTTACGGCCGGTGGACCCGCCTGCGTCCTGGAACTCCACAGTGCCGTCGGGGTGGAAGCGCACCACGTCCCCGGGCACAGCCGATTTCGCCTCGGCGAGGAAGACGTCGTCCCCGTCAGGGTCGCGGAAGTAGGGCAGCACCTTGATTGAGCCCTTGCCGCCCTCGGCGACCGTCAGGATAGGCACCGATGTCTGTTTGGGCGCGGCGTTCTCCGACGGGGGGACAATACGCAAGGCGACCCGGGCGGTCGCCTCACCCCCGCGACCGTCCTCGACCGTGTAGACGAACGAGGATCGTCCGGTCGCATCCGGCGGTACGACCACTTGGAGTGCCTCGCCACCCAGGATCCGTTGCACGGTGCCGTTCGGGATCTGGACCCGGTCGGCACTGGCGGTGATGACGTCACCGTCCGGGTCGAAGTCGTTCGCCAGCACCGGCAGAACCGTGGTCCGCCCGGCCCGTGCACCGAATGTGTCGTCCTTGGCGACCGGCGGCTTATTGCGCTGGTCGCGGTCCGCGATGAAGTTGTTCTGCACCTCGGGGGTCGTCTTCTCCGCGTCGGACTCGTCGCCCTCGGCTTCCTCCGGCAACACCTGATCCCAGTTGTCGACCTTCTCGTAGTCGTCGAAAGCCATCCACAGCGTCCCGGCGGACAGGTCGTTGAGCACGATGGAGTGTCGGTTGACCCGATACTCCAAGGCGCTCGCGGTGGTGGCCCCCTTGAGGACACGGTCGATGTCGTTATCGCTGCCGGGGCAATCCCGGATCACCTGGCCGGTACTCGCCCAGGCCCCGAAGGTGCATCCGTCCAGTTGTACCGGGGCCGCCGGGATTCCGCTCGCGGCCTGTTTGCGCATCGAACCGCCACTCAACGGCTGCGTGAACAGCCCTTCGGAGGTGGCGAAGACGACATTCGACGATTTCGCCGACGGTTGCTGCAACCGTGCCTCGCCGACATCCGAGCCGAGGTCCACCGACTTACCGCCGGGAAGGAGCAGCTTTGCGCGTTCCTTGTCCAGCACGACGGGAGACTCGCCGACCGCGGTCACCTGGACACCAGCCGTCTTCGACACTGACAAGGTCCGCGACTTCACCTCACCTGGCACGCCCTTGCTGGATGTCGGCACGGTCAGGAGCGCACCGGACTCCGGTGCGGCGGCGAAGACGGTGCCCCCACGGGAGACCGCAAGCGCGCCACCCTTGGCGGCATCCGAAACCGTCTGCGTCTTCTCCGGGTCGAAGGCAGCGATGCCGTCGAAGGGCAGTACCCACAACTGACCGGTTCCGGGATCAAGGACGGCGACGGTCGATCCGCCGCTGACCACCATCGCGTCGTGGGGCAAGGCGACAGAACCCGCCAGCTCGAGGTGGGCGACATCCACCGGACTCGCGGACGAGACCGCTGAGTCCGCGACCAGCACCCGGCCGGCGTCTTGTGTCAGATCGATCTCAGCTCCGCCGGCGACGACCTTGCCGTCGATGGTCTGCGACTCATAGTTGAACCGGCCCAGCTCGCCCTCTTGTCCACGAGTGACCCAGACGCCCGAGTCATTGAGGTCCACATCTGCGGTCGCCTGACCGTCGTAAGCAAAGGCCATTCCGACCAGCGCGACCGAAAACGCCGTTACCACCCCCACAGAGGCAACCGTGCGACGTCGGCCGGTTCGAACAGCGGTGGGCACGATACCTCCGGGAGTCGGCGAGCGGCCGGCGCTGGGCTGCGCGCACCAGCCCGATGCCGAAGCGGCCGCGGACTCACCCTACCGGGCGCCGTTGTTGCGCCTATGCGCCGTTTGTTGGCAACCGCACATCTCTCCCCAGCAATCACGTCTCACGTGGCAGAGATCACAAGGGCCGACGCGATGCCTACGCATTTCGTTGCGTCACCGCACTACACAGGGCCGTCGTTTCTCGCAACGTCGCCATCATGAGCGACTTGGCCGACGGACTCGCCGGTTCCCACCGGCCCGATCTCGCGTCGCGCCCCCACCCTCGTCGGACCCGTAGCCGACGTTAGGAAGCCCGGTCCGCGAGTGCCTCGGCAAATGCCTGAAGGGCGTCCTTGGCTCGGCCCGGTGGCAACGGGGCGAGTTCCGCCATTGCGTCATGCGCCCAACGGATCGCGAGTCTTCTCGTCTCCGCCAGCACCTCATGTTCACGGATTGCTGCGACCGCTCGGGCGAGGGCTTTGTCGTCGGAGAGGTCGGAGTCGAGTAGCGCGACCAATTCGGCGTCCGCAGCGTCACCCCGGCCCCCGGCCACGCGCGCGCGCAAGAGGAGCACCGGCATCGTCGGCACCTGTTCGCGCAGATCCGTACCGGGGGTCTTTCCCGATTCGTCCGAGGAGGAGGCCAGGTCGAGAACGTCGTCGGCAAGCTGGAAGGAGACTCCCAGCTTCTCGCCATAGGCCGCCACCGCGTTGACGACCTCAGGCGGACAGCCAGCGAACATGGCGCCGTATTGTGCGGAGGTTGCCAGCAGGGAGGCCGTCTTGTCGGCCAGCACCTGCAGATAGTGCTCGACCGGATCGTCACCGGCGGCAGGACCAGTGGTCTCCTGCAGCTGGCCGAGGCACAACCGCTCGAAGGTCTGGGCCTGAAGCAGAACGGCCTCGGGACCCAGGGCCGCTACCGTTGCCGCGGCCCGGGCGAAGAGCAGGTCACCGACCAGTATCGCCACCGAGTTCCCCCACACGGCGTGCGCCGAGGGCGCTCCCCGGCGCACAGGCGCCGAGTCCATGACGTCGTCGTGATAAAGCGACGCCAAATGCGTCAACTCCACCACGACGGCGGCCTCGACCACCTCGGGCCGGTCCGCGTCGCCCAACTCGGCGCAGAGCAGCGCGAGCAACGGCCGCAAGCGTTTACCGCCCGCTTTCACCAAATGCCGTGAGGCGGTGTCGGCGAGGGCGTCAGCATGGGCGACCGACTCGGCCAGTCGCTGTTCGACAGCGACCAGCCGGGCGGTAAGCGTGGCCGAGAGTTCGTCGTCGTCCAGCGGCACGGTGGCTTTCACGGGCGGCACCGGAGGAGTGTGCGTCACGGTGCGAACTTAGCCGCCTCCGCGGCAATGTCGAGAATCCCAGCCGGCAAAAGGCCGAGAATCAGTACACCGGCGGCGCAGATCCCGATCGCAACCGCGGTGAATCCGCGCGAACGGACCACCACGACCCCTACCCGTGCGTCCTCGGCCGGAGCCGTGAAGTACATCAGCACGATGATGCGGGCGTAGAAGAAAACGGCCACAGCGGAGGCGAGCACACCGACCACGGCGAGCACCGTGGCTCCCCCGGCGACCGCCGCGCTGAAGGCGGAGAACTTGGCGATGAATCCGGCGGTCAGCGGGATGCCGGCCATGGACAGCAGGAAGAGTGAGTACACGCCTGCCAGCACCGGATGGCGGCGACCGAGGCCAGCCCATTGCGACAGATGCGTGGCCTCGCCGAGCACCACCGACTCGCCCGAGTCACCGGATTCGGCGGCCGCGCCACTACCGACGGCACTGCCGCCGGCAGCCACTGCCACCGGCTCCGACACAACTGCCGGGGACTTCTCGCGGACCAGGGTCACGACGGCGAAGGCACCGAGGGTCGCCAGACCGTAAGCGAGCAGGTAGAACACGGTGGCCTGCACCGGCTTGGTCACCGCATCGCCGAGGAGTGCGAGCGCGCCGTTGGCGTCATCCAGCGACTGGGATGTCACCGCCGACTGCAAATCCTCGCGGAACCCGTCCGGTGCGAAGCCGATGATGCCCACCAGCACGAAGCCGGCGTGGGCGATCGAAGAGTAGGCGAGCATCCGCTTCATGTCGGTCTGGGCGACTGCGACGACCGTGCCGACGACCATGGTAAGGATCGCGACGATCCACAGGGCGACGTCGAGATTCGCCCGCAGGGCATCAGTCAACGGGGCACTGGTGAAGAAGAGCACCCGCACGAGCGCGGCGAAGGCGGCCGCCTTGGTGCACGCCGCCATGTAGGCCGTGATCGGCGTCGGAGCACCCTGGTAGACGTCCGGGGTCCACATGTGGAAGGGCGCCGCGCCGACCTTGAAGAGCAGCCCGACCAGGATCAGGAACAGGCCCGTCAGAATGAGTGCGGGCATTCCGGCGAGGGTGGAGGTTTCGCCGAGGATCCCGTTGAAGATCGCCCACAGGTTCACCGAACCGGAGAAACCGTAGATCAGCGCCACGCCGAAGATGAACAGCGCAGAGGCGAAGGCCCCCAGCAGGAAGTACTTGAACGAGGCTTCCTGGGACAGTAGGCGGCGGCGGCGCGCCATGGCGGTCAGCACATAGAGCGGCAGCGACAGCACTTCCAGGGCGATGAACATCACCAGGAGGTTGGAGGTCGCCGGGAAGATCATCATGCCGCCGGTGGCGAAGAGGACCAGCGGGAAGACCTCGGTCTGCTCCAGGCCCTTGCGTCGCGCGAGTTCCTCATAGGCGGAACCCGGCACCGCGGCCGCGGCCGGGGCGAAGGCGTCCTGACCGGCCGACGTGCGGTCGGCGATCACCAGGACGCCGAGGACCGCGAGGATCAACACGATCCCCTGCACAGCCAGCGCGAAGGGGTCGACCGTCAGCGAGCCGCCCAACACGCTTACTCCCCCGAGGAAGGGGAAGGTGAGTCCGTTGCCGACGGCTGTCGCGTGCACGGCATCGTCCCGCCACAAATACACGATGTCGGCGAAGGCTGCGACCATGGCGGCCAGCGACAGGAGGATCTGCGCGGTGCGCCGGATTCCGGCGGGGACGAAGGCCTCCACCAGGACGCCGAGCACACCGGCACCGAGCACGACGATGATCGGTACCAGGTACTTCCAGTCGATGTCCGGCTGCTCGAAGACCTGTGCCACGAGGGTCTGGGTCATGACTCGCTCCCATTGTCAGTGCTGGTCGTGGCGCTGTCGGCGGCTTCGGCGGGTGCCGGGTCCTTCTCTCCGACAGCGGTCATCGTTGCCTTGGCAGGCGCGTCGACGAGCTGGACGGCCGGCGCGGGGTGGAAACCGAAGACGAGCAGCGCGAGGATCAGCGGGGCCACAACCCACTTCTCACGGCCGTCGAGGTCGGGCAACTCGGAGAGGTCGTCCCGCTTGGGTCCGGTGAAGATCCGCTGGTAGGTCAGCAGGACGTACAGCGCGGCGAGGACTACGCCGAGGGCGGCCACCAAGGCAGCCGGGTGGCTGCGCGAGAAGGTGCCGAGGAGCACCATGATCTCGCTGACGAAGGTGGAGAGCCCAGGCAGCGACAGCGCCGAGAGGCCGGCGACCAGGAATGTCCCGGCGAGCACGGGCACGACCTTCTGCAGTCCGCCGTAGTCGGCGATCCGCTGCGAGCGCTCCGGATGGCGGGCGATCAGGAAGCCGGCCAGCAGGAACAGGGCACCCGTCGACAGGCCGTGGTTGACCATGTAGAAGGACGACCCGGAGATGCTCAGCGACGTAAAGGCGAAGATGCCCAACACGATGAACCCGAAGTGGGACACCGAGGTGTACGCGATGAGGCGCATGAGGTCGCTCTGCCCGATGGCCATCAGTCCGCCGTAGATGATCGAGATCACCGCGAGGACGATGACGGCCGGGGCCGCCCAACGGCTGGCGGCCGGGAACAGCGGCAGGCACAGGGTGAGCATCCCGAAGGTACCGACCTTGTCCAGCACGCCGACGAGCAGCGTCGACGTACCCGCGGGCGCGTGTTCGGCGGCATCGGGCAACCAGGTGTGCACCGGGAACATCGGCGCCTTGATCGCGAAGGCCAGGAAGAAGCCGCCGAAGAGCAGTCGCTCGGTGGTGGCATCCATCGGGTTGGCCTGAAGGTAGCGCACCAACTCGTCGATCTGGAACCCGTTTGAGCCGCCCGGCCCGTTCACATACAGGGCGATCACGGCGGCCAGCATGATGAGCCCACCGGCGAGCGAGAACAGCAGGAACTTCATCGCTGCATACCGCCGCTGGGCGCCACCGCCGAAGTTCCCGATCATGAAGTAGACCGGGATCAGCATCGCCTCGAAGACGACGTAGAACAGGAAGACGTCACGGGCCGCGAAGACGGCCACCATGAAAGCCTCGAGCACCAGGACGAGCGCCAGGTAATTGCGCAGCCGGCCCGCGTCGCCGCCCTGCTCCCGCCAGGCCGCCAACACGACCAACGGAACCAGGAAGACGGAGAGCCCGATCAGCGCGAGCCCCACCCCGTCCACCGCGACGGCGTAGCTGACGCCGAGCTGCGGGATCCACTGGTGAGTCTCGACGAGTTGGTGGGTACCGGCATCTGTCCGGTCGAAGGCCGCGAACGCACCCACGGCGAGCAGCAGCTCGACGAGGGAGGCACCGAGCGCCAAGGTGCGGACCGTGCCCACCAGGGTGGTGGTCCGGGTGCGCGCGAGCGCAGTGAGCCACACGGCGGCCGCACCTACGATCGGCCACGCGATGAGGGCTGTCAGCCAGGGAAAGTCGGTCATCATCGGGCCTCTCTCAGCTCGCCTGGTTCGACACGAGGACCAGGACCACGGCGACGATCACGACGATCCCGCCGAGCATCGTCGCCGCATACGAGCGGACGAATCCGTTCTGCCATCCGCGCAGCCATTCGCTGACGCGGGCCACCAAACCGGCCAATCCCATCCAGCCGCCGTCGACCGCCTCGCGGTCGGCGTAGACGAGGGAACGCGTCAGGTACTGGCCTGGGCGCATGAACACACCTTCGTTCACGTCGTCCTGGTACAGATCGCGCCGTGCGGCGCGCGTGAGCACCGATCCGCGCGGTGCCGTCACCGGCACCGCCGATCGGACGTATTGCAGCCAGGCGAGTGCGACACCGGCAGCCACGAGCACCATGGTCGCGACCATGATCACCGGCACGGACAGCACCGGCTCGTGGTGTTCGGCGTGGCCGGTCACCGGGGCGAGCCAGTCGAAGAACCGGTCGCCCAGTGCCAACAGCCCACCGAGGCCCAAGGACCCCACGGCCAGGATGATCATCGGCCAGGTCATCAGCGCCGGGGACTCGTGCGGGTGTCGCACGGGGCCATCCTGCGCGCCGGTGCCCTCTTCGGAGCCGCTGCCGTCGTTCCACCGGCGCTTGCCGTGGAAAGTCATGAAGAACAGCCGCGACATGTAGAAGGCGGTCAGCGCGGCACCGAGCAGGGCGACGCCGCCGAAGACCCAGGCCCGCCACGGCGAGCCGTCGACCGGCATGAAGGCCGCCTCGATGATCTTGTCCTTGCTCCAGAAGCCGGAGAGCCCGGGGAAGCCGATGATCGCAAGCCAGCCGAGGCCGAAGGTGACCCAGGTGATCTTCATCATCGTGGACAGCGCACCGAATCGGCGCATGTTCACCTGGTCGTCCATCCCGTGCATCACGGAACCGGCGCCGAGGAACATCCCGGCCTTGAAGAAGCCGTGGGTCACGAGGTGGAAGATCGCGAAGGCGTAGCCGATCGGCCCTAGGCCAGCCGCGAGGATCATGTAGCCGATCTGGGACATCGTCGAAGCCGCCAAGGCCTTCTTGATGTCATCCTTCGCACAGCCCACGATCGCCCCGAAGAGCAGCGTGATCGCACCGACGATGGCCACGACCAACTGGGCGTTGGGCGCCCCTTCGAAGATCGCCGCGGACCGCACCACCAAGTAGACACCGGCTGTAACCATGGTGGCGGCGTGGATCAGCGCCGAGACCGGCGTCGGGCCGGCCATCGCATCACCGAGCCATGCCTGCAGCGGGAACTGTGCGGACTTACCGCAGGCGGCCACGAGCAGGGCCAGGCCGATGGCGGTGAGCGTACCCGTGGAGGCGGCCGGAGCGGCCTCGAAGACCGTCTTGAAGTCCACCGCGCCGAAGGCCCAGAACATCAGCATGAGCGCCGCGATCAACCCGAGGTCGCCCACGCGGTTCATCACGAACGCCTTCTTGGCGGCCACCGCGTAGGGCAGGTTGTGGTTCCAGAACCCGATCAGCAGGTAGGAGGCGAGGCCCACACCCTCCCATCCCACGAAGAGCAGGAAGTAGGAGTCGGCGAGGACCAGCAGCAGCATCGCCGCCACGAAGAGGTTGAGGTAGGCGAAGAACCGGCGGCGGTCCTTGTCGTGCTCCATATAGGCCACGGCGTAGATGTGGATCAGCGTGCCTACGAAGGTCACCAGGAGTACGAAGGTGAGTGACAGCGGGTCGACCCGGATGCCGAGCGGCACATTCAGCCCACCGACGTTCAACCAGCTCGACAGGTTGTGGTCGATGACCCGCTCGTCGGCCGGCAGGCCGAGCACGGTGAGGAACTGCCACAAGCCCACCAGAAAGGCGGAGCCGGACATCAGCACCCCGAACCAGGCGCCCCACTTGTCACTGCGGCGGCCGGCCAGCAGCAGCACCGCGGCGCCGAACAATGGCAGGCCGACCAGCAGCGGAGCGAATCGCACCGGCCCCGGCACCACGGTGCTCGCGGCCACGATGTCCTGGGTCGGCAGGATCGCCTGGGACAGGGATGTCAGCGTCAAGATAGTCACTGCCGGGCCCTCAGCTCTTGAGCAGGTTGACGTCGTCGACCGAAGCGGATCGACGGGTACGGAAGATCGACACGATGATGGCGAGGCCGACCACGACCTCGGCGGCCGCGACGACCATGATGAAGAACGCGATCACTTGGCCTTGCAGATCACCGTGGATGCGGGCGAACGTGACGAAGGCCAGGTTGGTGGCGTTCAGCATGAGCTCGATGCCCATGAAGACGATGATCGCGTTACGGCGCAACAGCACCGTGGCGGCGCCGATCGTGAACAGTAGCGCGGCGAGGACGAGGTAGTTGGTGATCTCCATGTCAGCTCTCCTCTCCGGTCGACTCGGGTGCGGCGGAGACGATGCGCGCGCGCTGCGGCTCGTGCAGCTCGATCACCTCTCGTTCGGCGGAGAGGATCTCCCCGGCGGAGCGCTCCTGGCCGCGGATGCGCAGGATGCGCGAGACGGATTCCTCGATCGGCTGCCCCTGCGGGTCGAGCGCCGGGGTGTCCATGGCGTTGTTCTGGGCGTAGACACCAGGTGCTGCGAGCGGGGTCAACCGGCCACCGGTCGCCAGTGAGGCCACCTTGGCCTCGGCGACCTCCCGCTGCCCGATCTTCGGCGCGAGCCGACGACGGTGCGTGAGGACGAGTGCGGCGATCGCGGCTGTCACAAGCAGGATGCCCACGACCTCCATCGCGAAGACGTAGTCGCTGAACAGCACGCGGGCCAACCCCTCCGGGTTGGAGACGTCGGCGGTCGGCGCGACACCCTTCGCCGGGGGGAACGTCGCCCGAGCAACCACGCCGACCAGCACGACACCGAAGCCGAGACCGAGCAGGAGCCCGATCCACCGCTGACCGCGCACGGTCTCCACGAGCGAGTCGGAGGCGTCCACACCCACCAGCATGAGGACGAAGAGGAAGAGCATCATGACCGCGCCGGTGTACACGACGACCTGGACGACCCCGAGGAACGGCGCCTCCTGAGCCACGTACAGGATGGCGAGGCTGACCATGATGAACATGACCGAGATCGCTGCGTGTACTGCCTTGCGGGAGACCAGCAGCGACAACGCCGCCAGCACCATCAGAGGGGCCACCACCCAGAACAGGACGGCTTCACCCGTACTCGCGGTCATCGCGCCACCTTCTTCTGTGCCTGCGTGGCCGACTCGATCGTCGGGTCGTCGGGGCGGTGCTCACGCACCCACGCCACCTGCTCCGCCACGGGACCGGTCACCTCTCCGCGGTAGTAGTTCGTATCCTGCGTGCCCGGCACCATCGGGTGTGGGGCCGCGAGCATGCCCTCGGCGAGGGGCGCGAGGATGTCCTGCTTCTCATAGATCAGCCCTTCGCGGGTAGGGCCGGCCAACTCGTAGTCATTGGACATCGTCAGCGCCCTGGTCGGGCATGCCTCGATGCACAACCCGCAGAAGATGCAGCGCAGGTAGTTGATCTGGTAGACGCGGCCGTAACGCTCGCCGGGCGACATCTGACCGCCGTCGGGCAGGGCCGAGTTGTCGGCGCCTTCGACGTAGATGGCATCCGCCGGGCAGGCCCACGCGCACAGCTCACAACCGATGCACTTCTCCAGCCCGTCGGGGTACCGGTTGAGCTGATGCCGGCCGTGATACCGCGGTTGGGTGGGCACCTTCTCGCGCGGGTACTGCTCGGTCACCGTCGGGCGGAACATCGAGGAGAACGTCACCCCGAATCCCGCGACGGGCGCGAGCGCGCGGCCCACCGGACCCGCCGTCGGCCGCAACGGCCGGTACTCGTCCTGATCAGCCACGGTCGGCCTCCTTCTCCTGTGGCTCCGAAACTTCGGCCCCGGGCTCGACTGCGGCCACGAGTGTGCGCGTGCGCGTCGACGGCGGCAGTGTCTGCCCGGGCAAAGGCGGTACGGGGAATCCACCGGCGAAGGCATCGAAGGCTTCGGTCGATACCTTCCGGCTGGCGGGCTTTCGCTGCGGCCAGAACCAGATCACCGCGATGGCGATCACAGCGAGTATCGCGCCGCCGATCATGATCTCGGTGCGGCTGATGTCACCGAACTGGCGAATGCCCTGGACGACCGACAGCAGGACCACCCAGCCGAGCGCCAGCGGGATGAGCACCTTCCAGCCGAACTTCATGAACTGGTCGTAGCGCAGCCGCAGCAGCGTTCCACGGACCCAGACGAAGAGGAACATGAAGGCCCACATCTTGACGAGGAACCAGATGATGGGCCACCAGCCCTCATTCAGCATTCCGTCGTTGATCGCGGACAACGGCCACGGGCACCGCCAGCCGCCCATGAACAGCGTGGTGGCGACCGCGGAGACGTTGATCATGTTGATGTACTCGGCGAGGAAGAACCAGGCGAACTTCATCGATGAGTACTCGGTCATGTACCCGGAGACCAATTCGCCCTCGGCTTCGGGGAGGTCGAAGGGCAACCGGTTGGTCTCACCGATCATCGAGATCACATAGATCACGAAAGCCGGCAACAGCGGGAGGAACCACCACAGCGACTGTTGGGACTGCACGATCTCGGAGGTCGACATCGAGCCGGCCATCACGAAGACCGAGACGAGCGAGAGCCCCATCGCCAACTCGTAGCTGATGACCTGGGCGGTCGACCGCACGGAGCCCAGCAGCGGATACGTCGAGCCGGAGGACCAACCACCGAGCACGATGCCGTACACACCCAGGGCCGCGCAGGCCAGGATGTACAGCACGGCGACCGGGAAGTCCGTCAATTGGGCGGGCGTCGAGTAGTCGGTGAACGGGATCGTCACATTCGGTCCGAACGGAATCACCGCGAAGACCAACAGCGAACAGAACACCGAGATCATCGGCGCCAGGATGTAGACGAATTTGTCGGCTGCCTTGACGGTGACGTCCTCCTTGAGCAGGAGCTTCATCGCGTCCGCGAGGGATTGCAGCAGACCGAACGGACCGTGCACATTGGGGCCGGGCCGCACCTGCATCCGAGCGACGATCTTGCGCTCGAACCAGATGGCCAGCAGCACGCTCGTCAACAGGAAGACGACGATGAGCACTGCCTTGACCAGGTAGGTCCAGAAGTTGTCCTGGGAGAAGTCCACGGCTACCCCCGGGACCTGCGTGGCATCCGCGACGCGGCTCGTGAGGATCACTTTTCCTGCCCTTCCTCGGTACCGGCATGTGCCCGCGCCGCGGGCGCGAGACCCGCACGGGAGACCTGAACGACATCGCCGGGAACCGCGCCCAAGGTCTCATGGACGGCCGAGCCGACCGAACGCATCGGCAGCCACACGACGTGGTCGGGCATCGTGGTCACCACGAGCGGCAGGGTAATCTCCCCACGCTCGGTGGCGACGGTCACCAGGTTCCCGGTCTCCAGCGGCGTCCCCTTGCCAGCGACTGCGGCGGTGGCGGCAGACATCCGGACGACAGGCCGCTTGGCGGTACCCGCCAGGAAGAGCTCTCCGTCCTGACCACGCCCGGCGTCCAGCAACAGTCGCCAGGAGGCAAGCACCGCATTCCCCGGTGCCAGCACCGGGCTTTGGGTCTCGGCGATCTTGGGTGCAGCCACCCGGGTGCCGGCCCAGGGGGCGAAACGACCCAGCTCGGCACGCACCTCGTCCACCGACGCGGTGCCGAGCGTGATGCCCGCGGCATCGGCGAGCGCGTTCAGCACCCGGTGGTCGGGCAGCGCCGCGGATTCGAATACGGGGCCGAAGGTGCGAAGGCGGCCTTCCCAGTTCCAGAACGAACCGGCCTTGTCCACCGGCGGTGCGACCGGGAAGACGACGTCCGCCAACTCGGTCACCGCGGAGGCGCGCACTTCGAGGCTGATCACGACATCGGCGGCCGCCAGCGCCGCACGAGCCGCGGCGGGGTCGGGAAGGTCGCCCAACTCGAGGCCACCCACGATCACACCGCGCAAAGCCCCGGAGGTCAAAGCCTCCAGGATCTCGTTCAGCGACCGGCCCTGGGTGTGGGGCAGCTCGGTCACGCCCCACACATCGGCAACCTCGGTGCGGGCCTGGGTCGAAGTGACCGGACGGCCACCGACCAGCAGCCGGGGCAACGTGCCGACCTCGACGCCGCCGCGTTCACCGGCCCGGCGTGGCACCCAGGCGATCCGGGCACCGGTTTCGGCCACCAGCCGCAGCACCGCACTGTAGGCACCCTGGCTCCCGGCCAGACGCTCGCCGACGAGGATAACCGCGCCCGGCGCCCGGAGAGCCTGTGCGGCGGCCTTGCCCTCCGCAGACGAACCGCCGCCGACCAGACCGTCGAGCGTACTGGCCTCCTGACCCGGAACCGTCGGCAGCAGCGTGCCGTGCATACGTTCGAGTCCGGAACTCGCCAGTGCGGCGACCGAGTAGACCTGGGTCTGGTTCTTGATCGCGCCCTTGCGCAACCGCAGGAACGTGATCCCGGCTTCCTCCTCGGCCTCCAGGCCGACCAGGAGAACAGCGGGCGCCTGCTCCAGCTCCGTGAACGTGACCCCCACCCCTTGGCCGGCGACCGCATGGGCCAGGAAGTCAGCCTCTTCGGAGCTGTGCACTCGGGCTCGGTGATCGATGTCGTTGGTGCCGAGAACGACGCGCGCGAACTTCGCGTAGGCGTAGGCGTCCTCGACGGTCAACCGGCCACCCGGGAGCACCCCGACGCCACCGTTGACCTGGGCTGCAGCGAGCGCCTCGGCGGCAAGGTCGAGTGCCTCGACCCAGGAGGCCGCCCGCAGTTCCCCACGGCTGCCGTCGGCCGCGCGGTCGCGCACCAACGGGTGGGTGAGGCGATCGGCGCCGGCCTGCCAGGTGAACGCGAAGCGGTCCTTGTCAGTGATCCACTCTTCGTTGACCACCGGGTCCTCGCCCGCCAGCCGTCGCAGCACCACGCCCCGGCGGTGGTCGACCCGGATGGCTGAACCACACGCGTCGTGTTCGGCGATGGACGGGGTCGAGACGAGGTCGAACGGCCGAGCCCGGAAGCGGTAGGCCGCCCCGGTCAGCGCGCCGACCGGGCAGATCTGCACCGTGTTGCCGCTGAAGTACGACGCGAAGGGGTAGCCCGACTCATCCGTCAGCGCAGTGCCGACCGGAGCGTCCCCGCCGCTGGCGCCCTCAGGGACCGCGACCCCCAACACCGACTCATCGAAACGGCCGATCTGCTGGGAGGCACCGCGCTTCTGCAGGTCGATGAACGGGTTGCCCGCGATCTCGCGAGAGAACCGGGTACACCGCTGGCACAGGACGCAGCGCTCACGGTCGAGCAGGATCTCGGTCGAGATCGACACCGGCTTGGCGAACGTCCGCTTGACGTCCACGAACCGGCTGGTGGCGTGACCGTTGCTCATCGCCTGGTTCTGCAGGGGGCACTCACCGCCCTTGTCGCAGACGGGGCAGTCCAGGGGGTGGTTGATGAGCAGTAGCTCCAACACGCCCTTCTGCGCCTTGTCCGCGACCGGCGATGTGCGCTGGGTGTGCACCACCATGCCGGGGGTGGCCTCCAGGGTGCAGGATGCCTGCGGCTTGGGCATCGGCCGCACATTTCCCTCGCGGTCGGGCAGCGCCACGTCCACGAGGCATTGGCGGCAGGCCCCGGCGGGGGCGAGGAGGGGGTGGTCGCAGAATCGCGGGATCTGGATCCCGATCTGCTCGGCTGCGCGGATCACCAGGGTTCCCTTCGGAACCGAGACCTCGATGTCGTCGATCGTGACCGAGACGAGGTCCTGGGCGGCCACGGCCTTGCCGGAGTCGGTGGTCGTCATCAGTGAGCTCCCTGCACGAAGGGGGTCGATTCCCGCCGCACGGTGTTGTCGAAGAGCGCGGAAGAGGCCGGGTCGAAGGGGCATCCGTGCCCGGAAATGTGGGCTTCGTATTCGTCACGGAACAGCTCCACGCTGCTCGTGACGGGCGAGGTCGCACCGTCGCCAAGGGCGCAGAAGGCGCGCCCGAGAATGTTCTCGGCCAGGTCCACGAGCAGGTCAAGGTCGGTGGCAAGCCCTTGACCGGCCTCGATGCGGTGGAGTACCTGCTTGAGCCAGTACGTCCCTTCGCGACAGGGGGTGCACTTGCCGCAGGACTCGTGGGCGTAGAAGTCCATCCACCGCGCCACGGCCCGCACCACGCAGGTGGTGTCGTCAAAGAGCTGGAGCGCGCGGGTGCCCAGCATGGACTTCGCGGCGGCGACCGACTCGTAGTCCAGTGGGACGTCCAGATGTGCATCCGTGAACAACGGCGTGGATGATCCACCAGGGGTCCAGAACTTCAGCCGCCGACCACCGCGTATACCGCCGGCCATGTCGAGCAGCTCACGCAGGGTAATACCCAGCGGGGCCTCGTACTGCCCCGGACGGACCACGTGGCCAGAGAGGGAGAACAACCCGTGGCCGGCTGACTTCTCGGTGCCCATGGAGGCGAACCAGTCGGCGCCACGGGTCACGATCGCCGGGACGCTCGCGATCGACTCGACGTTGTTGACCACGGTCGGCCGAGCGTACAGACCGGCCACCGCGGGGAACGGCGGCTTCAGCCGGGGCTGACCCCGCATCCCTTCCAAGGAGTCGAGCAGCGCTGTCTCCTCACCGCAGATGTAGGCGCCCGCGCCGGCGTGCACCGTCACATCCAGGTCGTATCCGGTGCCCATGATGTCCTTGCCGAGGAACCCGGCGTCGTACGCCTCCTCGACTGCACGCAGCAGCCGCCGGTAGACGTGCAGCACCTCGCCGCGCACATAGATGAAGGCGTGGTTGCAGCCGATGGCGTACGACGTGATCGCCACCCCCTCGATGAGGTGCTGCGGGCTCGCCAGCATGAGCGGGATGTCCTTGCAGGTGCCCGGCTCGGACTCGTCGGCGTTCACCACGAGGTAGCGGGGACCACCGTCGTCCGGGGGCAGGAATCCCCACTTCATCCCGGTCGGGAACCCGGCGCCGCCACGCCCGCGCAGCCCGGAGGCCTTCACCAACGCGACCAGGTCGGCGCGATCGTCGGTGCGGAAGGCGGCCTTCAGACCCGCGTATCCGCCGCGCTCCAGGTAGGCCCGCATGGTCCAGGACTGGGGGGCGTCCCAGGTGTCGGTGAGGACCGGGGTCAACGGATCCGTGACCGGACGGGTGGTCGTTTCGGCGCTCATGCGTCCGTTCCCTTCGCATCCGGCCCCGCGGGCACAGTGCCGGGCTTGGCGCCGGGGGTCTTGTCCGTGGGTGTGGTGGGGGTGCGCTCGGCACTCGAATGAGCCTTACCTACCGCACTGCCGCCAGCCGCACCCCGGGTTGTGGTCTTTGCCCCACCCGGCGCACGCCAGTTCTGTTCGCGAGCGATCTTGAGGCCGGCCAGCGAGGCCGGGCCAGCGCCCACCCCCTCGTCGGCCCGGCCGTCGGGGAAGCCGGCCAGAACCCGGCTCATCTCCTTGAAGGTGACGACCTTGTCGGCTCCACGCGTCGGTGTCACCGGCGCACCGGCGAGCAGCCGGTCCACGATCTCCACGGCATCTTGCGGTGTCTGGTTGTCGAAGAACTCCCAGTTGATCATCATCACCGGCGCGTAGTCGCACGCAGCATTGCATTCGACCCGTTCGAGGGTGATGGTGCCGTCGGCGGTGGTCTCGTCATGACCGATGCCCAGGTGTTCGGACAGTTCCTCGAAGATCGCGTCCCCGCCCATCACCGCACACAACGTGTTCGTACAGACCCCGACGGTGTAGGTGCCGTTGGGGTGCCGCTTGTACTGGGTGTAGAACGTGGCCACTGCCGAGACCTGCGCGGCCGTCAGGTTGAGCTGCTCGGCACAGAACAGAATGCCGTCGCGCGAGACGTAACCGTCTTGCGACTGCACCAGGTGCAGCATCGGCAACAGTGCCGAACGCGGCTCGGGGTAGCGCGAGATGATCTGCGCGGCGTCATCCGCCAAGCGTGCATAGGTCTGCGCGTCATAACCCGGACGCGACTGCTGGCCGCCGATGGGCGACGCCGACTGGAACTCGGTGGTCACCGGTCCACACCTCCAAGAACGGGATCGAGGGACGCGACCGCGACGACGACGTCGGCCACCTGGCCGCCCTCGCAGACGGCCGCGACGGCCTGCAGATTATTGAATGACGGATCCCGGAAATGGGCCCGGTAAGGACGGGTGCCGCCATCGGAGACCACATGTACCCCGAGTTCGCCCCGGGGGTGTTCCACGGTCTGCCACGCCTGCCCGACCGGAACCCGGAACCCTTCGGTCACCAGCTTGAAGTGGTGGATGAGCGCTTCCATGGAGGTGCCCATGATCTCGCGAATGTGGTCGAAGGAGTTGCCCTGCCCATCGGTGCCGATGGCGAGCTGGGCCGGCCAGGCAATCTTCTTGTCGGCCACCATCACCGGCTCCCCAGCCGTGCGCTCCAGGCGTTCAAGGCACTGGTCGACGATCTTCAGCGACTGGTAGCACTCCTCCAACCGGACGACCACGCGGTCGTACGTGTCAGCGTTATGCGCGACCGGCACGTCGAAGTCGTAGGTCTCGTAACCGCAGTACGGCTGCGCCTTACGCACGTCGTACGGCAGGCCCGCGGACCGCAGCACGGGGCCGGTGACCGCCAGCGCCATACAACCGGTGAGGCTCAGCGTGCCGATGCCCACAAGCCGTTGCTTGAAGATCGGATTGGCGAGCATGAGGTCGCCGAGCTGCTTGAGGTAGTGACGCACCTTCGGCATCGCCGTGCGGAGGTCTTCGACCAGCGTCTCCGGCACGTCCTGCGAGACACCACCGGGGCGTATGTACGCGTTGTTCATGCGCAGACCGGTGACCGCTTCGAAGATCCGCAGGATCTCCTCACGCGCCGTGAAGGCGATGGTCATCACGGTGGTGGCGCCCATCTCGTTACCACCGGTACCCAGGCAGACGAGGTGCGAGCTGATCCGGTTGAGCTCCATCATCAGCACGCGGATCACCGACGCCCGTTCCGGGATGTCGTCAGTGATTCCCAGTAGCTTCTCGATGGCCAGGCAGTAGCCGGCCTCCTGGAAGAACGGGGCAAGGTAGTCCATCCGGGTGCAGAACGTGACGCCCTGCGTCCATGTCCGGAACTCCATGTTCTTCTCAATGCCCGTATGCAGGTAGCCGACGCCGCACCGGGCCTCGGTGACGGTCTCGCCGTCGATCTCCAGCATGAGGCGGAGCACGCCGTGGGTGGAGGGGTGCTGCGGACCCATGTTGACGACGATCCGCTCCTCACCGATGGCCGCAGCCGCGGCCGCGCTCTCGGTGATCATGGACCAGTCGCCACCCGATGCTTCGAAAACCGGCAGCGTTGGGTCGATGTCGTCGACCGGGGGCTTGGTGGCAGAGAACGCACTCACGAGTAGGACCTCCTGGTGTCCGCCGGGGGCACCGTGGCGCCCTTGTACTCGACCGGGATGCCGCCCAGCGGGTAGTCCTTGCGCTGGGGGTGGCCGGGCCAGTCGTCGGGCATCTCGATGCGGGCGAGGGCGGGGTGACCGTCGAAGATGATCCCGAAGAAGTCCCACGTCTCGCGTTCGTGCCAGTCATTGGCCGGGTACACCGAGGTGGTCGTCGGGATGTGCGGATCGGCGTCGGGGACGGTCACTTCGAGGCGCAGGCTGCGCCCGTGGGTCACCGACGTCAGGTGGTAGACCGCGTGCAATTCGCGTCCCTGATCGCCCGGGTAGTGCACACCACTGACGCCGAGACTGAGCTCGAAGCGCAGATCCTGATCGTCGCGCAGCGCCTGGCAGACGGCCACGATGTGTTCACGCCGCACATGCAGGGTCAGTTCGGCGTGCGCACCGGGCGGGTCGACGACGACGCCGGTAATCGCCTGGTCATAGGCGGTGCCGGAGGCTGCGAGGACCTCGGCCAGGATGTCGACGGCCTCGTCGAACCAGCCGCCGTAGGGCCGCGCCGAGGCACGCGGCAGCACCACGGGCTGCACCAGTCCGCCGAAGCCCGAGGTATCCCCCGAACCGTGGCTGCCGAACATGCCTGTGCGGACCTCGACGACCTCGAGCGGGGCACCGGCGGCCCCGCTCACCAGGTCGGCCGACTGCTGGCCGGTGGGGGCCTTGGACTCGTCGCTCACCGCAGCAACCCCTTCATCTGAAATGTGGGCGTCGCCTCCAGGGCGGCCGCCTCCGCAGCCTTCGCCGCCGCGCGCCGGTTGACACCCAGCGGCTCTGAACCGATCTGCTCGTGTAGTTCGAGGATGGCGTTGATCAGCATCTCCGGCCGTGGCGGGCAACCCGGCAGGTAGATGTCGACCGGCACGATGTGGTCCACGCCCTGGACGATCGCGTAGTTGTTGAACATCCCACCCGATGAGGCGCACACACCCATCGAGAGCACCCACTTGGGCTCGCTCATCTGGTCGTAGACCTGCCGCACCACGGGGGCCATCTTCTGGCTCACCCGGCCCGCGACGATCATCAGGTCTGCCTGGCGCGGCGAGGCCCGGAAGACCTCCATACCGAACCGGGACAGGTCGAATCGGGACGCTCCCGCAGCCATCATCTCGATGGCACAGCACGCCAACCCGAAGGTCACCGGCCACAGCGATGCCTTCCGGAAGTAGCCGGCAATTCCCTCGATGCTCGTCAGCAGAAAGCCCGAGGGGGCCTCTTCAATCCCCATGGTGTCTCCTCAGCCTTTCCTTGTCCGCTCGCTCAGTCCCATTCCAGCCCACCTCGACGCCACTCGTAGACGAACGGCACGGTGATGAGCGCCAGGAACGCCATCATCGCCACCAGGCCGAAGGTGGCCAAGGTGGCGAAATCCACCGCCCAGGGATACAGGAAAACGACCTCGATGTCGAAGACGATGAACGTCATCGCCACCAGGTAGTACTTGATCGGGAACCGGCCGCCGCCGATGGCGTGCGGAGTCGGCTCGATGCCGCATTCGTAGGCGTCGAGCTTGGCCCGGTTGTACCGCTTGGGGCCGATCACGGCACTGGCGCCGACGCCGCCCAGGGCCAGCACCGCGCCGATGCCCATGAGCACCAGAATCGGAACGTAGGGGTTGGTCATCGCGATCTCCTCGCCTGCTGGCCGAAGGGGGTGGGTCGGGGGTCCGGGTGGATGCACGGCGTCATGCTGGCGGCACCACCCTTGAGAGCCCGGCGATCGTCCTGTCGACCCAGTCGCCGCCACGCGGCTCGTAGCAGTCGGACAGGAGCTTGTGAACAAAACGCATGAGTACTGGTCGCGGGAGACCATACCGGATACAGATGCGCATGATCTCAGGGTGTTCGATCAGTCGGACGAACTGGCGCCCGAGTGTGTAATAACCACCGAGCTCACGCCGCATGGCCCGAGCGTATGCCGCCAACGCACGTTCCCGGGCCACCGCCGTCGTCCGGGAGCGGGACTGCGCGATGGCGTCCGCGGCCAAACGACCAGCTTGGAGGGCATAAGCGATGCCCTCGCCGTTGAACGGGCTGACCATCCCACCGGCGTCGCCCGCGAGCAGGACACCGCGCGAGTACAGCGGGGAACGATTGAAACCCATCGGGAGCGCCGCACCGCGCACCGGCCCGACCTGATTGTCAGGGGTGAACTCCCACTCCGTCGGCGCGTGTTTCATCCAGATCGCGAAGAGTTCCCGGTAGTCGACGTTCGACGCCGACCGCCGCGCGGGGGTCGAGCTGACCGACCCGAGGCCGACGTTGACCGTGCCATCCCCCAGCGGGAAGATCCAGCCGTAGCCCGGCAGCAGATTCGACCGCCCGGGAGCACCGTCCCACAACTCGAGATGGCTCTCCATCCACGAGTCGTCATGCCGCGGGGTCTTGAAGTAGGTGCGGACCGCCACGCCGATCGGCCGATCGGCCCGTTGGGCGATCCCGAGTGACGTCGCCAACCGCCCGGAGACGCCGTCGGCGGCAACCACCACCGGAGCCCGGAAGGTGATCTCCTCCCCCGCTCGGCGGCCCGACTCGTCCACCGGCTTGGCGGTCACGCCCACCACCCGGCCGTTGCGGTCATCGATGACCGGCCCGGTGACGGCGGTGCGCTCGTGGAGTTTGGCCCCGGAGGCCTGGGCATGCCGGACCAGGCTGTGGTCGAAGGTGCGGCGGGCGCTGGCCAGCCCGTAATTCGGATAGGCCGTCAGCTCCGGCCACGGAAAGTACCAGGCGCGCTGCCCGGCCACCACCCGCAGGCCCTCGTTGCGGATCCAGCCCTGTTCCGGACCCGTGGGCACGCCCATACGGACCAATTCGGCGACGGCACGCGGGGTGAGGCCGTCACCACAGATCTTGTCGCGGGGGAAGGACGCTTTGTCGAGGAGGAGAACGTCGAGGCCAGCGGCGGCACAGTAGTGCGCCGCCGCGGATCCCGCAGGCCCGGCGCCGACGACGATGACGTCGGCGTCATCCAGGCTGCTGGCTCGCACGAATCTCACCCCGCCTCACAGGTTTCCCCACACCTCCGCAGGGCCACTATTACATGCCGTTGAACCCCTCACGTTGGCTGACCGAGCAGCCTTGTGAAGGCGGTCACAACAGACAGGCCTACTCTAGTCGATCTGGGGAGGAAGTGTGTACGAAGGGCACCCTTCCTTCACGGCCACCAACCGAGCTGATCTCAGCGACGGATGCCCATCCGGCTCAGAGCACCCCGCTCGATCCGCCAACGCCGCCATCGCCGGATGAGCGATCCCAACGCGAAGCTGACCACCGACCCGGCCACGAACACCCCACCCAGAACGAGCCAGTTCACCTCGTTCATGACGACTGCCACGCCGATGGCCACCAGCACCCAGGCGACCACCACCACCGCCACCGCCCACCAGCGGTTCCACCGCTGAGGCGGTGCGATCACCACGCGCCGAACGGCTTCGACGTCGAAGTACTCGACCGTCTGGCCCTCTTGCGTGATCGTGTACAGCGGAGCGTCGTCGACGATCTCCACGTCCACGGTCATCCGGTGCCGGCGCTCCTGGCGGACCTCGACGCTCGAATGGGTCGCGGTCGTGCGGCCCAGTTCGGTCCGGGCGCCGTGGGCCTCGAGCCGGGCCGCGAGTTCCGCCGCGACCCTTTTCACCCGCAGTCGACGTTCCTGGGTATCCGGCCGACCGCTCCGGCCGCGCTGAACTGCCTTGACCCCCTTGTCGCGAGCCATCAGGCCACCCCTCCCGCCGTCGTGCCCGGTCGCACGCCCCGGTGCAGGGCCACGATCCCGCCGGAGACGTTCCGGTAGGCGACCTGTTCCCAGCCGGCCGCCCGGAGCATCCGCCCGAGGCTCACCTGATCCGGCCAGTCGCGAATCGACTCCGCGAGGTAGTCGTAGGACTCCTGCGATCGGGTCACCCAGCCCGCCACCGGCGGCAAAGCCCGCATCAGGTACTCGAAGTAGACCCGCCGGAACGGCGCCCAGGTGGGGTGGGAGAACTCACAGATCACGATCCGCCCGCCAGGGCGGACCACCCTCGCCATCTCGGCCAGCGCCCGCGGGGTGTCCGTCACGTTCCGCAGCCCGAAAGAGATGGTGACCGCGTCGAAGGACTCGTCCGCGAACGGCAGCTGCGTGGCGTCCCCGGCGACGAACGGCAGGTCCGGGCGGCGCGCCTTGCCGACCTCCAGCATGCCCAACGAGAAGTCACAAGGCACCACCTGCACGCCGTCCGCGTCATAGGGCTCGCTGGAGGTCCCCGTGCCCGCGGCCAGATCGAGTACCCGCTCCCCCGCGGTTGCCCCGACCGCGGCGACCGTCAATTTGCGCCAACGTCGGTCCTGGCCGAGGGAGATCACGTCGTTGGTGAGGTCGTACCGCCCGGCGATCCCGTCGAACATCGACGCGACCTCCGCCGGCTTCTTTTCGAGGGTGGCGCGAGACATGGTGACCATTGTGCCCCGCTTGGCGCGTCGACGAGCATGCACTCGCACCTGACCCGCGGTTGCGTCCGGTGGGTCGGGCTTCGTCTCTTACCCTGGTGGTGATGACCGCGCAGCCGTCGTCACCGGCCGGGCCGGTGACCAGTAGCCCACCCGTCGCCCACCCACTCGTGGTGCGTACCGTCGCCATCGACGATCTGGAGGCGGGGCCGACGGCACTTCTCGACCTGCTCCCCGACACTCGGCCTCTGGTCTGGGTCCGCCGGGGCGACGGCCTCGTCGGCTGGGGCACCGCCCTGCGGTTCGAGACCTGGGGTCCGGGAAGGTTCGCCGACGCCGAGGTGGCGTGGCAGCAGACCTTGGATCGGGCGATCATCCGCGACGAGGTGGGCATGCCGGGCACTGGTCCGGTGGCCTTCGGCAGCTTCGCCTTCGACGACACAAGCCCGGACGACTTGCGGCCCGGGGGCGCTCTGATCGTCCCACGGGTGCTCGTGGGCCGACGCGAGGGCCGGTCCTGGATGACCACCGTCGACGCCGCCGGTTCGCTGGCCACCACGCCACATACCGCGAAGCCCACGACCCGACTGCCCGTCACCGGCCCTGGCACGGTGAGCTGGCGCGAGGGCGCTTTGAGTGCGGACGACTGGGCCGACGTCGTCCGGGAGGCGGTCGACGTGATCAGGGCTGGGCAGCTCGACAAGGTCGTTCTGGCCCGTGATGTGCTGGCCCGTACGAGCGCCCCCGTCGATCCCCGGTGGTTGCTGCGACGGCTCGCCGTCGCCTACGACACCTGCTGGACCTTCTCGGTCGACGGCATGATCGGCGCGACCCCTGAGCTGTTGGTACGCAGCGAACGCGGCTTGGTGACCTCCCGGGTGCTCGCTGGAACGATTCCGCGTGGGCACACGGATGACGCGTCCCTGCTGCATGCGGCGCAGCTGGCCCGATCGTCGAAAGACCTCGAAGAACACGAATACGCTGTCGCCTCGGTCGCCGACGCACTCGCCGGCTTCTGTACTTCGATGAACGTGCCCGACGCGCCCTTCGTCCTGCACCTGCCCAATGTGATGCATCTGGCCTCGGATGTCACCGGGGTGCTAGCACGACCGACGCCGGGCGTCGGAGAGGGCGTAGGCCTGGGGGTTGGAGCGGAGCGGGAGGCTGGTGCGGAGGAGGGTGTGAGCGCTGGACAGGCCACGGGCTCCGGGGCGCTCGGCAGTCATGGGCCAACGAGCTTGACGTTAGCCGCTGCGCTACATCCGTCCGCGGCGGTCTGTGGGACGCCGACGGTGCTCGCGCGTGATTTGATCCGCAAGATCGAGGGGATGGACCGGGGCCGTTACGCAGGTCCGGTTGGCTGGCTCGGTTCCGATGGGGACGGTGAATGGGGCATCGCCCTGCGTTCCGCCGAACTGCCGGAGCATGACGACCATCTGGTGAGGATCTTCGCCGGCTGCGGGATCGTCGCTGCCTCGGACCCGGCCGTTGAGTTGGCCGAGTCCGAAGCGAAGCTGGAACCCTTGCGGTACGCGCTGGGGGGTTAGCTCTGGTCGGTCGTCTCGGCGGCAGGGCCGTCCCCCGGCGCTGGTGTCTGCGTTGACGGCGGTTGGTCGAGCTGGTCGAAATAGGACCACGGCGGGATCGGTGGCGGGGTGGCCTCCGGGTGGGTACGGATCGATTCAAGCTGCTCCTCGGTAAAACGCGGCGCAGTCCTGTACACGAGATTTGTATGCACGATCGAACCGAAACTGTAAGAGTCCCCGTCAGCATTCCAACCCTCGATCTGAATCGAACCTTCCCCGTCCGGCAGTATCCGATCCTTATAGGTCACATGCGGACGAAAACCATAACGCTCCGCGATAACAGTGACAGCAGAAATAGCCGTGTCCGCCCGTTCACGCGTATCCGCCAAAGTGCACTCCATGGAACGGTAACGCGACTCCATGACGAAGGGCCAAGCATTGTTGTACTCCTCCTCATTAGTGCCACCGCCACTGACATCGTCCCCTTGCTCGGGGTCGGGCTTCATCGGACATCCCGGGAACGCCTCAGTCAACGCCACCGACATCTCCGCCATCATCGCGTCCAACCGGACCTTCGCATCCTCATACGACCCACGCTCAAGTATCGGCGTATCATCAGAATTATCCCGACCAAGATAATCATTAGCATCCGAACTGACCAACGCACACCCTCCCAACACCAATAAGCAAACGAGCACGAACAACCGGGACCTCATCAGCCTGGAACCTCCTGCGGACGGCCAGCCACAGCTAACCCTGGCCGGTCGTCTCGTCGGCACGGCCGTCCCCCGGCGCCGGCGTCTGCGCGGACGGCCGTTGGTCGAGCTGGTCGAAATAGGACCACGGCGGGATCGGTGGGGTCGCCTCCGGATCGGTACGGATCGATTCAAGCTGCTCCTCGGTAAAACGCGGCGCAGTCGTGTAGTCGAGAACAGTCCGTTTGATGGAACCAAAGGAATACGAGTCGCCGTCAGCGTTCCAACCCTCGATAGAAATAGACCCCTCACCGTCCGGCAGTATCCGATCCTTATAGGTCACATGCGGACGAAAACCATAACGCTCCGCGATAACAGTGACAGCAGAAATAGCCGTGTCCGCCCGTTCGCGCGTATCCGCCAAAGTGCACTCCATGAGACGGTGGCGTGAGTTCATCACGAAGGGCCAAGCATTGTTGTACTCCTCCTCATTAGTGCCACCGCCACTGACATCGTCCCCTTGCTCGGGGTCGGGCTTCATCGGACATTCCGGGAACGCCTCGGTCAACGCCACCGACATCTCCGCCATCATCGCATCCAACCGGACCTTCGCATCCTCATACGACCCACGCTCAAGCACCGGCGTATCATCAGAATTATCCCGACCAAGATAATCATTAGCATCCGAACTGACCAACGCACACCCTCCCAACACCAATAAGCAAACAAGCACAAACAACCGGGACCTCATCAGCCTGGAACCTCCTCCGGACGGCCAGCCACCACAGCCGCCAACGACCGCTGGAACGACGACCCATCCTTCAAATACTGCGAATGACCCGTCGAATTATCATACCCATCAACCTTACGAGTCGGCAGCCTCTCGAACCCCAACTCCGACGGCTTGTTCCCGTGAACGTAAGGACCAACGCCCGCTACCAAGTCTCCGCGGGCCACCCCATAATACCGCTCACCGGCAGGAACCCGAACATCGCTCACACCATCTGGAATCCCCGGACTACCAAAAGCAACAAAAGAATCAAACGAATCCGTACGAACCAGCGCATGCGCCGACGTCACACTCCCATACGAATGACCCAACAACGACCGCCGCGACCCCGGATTATTCACCTCGATCCCATCAGCAAAATTCGCCAAGGAGCGCCCCCCATCAGCCGCCCGACCCTCCTTCAACGCCGTCGTGACACTTGGCCCTCCCTCCAAACCCGAAGGAGGCGAATACCCCAACCAATACACACACGCAACGTCCTCCTTGGCGCCCTGAAGATCCTTCTGTAGGACCTTTCCGGTCTCCGTGCGCAGGTTCTTCATGTGGTCGAGGTACATCTTCACATTGCCACTATTGCCGATACGTGAACCGATCCCAGGCACGAACACACCCACATGACTGGCATTGTCCAGGTCACCGATCGAGACCGCCGCACGGGTGGCACCCTCATGCTTCATATCGAAAACAAGCAGCTGCGCCTCGGGCCGTTTACGCAGCTCCCGGCGCAGGTTCGCCACCGAACGGGCCTCCTCCTCACTGAGCCCCGCATACTTCCACGCCACCCACTGCCGCTGATAATCACTGGCATCCGGATACTCCTTACGCGCGCGCACCCACCCCTCATCCAACCTCGCACCATACCGCTCAACCTCCGACCGGTTAGCAAGATTACGCACCCACGCCGGCAACCCATCCAGATTCCCGATCCGAAACGGCCGATACGTCATCAACCACTGCTGATCCGCCGCCGACAACGCCTCCCACCTCTCCTTGACGTTGAACGGGCTCTGATTCGTCGGGTAGTTCAAGAACCGCTGCGCCTCCGGCGGCGGCTGGTCCGAAACGAGCACCGCCACCATCGCCTGCGCCGTGGCGCTCACCTCCGGCGGAGCGGTGCCCGCCTCCTGCAACGCCATCTCCAACCGCCGGTCCGCCTCCTCACGAGCCACAACCAACGGCTCCAGCAACCCCCGAGCCAACTCCACCTCCTGCGCAGCCTGCTCACACCGCACCAACAACATCTGGTATACGCCCGAGCCGGCCTCCGCCTCGGCATACCTGGTGATCACCGAGAGGTTCGCCTCAGCATCGGCCATCTGATGATGCACCACCGCCACCCGCTGCTGAACATCCTCCACATCCGCCGCATACCGCAAATACCCCTGCCGAGCCACCGTCCCAGACTCGATCATCGCCAGGGCATAGGCCCGCATCGACGCGAGCACCACCTGCCACGCCTTTGCGGCCAACCCCTTCCACTCCAACTCCAAAATCCCACCCTGACGCACCAACACCACATGCACGCGTTCCAACACATCAATATCGGCACCCAAACGCGCCGCTGCCACCCGAAACGCCCCAGGATCACCCACCCCCGGATCCTCACGCGTCCACACCCTCACCACACCACCACCCACACTGAACCGCCCCGGGTTCTGTGCCGCTCCTATGCGGGTTGAGCCTGCTGGTTGAGAGCAGCGTAGTGGGCGTCCTCGTACTCGACCGGGGTGTTCATCCCGAGCGTGCCGTGCAGGCGCCTGTTGTTGTACCAGTCGACCC